>NZ_JH601054.1:213304-418596 GCF_000245715.1 Paenibacillus sp. Aloe-11 | reverse complement strand
ACCGTGGCCGGCTCCGTCGTCATGTCGAAAATGTCCGGCAGCGAACCAAATTTCTACGGTTATCAGTTGAAAACGGTGTTGTCCGGCTCGATGGAGCCTTCCATACTTACCGGTTCCATCGTGGCCATTAAGCCCGGAGGCGATATGACCCGATTTACCGCTGGCGATGTCATCACCTTCCGGGCGGACGAAAAGAAGCTGATTACCCACCGCATCGTCGAAGTAACCCGCAATAAGCTAACCGGTCAGCTCCTTTACCGGACCAAGGGAGACAACAACGATGCCGCCGACCTGGAGCCGGTTGATCCGGCCAATGTCACCGGTGTTTACACCGGCTTTACCGTCCCTTACGTAGGATACGTTCTCAACTTCGCCGGAACGAAATTGGGGAACGTCACACTGTTGATCATCCCGGGGGTCCTTTTGTTCCTGTATGCCTTAGCGTCCTTATGGAAAGCCATTTCGGCGCTGGAAGAAAAGAAGTCGGACCCGAACGTATCCCAACCGGACACCAAGGCTCCATAACACACTAAATCGCTTGCTTCTAACTTTCGGTTGTTCTCCTTATGACTTCATAAGGATGCAATATAAAAAAAATCATTTAAAATTAGGGAGGTATTTTGTATGGGGATCAAAAAGACTTTGGGTATTGGAGTAGCCGCCGCAGCGCTTGGATTGTCTTTGATCGGCGGAGGCACGTTCGCTTACTTTAGCGATTCCGTGGAAACGACCGGCACGTTCGCCGCAGGCACCTTGGATCTCAACGCCGATCCGACGGCGATCATTGACGTGGGCACCCTCAAACCGGGGGATTTCGCAATCCGCACGTTCAAACTGAAAAACGAAGGTACGCTCGACATCTCCAAGGTATTGCTGAAAACGACCTATACGGTTACGAATAAGCCGGGAGCCCCTGAAAACGTGGATGACTTCGGCAAACATGTCATCGTTAGATTTTTGAAGAACATCGACAAACAGGAAACCGTCATTTACCAAACCTCGCTGTATGATCTGCAAAATCTAGCCCCTGACGCCGTGGAGAACAAATGGGTGGCCTGGTTCGAAGAGCACGGGGGCTTGAAAGCAGGCGATACCGACGACCTGGTCGTCAAGTTCGAATTCAAGGATAACGGTCAGGATCAAAACGAGTTCCAAGGTGACGCTTTGAATCTGAAATGGACATTCGAAGCGAAGCAAGGCGCAGGAGAAGCCAAATAATTCAGCCGTCAAATCGAAGCAGAACACCTTACCCTGGTCCTGGGTTAAGGTGTTCTTTACTTAACGAAATTCCGACTTTACGCCTTTGTCCTATCACGTATATTTTGATATAATGACATCAAATTATTCTGATAGAAGGGCGATCGCTACATGGCAGAACGTATTGGCGACCGCATCCAAAAAATCCGCCAGGATCGGGGGTATTCCTTGTCCGAGCTTGCGGATAAAGCGGATGTGGCCAAATCCTACCTGAGCAATGTCGAACGAAATATTCAATCGAATCCTTCCATTTCCTTTATCGAGAAAATTGCCGATGCTTTAACCGTTTCGATCCACCTGCTCTTGTACGGCGACCGCCCTGCGGAGGACCTGCTTGACCCGGAATGGTGGGAGCTGATGCAAGAAGCAATGGCTTCGGGCGTCAGCAAAAAAGAGTTCAAGGACTTCCTCGAATACCAGAAGTGGAAAATGGGACAAAAGGAATAACGGCCAGCGCAAAAAGGCGCGAGCCGCCAGGGATCTTCCCTGTCGGCTCGCGCCTTTTGGTCTGGTAGGGTTCTGGCTGTACGGCAAGGGCGTGTCCTGATCAAGGACTCCCCAGCGTTGCTTGCTTTTAGAATGGAGCTGCAATAGCATAATGACTCCAGTAGTACCTTGGTCCCAACTATGAGAATGCGCATGGAAGGAAACTGAGTGATCAGTTGAAACAGATACTCTACAAGAGGACTCATCCAAGGAGAGTCCTCAGTTTGTATTCTTACGCTTACTGCAGCTTCTTCACATTAGCCGCGATTTGATTATTTCTCTCTTCCACCAATTTATCATAGCCATTATCCTTTCGGTATTGAATAAATTCATTCATCGCCTGATCGACTTCGCTATCCGATTTGGCATCCAAGATCTTGGCGATCGTCTGCGCCCAGTTCTGATCGATCTTCTCCTTATTTCTGGAAGATTCTTTAGATAAATATACATCAAGACTCGCTAATTCGAATTGTGGCGCCACGTAATCTTGAGTCCATTTTTTTGGTTGCTGCAAAGCCTTCGGGAACTGAGAAATCCCCATTTGCCGGGAGAGCAGAGCGCTATCCTGCAGCCATAGATGAGTGGTCAAGCCAACCTTCTTCTCGAAGCCGGCAGGATCGGTCTGTTTGAATTCCAGCAGATCTGGATTCAAGACAGGCTTTCCGTCCTTGATGGTGTAGGTTTCGCCCTCACGACCAAAGTTCATGACGTTGTTGCCGTACTCGCTGACTAAATAAGTCACCAATTCCATCGCCTTTTGTGGATTCTTGGCATTCTTGGTAATAAAGGTTTGGGTCCAGCCTTCAATGGAAGTGCCCGGCAATACGGTTTTATTTCCTATCGTAGAAGATGGCCCGTTAACGGCAATGTACTCTTTGTCTGGGTGCTCCTTCCCCCACACGGACAACGGATCCGGCTCACCGTTCAGGTCCGAAGCGAAATAGGCAAAGTAGCTGCCATTCGTTAGCCGTGCATCCTTGTCGTCTTTGGTCATCGTAATCATGTCCCGGTCTGCCAGCCCCTTCTGCCGGGCATCAACGAACACTTTAAGCCATTTCTGAAAATCTGCATCCGTATAACGGTCGTAGTATTTGCCGTCTTTCGTCAACATCGGGACTCCGATAAAATCGGCCAGCGTACGATTGAATACTCCGTTCTTCTCAGGGTTTTCTTCTGTGAAAGGGGACACCCCGATCGGAATGACCGTTTTTCCCAGTTCATCCTTCGTGCCCAGCTTCTGCGCGGCTTCCAATGCCGAGATGAATCCTTCCGGCGTGGTCATATCAGGCTTGCCGAGCTGTTCATAAATATCCTTCCGTACCAGAAATGCCTGGTTTCCATAAATACCGCCTTTCTCATAATCTGATTTTGTGTTCGAGAAGTTAGGATACCCGTAAATATGGCCGTCGTCCCTTGTGAAGAACTTGAGCGTTTCCGGCTTGGCTGCTTTATCCAAAAAATAGGGATCATACTTCTTGGCCAGAACATCCAGCGGGATTGCGAATTTATTGGCATCCTTAACAAATGGGTTGTTTCCATCCATTGTAATGATGTCCGGAAGGTCTCCGGAGGCCATCATCGTATTCAGTTTGTCGTCGCTGCCGCCCAAATAAGAGATGCTTACTCCGGTATCCTTTGTTATATATTTGGAAGATACATCATTGCCCCAGGTCTGGGCGAACCAATCGAAATTAATATACCAGTCAAGCTCAGCCGTTGCCTTGTCATTCTTCCAGCTCGGTGTATCTCCATTCACTTTAATCGTCGAATCCGGCAATTCTTCGCTTGTCTTCTTACCGCCGCACCCAGCCAACAAGACAACTAATGCAACCAAAGTCAGAAGGATGATCGATTTCTTCATGTTGTTCTCCCTCGCTTTTATCATTATTCTTTGACTCCTCCGACCAGCATGCCGCTAATAAAGTATTTTTGAAGGAAAGGGTAAATTAGCACAATAGGTAAGGTTGTAACGATCATTGTAGCCTGCTGCAATGATTGTGTCGTAAACGCTTTGGATATATATACCCCCGCTTTGGCAGAGCTGGCAGCGCCTGCACTCGTCAACAGCTGATACAAATAATATTGAATCGGGTACAGTGCTTTATCCGTCACATACAGCTTTGCTACGAAGAAATCATTCCACTGGTACACTCCATGAAATAAGGCGATCGTCGCCAGTACCGGGAAAGATAGCGGGACTATAATTTTGAAGAACACCTGAAATACATTGGCCCCGTCAATCTTGGCTGATTCTTCAATAGATTCTGGCAAGCTCCTGAAGAAATTCATTAATATGACCATGTCGTAGAAGCTGAATAGCACGGGGATAATGTACACCCAGAAGTTGTTCGCCAAACCGAGCGACTTGACCACCAGAAATGATGGAATCATCCCGCCGTAGAAGAACATGGTGATGATGCCCATACGGATGAATATCTTTCTTCCCAGTAAATAAGACTTGCTCAGAGCATAGGCTGCGGCTCCTGTAATAACCAAGTGTCCGATGACACCGATTACTGTTTTGGCTGCCGTCACTCCAAACGCCCTGTAAATGGTCGTATCCTTCAATATGGTTTCATAGTTTACCAGCGTAAATTTTCTCGGGAATAGATAAATGCCCCCTTTCATCGCGTCATACCCGTTATTGAACGAGAGGGCGACGATATTGATCAAGGGAAATACGATGATGGAAATAAAAAACAGCATGAACAGCACGTTAAAAATGTTAAATACTTTCTCGCCTCTATCCAGCCCCATATAGCTCCCTCCCTTCTAAAAAATTGAACTATCGCTAAGCTTCTTGGTTAAGAAATTGGCTACCAGCAACAGTGTGACCGATACGACGGACGAGAAGATTCCGACCGCAGTCGCGAATGAGAAGTCCCCTTGCGCCAGACCTAAATGATAAACATAAGAGTCAATGACTTCACTGCGCAGCATGTTCGAAGAATTTTGCAGGACGAGAGTCTGATCCAGATTCGCTCCCAGGATCGAGCCTACACGCAGCAAAAACATTAGCACGATAATATTTTTGATGCCGGGGAGCGTGACATACCAGATTCTCTTCAAGATTTTCGCCCCGTCGACCTTCGCCGCCTCATATAATGATGGATCAATTCCCGTTATGGCAGCGAGATAAAGAATCGTTCCCCAGCCAACCTCTTTCCAAATATCCGACAGCGTCGCTATCCACCAATAAGCATTCGCATTTGACAGGAAGGAGAGTGGTTCAGATATGAGATGAGTCGATAGCAGGAAGCTGTTCACCAGTCCCGTTGAGCCGAGCCAGGATGTAATCATGCCGCCAAGAATAACCCATGACAGGAAGTGGGGTAAATAAGATACCGTTTGCGTAAATTTCTTGAATAATCCTAATCTGATTTGATTGATTAATATGGCCAGGACAATCTCAAGCGGAAAACCGATCAACAGCTTCATCAGGCTGATGCCAAGAGTGTTCGTCAGCACAGTGTAGAAATCTTTGTCCCCCAAAAAGGCTTTGAAATTATCCAGACCTACAAATTCCGAGCCCGCAAAACCGGATAACGGAGAATAATCCTGAAAAGCGATGATCAATCCGAACATCGGGACAAACGAGAAAACAATCATCAATATAATGCTCGGCCAGACCATGACTTGAAGCTCCCACTGGGATAGAAACTTATGTTTAAATGTGGATTTCATCCGTATACCCCCTCCCTATTCAGGTACAGCATTGTCAGTTCATTCCGAATCATGTAAGCGCTATCCAAAATCTGCTAGCTGATTCGAAAATTTCGAACTTGTGTATGGTTCAGCTCTTTGCATAAACTTGATGCCTTATTTAGGCAAGGATTTTCGAGAATAAAACAGACATTCACCCCAACTTGGAGAAGTCAACCGGAACCCCCAAGAGAGGGAAGTCACTTTGGCATTCTCCAAGAAGGAAGGTCTATTTATTTTGAGGAAATGCAAAACTTGAATCAAAAGAACGTGATCATTTCGGATAAAATGCTTCTAATTCATGACATTTTATCGATATTCTATGGTAAACACGGGATGGTCAAGATCATTGATATATATATTGAATTTTCCCGTTTCAACCGTTTGCTGCAGGCTGGTATCCAAATATTGAAGATCATCCAAGGCCAGAGTCATCTGTACGTTAACTGTCTGATGCGCTGGTACACCTACGACTTGATACTTCTTCATCTCGCGCACAGGACGTACCGCCTTTGAGACAAGATCTTCAATGTATAGGATAGTGATTTCAGAATAGTCATACCCACTTGGATTGCTCACCTGAAAAGAGATCGTCAATTCCTCACCGGCTGTCAGATGATGACGCGAAATTTTAAAATCAGAATACTGCGCACCGGTATAAGTCAGCCCGTGCCCGAATGGGAACAGAGGCCCGATTTCACAATCCTGATACCTGCTGCTGTAGCTTGATTCATTTGCCGGACGGCCTGTGCTGTACTCATTGTAATAGATCGGCGCTTGCGCCGAATGACGCGGGAACGACATCGTTAGTTTCCCCGACGGGGTATCTTGACCTGTAATCAGCTCAGCAATCGCACTGCCGGCCTGTGTACCCGGATACCAGCACCACAAGAGAGCGGGGATATCATCGATAATGTTCTGAAGCGCCAATGGCCGGCCCGAAAAACAGATGCATGCATACGGTTTGTTCGTTTGCTTGACTTCACGGATAAGCTGCTGCTGGCTGGCCTCCAGATCGATATTCACGCTGCTATGCCCTTCACCGCTTAACTCCCAGTGCTCCCCAACCGCCACGACAATATAATCGCTTTGCTCCAACTCAGCTTGAGGACAGTCCTTCAGGGATTCATAGACTTGCAGATCGAATGAATCATCTACCCGCTTCATCCCTTCCGCTAAGGTAACTACATCGTCAAAGCTTCCTTTGCACCGCCAATTGCCTAGCAATTGATTGCTACCAGCAAACGGACCGACAATGATGATCTTTTTGTATTCCTTGCTTATAGGTAGCATTTGTTCATTTTTCAGCAGCACGCAGGTTCTCTTGGCGATGTCCTTAGCATGCTCCAGAAAGCGCGGATTCATTAAGACTTCATTCTCACGAGCTTCGTTTACAAAAGGATTTTCAAATAAGCCCATTTCATTTTTAAGCTGCAAAATTTTCAGAACGGCTGCATCTATATCCTGGATCAGCGCCGGGTTCTCTTCTAGAATCTGTTCATAATGCTCAAGATACAAGGTCGAGACCATTTCGATATCAATGCCCGCTTTTAAAGCCATTTCAGCGGCTTCCTTGTCATTGCCGGCAACGCGGTGGTTTTGCAGTTCAGCGACTGCCCCCCAATCTGATATTACGATGTTGTCAAATTGATAGGTGCCTCTTAGGATTTCCTTCATCATCTGCTCACTTGCGCTAACAGGAACCCCGTTGAACGTGTTGAATGAACTCATTACAAATTTTGGCTTCTCTTGAAGGGCTATTTCATAGGGCTTTCCATAATAGGCATAGAATTCTCTCCAGGACATATCGACAGCGTTGTAGTCCTTTCCTCCAATGCCGGCTCCATACGCGGCAAAATGCTTCAAACAGGCCGCTACTCCCGATTCGGCAAACTCTCCGTCCTCGTCTTTCTGATAGCCTCTGATCATCGACCGGCCAAGATTACCGGACAGCAGATGGTCCTCGCCAAAGGATTCCATCACTCTTCCCCATCTGGAGTCGCGCACAAGGTCGACCATCGGCGAGAAATTCACATGTATGCCCGCAGCGCGCAATTCCGAAGCGGTATCCGCCGCTGCCTGCTGCACGATTCCCTCATCCCAGGTACAAGAGAGCCCTAATGGTATCGGAAAAATCGTCCTGTATCCGTGTATCGCATCGTGCATGAACAGCAGAGGGATCTTAAGCCGTGACTTCTGCAAATATTTACTTTGAATCAGGTTCGTGATCCTGGCGCTCGACACGCCGATAATACTTCCCATCGTATACAGCGTATCTCCCTCAAGCATATGATCCGGGAAGTCAGGGCCGGTCTCAACCATTTCGATATCAATTTTGCCGACGTAATGTTCCCCAGTCGTCTGAGAGAGCTGTCCGATCTTTTCAGCGAGCGTCATCTTCTGAAGCAGTTCGATGATTTTCTTGTTGTCCATAAAGCCCCCTTTATTTCCATTCCAGCTTAGGTAAAATATCTTGCTGCAATTCGCACATCTCGTCGATCATCGCGCAGGCCTGATAATAAGTCGGAGCCTGAGGATCTAATAGGATCGCCTGCAGCAGCTTCGTCTTGGATTGCTCCACAAAAGCCTCCAGCAACAATTTATGGATCGATCCTTGAATATGAATTGTTCCGATAATCGCAGTCGGCAGTTCTACCGTCATCGGCTTCAGCGTAATTCCTCTGCCATTAACGATCGCCTGGGTCTCAACAACCATATCGTCAGGAAGTCCCTTGATCGCACCGTGGTTCGGTAAATTGACCGCGTTCAGTTCAATCTCATCATCGAAGAAAATCGCCTCAATGATCGGAACTGCATATTCATTGCTGCGGCAAACCTTCTGCTTATCGAAAATATAGGACTCTTCGACCCAGAGCTCCTGCGTCTGAATCTTCGAGAACAAGCCTTGATCCAGATTGTTACCGCTTGCACAGTATACGAAATCAGGGGTTCTCGAATCCTTCTCCCACAGCTTCTCGCGGATTGGATCATAACGGTATTGCAAGGACAAGCCAGCATAGAAATCCTCTGCATAAGAGATATATTCACCCACATGGTTGGTGCCTGGATAAGGGTAATATCCATAAGTACGGTACATCGTTCTGGATAGCGCGACATGATCGAATTGCGCCAGACGGTTGGCCTTTTTCTCCTTCTCATCAAATAACGGATAAAGATCCTCACCCGTTTTCTTGTTCCAGATCTTGGTGAAGAAGCCGAAGTGATTCAAGCCCCCGCCTTCCATCCCGATATCGGCGATATCCATCTCCAGAAATTGGGACAGCTGCTCGATCCCCATATCCAGTCCATGGCATAGACCGACGACTTTGATCGAGGTAAGCTTCGAGATAGCCTCAACCAATTTCGCTTCAGGATTCGTATAGTTAATGAACCAGGCGTCTGGGCAGACACGTTCCATCGTGCGGGCGATTTCGAGCATCGGTCCCAGATTTCGCAGTGTATGGAACATCGAACCAGGGCCGCCGTTCTCACCGTAAATTTGCTTGCTGCCGAAGCGGCGAGGAATATGGAAGTCCTGCGACCAATAGAAGTAGCGATTCACCTCGATCGCCACGATGACGAAATCAGCCGCCTGCAGAGCTGCTTCCAAGTTGGTCGTCTGCCAAATGTTCGCTGGATGTGAGAAGGCGGTAAACATATCTGTTGCATATTTATAGGTTCTCGCCACATTCTCTTGTTCAATGTCCATCAGAGCGATCTCCAGTTCTACCTGAGTCTTCAAGCGCTCGGACAACACCATATCCTGAAGTGCCCCCAAAGCAAAGGACACGCTGCCAGCTCCAATTAACGCAACTTTCATTTTCTTCATGTTGTTCATGCTCCTTTATTGTTTTTTAACGCCATGTACCCCGCACCAATCACGCCTGCATCAGGGCCGAATTTAGGCAAGACTACCTTGACTTTGTCGCTTAAATGCTCAAATACTTTGGTTTTAGCGCTTTCAATAATTTTATCTATCAACCATTGGTTGTTGTGAATGACCGCTCCTCCAATGACAAATATATCCGGATCGATCGTCTGCATTAATGAAGCAATCGCGTTGGAGAAGTACTCAACCCAGGCATTCACGACACCTGCCGCCTTCTCGTCATGCTGCCTGTATTTCTCGAACAATAAATGCGCCGTAGCCTCGCTGCCGTACAGATATTTGCTCTCTTTCTCCAGGGCCCTGCCGCTGCACAGAGCTTCAAGCGTACCGGGATGCAATGTCGAATGGCTCTTGCCGTTATCAGATATAACCATGCTGCCAATCTCTCCGGCATAACCATGCGCACCGTGGAGCACTTCGTTGTTCAGAACGATTCCGCTGCCGATCCCCGTACTGACTGTGATATAGATCGATTGATCATACGCCTGGGACGCGCCATGCTCTGATTCAAGCAGAGTCACGACATTTACATCATTCTCGAAATGAACTTCATAACCGGGAAAAAAACGCTTTATAAATTCGGTATGAACCCCTTCCAGGCAGGGAACGTTGGTCGCATCGCATATAATCTCGGTTCGCTCCTTCCAAGGAACAGGCAAGGCAATCCCTATCTTGTCAGCCGTCTTGTGATGATCCACTTTCTCGATCACTTGCTTGACATAGTTGAAAACTTCATCAGCACTTAGGAACTCGCTAGTTAATGCCGTCTCTTTTCGAACCAATTCCAACTGCTCATTCACTAACCCGACTCGTATATTCGTTCCTCCAATATCCACTCCAATGACGCTGTTACTCATAATTTGTACTCCTCAGTTTTTATCGCTGCTTAATATATTTCGCTGCCTTCGAATCCAGGAAGAAATCAATATGTTCATAACCGAGCAGCTCCTGAGCGGGCAGCTTTGCTTCTGGATTTGTAAATATTTCTTTGACGATCCCGGCTTTGCGTTCACCGGTCACCGCTACAATCACTCTCTTGCTGCCCGCCACCTGACTTAGACCCAAGGTGATTCCTCTGTCCAATACCGTAGGCTGACGGAAATATTTCTGGGCCACGGTCTTGGTCGTCTCCGATAAATCTACGACACTGCTATGATCCAGCATCGGACAGCCTGGCTCATTCAAGCCGATATGGCCATTCATTCCAACCCCCATTAAACTGAAAGTTATGGGATGTCGATCGATAAAGCGGTCGATTCTCAGACATTCCTGCTCCAAATCCGGCGCCGTCCCATCAAAAAATTCGATCTGCCGGGGGTCCAAATGGACAAGCGAGAATAAATCCTGATTCAGCATTTGATAGCAGCTGCCCTCAGACTCTCTGCTTATTCCGGCCCACTCGTCCAGGCTGACAATTTTAAGTTGCTGAATCCTAGCATGAATCTCGGCGTCTCCGGCAAATTTCAAGTAGCTTTTCTGTGGTGTGCTGCCTGACGCCAAGCAGAACACTGGATGCTCATGCGATAGATGCTCTTTCATCTCTCTGGCAATGGCATCTGCGACTTCCTCTTCAGTTGCAAAAATCTTAATCATCACGTTCACTTCCTATCCGGAAATTACTTTTATCATCTCATCCTGAAGCGAGAGTACGGCAGCTCCGACAGCCGTCGAATGATGCGAATCACTGTAAGTTATCGTTGGAGTCCACTCCACATACTGCCCGACATAATATCTTGTTCTCTCAAGAATCCGTTCGGGGAACAGCGCTACCGTCTTGCCACTGATAATAATCTGGTCGATGTCGAGCACGCTGATGATATTAATCATCGCCAGGGCAAGATGCTTGCCTACATAATCTGCGCACGCTTCAATGTCTGATTCAGAGCTAAGATCATAGCTACTCAACAAATGCTGAATCCCCAGCTTGCTCTCTAGCCAGCCGACGGAGGACGGTGATCTTCTGTACTCCGGGTCAAAGCACATATACTCCAGCTCACCCGCGCTTGCATTGAATCCTCTATGCAGCTCCTTATTAATAACCAGGCCGCCCCCGATCCCGTCTCCTACTGCGATATGAACCAGATCAGCCAGCGCTTTCCCTGAGTTCTCCAGATTGCGGAATTCAGCCACCGTAGAAGCGTTTACATCGTTCTCAAGGAAAATAGGCAAATCAACCCGGTTAATCAGATTCTCGATGATAGGCTCATAATTGTAATCCTGCTCCTTATTGTCCTGAATCCTCATTCTGATCGTTTTCTTCCTTGTGTTTATCGCCCCGTCGACCCCGATACCGATACCCAAGACTACGCTGTTCGTTTTCTTTGCTACATTCTTCATACGCAAAATGATGTCTTCAAAAATCGAGATAAACTGCTCACTATAAAACGGAATATCCGTCTCAATGGAGTATGAATCGATAATTTTGCTGTATAGATTGATAAGTAAAGCAGTAATTCTGTTGCCTATGATTTGAATTCCGACGGTTACATAGCTGTTCTCATTAAATCGGTATACCGTTCTTTTTCTTCCCAAGCCGCCAGAGCCTTCCCGGCTTTCTCCAGTAGCAGTCAACAGTCCGATCTCTTCAAAGAAATTGACGATCTTACTTACAGTTACAAAGCTCATCGCCGTCTTCTCCGCGATTTCGACCTTCGCCAATTCCGGATTCTGCATCACAATATCAAAAATGATCTTTCTATTCTCATCCTTAATGTCATTCGGCAAAAACGACTTCATTCTGTCACTCCTTTCGATTTATTCAATACAATTAATTAATGTTGTTAAATAATTAAGGGAAAATATAAAGGTCATAACTGACCTTTACACAACATTATATACATACTGTTCTCTGTGTCAATAGGCATAATTCAAACCTAAGCGATAAGCTTGGTTCAGCAGCATTTCGAAATGACCGGGATTTGAATCCAGGGTCTCATATAAGAATTCAACCTTGGAATTGGAAACACCGCAATAATCTGCAATTCCCACATTTAGTAAATGAGTAATCATTTCATCATAGTTGCGCTTTTTCATCTGTTCTTTCGAAACGCCGGCCAAACCAATCCACAAGACATGCTGATGATGCAGGTAATTCGAACCGTACGCAAACCCATTGTTCCATACACGGTCAATATACCCCTTCAGCATAGCCGGCAAATGCCACCACCAAAGTGGAAAAATAAATGCCAACGCATCATGCTCCTTCATTCGCCTTATTTCCATTTCTACTTCAGGGGAAAAGGACTGTTCCGCAACTGACCAATCAGGTTCATCTGCTTCTTTTAAAACAGGATCAAAACCAATCCCGTGCAAATCCAATATCTCATAATCGTGGCCAGCCTCGGCAAGACCTTGTACGAAACGACCGGCCACCTCAAAGGTCAAGGAATCTTTTCTCGGGTGTGAAACAACGCTTAATACTTTCATGCTTCTTCACTACCTTTCTCAACAGCTAATTTCTAGGCATGATCAATGGTTGATGCTATTATAAACAATAGGAAAATGGTCTGGAAGTACGCACTTTTAAGTTCTATAGGATGATACAGGTGCCATAGGAACATGGAAGTGCCCTAGGTAAATTCCCTAGAAACTGACCTGAATAACGAATTAAAGTGATGGATT
The DNA here is from genome assembly GCF_000245715.1 of Paenibacillus sp. Aloe-11. Classification (NCBI taxonomy): domain Bacteria; kingdom Bacillati; phylum Bacillota; class Bacilli; order Caryophanales; family Paenibacillaceae; genus Paenibacillus; species Paenibacillus sp. Aloe-11. The sequence continues at coordinate 405,641 of NZ_JH601054.1, read as the reverse complement.
GTTCTAAGTAAACGTAGCCTTCTAAAGGAGGATTAAGGGATGACTGAACAGATAAAAAATAGGGTTCAAAAGAAGTATCAAGTTGGAGTGGAAGCGGCTTTAGAAGTAATGGGAGGAAAATGGAAGTCTTTAATTATCTACCATCTGATGACAGGACGGAAACGTACGTCTGAGCTTCGTCGGTTAATGCCCGGCATTACTCAAAAAATGCTGACCACTCAGCTCAGAGGCCTGGAAAAGGATGAGATCGTTACACGAAAGGTTTATAATGAGATCCCTCCTTATTGTCACTGTATAACTGCCCGTCGTCAATTGACGACTGAGCAGTTTTTCTATTTAATATCTCTTATTAAAAAATGGTTTGAAGTTACACACTTTTGAGTTTTTTTATGATCTATTAACCATTTCTGAAGCTGCAAACATGATGCCAAACAACAGAAGCAAAATAATAGGCACCATAAACATGCCAAATTGACTAGCAATCAATCCCATTAATAATGGAATCAGCGTAGAACCCGCATAGGCACTTGCCATTTCCAGCCCAATTACACTGGAAGAAGCCTTTTCCCCGAAACGTACCGGTGTTGCGTGTACAATGCTAGGATAGATTGGCGCTCCACCTAACCCCACAATAAACAGGGCGCCTGCGGCTACCCAATATGATGCAGGCAAAACAAGGATGAAAAGCCCCAAACACCCCATTAATCCCCCATATCGAATCAGATTTTTACTGGATACTTGTGTAGAAAGAAACCCTGAAAAAACACGTCCAATTATAATCCCTATAAAAAAGCAGGATGTGAAGGCTGCTGCTGTTCCGGCAGATACTCCCTTGCTTTCTATGAAAAAGGATGCCATCCATAAGCCTGCTGCTGTTTCGGACCCATTATAACAGAGCATTGCGAGCATGGACATTTTGACACCTCTGATGCCCAAAGCTTCTCTGTTGCTCACTAATTTCTTTTCGTCACCTACATCTGATCTGCCATTTTCAAAAATTCTCCATAGCGGAAGAGAAAACAACAATACTACAACGATTACAGCAAGTATCGCCCCTATTGTAAGATAACCTGCACGCCAGTTGTTCCCTTCATTCAGCCAAAATGATATTAATATAGGACCCGTCATTGCTCCAATTCCCCAAAAACAATGCAGCCAATTCATATGCTTTGCTTTAAAATGAAGGGCCATATAGTTGCTTAATGCAGCATCTACAGAGCCTGCTCCGAATCCTAACGGAATCGCCAAAAGTATTAGAAAAGCGAAATGATTGGAGAACGAAAATCCAAGCAATGCAAGTGTTGTCGATAATATACTGAATAAAGTTACCTTACCCGTCCCAAATTTGTGTAATAGTCTGCTTGCAAAAAGACTGGATATCACCGTACATAGCGAGACCGTTAATGCGATATAACCGGCCATTTCTGTTGTTGCACCAATATCAGATTTCATAACCGACCATGCACTGCCAAGCAGAGCATCTGGCAGTCCAAGACCTATGAATGCGATATAAATAATTATCAGCAGCAGTGTGACCAAGTTCCTATCTCCCCATTTTATTAAAAATTAATATACTCATTCAACGGTTTTACGAGATATGCATTATTCGGCAATTTATCTGTGGTCACGTATCCTGGCTCACTATTAATCAGCGCTGGAATACGATTCACAAGGTTTGCACAGGTTAACTGTACTGTTGCCGGACGATCTACGTTAATTGTTACTTCGGGCTCACCATAAAAAGACTATTCGTTCTTGTCAAACTCTTCAGGTGCGTAAACTTTGCCTATACACTGGGTTTCAATAACAATCCCCTCTGCGGTTTCGGTTGTAACCACAGCCGCCATGCCAGTTGCGTTGCCAGCTTTAACCGTCATGCCAAGCGTGGAGGATTCAAGATCCCTATCATGTGTCATAGGAATACACTTTTGGGTTTGCGATATAGGAGTAAGCCCCATTCTACTGCACAACCAGCCGTTTTGGTACCACATATAGCTTGGCGTAACTTCGCCATTTTCGATTTTTCCCCTTATTTCATTAGAGTTCAAGTCGTTGAATTTACCAATTTGCTCAGCGAATTCAGTAGGAGTAAGACCAGCTCCATGCCCTTCGGCCAAAGCTATACCGTAGTCCTCAACATTATAACTGCTGATTCCTTTGATTTTTGTGATTTTATGCAAGGAGCCTGCAAGGGTATCCACCAACACTCCCCAATACATATCAGGATAACCACTGCCTGAAAGCGTACAATTATTATTTTTTGCTAATTCATCAAGCTCCTCTGTAACTGCAGGCGAAGAAATCCAGGGATAAAGTGATTCCTCAGCAGTTGAAATCGCGTTTACGCCATTTTTAGCACAAACCGTAAGTGCCGTCTTGATATCTGCCATTGTGCTTAATGTCGCAATAACACACACATCCGGTTTGAGTTCCGAGAGTACCTGATCCGCATCCTTTATATCTGAAACCTTAACTCCAAGTGTTCTGCCATAATCGATGACTTCACCGATGTCCTTTCCGATGACTGCGGGATTCACATCAAACGCCGCCACGATATCCGCACCTTTTTCAAGCAGGTATCTCATCAGGTACACGCTCATCTTGCCGCAACCGTACTGCGCTGCTCTTACTTTACGTTCCATAATCCTTCCTCCTTAGTAAAAAATACAAATTGGTTTAGGCTATACCCCAAATATAAACCTTACTGTTACAATAAGGTCAAATGATATTTTTATATGCTATCCTTCCTTTGTTGTCACTGGGATCTGTATTTTATAAAGCATATTGCGTGAGAGGTTATCGAACATCGGGAACTCGGCGATCACTTCACAAATGTAATCCCCTGCAATGATGAAACCAGCATCTGTAATGTAATTTAGTAATTGTTCGGCATACTCGGACTCTTTGAAAATGGTCTCTGAGCAAATGTTTACATACATTCCGCCAGGAAGAATCTCAACTTTAGCAGGGATTTCAAAGTCATCCTCCACAAACACGAAAACTTCATTTGAATAAAGCATACGCTCTTCAATGTATGGTCTGCGTATTATTGTTCCTATATTACACAAATAGCTTGCAGGCAGTTTTTTCTCTACTAAGCTTGTTTTTAATTCCGAAAGCATAATTTCATAACCTGAATCCTCCTGGTCAAAGAAGTTTACACTTGATGTGTGCACATATATTTTTCTGGGTGGAAGATGCTCATGGAATATGGTGGGATCTTGTGGGAGTGACTTATACCTTTCATAATTATTTAAGGTTCTTGAAATCATGTACCTGCTCTGATTAAGACGACGAACAGATTCGTCAATAAAATCTAGTTGCGTCTTTAGAGAACTTTGGATATCCTCTATATTTGCTGTCTCAAACTGCTGTTTTATCTGTTTGAGCGACATCCCACAAATTTTTAAACGATGAATCATATCCAGCCTTGCACTTTGGTTGATATGATAGTAACGATATCCGCTATCCGGGTCTGTATAATATGGAGTAAGTAAACCTTCAGCCTCATAATGCCGCAATGTTTGCCGTGTAATATGATTGAGTTCCGCCATTTGTCCAATGGTAAGCTTTTGTATATTCATCTCTTCATCCTCAACTTATTTGTAAATTATCGTTTGACTTATCTATACCGTACTTATTTATATCAAAACATCATTCTTTATTGTATCTTCAATTATTAAGAAACTCTAATTACATTATGTAAGAATACGGAGATTGCATAAATATTTCATTTGGAGACGATGCTATCGACATACAGCATTTCGGCAGTACCTCGGTACAAGGGATGTTTGCAAAGCCGATTATCGATATCTTGGTTGGCGTGAAAACGCTTGAGTTGAACAACTCCGTATCTAACAAACTAATAGAACTTGGTTATGAAGGATTCGGAGAAACGGGTGTAAAGGGAAGATTATATTTTCGAAAACGCCAAGAACATGCCTATAATCTTGCTGTTGTCATTTGGAATGGCGAGCAATGGATAAATAATCTTCTCATTAGAAATTACTTAAGAGATAACCCGCATGTAGCCAAGCAATATGCTGAAAAAAAACTCAACGCTATCCATAAAGGATATACTACACTGCTCTCTTATTCGGACGACAAAGCCGATTACGTATCCAATTTACTCGAACAAGCTAAGAAAAGCATTGGATAAGCTATGGTATCGGTTTGGGGCCAGATCCGAATTCCGTGTTAAATATCTCTAAATATTTAATAGCCTTTTGCGAATTAAAGTTTGGAAGACGAATGAATACGCCACCATCATGTTGTGAATCTGATTTTGCATCATGTCGTAAAGGGAAGTGAATATTTCCCATACAATCGACTGGCACATGTTTTGTCGGAAAACAAAGGTTTCAGGAAAGCACAAAGGTTGACGATAGCTCAATAAAACAGTTGAAGGAAGTTGACTTTTTTGGGTTAGCTACCTTTTATTAACTAACGTAGGCAGTACCGGTATAACTGGTACTGCCTACAGGTTTGGAATGCTACAACTTTGTAGCACTTATCTTGAGCATGATGGCTTATTTGAAAATACTTAGTCCGACTCCAATCAAATAAGGTACTAACCACAATCCCCAAACTGCCAAGCTAAGCTTATGGAATTGATCGATCTGCTTTTTGTTCTTTCTCCATAAAACAATTGTTGCCCATATTGCATGAATTAGCATCAACACAAGGGCGACCATGCCTGTAATACCATGTAAATTAATTTCTTTGCTTGGATTCAGCTGCCCCATAAAGCCAGTACCTATTCCATCGAATAATAAACCGAAAAGGAAGAAAACAAGATGCTTCGGTTTCAACCGGCCTGAAATTCTTTCAGCCCAAACACCGATAGTATAAGCAACCAATGCCAAGTTAATAAACAGAACTGCGAAAAAAAGCAACATAATTTCCTCCTAATTAGTTTTGTTGATTAGTCATAATTGATTAATACAAAGGTGATTATAAATCGCATATTTTGATTAGTCAATACTGACTAATCAAATTGTATGTTTTCAATTTTTGGTAATATTCAGACTAAAGCCAACACAAAAAAAGCAGGTTTTGCGCTGCAGCGCAAAACCTGCTATGAACTGTAAGAATCGAACGAAATTCTATTCTTTTTTTAATTCTTCAATAACAGATTGCAACCAGTTCCTCTCAGCCTGTTTGCATACAAGATGATGCTTGAACGATAAATCAATCCCTCTTGAGAACTTATGTTTAGGTATTTGCTGCAATTCTTCGATTTGTTCGGTTAGACCACTCAAACGCAGCAACAGACAATCGATCGCTTCTTCCTTGGATAGATGGTCTATGAACATAAGTCCAATATCGCCCTTGAAGGACGTGATGTCCTGTTCAGACAGGTTTCCACGAAGAAGCAAGTAAAATTCCTCTTCCCCGGCCGGAGTAATGGAATATACCTTTCTTGGCGGACGGTTTCCATTCTGGTCCTCACGTACACTGATTAAGCCTGCAGCATTCAGCTTGTCCAAAATGGCGTAAGCTGTAGCTTTTTTCATGGAGGCAATCCGGCTCAAGTTTTTATCGATAAATTCATTAATTTGATAACCATGTAAACTTTGGGACTTTAATATTCCAAGTAATAGCAGTGTTCTTTCGTCCATAGCCTTCTCCTTCTGATCATTCCAATTTATTTGTATATATTACAGTAATTTCATTATTTAATAAAGTTTCATCGAATAATATCAATCCGGCAGTCAATCGCTAACAACATGCCTTGCAACTGGTCAAGTAACCAGTATGAAAAATTTTTTCGCAGCATTCCCAAACTAAAGTTAATCATTCAAGCTTCGCAGCTTTGAAAATGCCTCTAGCCGTTTAATGACTGGGTGTGGCATATTGGTAAAATGGAAGTGTCGAGCTTACCATTCCAAACAGAAAGTGGTAACCTTATGTTACACTACTACACCCTGCCTGAAAAGTGTAAAGAACGCAAAGGATGATAAAGCCATCGATCTTTTGCTGGCGGAAAAGGCTCCTCTGGAGCAACTTTCCTCTTCATCTTGCACCTCTTTATCGGGATACAGTTAAAATGCAAATAAGGATCAGCCATGAAACATTGACTGATCCTTATAGACATCATTGAAATCTGTAAGGGTATACCTGTTCTATCACGAAATTAATCTATAAACGAATAAATAACCGCTTCGTGGGGGCGTAATCGCAAACAAATCCCATCATCCTCCACCCTGTCCTTCGACGGAGGTCCATCATAATTACCCAATAAGACCTGAGCATGTTCAAATCTTTCCTTCCATGGGACAGGAAGTTCATAAAGCTGCTGTACGTCGGAATGGTTCAGGACAACAAGCCACGTTTCCTCTTCGAGACTGCGCGTATAAGCATATACGTGAGCTTCTCCCCCGGACTGATCGGCATAATCGCCATACACCATGACTTTATGCATTTTACGCAGGCAGATCAATCGCTGATAATACGCATAGATGGAGTTTGGAGCTGCCAGATCACGCTCCACGTTGATCTCTGCATAATTGGGATTAGACTGAATCCACGGCTGTCCCGTAGTAAATCCGGCATGCTGTTCCCCATTCCACTGCATAGGAGTCCGGGAGTTGTCCCGGCTCAGCGGCTGCAGATCCCTCAGCACCCGCACAGGCTCCTCTCCCTTATCTACCGCTTCCCTGTATTTGTTGTGCATCGCGATGTCGCGGTAATCGTCGATCGAAGGGAAATGGACCCCTGTCATTCCAATCTCCTCACCTTGGAATACATAAGGTGTCCCGGGAAGCGTATGAATCATCGTTGCCAGCAGCTTTGCTGATTCCATGCGATACGCTCCGTCATTTCCATAACGGGTCACCTGCCTCGTATGATCGTGGTTGTTCAGGAATTGCGAATTCCAGCCCTCGTGCCAGAAGGCTTCATGCCAGGTGGCCTGAATATGGCGGAATCGGGCCAAATTCCATACAGGCATGTCGTCCGCTACCTGGAAATGGAACAGCGTATGCAGCTCCTGTCGGCTCTCCGCTACATACAGCAGGCCATCCTCGGGAGTAACGAACGGAATTTCCCCTACCGTCATGATGTCGTAATGCCGAAGCACCTCCCTGTTCATTTCCTGCAAATAATCATGAATGCCCGGATTATTTCCCAGGTAGTCGATATGTTCGGGCCGTTCCGCATCAGGAAATCCCCGTACCTTCGCCAGCAGATTGATCACATCCATTCGAAAGCCGTCAATGCCCTGATCAAGCCAGAAACGCATCATGCGGTATATCTCTCGCCGCAGCTCTGCATTCTCCCAATTAAGGTCAGGTTGTTCCTTGGCAAACGAATGGAAGTAGTATTCCCCTGTTCGTTCATCATGCGTCCAGGCAGATGGCTCGAAATACGAACGCCAGTTGTTCGGCGGTCCTCCCGCATTTCCTGGCTTCCATATGTACCAGTCACGCTTCGAATTGTCCAGCGATGAACGCGATTCCTCGAACCATGGATGCTCGGAGGAAGTATGATTGACCACCAGATCCATGATGAGCTTCATGTCCAACTCGTGTACCTTGGCCAGCAGTTTCCTGAAATCCTCCATCGTGCCCGCTTTGGGCATGATCCGATAATAATCGGAGATATCGTATCCGTTGTCTTTGTCAGGTGACTCATAAATCGGATTAAGCCAGATCACGTCAATGCCCAGCCCCTTGATGTAATCGAGCTTCTGCATTAATCCCTGCAGATCGCCGTAACCGTCACCGTTCGTATCCATGAAGCTGCGCCAGTAGACCTGGTAAACAACGGCCTCTTTCCACCATACACGGTTGATTGTACGACTATCGTTATAACACATGTATTGCCCTCCCATATATTTTGCATAAAGCGGCAAAGTGACTGTCAGAGAAGCACATGGCTATCAGCATCCAAAAGCCTGCAGCGTTTCTTCAAGAAACGACAGGTTCAACCCCCCGGTATCCTTCATAACAACATCTGCTCCTGCAGGTTTAAGTACGTTCTCTTCCCCTATTCCGATCGCAATCATGCCTGCAGCCTTGATAGCCTGAATGCCTGCTTGGGCATCCTCAATGCCGATGCAGCGTGAGGCTTCTGCTCCCACCTCAACGGCTCCGCGCAGGAACAGGTCGGGGGCAGGCTTGCCATGTGCGACGGAATCCGGGTGAACGACATATTCAAACAATGATTCAAGACCGAGTGCTCGCAGAATTTGCGGCGCATTCTTGCTCGCTGAAGCGATCACAGCAGGGATGCCGGCTGACCGTAATTCAAGCAGCAACTCTCGGATACCCGGATAAGTATGTTCCGGTGTCAAGGAATCGAGCAACGAGACATAATGTTCGTTTTTGCGGCGGGCAAAGTCAGCTTTTTCCGCCTGAGAATAGCTTTGATCTTGGCCACCGAGCTGAAGGATGCGCTCCAGGGATTGCATGCGACTGATTCCTTTCAGCTGCTCGTTAAATTCCTTGTCGAACGGAATACCGAGTTCTTGCCCAAGCTGCTTCCAAGCAATGTAATGATATTCCGCCGTATCCGTTATCACTCCATCCAAATCAAAAATAACGGCTTCGATTGTGCACTCCCTGTATAATGGATTCTCGTGAGCGGTATTTCCTTTCACCTATAGTTCCTCCCCATATCTGTCTTTTATTGATTCCACTCTTCCTAAATTGTTCCTTATTTTCAAGGTCAGCTTTGGCCATCCAGTTTCCATAGAATCCGTTCTTTATCGCTTTCGAATCTATGTCCTTTCCAATCCAAAACAACGGTCCACTTTGAAGGGTTGGATATTTCTGCGATCCGCAAGCCTTCGCGTATTTCGAAGCTTATATCAAATTCGGCATCCCCCACACGCAGACGCTCAAGCCTGCACGTTTTGTCGGCCCAGGCCTGTGGAAAATCGGGAACAAAGCTTACCTTTTGCAAATATGCTTCTGGTCTGACGCCAAAGAAATGCCGGACGACGGGGACCGCGAGAGCGTAGATTGTCCATGCCTGAACCACGCATCCGTAATCCGGGGACATTTCGGAAAAGGACCCCGGTTGCACCCGGGAAAAGCTTTTGCCCATCCTCCGAAGTAAACCCAAAGCTTCATCAGGATTACCATAGGTCGCCTCGGCTATCGCATGCGCTCCGGTCGAGATTGTCATGGTACCCTGTTGGTAAATGGCTGCCAGATAGGTGCCGTACTCCCCGACAAAATCGCTGCTTCGCATCGTCTCCAGTGCACGCTGCGCCTTGTCCGGATCTGCGATCCCGGCTTCCATCGGCGTGACTATAACCCAGTTCTTGTTCAGCAGCCAGCCCCGATCTCCCTGATCCTCTCCGGCTTCCGCCAGCAGCCCTTCAACATATTCGCGGTACCCCTGAATGCCTTGCTTCTCTGCCAAGGAGGCCATGTAAGTGACCTTCGGGGCAATATCACCTGCAGGAGCAACCGCATCAGCATATAAACCGTCCTTGTCAGACCAAAACACCTGATTGATTGCTTGTACGGCCCGTTCGGATAGCTCCTGATAATGCTCGCCGCTGTTCTGTTCGCCCAGATAACTGCTCATCCATGCCAGCGCCTGAAGAGCCTTAGCTGTATATACGGCACTGTCGATCAGCTCCATGTTCAGTCCAGCAATCTCGATGATGCCGTAGCCCGAGGGAAAAAGATCTCCGTCCGGGTCCATCGTATGCAGCAGCCAGTCCATACCCTGCACGCAGTAGCCATAATGTTCTCGCAGAAGCGCTTCATCTCCAGTCCACAGGAACATTTCCCAGACAAAAGCGATATAGTGCGCGGTCTCCTGAGTATTTCCCGGATTGGAGACGGCCCCCATTGTGGTCACTTCGTGAACGAATCGACCGTTGTCGTTCACCTCTCTCGACTTCTCCAGCAGCAGATTCAATGTGTCTTTCACCAACGAGTGGTCGCCAGTGGCGAGAACGCCCTGAAGGGCATATGTGCTGTCGCAGCCGAACCACCATGGATAAGTTGGACCCCCTGCCGTCAGTCCACGGCCGATGCCGTCAACACGCTGTACCAGCCACTGATTGTTGCGCTTGGCCCAGGCGAAATGCGTATTCAGCTCCTCTTCCCCCTCGATAGTAAGCAAGGAGCGTTGATCCAACCGATCATATAAGGCTTTCTTTTGCTCCAGCAGATCGTTACGTCCCTGCTCAAGGGCAGCATACGTTTGCTCGCATGCCTCACGAGAGCTTTCCGACCCGGCAACGAACAGGCGAAAACGCAACACTTGCTTTTCCTTCAACGTACATTCCGCTGCAAAAGATATTCCCGTCCCTTTGCCAGCAGTCAGCTCTGGTCCGTAGATGTTCGGACCGACGGTGTTCTCAATGCCTGGAAGGTCGCTTCCAACCAGCACGTACCAGTCGTGACTGTTGTCCTTGACCATCACCTTGCGGGACGACAGGCATTCGGCCGTCTCGGCCGTTCCGGGCAAGATGCCGATCTCGTCCGAATACCATACAGGCCGAAGATCGGTCCGTGACAGCAGTTCAAGCCTGAGGTGCGTTTCCCCCTCGCCATAGGAAGTGATTTCATACTCTGCCACCATACCCTTTTCGTAGTCCGGGGCGAACTGGGAACGGACAATGGACACCGGAATATGGCTCAGGCCGTGGTCATATTCGAACCGACCTCCTCCCCATGCCTCGCTGCTATAGCTGTCTGCTCTTGCCCATACCGAAATTTGACGATCGGTATCCGTAACTTTCAGCCAAAATCCGTCCAGCAGCTTGATGGGGTGTAGCCATACGCCTCCCATTTCATTGGCCATATGGTGTCCAAAATCAGGAAAATAACCGTCCTGCGTTCCGCAAATTTTGACGTATTCTCCTGCGTTGTAATACAAATTGATCGGGTGCCTGCTAGTGATACGGGCCATCTTTTGTCCTCCCCTGCAATGGCTTTTCTCTGATCTCACCGATGCCGCCATACGTCTATCCCTTGATGGCCGATGAGATGGAAATGCCTTCAATAAAGTATTTTTGAGCTACGAAAAAGACCAGAAGCGGTGGAATCATGATCAGCATAGTAGCCGCCATCAGCATGTTCCACTCCACGTTGTACAAGCCCTTGAACATGGACAAACCAAGTGCCAACGTATACTTGTCGCTGGAGTTCAGATAGATCAGCGGACCCTGAAAGTCATTCCATACTCCCATGAATGTAAAGATCGACACTGCAATCAGCGGCGGCATAGAGAGAGGCAACATGATGCGGGTAAAGATCTGGAACTGATTTGCCCCATCCACAAATGCGGATTCATCGAGATCGCGCGGAATGCCACGCATGAACTGACGAATCAGGAAAATATTAAAGGCGCCGCCACCGAAAAATGCAGGAACGATCAGTGGAAGGAACGTATCGACCCAGCCGATTTCCTTGAACATGATGAACATCGGGATCATCGTAACCTGGGATGGCAGCATCATGGTGGCCAATAGCACCAGAAACAGCATCCGTTTCCCGCGGAAGTTGAAGCGGGCGAAGCCGTAGGCACATAACGCAGCAGAGAATACCGTTCCAATCATGACTGGAATGAGTATAATCAGTGTATTTTTCAGAAAGGTAAAAAAGGGAATGGCCGTCACTGCATTGGCATAGTTAGACCACATCCATGCTGCCGGGAAAAAGTTGTCTGTGAATACCTCAGCGGGGGTCTTCAATGATGTAGCCAGCGTCCATAACAACGGTACAAGAACGATAACCGCTCCCGCGACCAGCAGCACCATCGAGAATATGCGCGAAACGATCCTGCTCCGCGTGGAACTATAATTCATGATATATCCTCCTTTCAATCCTTCTCGTTATCACCCTGATAATAGACCCACATAGATGAACTGCGGATGACCAGGAGTGTGAACGCCAGAATGATGATGAACAGTACCCAAGACAATGCAGAGGCGTATCCCATATCAAAATCTTTGAAAGCCTTGTTGTAAAGGTACAGGTTATAAAATAACGTGGAATTGAGCGGTCCCCCATTGGTCATGACGAACGCCTGGGTGAAATATTGAAATCCGCCGATGATACCCATGACCAGATTAAAAAATACGGTCGGTGAAATCATCGGCAGGGTAATGTTCCAGAAGCGCTGAAGCGGTCCGGCTCCGTCCAGGTTGGCCGCCTCATACAGCTCCTCTGGAACCCCCTGCAAACCGGACAAATAAATGATGATGGTATTGCCGATTCCCCAGAGTCCCATGACGATTAGCGCCCCAAGAGCATAACTGGGATCCTGTAGCCAGGCCGGCCCTTGAATGCCGAACAAAGAAAGCGCACGGTTAAGAACCCCATACTCGGGATTGAATATCATGATCCACATCATCGATGCCGCCACTGCCGGTATGACCGAAGGCATGAAATAGATCAGGCGAAAAAATTTCATTCCTCGATTTCGCATATTTAGCAACAAAGCAATGAGTAAAGAAGCAATCTGGTACAAGGGAACCGAAACCAAAGCAAAAATAAAAGTTACCTTCAAAGACTGATAGAACAAATCATCGCGAAACATGGTCCGGAAGTTATCCAGTCCCACCCATTCAATTGACTTGACTCCGGTGATAATGTCCCATTTGCTAAAGGCCAGAAACATGGAGAACAGCATGGGCCCGATCGTAAAGAGCAGCAACCCCAGTATCCACGGCAGAATGAACAAATACCCGGCACGTTCGGATTTTGAATTACGCATGGCAACCTCCTTGATGAAGAAAGTGAACCGGCATGTCCTCCGGCTCACCTCCATGGTTATTTCTTGATCTTGCTGTCAACGTTCTTCGCCGCTTCGTCCAGAGCCGTTCTGGTGTCCTGTTCACCAAGCAACATCTTCTCAAGCGCTTTCGTGAATTCCTCTACGAAAATCGGACCGTTTGCGGAACGTAGTGTAATCGGCTTTTTGGCGAAATTCATCATCTCAATGACTGGTTTGTCCGCCATTTCCTTGGCCTTGACCTCTTCCAATTCCTTGACCGTGGCCGGAAGTACCTTGCCGTTAGTGGAACGCAGCTTCTGGGCCTCTACCCCTGAAAGCCACTTCACCAGTTCGTACGCTTCCTGTTTGTGCTTGCTCGATGCATTGATGGCCCAGCCTGAGGTTGCAGTGATACTTGAACGTGTACCGTCCGCACTTTTCGGGATCATAGCGGAGCCATATTTTACATTGGATTTGTCCAAATCAGTCTTAACCCAGCGCCCCGTGACCATCATGGCAAGCTTTTCTGTCATAAACATGGAGGAGTCTCCGCCCAGCGTCTGGGAATCCAGAGGAGTCGGAGATACCCTATTCTCTCCTTGAGAGAGGGCGACATATTTCTCCATGGCCGCCACGGTTTTGTCGCTGTTCATGTACCCTTCGGCCGCAGTACCGTCCTCATTGGCGATGTCCGTTCCGTAATCCCACAGATAGGTATAGATCGGATATTCCCATTTCCCAGCGTTAAAGCCGAATTGGGTATATTTGTTGCCTTCCTTTTTAGTCAGTTTTTGGGCAACAGCGATCATGTCATCCCACGTCCATTCATCAGTCGGGTAAGGAATTTGTGCCTCGTCAAACAAGCGCTTGTTGTACCATAAGGCCAGCGGATTGAAGTCCTTTGGCAGATAATATTGCTTGCCTTCAATCTTCATGTTGTTGATCAGGTCTGGCTGAAAAATATTCAGCTTGAATGACGAGTCTGCAGCGAGATAGCTATCGAGCGGTTCAACTACGCCTTTATCTACGTATTTGTAATATTCACCATCGCCAACAAGGAATACGTCCGGTGCCTGTCCGGCAGCAAGTGAGGTTGTCAGCTTCGTTCCGTACCCCTCGCTCGGGATGGGCTCGAATTTAACCTCAATATTGGGGTGAGCCGCATTAAACTGCTCGGCCAGCTTCACTTCATCCGCGCTGCTGTTAACATCGCCCCATACGGTAAAGGTCAGCTTCACCTTACCACCGGAGCTACCTGTGTCCGTACTGCTTCCCGAAGAGCAAGCTGACAGCAGCATGGAAAGCACCAGTATCATGATCAGACCTATGGATCCTTTTTTCATGTAAATGACCTCCCTGAAATGTATGTCTACATTTTGATTTGAATTCGTTGATGGACATTCACCTTTTGCCCTAAAACATGCAAGCTGATGTTTTCCTCCGTATCGGCCTCGATCAACACATCTTCAGGTGTAAGAGTGATAAGCAACCGGTGGTTATGCCAATAGAGAGGGAACTTTAGCTTGTTCCAGGATTCGGGCAATTTCGGATTCAGATGCAACTGACCATCCAGCATGCGTACGCCGGCGAATCCCATGACCACACACTTCCAGACACCTCCCAAGGAGGCCGAGTGAATACCCGCATCCGAGGAATGCATGTTTGGTCCCAAATCAATCTCGGTCGCCCGCAGGAACAGATCGTAGGCAAGCTTGCGATCGCCAAAATCGCTGGCCAAGATGCTGTGTGTAGACAAGGACAGTGAGGAATCGTGCAGTGTCTTTGGTTCATAGTAGTCATAATTCGCCCGCTTGACTGCAGGTTCGAATTTATTTTCCAGCAGGAAAAACAGCATCATGATGTCCGCCTGCTTCGAAATCTGCATTTCACCAACCTGATCCAGATTGTAGTCACTGAAGATGCTTGCGACTTTTGTCTGGTTTTTGTAAGGTGTAAGATCAATGATTTTTTTACCGAGATACGTATCGTCTTGCGGAATAATTCCCAGATCGTTGGGTTCCGGGAGGTACAACTGATGAAGCTTGTTCCATTGTTCCCTTGCGGCTGCAAGATTTAGCTTATTCTCCAGGCGCTGAAGCAAATCGGGACGTTCCTGCTGAAGCTTCTCATAGTACTGAATGGCGAGCTGCATATTGAAGTGCGCCATATGATTGGTGAAAGCATTGTTGTCCACATGCTCCTTGTATTCATCCGGACCCACTACCTGATTAATGTGGTAGCGGTCAGCTTCTTCGTCCCATTCGAGACGACTTGCCCAGAATGTGGCTGTATCAAAAATTATTTCATATCCATACTGCTCCATGAATTCCAGATCGCCTGTAGACTGTACGTAGTGCCACACCGCGTACGCAATGTCCGCAGTAATATGCTGCTCAATGAATCCAGACCAGATCTTGGTCTGTTCGCCAGTTACGATATCAACGTCTCCCCAGACTGGCGTGACTTCCCCGTCCTCAATCCAGCCCGCTTCCCAAGGATACATGGCGCCTTCAAAACCGTTCTCCCTGGCCTTTCTTCTAGCTCCCTCCAGCCCCTGATAGCGATACTCCAGCAAGGAACGGGCCACCACTGGATTGCTATAGATGAAGAATGGGAGGATAAAAATCTCCGTATCCCAGAAGGAATGGCCCTTGTACCCTTCTCCGCTCAACCCTTTGGCCCCGATACCCATACGGTTGTCATGCGCAGGCGTCATTATGACGAGATGGTATATGGCGAAACGAATCCCAAGCTGGTCATAGCCGCTGGCACTATCGATCTCGATGTTATAAGCCGACCATATATCTTCCCACATTTTAGCGCTTTCAAAAAACAATCTGTCGTAACCCTTGCTTGCCTCCTGCTTAAACTCCGTTAGGGCTGCATTTCGCATAAAATCGAGAGAGTAGTCCGTCTTTCCATATGCCAGATCACGGCTGGTGTGTACACTTGAGATTTTTTCCATTTCTAGACATGATCCCATGGGAATGCTAACCTTGGCTTCAATGCCTACCTTGCGTCGTTCCATCGTCTGGCGCAGCTCCGGCTCAACCCTGCTTCCATCCAGACTCCAATGGTGAACGGTATGAGTCACAAAATCAATGCCGGACTCCGTTGTGGCGGAGGTCATTTGAATGTACGTCTTATCAAAAATCCGTTTTTCTCCCTCGGTAAAGTGTTGTGCTCCGGAATTCGTCCATTGGCCGTTGATGCCTGATACAACCTGTACAATAGCTTCACCGTCGATCGGTTTGATGCTGACCTTGGAGCCGACAACATGCAGATTGCTCAGGGAAACGAACCGCTTAAACTGAAGCTGAAATGTTCCTCCTTTCGGACTTTCCCATACAATATCACGGGTCAACTCTCCAGTTTTCAGATTAAGTTCACGGCTGTACTGCCGCGTTTTTCCCTTTTCAAGGCTGAACGTTTCACCATTGATTAGGATTTGCAGTTCGGTCACATCTGCAACATTGGGAAGCTCGGTGACCTCGTGTTCATGAAACTTGTTGAAGGTTCCAGCCACGAACCAGTTACGAACCTGACCGACATAGCGCTCATCTGTAGCTGAACGCAATCCCATATACCCGTTGCCCAAGGAAAAGATGGCTTCGGCCTTGCCCTGGTGGTTGGGATCAAAACAGGTTTCCCTTACCAGCCAGTTAGTCCATTCTCTTTGCCCAGCATCGTATTTCAACAAATCGTATTCCTCCCAGAGTTTCATATAAAATAATCCGAAACGTTTTGGATTTATGCGAAAATAAAACCGAAACGTTTTGGAAAACAAAAAAACATTTCGGTTATGGCTTAAATACTGCGATCATATGGCTTGCCCGTGGATGAACGCAAAACCAGCTCATTTCTAAGCACATTAGACTTGGGACTGTCTTCGGACTTTAGCATGCGCATCAGCAAATTGGCTGCTTCATACCCGAGCTGATACATGTTTTGCCCAATCGTAGTCAGTGGCGGCTGAAAATAAGCAGCGGTCGGAATGTCATCAAAGCCCACAATGGACAGCTGCCCCGGTACGGATAATCCCATTTCATTAGCAGCCTTGATCACTCCCAGGGCCATCATGTCGCTGGCACAAAAAAAGGCGGTTATTTCTGGATATGCTCTTAGCAGCTTCAGGGCCTGTTGCTGGGCCGCTTCTTCCGTAAAGTCGCCCTTTACCACCCATTCCCGCTTCCAGTTCAGCCCGGCTTGCTCCATTGCGCTGACGAAACCTTCAAAGCGTGCCTTGGATACAAAAGCTTCCGAATAGCCGTTGATCATGGCAATCTTCTGATGGCCTAACCTGATCAAATGCTCTACGGCAGCTTGAGCGCTTTCCTTATGATTCGTCGATACATAGCCCACATTTTCGCTCTGGATCGGAATGTCGATCAATACACAAGGAATATCGCTATCCAGAACTTCCTGCAAATATGGATCGTCGGTCTTGACACCCTGCAGGATCACTCCATCCACTTTGCGTTCCCGACATAACTGCGTATACGTTTTCATTTTCTGCTTTGCAGTGTTCGTACTGAACAAAATGAGATCATAGTCAGAACTAGCCGCGCTATCATTAATGCCGCATAATACTTCAAACACAAAGTTGTTGTTGATGTTCTTGTGCGTCATTCCCGACACAAGCAATCCCAGTGTCTTCGTTTCCTTCATGACCAATCCTCTAGCTAGGACGTTCGGACTGTAGTTTAACGCCTCAGCAGCTTCCTTAATCAGCTTACGGGTGCTTTCGCTGACGTCAGAATAGCCGTTCAATGCTCTCGAAACGGTCGTGATCGAAAAGCCTGTTAATTGTGATATATCCTTAATTGTAGCCAATTTTTGTCCTCCAAAACGTTTCGGATCACTTTCTAGTCTTAAGTATAGTCATTATATTAAAATAATCAAGCCCTATTCAGCAAAATTTATTACTCAAAGCAGCTAAGAAAAGCATTGGATCCATTTAGAAGAAAGAGCCGGCGGCCCTTAGGACCACCGGCTTCTTTATTTCCGCTTGTATTTTTTATAATACTGAATCATTGCATGCTCTTAACTCATAGATCCCCGCAAATCCATTGTCGTATCATGGTTTGTGATGGTCAAATGTGTCACGCCCATCTTCCTTGCAAGGTGGATGTCTTCTCCTATAAAATATGCTGTCGAATTTTTGTGCATAACTTATCCAGAATCATGACTGTGACCAGGATTAAGATAACAATGGTAAGTGATTCCTGGTAGCGGAAAAGACGGAGCGTAGAAGTCAGTTCAAATCCAATCCCCCCGGCTCCGACCAGTCCCAGTACGGTTGCTGATCTTACATTGATTTCCCAGCGAAAAAGGTTTACGGATATAAACTCCGGTAAAATTTGCGGCCAGATGGCATAGCGGATAACCTGCCAACGATTGGCACCTGATGCTTCCAGAGCTTCGATCTGGCCTTTATCCGTATTTTCGATAGCTTCAGCATAAAATTTACCAAGCATTCCTGCCGAATGGATGGCAAGCGCCAGTACACCGGGAAACGGCCCCAGACCAACTGCGGTTACAAAAATTAACGCCACGATCATTTCTGAGATCGATCTGAGCGTGTTGAGGACAGTCCGGCAAATACTGTAAATCACAGGATGTGGACTGATATTTTTCGCCGCACCGATTCCGAGCGGAATGGCAATGATGACGGCAAGCACAGTACCAACAAGAGCCATTTGAACGGTCTGGAGAACGGATAATGAATATTTACCCAAATGTGTAAAATCAGGAGGAAACGATCTAGAGATAAAATCCCATATATTAGGGAGACCTTGAATCAGATCGGAAATACTAAAATTAACTTGCTGAGCACTCCAGCCTAATATCACAAGAAAAGCTATTGTTGATAACCATATTGGGAAATTCCTTTTTGAGTTGAAAGACTGGCGGCTGACCTTCTTTGCGTCAGTAACCCTATTTTTCTGATCATCTATCATGTCTTTGCTCCTCATATTTGTAAACTCTATCTTCATCTGTTTCCTGACCGTTCTCGTAAAGCTGGTACAAATCAGAAGCTTTGACCTGATCGGAACGATAATCTGCCACGATATTCCCAGAGTTCAGACCAAGAATTCTTTTGCTGTATTTTGGAGCCAGGTCAATCTGATGCAGAGTAATAATCATGGTTAATTTCTCTTCCTCATAGACTTCCATCAAAAGATCCATGATGGCATGGGAAGTTTTGGGATCCAGACTGGCAACCGGCTCATCGGCAAGCAGCAATGTCGGCCGCTGCACCAAGGCTCTGGCAATGGCCACCCTTTGCATTTGCCCGCCGCTCAAGTTGTCGGCTCTTTGATTCCGTTTATCAACCAATCCTACCTTCTCCAGGTAATGAAGTGCCAGTTCATAGTCTTCCTTTTTATATACCTTGAAAAAAGATGGCAGGGTCGGATTATAAGACAAGCGCCCACAAAGCACGTTATCCAGTACTGTGAGCCGCTTGACAAGGTTAAAATTCTGAAAGATCATTCCGATATTTTTTCTTAACAGCCGTATTCCCTTTTTGTCGGTCGGCAGTTTCTTCCCATCGATATAAATACTGCCTGAAGTTGCCTCAATCAACCCGTTTAGGCACCTCAGCAAAGTTGATTTGCCGGCCCCGCTGGGGCCGAGCAAAACAACTGCGTCATTACTTTCAAAGGAGCAATTAATATTATTTAAAATAGTTTCTTGACCATAAGATTTGACCAGGTCTTCCACTTTAATCATCTTTTTCCTCCGTTTTAATTAGTCTATTTCAACTCAGTAAGGTCAAGGTTTAATATTTTGGCGATTTCCCGTAAATTGTCATAAGCCGAATCCGTTATTTCACCATATTTATCCAATCCCAAGGCTTTCAAAGATTCAGGGGATTCTTTATCCATGTCAAGATATGCCTGCTTAATTTTTTCTTTCAATCCGCTATCCAGGTCTTTTCGTACTGCTACCGGAGAGGTTGGAATCGGGGCTGATTCATGAAGAATGCTTACATCCGGGAGCAGGTTTTTCGCTACCATTGCTTTATATACAGTATCGGAAGTAGCGCCAGCATCCACTTTTTTATTCTGCACTGCCAGAGCTGAAGCATCCCCCCCACCCGCATAGAGCGAAGTGGAAAAATCTTTGTCAGGATCGACCCCGTTTTTCAGCAGCTCATTTCTGGGCACTAGATTTCCTGAAGTGGATGCCGGATCGATAAATGCAAATGTCTTGCCTTTAAGGTCAGAAATCGTCTTTATTCCCGAGTTCTTGCGTGTAAGGATAACGCTCTTATACGTTGGTAATCCAGTGTCTGCGTCAACCTTCGACACTATAGCCTCGGCATTGGCCTTCTCGGTAGCTAGCAGGTAGGAAAAAGGGCCTAAATGGGCAACGTCGATTTGCTTGCTTCTCATTGCTTCCACTACAGCTGTATAATCATTAGCCACAAAAATATCAACTTCCATGCCAAGTTTCTTGGATAGATATTTTTTTAAAGGCTTCATTTTGGATTCAACGTTCTCACTGTCTTCGCTGGGAATAACCCCGATTTTCAACTTGTCGGGCGTATAGGCTGAGGTTTCCTGTTGGCTGCTTTTAGCAGCTCCAGTGTTTTGAGTGCCTTGTCCGGCACATCCTGCCGTTCCGAAGATGACCAGAATACTTAATAAGGGAAAAAGCGCTTTTCTAATGATGGACATGATGTTGCTCCCTTCAAATCAATGATTGTTTCTATGGGGTTCATTCCTTGGCATTTCCCAAGAATACGGAAGATGAATATGCCAGCAGCGTTGTTAAATGCGTATAGTAATATTTCACGCCTTGCTCCAAACGTCTTGGTGTTATTTCAAGATTGCCTGCCGTACCAGCCAGCTTTCCAGACTCTATAATTTTGCAAAAAGCATCGTCCATAACCTTTTTTACCACAGGATGCCCGGCATCTCCGGGATGTCCAAGCGATTGAGAAAGGTCGGACGGGCCAATAAATAACACGTCAATTCCTTCAACTTTCGCGATAGAATCAAGGTTATCCACAGCATCCTTGTCCTCAATTTGGACACAGACCAACAGATCTTGATTAGCCTGTTGGGCATAATCAGTTAAACTGATCCCGAATCCGTAATTGGCAGAGCGTGTTCCCACGGCCAAGCTTCTATTGCCGACCGGATAGTATTTTACTGCATTGACAACTTCCTGAGCCTCTGCCGCAGAACTGACATGTGGCGCTTGGATCCCCATCACACCACGATCCATGTATTGCCCGATTAACTCCGGATCGTTTTTTTGCGGTCTAATGATGGGTGTAATGTTGCTCGCTTCCGCTGCCATTACCATGTATTCAACGGTTTCCAAGGAGATGGAACCATGCTCGCAATCAATCAACACCCAATCGTATCCTAATTTTCCGGCCATTTCTACAAGCTGAACCGAGGGGATCATAATTGAAACCCCTAAAGCCGTTTTACCTGCTAAAAGTTTTTGCTTCATCCTATTTCGCAATGGAGTATCTCCTTTAAACACTGGAATTTTTATTCAACCCCAACATTGACATATATCCCCAATGTCGAATCATTTAATCCGTATAAATGGTTTATTCACGACTTAATCGTTTAATCACGTTAGCCAAGAGCCTTGTTCTCGGCACCAAGCTTTCGATATCCAAAAACTCCTCCGCAGTATGCGCGTTACCGCCACGCAGACCTACGCATCAATCGTCGCTATCCCTACCGCCGAAGTCAGGTTGCCGTCCGATCCTGGGCATCGTAGCTCATCCTTTCTTTGCGGCTTTCAAAAACGCAGATGGATTCATTTCAGATTTTCCTCTCGCATTTTCAATAGAGACAATGCCGCCCTGATCAAGGCAACAGCCTCCTGCAATTGTGCCAGGGATGTAGCATAGGAAAGCCGAATAAATCGGGGAGCCTGAAACATGTCCCCTGGCGTTACGACGACACCCACTTGATCCAGCAAATATTCGGCAAAGTCCTTGCTATCGGCAATCGTCCCCTCCTCATAAACTGAACCAAAGTAACGGGACACATCCACCATCAAGTAAAAAGCGCCTCTCGCATTGGGGCATGACAATCCCCGAATCGATTGAATTTCACGAATCAGATACTGCCTTCGTTCATCAAAAGATTTTGTCATTTCCTTTACCGAATCCCCCTCATCCTTGAGCGCCGTAATCGCCGCGTATTGACCGATCGAGCTTGGATTAGAGGTGGTGTAGCTTTGAATGACTGTCATGGCGCGAATCACGGGCAATGGACCGCATGCGTACCCGATTCGCCAGCCCGTCATGGCATACGCCTTGGATAACCCATTTATCGTAATCGTCCGCGCTTTAATTTCCTCGCTTAAAGCCGCGATCGAAGGAACTTTTTCGCCATAGACCAAATGTTCATAAATTTCATCCGCAATAATGTAAAGATCATGACGAACAGCGATCATACCGATGGCATACAACGTTTCTCGATCAAGTACTGCTCCGGTCGGATTGTTAGGATTTGTCAGCAAAATAGCCCGCGTCTTGGAAGTTACTTTACTGCCAAGTCGCTCCACGTTGAGCCCAAAGTCTTGTTCCGGGTCGGTTTCAACAAACACAGGCCGCGCCCCTGTATGGGCGATCATTTCCGGGTAACTCCCCCAGCAGGGAATCGGTAAAAGCACTTCGTCACCCTCGTTGCAAATCGAAAGCAACGCATTCGCCACGGCTTGTTTGGCTCCAGTGGTGATGATCACCTCCTCCGGGCCATAACTCAGACTGTTGTCTCTCTTCAGTTTGTCGCAAACAGCCTGCCGAACATCATGTGTCCCCTGCACAGGTGTATATTTCGTCACACCTTTAATAATCGCTTCTATACCTGCATGAGCGATATGGACTGGTGTGGGAAAATCCGGTTCCCCCACGTTAAGCGCGATAAGCTTGCGGCCTGATCGGCGAAGTGTTTCGACTTTATCTCTTAATTCTGCTCCGATATAAGGATTAAGCGCACGGACACGATCACTCAGTTGATAATTCAATGGTTGGCTTCCCCTTTCGTTTTATGTGGTTTCTACAACAAAATCATAATATATAAATGTAATATAAGTGTAAAAACAACATGTTAATATTGTAAAATTTATAAATACAAATAAAAAGCCAAATAAAAACAACACCCCGCTTGTTTCCAAACGAAGTGCTGCTTGTTTCGCATTTCTCTTAAATTTAAATAGAAACCCATTGCAATGAGGACAATTCGGTGTGTGGTTTCCATTCTTCCGGCAAGTCTGTATTCGTAATAATCATGTCCACTTCAAGCAGAGAAGTTACTTTATACAGATGCTTGACTCCCATTTTGGAAGCATCCGCTACCAGCACTTTCTTTTGGCTTTGAGCCAGCAGGCTTTTCGTCATTAGCGCGCTCTCGCTTTGAAACGTACTGATATTTTCAGGCGTAAAGCCTCCACAGGAAAAAAAAGCCTTGTTTATGGTAATGTCTCTTAACATGTCTTGAGCGAGTACGCCCGACATCCCCATCGAAGAAACTTGAAGCTCTCCGCCAATCTGAATCACCCGCCCGTCAAATTCCCCATTTCGTTTATATTGAGCGAATTCAAATATGATCGGAACAGAATTGCTGACCACCGTAAGCTCTTTTTTGTCTCTTAAGAATGGCGGCATTTGGGCAACGGTGCTTCCTGCCTGGAGGAAAATAATATCGTTGTCCTCCACCCATTTGGCTGCCTCGGCCGCCAGTTTTCTTTTGACCTCCAAATTGATCGACTCTCGATCGCTATATATCCATTCCAGCTTTTGATGGCTCGTTTTGATCGCTCCGCCAAATATTTTTTTTAATTTGTTCAGACTCTCCAACTTGTCCAGGTCTCGCCGAATGGTCTCGGTTGTCACGCCGAATTTTTCGGCAAGCTCTTTGACATAGACTTTGTCGCGCTCATCTAATTCCTGCAATATCTCTTTCCTTCTTTTCTCCACTTCGCTATAGGAAGAATGCATCCTTACCCTCCACACTCTTTGTGTATTCCGTTACATTTATCTTAGCTGAATCACACCAAAGAATCCATGGGAAAGCGACATATTCAACTTTGCTTTTCGATCATTTACAATTCAGAAACAACGTAATTTCATTCTAATATTATATTTAAGTGGAATTGACAAGGTAAAAATCACATCCTAGGATTATTTTTAATAAAATGTTGCCTAATAAATACAACGGAGACCACCTTGGTGGGAGTCTCCATCAGCAAGTCAAATGAAGCTAGGTTATGACGATCTCGGCTTAACGTCCACCGCTTTCACATTGTTCTTAAAATTCTACGCGAATAACTCCCTTATTTGCGAAGTCTCTTTTTCTCATGTAACGCTTTTACGCTTTCGCTGCCGAGATTTATCTCCGAAGCTCCTATAAAATTGCCCGGAATATCGACGAAGTGGCCTTTTCATGATCCTACCGACATAATAAATGCCACCCGGTTGTCGTGCTCAACCGGGTGGCATCATAGTCTCTTACATATGGGGGTATCCTCTGCCTTGGGTGCGGTCCATCAGCACCGGCAGCGAGAATCGTTCGATCTTACTCCTCCCCATTTGGCTGGAAAGAAATGATTTATTCACGACTTAATCGTTTAATCAGGTTAGCCAAGAGCCTTGTTCTCGGCACCAGGCTTTCGATATCCAAAAACTCCTCCGCAGTATGCGCGTTACCGCCACGCGGGCCTAACGCATCAATCGTAGCTACGCCTACTGCCGCAGTCAGGTTACCGTCCGATCCTGAACCGATTTTCATATCCGTTAACGACTCTCCCAGTTGCATTGCTTCTTCTTGAACGATTTTCAATAAATGCTCAGATTTCGCAGTCTTGATCATCGGAGGTCTTGTAATACCGCCTTGCAAGACTAACGTTGTTCCTTCAATCGTTGGCGCCCCGCAAATATGTTTGATTTTGTGCTCCAACTCTACCGCCTGTTCCAGTGTCTCCATTCGTACATCAATAGAAGCCTTGGCATGGGCAGCAATCGTGTTGGGAGTCGTTCCGCCGCTAATCACCCCGACATTGACATGGACGCCTGCACTTGGATCAGTCAGCGCATGAAGTTGAATAATTTTATGCGCAAGTTCGCCAATGGCGCTTCGTCCCTTTTCCGGTTCTTCTCCGGAATGCGCCGCCTTTCCGGTTACATGCAATTCGAATTTACCGCCGCCGCGCCGACCGGTTATAAGTCTCCCCGTCATATCGCTCGGTTCAACAATCAAAGCATACTTAACGCTTGCCGCTTCCCGCTCAATCAGGTTCCTGGAATAGATCGAACCGTGCTCTTCATCCGAATTCAGAATGATTTTGACCCGCTTGAAACTCTCGTCGCCTTGTTCAATCAATGATTTTATTGCAAACAGCGTCATGACCAAGCTGGCCTTCATATCATATATGCCGGGTCCGTAAGCATAGGATTCATCGCGTGAAAATGGCCGGCTTTGTGCGGTGCCCACAGGAAATACCGTGTCCATATGTCCAATAATCAAGATGTCCGGGTGCTGTTCCTCAGGATGAACAATGACCAAATGGTCCCCCCGCTCGGATTGCCGATCGACCGCAACCTGAAATCCAAGAGCCTGATAAGCAGAGGCCAGCACATTCCCCACCTGATCCACACCCGCTTTATAAAACGTCCCGCTATCGATATTGACAAGCTTCTCAATCAGGTCGAGTATGTCGGCTTCCTTGTTTTCCCAAAATTTTGTTCGCATCGTAGCTCATCCTTTCTTTGCGGCTTTCGAAAGAGCGTTACTTGTATTTTCACAAAAACAATCGGTGAGATATGTCGATCCATTCACATCAGCGATCCGAATTCCTTTTGCTCGTTCGGAATCCGCATATAATTCTTCATACTTAACAGTGTCGTGCTGAACCGCCTGCTCTTCGCAACCTTTCAGACCTTCAAATAAAACCCTTCCTGTAAAGCCGCTTTCACCCGTAACTCCAACCAAGTGCAAAGCCGTTGGCGCAATGTCAATAATGCCTGCAGGAATGTCAGTCACATGACCCTTTTTAAAGCTTGGGCCGAATCCCATGCAAAACGGCCGCATATCCCCGTTCCGGATAGAGCCATGGTAGGCTTTATTCTCCGTTTTGGTGTTTAAATAATGAACAACTCCTTGAATGCCATCCTGATTTAATTCATCGGTCCACGCTGGAACGACAGCCAACAGAGGGGCTCTCTCGTGAGTAATGCTTCCGATTACCGCACTCAGAGGCAGAGCATTTTTCAGTTGCTGATGAAGCGGTTCTCTCGCCAATAGCATACCGCACCAGGGTTGAGCGGATAGCCAGTCAGCGAGCGCCTGCAATTCCTCGACTTGATTTTCGTCCCCATAAATGAAAGCGTCCACCGCGGTCAAATTCAATTCTCTTTTCAATTCTTTCCGGGCTTGATCCAAATAATCCTCCAGACTACCGACCATGTTAGCTGTCGAATGTCCGTGATCGCTGATGAGCATGATATCCAATTCATCCTCGAGTCCAAGTCGCGAGACAGCCTCCAAAATCTCGGACAAACATTGATCCACTAGCCTTTGGGCTTGTTTAGCCTCTTGCGAACCGATGCCGCAAAAATGTTGCGTTTCGTCCGGTTCGGGAAGCCACAGCACCATAACGGTATTTTGTTCATCGGGCAATTGCTGTTCAATGAGCGTCCGAACGGCCCATAAAGTGCGTTCCTTCTTTCGGATCGAGACATCGGTTTCGTCAGCGGCCGGACCTCGCGCAGCATGCAATTCGCTAAGCTCCGGGAGACCATAGTCGGTAGACGGATTCATAACATGCTGCGGATGGTGAAAATTCCAGATCAATGAAGCTCCCGGCGAACTTCCGGCCGAAACCGTCAAACGCAAGTTCGCTTGGGCCAATCGGTCCCCGAGCGTCGGACGCAAGAGCAGCTCTTCCCCCGTTCGCTGCTGGAATTGCAATATTTCCCGATGGTCACCTGTCTGGAGCAGTCCGTCTTCCGAAAAACGAGGCGAGTACATGAGATTGCCCATCACACCATGCTGTCCCGGATAGGATCCAGTGGTTAATGAGGCCATGCACACCCGTGTCAGCGATGGATAAACAGAATAAAAAGATTTGAACACCGTGCCGCTTTCCATTAACCGGCAATAAGTAGGCATCGTGTCGGCATTAACCTGATCGGGCCTTAATCCGTCCGTTCCGATAATGAGTACCCGCCGTCCCGAAGGACTTTTCTTCTCAGTCGTTTTCCCCATGGTTCTCAGTCCTTTTCTATTAAATAGTCATTCATTTTTTAGCTGCACTCTATTCCTTCAACAGCTCACGTATCTTGTCGGCAGCTTCCTTCATCGATTCCTGGGCTGGAACATTTTCGGCATAGGTTTTTCCGAGCGCATTTTGGATTTCAGTCTCAATCTTTTCGAAGTTAGGCACGACCGGGATTCCCTTACCGTAGGGAAGTTGGTCGACAGTAATTTTGAAGAACGGATTTTCTTTATAAAACTTCACCATTTCAGGCGCTTTAACTGCAGATTTTCGAATCGGCATATATCCGGTATGCTGGGCGAAATAAATGGTTTGCTGCTTATCGGTAAGAAACTTCATGAACTTCCAGGCCGCATCTTGCTTTTCCTTCGGGGCCTTCGCCACAATCGCGAGATTTCCCCCGGAAGTCGAAGGAACGGCATATTCTTTAAACTTTGGCACAAAATCGACGCCAAGCTTAAACTTGACATTGTTTTGGATCTGGTTCAGGTCTCCTGTCGAGGCCAGCAGGAAAGCTACCTTGCCGTTTTGAAAATTGATCATTTCCTGATCGCCGTCTCTATTCCCGCCGAGAGGCTGCATCATGGTCTTATCGTCATATATCATTTTCCGGTACATTTCCAGACCTTGAATCGCCGGCGCTTGGTCGATCACAACATCCTTTTGATCCAGGCTAAGAATATCTCCACCATTGGACCACATCAATGAGTAGTAGTAGAGGGGCGGCAGCAATGACGCATAGCCGAATCGTTCTGTCTTCCCATCCTTGAGGACGGTCGCTTTCTTCGCGGCGGTCATCATTTCGTCCCAAGTGGATACCGGGTGCTCCGGATCAAGCCCGATCTCCTTCACGATATCTTTATTGTAGTACAAGATCGGTGTACTCCGGTTGAAGGGAAGGGTGTATGTCTTTCCTTCAATTAACGTGTTATCTACAAAGCTGTCTACAAAATCGCCGTAGTTAAACTCCGGATCCTTTTGAATATAAGGGTCAAGCGGCAGCAATGCTTTATTGTAAGCAAAGGCCGGCCAGAATCTGGCGTTCAACTGAACAACATCCGGTACAGCATTGCCCACAATTGCCGTCAATAATTTCTTACCGATATTATTCGTACTTTCCTGGAATACCGCATTGACCTTCACTTCATCTTGCGATTGATTAAATTGTTCGGTCAAATCTTTAATGGTGTCCCCGATCACGCCGCTATTGCCGTACCAGAACTCAATTTGTACCGGACCCTGCTTGTTACTTTGCTGTGATGTGATGGAAGACGAAGCTCCTTGCCCGCAACCTGCAAGCAACATAACCAAACTTGACGCCATGATAACACTTTTAATGAATGTACGTTTCAATGTTTTCACCTCGTTTTTTAGATATCAGAAAGAATAAACTTCCTGGGATAAGCTACCTGGTATCACAAGAAAAACTTCCGCTAAACGCGGTCTGTCTTCTGTGAAAGTACGTCGATAAACATTATTCTTATAATGACATATCGCTTACTTTAAACCTGTAGTGGCCACGCCTTTTACAATAAACTTCTGCATGGAAATGAATAATACGCCTAATGGGGCGATAATAACTGCAGCAGCGGCCATGACCAGATTCCACTGCGTTCCTCCGCTCCCTCCGCCGCCTTCTTCCATAAATCGCGATAGTCCTAACTGAACTGTCCGCAAATTTTCATTGTTGGTTACAATGAGCGGCCAAAATAGTTCATTATAATTCCAGATAAAGGACAACAAGATATACGTCACAACAGCTGCTCCCGATAAAGGCATCATGAGATGGCGCATGATTCTGGTGTGTCCGCAGCCATCGAGAATGGCGGCTTCCTCAAGCTCTTTCGGCACTTGCATAAAGGCTTGTCTCAGCATAAATATGCCAAATGCTTTTACGGTGAATGGCGCCATCAAGCCCATATACGTATCCACCCAACCGAGTTGTTTGACCGTCAAAAAATTAGGGATAAACGTAACTTGGTCCGGAATCATCATGGTAGCGAGAACCAAGAGAAAAAGAAAACCGCTTCCCTTAAAACGCAGCCTGGCAAAAGCATAAGAAGCCGGGATGATCAACAGCAGTTGCACCATGATAGTGGCGCTTGCTGTAAATAGGCTATTGAATAGATACCGGGCCAGCGGAGCCAATTTCCATATTTCCACGTAGTTTTCCCAGCGAAACACTTCCGGGATCAACGTAGGAGGAAACACGTACACTTGATCGGCGCTCTTTAATGAACTGCTCAACATCCATATAAAAGGAAATAATATAACGATTGAAAAAAGACTCAAAAGGGCGAATCCGAACCATCTAAATGCAAATTGCTTCAATCTCATTGATAGTGCACCCACCTTTTGGAGACCTTCATCTGGATAAATGTGATGAGCATCAGGATAACAAAAAGCACCGATGAGGCTGCGGAAGCATAGCCGATATCAAAAAATTCAAAGGCATGCTGGTAAATGTAATAAATGATCATATTTGTGCTTTCTGCAGGCCCACCACGGGTCATCGTAAACAGCAGATCGAAATCTTCAAAAGAGCCAATTAACGCGACGATCAGTACAAAGAAGATATAAGGAGAAAGCAGCGGCAGCGTAATCCGGGTAAACAACTGCAGCCTTCCCGCTCCATCCATCTTGGCCGCTTCATACAGGGAGTCCGCTATATTTTGCTTGCCGGCCAGCAGAATCACCATGTAGTAGCCGACTACCTTCCAGACTTTCGTAATGATTAGCGCAGCCATGGCCCACCCCGGCTTTGCCAGCCAAGGAGCAGGAGGAATAGAGAAGAAATCCAGCACCCAGTTGATCAGACCAAAATTCTGGTTGTACATCCATACCCATAGGGTTCCAATAGCCGCCATAGGTGTAATATAGGGCAAAAATACGACCGAACGAAACAATCTGACGCCTCGCAGTTTTTCGTCCAGTACAACAGCCAGTACAGTAGCCAGCAAGACCGTAAAGCCAACTGAGAAGATACTAAATATAAACGTGTTTCCAACGACACTCCAAAATTCGGACGAAGTAAACATCCGCGAATAATTGCCTGCGAAAATCCAATTAAAATCAGGGGTAATCAGATTCCAGTCCGTCAGGCTCAGAAAAAATGTCATACCCATCGGATAAAGATGAAATACAACAAGAAGAATAATGGCTGGAAAAACCAATAAATAAGCAGTTAAATTCGTATACGCCCATTTGGCTATGCTTGTTTTGTTTAAATGTTTATCCATGTGCACTCCTTGGCATCGATTGATGGATCGCTTCTATACCTGCATGAGCGATATGGACCGGTGTGGGAAAATCCGGCTCCCCCACGTTAAGCGCGATAAGCTTGCGACCTGATCGACGAAGCGTTTCGACTTTATCTCTTAATTCCGCTCCGATATAAGGATTAAGCGCACGGACACGATCACTCAGTTGATAATTCAATGGTTGGCTTCTCCTTTCGTTTCATGTGGTTTCTACAGGGAAATCGTAACACGGAAATGTAATACAAACGTAAAAACAACGAATTAATATTGTAAAATTTATAAATACAATTAAAATACCAAACAAAAACAACACATCATTTGTTTCCAAACGATGTGCTGCTTGTATCGAAATTCTTATAAATTTAAATAGAAAGCCATTGTAATGAGGACAATTCGGTGTGTGTTTTCCATTCTTCCGGCAAGTCCGTATCCGTAATAATCATATCCACATTATGTAGGGCGGTTACTTTATACAGATGATTGACGCCCATTTTGGAAGCATCCGCTACCAGTACTTTCTTTTGGCTATGAGCCAACAAGCTTTTCATCATTATCGCGCTCTCACTCTGAAACGTACTGATATTTTCAGGCGTAAACCCCCCGCAGGAAAAAAAAGCTTTGTTTACGGAAATATCCCTTAACATGTCTTGAGCAAGTACGCCTGACATTCCCATCGAAGAAACTTGAAGCTCTCCGCCAATCTGAATCACTCGGCCATCAAATTCCCCATTTCGCTTATATTGAGCGAATTCAAATATGATCGGAACAGAATTGCTGACCACCGTAAGCTCCTTTTTGTCTCTTAAGAATGGCGGCATTTGGGCAATGGTGCTCCCTGCCTGGAGGAATATAATATCATTGTCCTCCACCCAATTGGCGGCCGAGGCCGCCAGTTTTCTTTTGACCTCCAAATTGATCGACTCTCGATCGTTATATACCCATTCCAGCTTTTGATGGCTCGTTTTGATCGCTCCGCCAAATATTTTTTTTAGTTTGTTCAGACTCTCCAGCCTATCCAGGTCTCGCCGAATGGTCTCGGTTGTTACACCGAATTTTTCGGCAAGCTCTTTTACATAGACTTTGTCGCGCTCGTCTAATTCCTGCAATATTTCTTTCCTTCTTTTCTCCACTTCGCTATAGGAAGAATGCATCCTTACCCTCCACATTTTGTATGTTATTCCGTTACATTTATCTTAACTGAATCACACCAAAGAATCCATGGGAAAGCGACATATTTAACTTTGCTTTTCGAACATTTACAATCCAATAACAACGTAATTACATTCTGATATTATATTTAGGTGGAATTCACAACATAAAAACCACATTTTAGGATTCTTCAAATGTATACCTCAAACCAACTTTCAACCTCATTATAAGCTCGCTGACACTTAAGGACTTTAAACAATGTGGTAAAAGACGTAAAAAAGCACATCTAAATAAACATATACTATAGCCTGTTTACACGTTCTCGAATCCAAGCTGTTACGAAAAGGAGAAGGCCTAGAGCAATGCAGAAGAAATCTAATATGACTTGGCTCGTTCCTAGATATATTTCGAACTCGTCAACGCTAGGGGTTCTCCACATACTCATTACTAGCGTAAGCAAGCCTAATGGAAACACAAGCTGGCGGTATTGTTTAAGTCCAAGTAATTGACTTGCCCCCAATGCTGCCGTGTACAGATAGGAGGTTAACTGAATGAACGTGCCGGGGAGCCAGACGATCAGTAACAAAGCGTCGACATGCTGGATAAATTCTCCTATTTTTATATACCGGACGACCTCAATAAACGGATAATTCAAAGTGCTGACATGCTTCCCGAAAAGGAAAACGGATACGAGCCCAGAGACAGACAATGTAACCATGAGACAAAACCAGGTTAATAATGCGTACGCTGTCGTTTTCCTCTGATTTGACACGAACGGGAAACAGCTTAACGGAATGATGGCCCCCTTAACAGAGGGAATGATCCCTTTGCCCATAATAGGTAAGATATTGTTTACGTCCCATTCAGTAATTGACAAGATGATCAACAGTCCGAACACCAAGAATGTAAGCGGAAGGAACAGCTGTGCAAGCCTTCCTAAAACCTCCACACCTCCTCTAACGGCGTAGGATACAAGCAAAACCATGCCGCCAATAGCGACAAGTGTGGGCGTTTTTCTTAAAAAGACGGCCGAAATAAAGTCGCCATATTCCCTCAATATAACGGAAGTCAGATTTATTCCATAAAATATGACGGCAAGTCCCGCGGCTTTGCCCAGCCAAGGTCCGAGCAGCCGCTCACTATACTGAATGATGGTCTCCCTCCGAAACATGTTGCTGAGGCGGATCATCGCTAGCACGAACAGTAAACCAGGCAGATGAGCCCAGATCGGTGATATCCATAAATCGTGTCCGGCATCCTTTCCCGTTATTTTTGGAATATATAGAATTCCATCGTAGGCAGCAACCGAATAAAAAAGAATACCTAACTGCGCTGCTGAAATCTTTCCTTTCTCCATCATAGGAAAACTCTCCTTATTTCAACCCGGAAATCAGCGGCTTGAATATACTGTTAAGCATAACGATCGGTCCCGGAATATCGGGAAACATGAGGATAAGCACAGCTATGAGCCATACAGCACCTGTAACGGCGATTAATGACACCCGTTCTCTTTTTTGATTGTCTCCTAGACAATGCCATTCAGCCCAAACTATCAAGGCGCATACAAATGTTGTTCCCGCCATGTTCAACCAAATCAATTGGTTTTACACCTCATTTCAAGAATCGCCGACGGGTTCATTGTTCATCCCGATTTGTCGGATCTTTACCTTAACCATCACATTGGCTGGAACCGAAGGATAAATTCGTTTCCAACGCTTCTCTAAATGTTGCCATTCCCGAGGATTTCGCTGGTTGATCGCTTCGCCGAAGCCGAAAATATCGGCTCCCATCTTTTGGGCTTGCTTAATTGTTGTCTCTACCTTTTGTCGGATTTTGTCGGCAGCCGCATGTTCAATATCGCGAATAAATTTCGAATTCGAAGTTTTAAAGTGAGTCGTATTTTGAACGACGCTCATCTCGGCTTCGATAGAAACGTCCATATGCGGCATTTCTCCCTCAAGTTTTGGAACAAGTCGAGTGCTGGAAGAGAGGACTCCTAATGATAGTAACGAAGAGGGGGGCCATTCCAACTTGACCGTCTCAACATCCCCCCTCGTTTGTTTCAAAATCCATCTCATCCCCGAGAATGACTCCCCTTGAATCAATCCGACCATACGGTCACGGGAGAAGACTGCATATCCTTTCACATATGGGACGCTTTCCTTTCCGTCTTGGGTAGTGTCGACGTAAGGGATTACCGCATCTTTTGAAATATTGCCGAGGTTCTGTACGAGACGGTTTAGGGTTATCGGTCTGCGAAAGAGCCGTTTGGATTCACCACCCAGAAAATCCGCTTTGGTCCGTTCGAGCGGGGAGGCGGAAGCGAGAAAAGCACGTGCTGTTCCCTTGCAGACGAATGGTTGAATCCGAAGGCGAATATTACTGTCGCGAGCGAGATAATCCAACTGTTCCCGAAACTGGCTGCGAGATAACGAATCTCCGACAACCAACATTTCAAGTTGCCCCCAGTAGACGGCGCGGGAAAGCTTTCGCTGCAGCTCGGAGGCAGCCTCCGCTACCGTTGCCCCCGAAGCGGACCAAATCAAAGTCGAACCGCTAGTTTTAGATTTACTGTTATCCTGTTGTGTCTTACCCCCTCCCTCCTTAGGAATGACAATCTCCAGAGATAATTCAATCTCCCCATCTTTCTTCTGGTCCAAACCGGCTGTAGTCACAATCGCCAGATCATTTACTTCGTTTCTGTCCCAACAGCCCGTTGAAAATAGCAAAACGGATGCCGTCATTACTAGCAATACTCCCTTACAAACATGTATCCAGATGCATAATAATCTGATCTCCATAATCCGTCAGTTCCCGCCTCCTCTGCCTGAGCCCGGTTTCTGCCCCCTAGCAAGTCGATGGCGGTTCTGTAATTTTGAAAAACCGGGACGTCTTGACATTTTCCATCGTGGAGCCCGAATGGCGGTATCCATCATTTCATTTGGTATAAAAGGTGCAAAAGGAGATAAGAATGGGACGCCGTAAGAACGAAGCATACACAAATGCGTTGCTATCGCGATAACACCAAACATCACACCAAGCATACCCAGCGTCCCACCAAGAATGATAAGCGGCAGCCTCAATAGACGAATGGCAAACTCTATAGAGTAGTGAGGAGCTGTAAATCCTGCAATGCCTGTGAACGCAATAATAATGACGATCGGTGCCGACACGAGCCCGGCCGAGACAGCAGCTTCTCCTACGACTAACGCACCGACGATAGTAACAGCCGAACCGATTTGCCTTGGAAGACGGAGACCGGCTTCACGCAGCACCTCAAACGCGAGTTGCATCATCATTACTTCTAAGAAAGTCGGGAACGGAATTTCCTCACGTGCTGAGGCAATACTGACCAACAGCTTGCCTGGCACCATTTCATGATGAAAATTCAAAATCGCGACGTATACTGCCGGAAGTATCATGGATAAGATAAGCGTCCAGTACCGCAAAAAACGCAAGAAGCTGGAGTATACTGTTCGGTTGTAATAATCGTCTGCTGCTTGCAGAAGCGTAGCCAACGTCGCGGGAACGATGAGCACATCAGGCGTGCCGTCGACCAACAGAACGACACGGCCTTCGAGCAAGCTCGCTACCGCAACATCAACCCGTTCCGTAAACTGCTGCTGTGGAAACGGCGAGTAAGGATTGTCTTCTGTTAGTTCTTCTATGTACCCTGTCTCCAGAACGCTGTCGATATCGATACGCTCAAGCCTGCTTTGCACCTCATGTAATAAGGAAGATTTAGCCAAACCGTCAATATAAGCAATACAGACTTCAGTCCCCGTATAGCTGCCAATTCTGTGCGATTTTACTTGCAGCTTTATGCTCTGAATTCTTCGTCGCAACTGCGAGAGATTGGTCGAGATCGATTCGGTAAAGCCTTCACGCGGCCCCCGCAACGATGTCTCAGTCTGAGGTTCTTCTACATTACGCTTGTCCCATTGAGCGAGTCCTAGTAGTGAAGCACAAGTACAACCGTCAATTAGAAGAACAGGATTTCCTTTGATCAATTGCTTAGCACATTCCTCAACGGTCGTAGCCTCATCGACAGAAATTACGGGTAGGAGGCGCATTTTAACAGATTGCAAATCGTTGCATACTACGTCCCTCGATTGCATGAGAGGCCTCAGGACGTTAGTGTCGATCTCCTGCCTATCCGACATGCCCGGTATATTGACGAGTTCAGCCCGTACCGTTCCGCCGATCAAAAACGAGCGAAACGAAACATCGTCGGCTTCACCTAATACTCTTTGGAACGCTTCTACATTGAGGTCTAACTCAGCAACTAGAACAGTGCGATCTTTTAATTCGATGTTGCCATGAGAAGCAGAAAATCGAGTTTGCACCCTCACCTCCTCCTATCACCAAATCAAGTAATGGCTGTTCAATTCTGTTGATGTTTAATTTAACCTGAGAGACGATTTTTTATCCCCATCTTTCACCAGTCACAAAAACAATGTTCCTCTAACCCGCAAAAAAAGCCCTTTCCGATCTGGAAAATTAGTCGGAAGGGGCCGAATATGTTCTATACTATCAGTTCGCCTATGCGAATCTTGATATTATCCAATAAGCTGAGGCTTTTTTATTTTTGGACCAGCTTTCCCTCTTCAAGGAAAAACACGCGATCGCAAAACGGCAATATTCGGAACGAGCCATACAGCAGCGGAGCATATCAATTTACTAGGAGAAAACCATTTTAATTCAGTGAAAGTGGTCTCATTAGATTCTCTAAGACCATGAAAACTTCTTAGAGTTGTTAAAAATGGGGGAATCGTCTTGGAAATGTGCTTAACGTTGTAAATCCGCATTTTCCTGACGGTACCCCGATAAGAAAATATTTACGAGAACAGCGTTATCTGTTTAGAAGCAAGAGCCGGTGGTCTCAGGACCGCCGGCTTTTCTATGGTATGCTGCAGTTGACACGAACGCTTGCGAGGCGTTATTTAGGGTTTTCATTACTCATCCAGCTGTCCACAAAAAGTTGTTGAACATGTTCTTCCCGACTTGCAATTTGCTGCAGCAGTTTCTCGGCTTCCGTCTGATTCTCAAAGCCGCCTATCACCATGGCAAACTTTCCATTTTGTGTTTTGACAATGCTGCTACCATCTGAATTATACTGTTCAGCAAGCAAAGCTAGCGTTTCATCTTGCTCCATTTCCTGGCTTCGTACGAAGAAAAGCCTATGAGCTTCAGCATTTTTAGGGGTAGAGAAAAGCTTTAACTGGATGAAACCTGGTTGGCGGTACTCTGATACTGAATAGTCAACATCATCTTTTAGCTCAACTACAAAGCGGATCGCAGAATCGTCCAAAATAATGTTCCGATATGCATCCTTTACATTTTTAAGTGCTTTGATGTCCTTCTCCAGCTTGGCATAGTCTAATTCACGAACCCCATTAAAGGTGAATATAAGACGATTTGGACCTACTTGATGATCAAGCGTGTATGCTGGAGCAGACGCGAGGTGTTCGCCTTCAAGCTGAAAATAAATATTTAACGTGTCAGCTTCTTTAGATGTTGTAAGCAAGACACCATCGTTTGGCTTCCCACCGTTTCCCACTTGAAGGATTTTAACGACAGGGCCTATCACTGGTACATCGGACAAGGCCTGAGCTACACCAGGCATATTAATTGTAATCATCATTGCCGCACATACAGCAAGAAGAGAACAGCCTCGCCAAAACATCTTTTTACGTTTCTGGTGCTGTGCGCGATGACGAACGTGTTGAATCACTTCAGAGAGACGGGCGGGGATTTCAATATTATCATAATGTTCTTTACCGTTCATCAGTAATCAACCTTCTTCCGTGGTCATTTGTCTTTTAAGCTTATCCAGAATTCGATAGAATCTTGACTTGACTGTGTTCTCCGAAATAGATAGCACCTCTGCCATATCCTTAAATCGCTGACCCTCAAAAAATTTCAAAATGATAAACGTCTTGTCTTTTGGGGATAAATAATCGAGTGCTTCGTACAAATCCCATTGTTCTTCCAAAGTTATGCCACTTTCTTTAACCATAAATGGTGTCTCGCAATCCTCAATGTAAGTGTATTTCTTTTTGCGTTGAATATGGTCAATAGCAGAGTTGATGACGATTCTGGTCATCCAAGTCTCGAAGTAATCCGGATCTTTCAATTTTTTATAAGAAAGAAAAGCTTTATACGAAGCCTCAGATACGATTTCGATGGCATCTTGTTCGTTCTTCACATAAGAGAAAGCAAATCGGTAAAGCTTTTCTTTGCAAGCCATCAACCGATCGCTAAACTGTTGTTCGGTGAATGCTGCATTTGTTTTGCTCAGTTTGAGCACCCCCACTGCGGTTTATGATGTTATGTATGTTAGACTGCGAAACAATTAAAATAGTTTCAATTTTGAATTCAATGGATAAGAACAGACAATGGACATCTGTCAATGGATTGGACACAAAAAAACGAGAAAATTACCTGGAGCGTACCTTCAAACCAGAAACTGGTCATGTTATTTCAGATGGTTAAATAAAAGTAGATACGAGTCCACAAGCATGGCTCGGGCACAAAAAGGGGCAGCCAAGCAAGCGATTAATCCGCCTCTGGACCGCCCAATAGCTTGTGCTTAAAGCCCCCTTCGTATCGTCTCATCATATATATGACATGCACATTTTATAGGGTTATAGATTCCATGCATGTCCTAGTAAACCTTCTGGTTATTGCGCTGTGTAGCCGCCATCCATTAATGGAAGCCATATTGATAATACGACCAAATTTTTGTTTTTTCATCAGAGGAAACGCCAGCTTGGTCGCTATAAAAGGAGCTGTTAGCATTATCTTCCGAACACCAAGAACGTAAGCGGCAGGAACAGTTGTGCTAGCCTCCCTAGAACCTCCACGCCTCCTCTGACGGCATAGGATACAAGCAAAACCATACCGCCTATGGCGACAAAGGTGGGCGTTTTTTGTAAAAAGACAACTGAAATGAAGTCGCCATACTCCCTCAATATAACGGAGGTCAGATTAATACCGTAAACTATGACTATGGACATATTTCGGGAAATTCAGCAAATGCATCTGTTTTCTTGAGTTCGATAAGCTGAGAAATACAATGTCTGTGATCCTGCAGTATACTCTGTAACATGAAGTTACATATTTTTTTGACCTGTACCATCTATTTGCAATTCAGCTTCTGCATACAACACAGCAGTCCCGCTCATTTTCACGCGATCGCCTTCCAAAAGGCAATACAAAGTGCCGCCTCGCTTGGACAGCTGACGGGCTACCAGTTCGTTTTTACCCAATCGACCTGCCCAAAACGGAATTAAGTTACAATGTGCAGAACTGCATACAGGATCCTCGTTGACATTCAATTTGGGGAAGAAACTTCTGGAAACGAAATCAAAGGTTTCCCCTTCTGCTGTAATACTTACACCCAACCCATCTGGTAAATCTTTGAGCTTTGAGAAGTCAGGCGAAAGTTGGCGAACCTGATCTTCATTTTCCAGTACAAACATTAGATCCCGGCTCAGATAAGTTTCTATAGGTGTCACCCCGAGTGCCTCAATCATGTCATTGGTTAATTTGAATGGTTCAGGCAAACGACTCGGAAAGTCCATTTCGAACAAGTTTCCCTTCTTTAGAACAATTAATATTCCCCCTAGAGTATGGAACGTAAACTGCTCTGCATCGGGTTCATAAAACCTAGCAAGGACAAAGGCAGTCGCCAGTGTGGCGTGTCCGCAAAGCTCAATCTCTGCTGCAGGTGTAAACCACCTTAGCCGGTAATGTTCACCTTCTTTCACTGCGAATGCCGTCTCGGAAAGGTTATTTTCGGCTGCAATGTTTTGCATAGTGTTGTCTGGAAGCCATTTATCCAGAATACAAACCCCTGCTGGATTACCTTCAAAAACGTGTTCTGCAAACGCATCGACAACGTAATATTTCATACATTATTCCTCCTTGTTTTCACCAGACAGACGCCTTAGTGTTATATATTTGATAACAATATGAGTATTATAAGCTCTAGATGTGTATAACACTCAACATTCAACTATAACACTACAAGGAGGTTAAGAGTGTATATCGATATTCAGAGAAACAATGAAATTTCCATAACCAAGAAAATTAACTATATTATATAATATTCTTCACTCTATGATTTCGGATAAAAATATATCAGGTCATTCTGCCAATTACTTAACTAAGATGGGTAGATAAAAGGATGAACAGGGTAACCGCCCTTTTATCCATGACAGATTGCATTAGGATCGGGTCCATATTGTGTGCGACTTTGCTTACTTTAATATTCTCCTTTAATTACAAAAAACGAGCCCCGAATGGTTCCAGCTAGTTTAGACTTCTGTCTTGCAAACTTGAACTTCCCTTCTAATTCCTTTGGTACCTCCATTCCCTCAGAAAGCTTAAAACCAACGGCCCGCTTCTTAGGGTCATCAATCGTATACATGACATTGAGCCCCAGACCATCC
Organism: Paenibacillus sp. Aloe-11; assembly: GCF_000245715.1. NCBI lineage: Bacteria > Bacillati > Bacillota > Bacilli > Caryophanales > Paenibacillaceae > Paenibacillus > Paenibacillus sp. Aloe-11. Next base: position 365,833 of record NZ_JH601054.1, on the reverse strand, counting down.
TCATAAAAAATGTATGCAAATTGGATATTTTCCACTTGAAAACGCGACGTCTCTAAAGGTTTGGCCGCAAACTCAATATTACGTTCTTCTTTCAAAATTCGGTTCACATAATCAAGGGTTTCCTGGCTTTGGCTGGCTGGTACAACTGTAAATTCATGCTTATATTTGTTCATAAAGTAACGGGCTTCATTAGCTCGTAAACCAGCAAGTGCTTCTGCTACTGGTGAAGACTCTAGGCCAACTGTAGACACATTTTTAAAGTCAACGATATAGGACATTTCCATTCCTCCTAAAAGTTTTGCGAACGTTACATCTTAGATCCTACTTCGAGCAAAACTCGCATCGGAAGCATACACTTATTTCTCTATTTCCTAACGACAGGAATCCACATTTCACCAAATACTAAGCCGTTTCGCTGTCCCATCTCAACTGTTGCATTTGGCCCGCCAACATAGGCAAAATTCTTTGCTTCTGGCAAAACTTGACCAAAGGCAATACCAGTAAGCTTATTACTCAGCTCTTCAGCCGTCTTCCCTTCTCCTCTTACAACCAAGTATTCCCCCTTAGGAAATTGAATAACTCTGGATGCTTCTGATACCGATGCCTCTGTCATGACGCCAGCATAATGCATCATCTTGTTATTCACCGCTTCGTTCACGACAAAAATGTAGTCATTTGCGGCTATGGACTTTAAAGTGTCAAGCCTTCCATCTTGTTTCACTGCCTGCCAAAAATCTGCCTTTTCCTTGTTTATGCCGGCATAGTCTGTATAATCGCTCTTGAGCTCAGTTCCAATGCCTAAAACGGTAAAGCTGTCTTTTTCCTCAAGGGTATAATCCACCATATTCAAAACCTTCCTCTTTTTTAAATTAATCAAATGATTGGTCTTTTCACTTGATGGGTTTATAATAACCATAAATCATGTCAAAAAATGATACTGTTTAGGGGGGGGGCCGATGAAAAAAGTTGAACGGATTAATACCATCATGCGGTATATCAACAACCGCACCCACTTTACAATTTCTGAAATCATGCGAGAATTTAACATCTCTCGTTCGACAGCTATTAGAGATATCAGAGAAATTGAAGCCATGGGGATGCCACTTGTCGCTGAAGTTGGAAGGGATGGGGGTTATTTTGTCATGAACAACTCTGTCCTGCCCACTGTCCGCTTTACCGATAATGAGACTAAAGCTCTGTTTATTGCCTTTATGGCCACAAGAAACCAACAACTTCCTTATCTAAAGAGTCGTCAGTCTTTGGCTGAGAAATTACTAGGCCTCATCTCGGAAAACCAGCAAGATGACCTTGTTCTCTTGAATCAAATATTGCTTTTTGAAGGGACCAACCCCCATAATCCTGACCTGCTTGATCTGTCAGACCTGCCCCATCCTATGTTGGAAAAACTCATCCAAATCCTTCTTTTGGATAGCTATTTATTGGTTACCGTCAAAGAAGAGAAGGTAATAAAGTCTTATCCCATTTATCTCTTGCACCTTTATCGTGAAAAAAACTTATGGCACATTGAAGGCTTTGACTTAGAGGGAGAAAAGAGACGGATTTTTCCTGTCGACAATCTCACCAATGTAGAACCATACCCCACGAAAAAAAGAGCAAGTAAGAAAAAGATTTTAGAAAAACTAAGTAAGCAAGAAGAAGTTATCAATCTTGTCCTTGAACTTGGTCCAAAGGCGATTGCCCAGTTCAAAAAATACCATCCTTTAAAAGTTTCAATTTCCTATACGAATCCTTACCAAACCACAGCCATTCTAAACACTTTTATCGATGTTCATAATTCAGAAGAATTAACCGAAATCATAAATTGGCTACTTTTCCTAGGTGCGGATATCAAGGTCAGGGAAGTGCCAGATAAGGTCTTAGAAGGTTTACAAGAGAGATTATACTTATATTGCCCATAAAAAGATGGGTAGATAAAAGGACGATCCGGGTAACCGCCCTTTTATCTTAGCCATTATAATATTTCGATATACCCTTCTGTTCCATGCACGCGAATTCGTTGCCCATCTTTTATCAGCTTGGTAGCATTCTCCACTCCGACAATTGCTGGCAAGCCATATTCACGTGCGATAACTGCTCCATGGGTCATCAGTCCACCAACTTCGGTGACTAGGCCTTTTATGGATACAAACAATGGTGTCCAGCTAGGGTCAGTAAAGGAGGTGACTAATATATCTCCATCTTCGAGATCAGCATCTTCCATGTTTAAGATGACACGTGCTCGTCCCTCTATAACTCCGGAAGAAACAGGTAGACCTACAATAGCTTCGGCTGGGATATTTTCTCGTTTGTACTCACCTGCAATGATTTCACCATCAGACGTGATAACACGTGGTGGAGTTAGTTTTTCATATAATTTGTACTCGTCTTTTCGTTTGCTAATGATTTGGTAATCTAGTTCATTTGTGCGTACGACTTCGTGAAGTTCTTCAAAAGTGAGATAGTATATATCTTCTTTTTCATGAATAACGCCCGCTTGTACGAGTAGTTCGGCTTCTTTCAGTAAAGCTTGCTTATAAACGAAGTAGCGATTAACCATGCCGTATTTTGGATATTCACGATAACCGATGAAATTCCGGATTAAGCTGATCACTCGTTTTGTCTCTTCAGCTTTTTGTTCACCATCCGGTAATTGCTTCAATCGATCTAATAACTCTTGTTCTTTTTCTAAAGCTTCCTGTCGCCCTTGCTCAAATTTCCGATTGCCAGCATTAGGCTCGAAGTTTTTGATATTACTGAGAATCATAGGGACAAGTGTAAGTGGTTTTTCACTCCAACGAGTTCTCGAAATATCGATTTCACCGGCACATCGCATTCCGTATTTGTTGAGATAAGCATAGATAGCGTCTTGAGTTTCCTGTCCACCATCAAACTTAACCAGTTCATCCAAAAAATTATCATCTTTTACATGTTGTAAATAAGCAATGACTTCCGGATAAGGACGAATCACATCTGCGACATCCAATAGCGCCAGACCCATTTCCGAAGTAATGTTGTTTGGTACAGATTGGGAAAGCGTATCTGCTGCGTTTTTTTCACCTAACCACTCGTACATTTTTTCATTGATCCATGACGAAGCATTCATAGCAGTCCTAAAAACCTTTGAACTTTGTGGGTCAAATAAGATCTTCTTTAATTCCTGGAGATCTTCCAGAATAAAATCAAATAAATCTGCTCCCGATTTCGTTTGGATGTTTTGTTTTAATTCTTCTATCGATGCTTGACTGTTCTTAATCAAATCAGAAACGATTGCCGGATCGTTTTCGATTTGTGCTTGAAAACCTGCAGACGACAACCCTTTACTGCTATTACCGGGACTCAGTTCTTTTCTATCATCTGGTAACGATTTTATAAAATCTCGCTCTATTAGGGTCATAAATGCGTCTTCTATGAGCGGATCGGATTTTCCCAGGGTATTTAAGAAAGTTTCTCTTCTGACAGGTGAAGCCAGCATATGTGTAACATCAACAAACAACCTTCCACCGGCTTTACGCATGGGCGCAGAAGTTATTAACAGGTAAAAAGACAATCCCAATGGTTTTATCGGGTCAGTCATCATTTGTTGATGACCAACAGATACATAAACGTGATTTTCTTGATCATTCGCTTCAGGGATCGGGTATAAAGTCGTGATTGACCGGCTCTGGACAATATAAAATGTATCATCGGCCAAACACCATTCGATATCTTGCGGGTAACCAAAATAAGCTTCGATCTGTCTTCCGATGCGTGCCAGCCCTAAAATTTGTTGTTCAGTAAGTGTTTGAGTCTTTTGCTGATCAGGATCGATCTGCTTTGTCTCTGTTCCGCCTTCTTTCCGTCCATAGATAGCTATTTTTTTGGTTGCTATCCTCTTATCGACGATCTCCCCTTCCTGTACTTTATAACCATCTGCAGAGACCAAGCCAGAGACCAGTGCTTCTCCAAGTCCAAAACTGGCATCGATGGATAGCAGCTTTCGGTTGGAAGTAATCGGATCAGCGGTAAATAAAATCCCTGAAGCCTGTGGGAAAATCATCCTTTGAACGATAACGGATAAATAAACTTGACTGTGGTCAAATCCATTTTGCATACGGTAGATTACCGCGCGATCCGTAAATAGGGAAGCCCAACATTTGCTGATATGCTGCAAGATTGCTTCTTTACCGATGATATTTAAATAGGTGTCTTGTTGACCAGCAAAAGAGGCATGTGGTAAATCTTCAGCAGTCGCACTAGAACGCACTGCATACGCATGTTCATCACCAAACCGGGAGAGATAGTGAGCAACTGCTTGCACAACATCGGAAGGAATTTCTATTTCCATAATGCTTTGTCGAATCTTCCTGCTGATTTCACCAATTTGATCTCGATTTTCTACTTTTAGCCTGGTTAGTCGATCCAACAAAGCATGATACGTTTCGTTTTGTTCGATGGCTTTTTGATATCCTACTGTTGTAACACAAAATCCTTCGGGCACTTGTATTCCCTCAATTTTTGATAATTCCCCTAAATTTAACCCTTTTCCACCAACGAGCAAAAGCTGCGTTTTTTCCATTTCCTGAAAACCGAGAACCAAGGAATTCATTCAACATCTCTCCTAACCATTAAATTGAGAAAAACATTTGACAAGAGGTTAGCGGCATGGTAAACTTAGAGTGTAAGATACATAACTTTTATCCATATAACTTGACAAAGTCGCGATCTGATTATAACATCGTGTTTGTTTATATGCAATATAAAAGAACCTGAGAAAACTACCCAGGTTCTTTTTTGATTTCCCCGCTATCATTATTAACTCTCTATAAAGTCAGCCATCAATTCATGAACGATTTCTTTACAGCTTTTCACTTCAGTTATCAGATCTATCGCTGTATTTACAGAGACGATCCCCTCATCCAGCTTTCCATGTAACATGCTAGTAGAAACACCACCGATTGCACTTATTCTTTTTTCGTTATTTTCGGATGATTCTCCATTTCTATACAAGGTCTCTAACTCACAAGCAAATTGATGTGGGGTGGAACGTTGCATTGATGATACCATAAGCAGATCTGAACCTTTTGAAGTAACAATATCTTGTTTCGTAGCATCGGCAGCAGGGCATTCTTCAGATGCGATAAAACGAGTTCCTACATATACAGCTTCAGCTCCAAGAGCAAACGCCGCTCTCACTCCACGAATATCATTGATGCCACCTGCCGCCATAACCGGAATACTTACTGAATCCACGATCGTTGGAACAATCGAGAACGTCCCTATTTTGTTTTGAGGAATCCATCCACCTTCATCATAACCAGTTGCAATGATAAGATCTGCACCATGATCCTCAGCCATTTTCGCTGCTTTAGGTGAAGGAGTGACTTCACGATGAATCAAAATGCAATTGTGATCCTTGATTTCTTTCATCATAGCTTTATTGACTGAGCCTACTGTCACAAAGTATTTTACACCTTCCCCTATAGCTGCCTCGAATGTAGCTTTTGAATATTTATCCGAATGGCCATCTTCAGGCAAATAAAGGTTCATAGCAAAAGGTTTTTCCGTCAAAGCTTTTAGCTTACGTATTTCATTTCCAATCCTTTTGCCAACCTCATCTGGACCAGAGGGTGACGTATTATGACCGGCATGAGGACCCAATACTCCCATCCCTCCCGCGTTTGATACCGCTGCGACAAATTTAGCGTCCGTTATCCAGGACATGGCCGCCTGAACAATCGGGTATTGTATTCCAAGTATATCTGTAACACGATTTTCTGTTTTCACAATAATCCACCTCTCTAATTAACTTGAATACATTAGCATTGTATATGTAGTAAAGTCTTATATAATATAGACACTTGAAGGTGGATGACAAATTTTTTGCCATTGTTAATAATTTGTCATTCAGTGGCATACTTTTTAAAATATAATAAGCGTTTGATGCGTCAAATGACTATGGAATATGAAGGTGAAAAGAACGATGTCAACAAAAGATATGACTAAGGCAATGTTTGCCGAAGCCTTAGTTGAACTATTGCATAGTGTACCTTTTAAGAAAATTACCGTAAAAATGCTAGCAGATTACTGTAGCGTTCCACGCCAAACATTCTATTATCATTTCCATGACAAATTTGAATTGGTCAATTGGATCTACTCCTCAGATGTAGAAAAAGTGATGTCGGAAAACTCGTCCGAACCATGGAGCACAGTTACATATCTTTTTTTTCAAAAGCTCAATGAGAAAAGAGCATTTTATAAAAAAGTCTTGATTGAAAGTGGACAGAATTCATTATTGGAACATTCACACACTTATTTTGTAAGTTTATATTTAAATTCACTATCACAATTTGGGACATTCCCAATAAACAAAGATTTGGAATTTTTTATGAATTATCACGCATTCGCATGCTCCAATATGACCAGACAGTGGCTGCTTAATGAACCGTTCGACACTCCCGAAGAACACAATCGCAAAACGCTTAGTGCCATGCCTCAAATGTTGTATGATGAACTAACTAGAGCAGATATTCCCCTCGCGACTTAGCATTCCCCCCTTTCCTTACAGCCCGTGGGAAAGGGGCATAGCTAGCCTCTTTCAATGCTGCAACCTGCTCATACGTCTAAGTAAGTTCCTTTCCTCTCCTGCGTAATCTGGCTATGATTAAACAAACTGTAGGATAGTCATTTTTCTTGATAGAGTTATAGAGATCATCTTCTAGCCCTCGTCTTGAGATGGCATGTGGCGACGGCCGCCATGATCTCCAGCAGCTTACGCTTCAGGTACTTCCGGAAGAAGCCCGGTTTTGCGATCGATGGCCGGCGCTCGACTTTAGTTCGGACCATAGCCTCTTGCGGCACTCCTGATCTGCAATTATTTAAAAAAAATCAGAAAAATAAGGCGTCTTCTGTTCAATGGTATTTTCCAGTAGTTCAATCGTTTCAGGGGCGCACTTGATGCGGCCAATCTTATGCAGATATTCAGGTCGTTTATATCCGAGTAGCATCGTGGTCATTGTCTGAATGCTAATGCTATCCTCACTTTGTTTATGACTTCGAAATATCTCCCCTTTTCCTTTGGGATCAATTCGTAACGTATATGTTCCCTGATTCCAGGAGAGTAGCGGATCTTGTATAGTAAATGTCCATTCTCTATCTAAGGCAGCAGGTTTGAACGGATATTCCGAGATAAATTGTTCAACATCCACTATTCGGGCCATGTAGTAAGGTGAGATGGTTTCCTTAATATCGGCATCTTCCAGCAAAAAAGCCAGTTGTTCATTCGTATAAATATTACCAACAACTTTGGATATCATGGAAAAGTGTGCACTGATAAAATTCCAGAGTCCACTACGAGCCTCTTCATGAATAAAAATCATGTCTTTGACGTGAAAGACCTCTTTTTCTATCCAATAAAGAATATAGCCTTCGGGTTGACCATCTTCACCATAATAAACGGCAGCGGTTAAATCACTTGAATCCCATCGCCAGTATTCATTCCATGCAAGATCCCCCCGCAGCATAGCTCCATGTGTTTGAAATGAGAATCGTTCGTAGGCTTTTTTTACATCTTCGCTTTCCGGATCTACTCGCACTACATCACCAGGTACGGGCTTGGTTTTAGGCAATTGATAGTCATGAACTTCATACACAATTTTATTGGAAATGATCTCCCACCCTTTACGGCGGTAATATGGAATCGAGTATGGATACAAGAACGAAATGGATTGTTTTTTGTCACGCATATTAGCGAGGGCCTGATACAATAGTTTATTCATCAGACCTTGACCGGAGTACTCAGGAAAGGTACCCGCACCTGTCAAGCCACCCATGGCATAAGTTCGGTTGAATATATTAACCTGTAAAGGATAGGTTGCTACCTGAGAAGCCAGTTTCTCACCATCGAACCAGCCCAACACATCCGCCTGCTGGAGCCCGGGTGACTTGGCACGTATAATTTCGTCTTCCTCCCAACCTATCTTATGAAGCTCGTTATGAGTGACCTGAAAAACATAGCGCAGAAGTTGACAGTATTGCTCCAGATGTGAAATATCTACTTTTTTTAATTTCATACTTTTTTTGCGACCCATAATATTAATTCTCCTTGTTGTTTAACGTTTATTGCTCAAACGTATTAGATTATTAGAGCTTAAGTCATACGCAAAGTCTCGACACTCTTTTTTATAATGAATGATTGTCAGTCACTGTCCTTTTTGAAAAAGGTCCTTCTTTAAAGGACCTCAATACCTAGTGCATGTTTAATAAATGTATAAAGCTCATCTGTTTGTACTTTTGCTTCCATTTCATCTATTTGATCATACAAATAAATCTGCTCGGCGGCTGATTCAATGATACCAATTAGCAGCCGTGCTGTTCGATTAACATCCAAAGATGATCGGATAGTTCCTCTGGCTTGCGCCTTGCCTAACAATGTTGACATCCATTTGTAGTAAGGGGCATATATGGACTCCCATTCTTTTAAATACTCACTTGATGCAAGCCCTGCAAAGAGGAGCGCAGTCTTCTCACGTTCCTCTTTTTGCAATTGAAATACAGTTCGGATTAAAACTTGGAGTTGTTCTTGAATTGCAGCCCCGGGATCTACATTCTTTTCCAGATAACTTAGTGTTTTCTGGACCATTACTTCAGCAATAGAGGGCATAACGGCTAGTTTGGACGGAAAATACAAATAAAATGTACCTTGAGCAATACCAGCACGCTTAACTATATCGGACACTTTGGTTTTTTCAATGCCTTTGCTGCTTAGAACTTCAATAGCTGCTTGGATAATACGTGCTTTTTTATCTTCGATATTCTAGCCCCCCTTGCATACAATAAAAAAACGACTGATTGTCATTCATTGTAAGGATTGAATTCAACATTGTCAAATTGGGGTCAGCTGTATCAAACATAGTATGAATATCATTCAAATCAGCAACTTTTCCAAAACAACTAAATTAATCATCAATGATCTTAGGTCCTATAAACCAAAAGAGTGTTCTTCCCATTGTAAACTTTAATAGTTCACGGTAAGCGAAACCTACAAATGTATGATTATCAGTGAATAATAGTAAATCAGACTTGCCTGATTCACTTAGTTTTATCAGCAGGTTAAATGGTATGCGTTCTTTTACAGGAAAACTACTGGTATACAATTCTTTAACGGTGGGTATAAGTTTGTGGTTTTTATCTGCAATAATAGCTTGTAATGTCATCATTGATTCAATCTCCTTCTCTTCCTTCTTTTTATCCATACTATTGTTAGCGCCACCACGGTTCCGAGAATACCAAGAAATAATGCACCAATCTTATAGACAAAAGAACTATCGTCGTCTGGCGACTCGCTATGATAAATTAAATTCTACGTTTAAGGCATTTTGGGCCTTGGCATCCATTGTGGTGTAGCTTGCACTGAGTTTGAAAACATGCCCTGGTACGTGATACACACGATGATTATATATAATTATTCTTAACATAAAAGCCGTCCCTAATTAAAGGACGGCCTTTATATTTGCTATATGTTAATCTAAATCAGACCCATTTGATGCACTTAGTCTCCTTCCTAACTAGTTTTGCTTAGACAACAAGCGTCAGCAACTTATCTTGTGTCAAAACTGATGAGTTTGTTGTTTCAATAACATCCAAATAATCACTGGTATTTGAGATTATAACAGGCGTGATCGGATTGTATCCGGCTTCCTTAATCTTCTCAAGATCAAAATCAATTAATAGATCTCCTTTGCGGACCTGATCTCCTGCCTTTACTCGAGGCGTGAAATATTGTCCTTTTAATTGAACGGTATTGATTCCAATATGAATCAGTATTTCCGCGCCATTCTCGGACATTATAATTACAGCATGACCTGACTTAAGTACAGTGCCAATCGTACCGTTCACTGGCGAGAAGGCTTGGCCAACACTTGGGATTATTGCAATACCTTTCCCCATAGCACCTTCTGCAAAGGCAGGATCGGGGACTTCAGTCAAGGATTTCACATCACCTGTTAATGGGCTGACCAGTATCTCTTTCTTTAAGCTCGGCGAACCATCAGTAACAGTGACACTTGCTTCTGGTTGAATAGCCTTTGTTTCTACAGTAGGAGTTTCATTAATTGGCTCAGCTACTGTTACAGCTTTTTTATCCATGTATCCGAAAAGAATCGTCAGAATTAAACCAATACCCATGGCAACTGCAATTCCTATTAAATAATACCCAATAGGTTCAAATGCACCGATTGAAAAAATATTTTGGAAGACAAATGCTGTAGCATACGTATGGAAACCGCCATTAATTGCCCCGCCGATAGCTCCAGCAATAATAACATAGGGAATCGTGCGCTTGTAACGCAGCAATATCCCGTAGACAGTCGGCTCAGAGACACCTGCTAAAAACAGACTTAACGTAGAGGAACCAGCAATTGATTTCAAAGACTTTTCTTTGGATTTAATGAAAACGGCCAGTGCCACCCCTGCCATCGCAAAGTTAGAGGCTGCCCACATCGCAAGGATTGGATCGGTTCCATTCGTAAGATTTGCCAGAACGATCGGAATAATGCCCCAATGAAGGCCAAAAACAACAAGGAAAAAGATTAACCCGCCAATGACAGCTCCTGTCAACAGCCCGCTTACTCCCATGAGATAATTAATGGCATCGGCTATCGCGTTTCCGACATATACTCCAAATGGGCCAAAGATCATAACAGTGAGCGGTACAATGATGACTAAGGACAATAACGGAACCAAAAACGTCTGCAGCTCTTTATAGATGATTTTCTTTAGATATTTCTCCACGTAAGAGAATATCCAAATAGCTACGAACACCGGAAAGACGGTTGACGAATAATCCATTAGGACTACAGGAATGCCTAGAAATGAAGAAGTTTTTCCATTAGCCAATAGCCCCGTAAAATTCGGCTCCATTAATGCTGCACCAATAACTCCACCTACATAAGGATTGACGCCGAATTTGAACGCTGCAGAGACACCCAGGAATATAGGCAGGAAATAGAAGACGGCATTTGCTGCTGCAGCCAGGATTAGGTAAGTTCCACTTTCGGCAGAGATCCATCCAAAAGTTGTGAATAAGGTTAGGAAAGCTTTAAGTATCCCCGCCCCCGCCATAGCAGGCAACAGGGGAGATAAACTTCCAGAAATCACTGCAAAAATTCTGGACATGATCTTCTCCTTAGGTTTATCTCCATCCTCGGATGCAGTATTGCTCGCCCCTAGTTTGCTGGTTTTCATAATCTCTTGATACACGTGTGCAACGTCATTCCCGATAACCACTTGAAATTGACCACCACTTTCTACGACCGATAGCACTCCTTCCAAGCTTTTCAGCTTCTCTTTATCGGGTACATGATTGTCTTTTAAATTAAATCTCAACCGGGTTGCACAATGGACAAGATTCGTGACATTCTCCTCTCCCCCAATGTTCTGCACGATATCTTTGGCTAGTCTTTCGTACTTCATTTGTTCTCGCTCCTTTATACCTCATTCTTTTTATATGAAACAAAAAAACCTGAACAGGTGATAAAGCATACTGAAAACCAGTACACTCATCACTTATCCAGGCTTTGCCCAACTAATGGTAACAACCCTGCTATTTATTGTAATAGGTTAATCTCTGCTGGTCACACGCCTAATATGGAGCATGAAATAGACCATTTCACCTTCGGTTGTCTCAACTTGATACTCTTCCCGTAAATATGCTCTTACTTTCTCACTGCAGGCAAAAGCTTCAGGATACTTGGCAACGACTTGTTCGTAGAGCTCATCATCCTCAGAAGGAATCGATTCATGACGTATGGTGCGATAAGAAAAATATTTTAAGTGAGTCACAAAGCGGCTATAATTTAACGAATTCTCATCTAGCTCTATCCCATAATGAAGTGTTACTATATTAAGAATTCCTTGAACCATCTGGGTTACCATTAAGGTCTGTTCCATTTCCTGACCATCCTGTTGGCTATTCACAAAATGCATTGCTATAAAGCCAGCTTCATCTACAGGTAATTTAATTCCTGTTTCCTTTTCAATTAAGTGTAATGCGTGCATTGCCGTGTGATATTCTTTCGGATAAAACTTCTGTATCTCCCAGAGCAGCGCATTCTTGAGACTCAATCCCTGTGCAGCGCGCGTAATTGCATAACTAATATGATCTGTAAGAGCCAGGTAGATATTATTGCTAAAGGAAGTATTTAGATCCTTTACTGCATAACGGATAATTTGATCTGTCAATTCTAGATGCTTTGTAGGAATCTCACTCAGTAATGTAGATAGCCGCTCAGATAATTCTTTAGTCTCCATCACGAAAGTCTTCTCGATTCTGGATGGATCTATATTTTCATCTGGATTTTTCCGATAGGCTAGTCCCTTTCCAATAACAATGATCTCGGATCGATTTGGCCCTTCTACCAATGCAACATTATTGTTGAATACTTTTTTAATCCTCATGAGTTCGCCCACTTTATATTTTTTACTAACAAAAAAAACCTAAACTAATCCAAAACTAAACATAATTTAGTACGGATTGGTTTAGGCTTTGCCTGCATTGCAGTAACAACCCTAATATTAATTGTATAGTTATTATACAGGATGGGGATAGCGTTTTCAACGGAAAAATAATCCCAAATTTGGATTTTGACACCTGTTGCTTAATTTAGAAATTGCATAGCTAAAATATCACCTGAGCGAGGTTAGCTGTACAGTGTAAATAAACTGTAATTCTCCAATTCAAATAATGCTGCAAATGAAGTCATACAGCAGTTTTTCTCCCAGGCTTTTATCCCTCCGTGGCACAGTACGACGACTGTGAGTTTTCTCTCGGACCAGCCGATATTATATCGCGGAACCCTAGAAAGCTTTTTTAAATTCAATTATATTTAATGTTATATATATTAGTAAACAAATTACAATATAAAATTAATTGTTTTGGTCATTATGAAATCAATTTGTTCTTCATCACCCATATAAAAAGAGTGTGCGCCAGTTTGAACAAACCCCATTTTCTTATAAAAAGCAATAGCGTTTTCATTTTTTTCCCATACACCGAGCCAGATTTTCTTTTTATTATGTTCCATCGCAATTTCCATAGCTTTATTTAGCAGATATTTACCAAGCCCATGTTTTTGAAATTTGTTCTTTATATAAATCCTCTCAATTTCGAATGACTCATCACCCATTTTTTCGGATTGGGCATCATTCATATTTATCTTTAAATATCCAGCGAGTTCTTCATTGAAATAGATGAAAAAGATTTCTGAAGAGATATTGGACCATTCCTCCTCCAACTGTTTAGGGTTAAATGCTCTTTCCAGGTAGGCTTTCATATTTTCAGGTGAATTCTGATCTTTAAATGTATCGTTGAATGTTTCAATACTTATTTCTTGGAGTATTTGTAAATCTTCACGGTTGCACTTTATTATTTTTACAGTCATTTTAATGTATCGCTCCTTTATATAAATCAATAATTTCTCTTGTTCCCCTTTTTCACAAATTCCCAGTCATTCCCTATATTTTCTCTTACTCTTTGAAGAAGATTGAAAATGGTTTCTACTTCTCTTTCTGAAAATCCCTCTAATGCAACGTTATTGGAATAATCATTTTCTCTTTTTATAAAAGGATAAACATTGTTCCCTCTCTCTGTTGGAAAGAGTTTTTTAATTTTTTTGTTATGGTCATCCTCTTTCTTTTCAATAAATCCATTAATTACAAGTTTTTTTATAGCACGAGATGCAGTTGTTCGATCTACTTTTATCATCTCAGCTAACTTTTCTTGAATGATTCCTGGGTTTTCACATATTCGCACAAGGTACAAATACTGCCCTTTTGTAAGATCATATTCTTTAAATTCTATATTACTTATAGAATCTAATGCCCTTGCTATCATTCCAATCTCACGAAGTACTTCCTTCATAATTAACTCCTTCGCATCTATTTTGTTGCAAATGCAATAAAAATGGTATATATTAAATTTACCCTAATTTTGTTGCATCTGCAACATGGAATTATGATAAAGAGGTCGAGTAAAGTGAGATATATTTTTTTTGTATTAGGAATTTTTATATTATCCCTTGGAATTTCTTTCACTATACAATCAGACCTTGGGACTTCACCTTTTGATGCACTTTTGGTAGGACTGTCTATAAATGTGGGGCTTACTGTGGGAAGTTGGGAAATCATAATAGCTATAATATTGATATGTTGTAATTCACTTTTAAAAAGACAAAGACCAGAAGTTTTGGGATTGTTAACAGCATTTATAACGGGTATTGGTATTGATATGTGGCTTTTTTTATTGCACAATTTGATAACACCTGAACTATGGTACAGCAAAGTTGTTTGTTTTGGAATTGGTTTAGTTGTTGTAGGATTAGGAACTGCAATATATTTGCAGACAAATTTTGCACCCATTCCAGTTGACCGATTAACAATAATCATACAAGAATTAACTAGAACAAATCTATTTTTTTCGAGAACATTCATCTACCTCATATTCTTGATCATAGCAGTGATTTTAAATGGACTAATTGGCGTTGGAACTTTGTTAACCGTTTGCTTAGGGGGGCTAATACTCAATTGCTTTATGCCATTTACTGAAAAAGTACTAAACCGCATATTAACACACTCTGGTACATCACCAAATCATGAGAAAGATAAAAAGCATTCTATATAGACACCGCGTGATGTAAAAAAAGAAACCCACGTCTCAAAATGACGAGGTTTCTCGACAATCTGGAGAGGCCCTAAGCCTCTCTTTTATGCCTTCCGATTATTTTGGAGCAATTTCCCTGTAAATAAAATAGTCAAAATCAGCATGACGGCGGGTTCCACCCAAATCCTGAACGTAAACTCCGACAAAAGTTCCCGTGAACCGGAGCAGGTCAGAAGCTTCATCCGCTAGATGAAGGATATTGATTTTCACGCCAATCGACTGCCAATCTGAGCCGCCCAGGGCATAAAAAAAATGCAGGCAATCTCGGCACACCGCGCCTTTAATCGAATTGGCCCCGAGCTTGGAAGTGACAGGTCTTGCGCAAGCAGCTCGTCGTAGTTGCCCCGGATCGTTTGTATAATCCCGAGGACTCTGCCCTGCTCCTCCCCATGCGTGATCCTCAGATACACATAATCTTCCGTATCGTAATAAAGGATTAGTCCTGCCATTTGCTGAAAGCTCTCAAGCGCAAATACCCTTTTCTCTCGCTTAAGGTCAACCAGCTGGTATCCGGAGGGATACGGAGCGTACTCCATTGCAAACGCAGCGTGGATTCATCAAAATCGTCCTTCTCCGGTTCAATCTCAAATGGATGAGCGGGAAGCAACGGAGCCTTGACATGGACTGAAGGGCTATTGCCACCCCCTCAATACGCAACCAGCCATTATCGTCCCAAAAGCAGCGCTGCAATGCTGTTTCCCTGCCCAAAGTACATCGTAGCTCTGCCGTTGGTCTTCCACACAAGTGAGCCAAGTACCACTCCCCGTTTTGGGTTTCCACCAAGGATGCATGCCCTGCCTTTTGGAGAACCAGTTCCGAATGATCGCTGCTTGTCAGCATAGGGTTCAGCGGATCTACTTCATAGGGTCCAAGAAGGGTGGCAGAGCGCGCTATGGATACGGCATGCTGGTATTTTGTTCCTCCTTCGGCTGTGACCAAATAATAGTATCCATTGCGATTGTATAGATGCGGACCCTCCGTATATCCAATTTGAGTCCCTTTAAAAATATTCGTTATTGGACCAATAAGTCTGTGGCGCCCAGATTCCCCCGGAATCTACGTTGCCCCGCATATCAAGCTGTGATGTCTGATGCAACGGATGGGTCAGGACTCTCCAGTGAATCAAATCCTTGGAATGATGAATTTGTATCCCGGGAAACCATTCAAATGTCGATGTGGCGATATAATAATCGTCCCCAACGCGAACAATTGACGGATCAGGGTTAAACCCTCGTAGTATGGGATTTACAATGTAGCTCATCGGAGTCCTCCTAAATCGTTTTATTTTACTTTATACACCTGACCCTCGGTGATCCCTCTACGTCTTCAAGGGATGAAGGCCACATTTGAAAGCGCTTTGATGGCACCTTTATTCCCTCTATAAAAGGTGCAAAATGGATTGTGTGGGTGTTATTGAAGCAATGTGAGTTTATTAGATGCGTTCTCCAGAATGGCTGCAAGATCGTATCTTACTATCCTAAAACAAAAGCCGATCCTTGAATGAGCCTCGGTCAGCCTGTATTTCCTTTATTCGATACGCGTTGCGATTACAGCTATACCCTCCTTGCCCGGCAGCTTTACTCTCACCTTCCCGCTAGCTCCCTGAATTATTGTCTCCCGCGTCATCTCCCAGATGTCGACGAGCTCGACCGTATATTCAAACGCTTCGGGCAATGACAAGGTAAAGGAGCCTTTGCAGTATTTGCCAAAATAATGAATAAAAACAAAATCTTCGTGGCGAGCCTCGCAACGATCTAAATTCATTCTCAGCAGCTCCATCTCTACTGGGTCCAGCTTCATGATCGCTTGGACAATAGGACTTTGAAGCTCTTCCGGGCTGATCTGCGATTCCGCCTCGTTCGGATTAAAGGTGAATTTCCCCGGAATCGGTTGAAGCTCGCCGCCAATTCTATAAATAATGTCCTTAAGGAAAGCGATTCGCTTCACGCTCTCTCCGCGCAGTTCTCCACCCTTGGCCCACCAGATCACCTCGTCCTCCCGGTAATAGGTCTCACCGTGAGTACAGAAGCCTCCTTTGATAAGCGTGGCCCAGAACCGGTGAACCAACTCGAATGCGGAGATATTGCCCCACTCTTCTTGAATATCTCCTTCATATCGGCATTCGTCGTTTATGACCGGCTTCTTGAATTCATTCCTCCAGCTCTCGGTTCTATGCACGAAGGACGATTGAATCGAACAATGAGTAATCCATGGCTTATTAAAATCAAAAAGAGGAAGCCAATTGTGAACGGACAATAAGTGACGGTAGGGGTCTTCCCTATGGATGAACGTACCGAACGTATCCCAATCTTCCATTGTTTTGTTAAAGACCATGTCGTATTCGTTGGCCAAGCTCCACCAGATATTGCGGAACGAACCTAATCTTCTTAAGCAGTAGTCCAAGTAGGTCAAATTGTCTTCTCGGGTCAGCTGCGCAAACCCCCATCTGTCATAGGGATGGAACAAAATCAGGTCGGCCTCGATCCCTATATCCATCAATGCTTTCAATTGTTTCTCCAAGTTCGCCCAGAAGGCGAAGTCCGGACGATGAACATCCCAAGCTCCTTCGGCGTTTTTGGCGAAAGGATACCATTTAGGATCCGCATTGTTATAAACCATGCCCTTCGGAAATAGGCACATCCTGACTTTATTAAACGGACTCTCGGACAATGTTTTCTTCGTAAGCTCCATGAGCTCCTCGGATTGATGCGTCCATGCGTAGGCAGTCGTCCCGAACGGAACATATTGATGTCCATCCGCATATTGGAAGTGCATTTCCTTCGCGCGCACCGGCCCGTGATTGCTTCCGGTATTCTTCACGCATTCAAACATTCCTCGGACAGGATCAAAGTACTCGGAACGAATCTCGTATGTCCAAATGCCTTGTTCTCCGGGCATAAACCGAATCCGGAACTCTCCGTTACCGTTGTAAAAGCCTTTGATAGCAATCTTACGGTCGCCATTCATAAATACGCCCGAACAGTTCACATCCGCAAATGAACCGTGGGGCTCGGGGCCATGACGAATACACTCAAAACATTCGTATACCTCTACCTTATCCATAAATCTGCTGCCTCCAATGAGCGATCGCGCACATGTATTGTTTGCTTCCAACCCACATTTTGCCGTTCTTTCTAGTCCAACCGAACTCCAAGTCATTTTCATTTCGGGCACTAGAAGACCGTTGTTTTTTGCGGTGTATCGGTTTTCGTATTTGCTATAGCGTTGATTTGTATGATCTTTTGGCCGCATCCTTCTGCGGTGACTGTCACGGTAATTATGCCAACATCCTTGGGCCTTACAACCGCCAAAGCTTTCCCGTCGAAGGTTGTACGTTCGGTATCAAAGAAGTTTTCCGAAGACTTCGGGTCAGCACTTCCGAATCCTTGCAATACACCTGAACCCTTCACCTGGACAGCCACTTTACGGTCGGCGGTGTTGTATAAATTCCCACGTCCGTCCACCAAACTGATCATTACAAACGATAAATCTCCGTCGGACGCGGATATTTCCGACCGATCCGCCTCTACTTTCAACTGGACGTCACTAGTTGCCGAATGAAGCATCATTCGTCCAGTTGCTTGACCATCCGTGTAGGCTACGGCTGCGATTTCCCCTGGCTCGTAGACTACATCGAATTCTGCTTTATATCGTTGATCATAGCCTGCAGCAGCTTTGCCTGCCGATTTGCCGTTCACGAGCAGCTCTACTTCATCCGCGTCGGCGTACACTTCCACTCGAATCGGTCCTCCTTCGTACCCGTTCCAAGACCAACTTGATACGGAATCGCTCCAGCTCCACTTGGTAGGAATGGGCTGTTTGCCGTAATGATCAGGGCGTTGAACCGCGATGTACGGATCCTTACGAAGGCCAAACACGATTTCGCGGTAGTAAGATACCGGACGCCGGTTGCCGATAATATCGATATCGCCGCACCAGGCCGTAAGCCAGGGGTATGATCCTAAAAAGCTCACTTCATTTGGATCGTACTTGACTCTTCCGACCCCCACTTCACCTAGATAGTCCCAGCCTGTCCAAGTAAAATCACCAATAATGTGGCTATTCTCCAACACCTGCTTCCAGTTCTTGTCGATCATCTGAGGAAACGTCTCGCTTCCAACGATCACCCGATTCGGAAACAGCTCCCTGTCCATCTGATAACGTGCTTCTGCATAGTTATAACCTGCGATGTCAACGTAACCAAACGATTCTGCCGTTCGATGCGTGGCGAGATCGGATTTTATAATCGCTGCCTCTTCCTGACCCATGTTATTCATCATCGTATTAATGCCTTCATTACTAGCTGCCTGGTTCGCGCTTCTTATCTTTACGAG
The DNA here is from genome assembly GCF_000245715.1 of Paenibacillus sp. Aloe-11. Lineage (NCBI taxonomy): Bacteria > Bacillati > Bacillota > Bacilli > Caryophanales > Paenibacillaceae > Paenibacillus > Paenibacillus sp. Aloe-11. The sequence goes on along the minus strand of NZ_JH601054.1, from coordinate 346,807 downwards.
TTCATCCCAAACGGATATGATAAAATTGATTGAGTTCGTTACAAAACGGGTACTATCAAGGGACCGAATCTTCTCCGCCAATCTATGTCCCCATACAGAAGCAATCGGCCTCCCCGCTTCCGGAATTTCATTTCCGATACTATACAGAATGACACAAGGGTGATTGTAATCCTTGTCTATCATCGCTTGGATATCTTTCTCCCACCAGACTGGAAAATGAAGTGCGTAATCATGATCGACTTTGGTTGAGGTCCACATATCAAAGCTTTCGTCCATTACGAGCATGCCAAGGCGATCGCAAGCGTCCAGAAGCGCCTTGCTCATCGGATGATGCGCACTGCGCAATGCATTAAAGCCTGCCTGCTTCAGAATCTCGACGCGCCGCTCTTCGGCCCGGTCAATCGTGGCTGCTCCGAGCACGCCATTGTCGTGATGAATGCAGGCGCCGCGAAGCTTCACGACTTCGCCATTGATGCAGAGTCCTCTGTCTGGATCAAGTGTAAGCGAACGGATCCCGAAGGAATTCGTCTCTTCGTCCAGTTGTTCATTCTCCGTCATCACGCGTGTTCGGCAAGTATATAAATGGGGATTCTCTACGCTCCAAAGCTTGGGCTGCCGAATGTATACACGCTGACGCAATGTAGCCCCCTCTCCTGCAATTGTGGTCAACGTTGCGAAGTCGCTGCCAACAATGCTACCATCCGCGTCGACGATTTCCGTACGAACATCGACCGTATGTGTGTGAAGTCCTTCGTTCTCCAAGACGGTCGCTACATGGACTACAGCACGGTCAGCATCGATATCAGGGGTGGAAATTTTGACGCCATCAAGAGCGATATGGACCAAATTACCTATGAGAAGATTGGTATTGCGGTAAATACCTGCACCGGAGTACCAACGGGAATCTTTGTAATTCATTGAAATCACTTTAATTTCATTCTCTTCCCCGTATTTCAGAAAGCGGTCTGCTTTTATATAGAAATTCGTGTATCCATTAGGTTGGTGTCCGGCAAAAGCTCCATTCAAATACACCATAGCATTCATATATACGCCTTCAAACTCAATGGTTACTCTTTTATCTTTGTACTTTTCTGGTACAAAGAACATCTTTCTATACTCATATTCCCCTTCCGGGTAAAAGGCGATTTGGAAATCACTTTTACCGCTGCCCCCTTCTATAGGTTTCTTGCGGTTCCTTTCGATCATTGCATCATGAGGCAAGGTAACGGTCTTCGACGGAATCTTTGCAGCTGCTTTTTCTGAAAAAAAGCCGGTCTTCGAGCCAACCGTCCAATTTCCGTTAAAGGAAGTACGAATCATATCAACACTCCTTTTTTTCGTTTTTTTCTACCTTTTGTATCCAAAGTCAGAAATGGTATTCCATCTCTTTCGCAGTTCATGAGCTGCGAATTTGGGCTTTCTTTCACGAGTAAAAATCCCTTTCTTGTTTCCTTGCACCCGTCTGACATTCTGGCTTGTATTAAAATCAGCGAAGGCCCAAACATGTTCTCCTATAAAATTGTCGAATTCATCAAAGACCTCATGATTGATACGCAAGTACTCCACCTGAAACTCTTCAGTGAACATAACAGGATCAACTTCGTGGAACCCGGCAATTGTATCGGCGCCAAACTCAGCCATTATGATCGGCTTTCCTGGACATCGCTTATTCCAGCCTTCTAATTCCTCGCGAAGATGAATTTTTGCAATTTCTAACTCACCAACATCGTAATACCATCCGTAATATCGGTTCAGAGCCAGAACATCCACTAGCTCCGCAATTTTGCAATTTTTAGGGGTGGATTTTATCATCGTCGTGATGGTAACCGGTCTTTTTTGGGGATCACAGTCTTTGGTCAACTCCACCAGCGGCTTGAAGTATTCGTATGCTCCTTCCTCCTCCGCCCCTGGTTCGTTTGCCACACACCACATAACTACACACGCATAATTCTTATCCCGTGCCACCAGCTCTCGAATGACCTCATGATGAGCCTCGTGTGTCTTGATTCTCTCCCAGGTTGGGCTGCTATTCCCACTGTTGGTGCCCGTGAATGCATTGAAGTTTAAGTTTAAGCCAACGGCCGGCACTTCATTGATAACGACAAAACCTTCACGATCAGCCAGACGCATGAGTTCCTCGGAGTATGGATAATGTGATGTCCGAAAAGAGTTGGCACCCACCCACCTCATTAAATGAAGGTCCATGACATTTACCGATTCGTTGAACCCTCTTCCGTTAATGGGGGAATCCTCGTGTTTTCCGAATCCTTTAAAATAAAATGGCTTATTATTGATCAAGAATTTGCCGTCTTTGACTTCTACAGTTCTTACACCGAAAGTCTGCTCATACACATCGACGACTTCTTCGCCCTTCAATAGTTCTACTTTTAAAGTGTAAAGATAAGCATTCAACGGTTCCCACAACTTTACGTTCTGGATGCTCAACGTTCCTTCCAATCCAGCTTCTTGTGCCACAACAGAATCGGATTTGTCGATAATACTTACTCTCGCTTGGGCATCACCAACAATATCCAGCTTGTATGATACAATCCCAGAAGAGTTCGCATAGTCAGTTACGATTGTAATATCGTTCACGTACGTTTGCGGAGTCGTGTAAATCTTGACCGGTCGATGGATTCCCGAATAGTTAAAAAAATCGAAATGCGGGGTGTTTTGAATAATTTTCCCATGCCCATCGATTTCCTTTTCGGTATAGTGTCCGACAGGTATGGTGGAATGGTTTACAATATTGTTCACCGCGACTGTCAACCGGTTATTTCCATTTTGTAAAACCCGATTGATTTCGGCTTCGAATGGGGTGAACCCACCTTTGTGCTCCATAACCAGTTCCCCGTTCACATAGACCATTGCTTCATGCGTAGCTGAGCCGAGCCGCAAGACAAGGCGCTGGGATCGAAGCAGACTGGGAACTGCAAACTCCCTTTCATACCAAACCCAGCCGATATGTTTCCGGATATCAGATGTGACGCCTATATCGTTATAGGAGGAAGGCACCGCCATCGGTATAGTGTCAGTCAGTTTCCTTGAGTACCACTTATCGGCAAAGCCGTTTCCAGCGTCAAGTTTAAAATTCCAAATACCATTCAACTCCAGCATTGCACGTGTTTCCGTTATAATAGGATATAACATCCATTCGGCCCCCCTTATGATGTTTTTTGATCATCTATTTTCTTCGATTCTCGGACATGAAAATACTTTTCACCTGGACGGGCCCGATGAGCCCGCTTGGTTCCTGCTGCGTAAAGGCCGACAAGAAGTCACGCTGATCCTTCACCAACGTATTCGTAACTTCAATGACAAGCTTATTTTTGCCCTTCTTTATAAGGCCATTGATCTCCACCCGGTATGGAGGACAGATGCGTACTCCTGCTTGCTCGCCATTCAACCACACCTCTGCCGTTTCGTAAACCTCACCCAAATCCAGCAGAGCATGGTTTAAGGATTCGTTCCATTCAAACTCCGTTTCATAACGGAAGGTACCTGAAAATCGGGGTAAATGATTAGGTCCGCTCATATTCGTCAGAGCCGTCAGTTTTCCCCACTTCTTGAAATGTGGATAGGTTTCAGAATCAGCGGTGGAAACCGTCCATTCGCCATGAAGCTCAAGCTCCGCCAGAGCGGTATGCCTTGGGAGTACAGCATAGCCTTCCAAGGCAGATCCATGCAGCAGGACGATAGATTCATACGGATGAAGGACAAGCTGTACTGCTTTCGCTCCGTTCTCTGTACTTACATTTAAATCAATCAATCGATTCAGGAACGCATCATATGCATGAACATCACCTTGGACAGGTAAAATAATCTTCGTGGATAGGGTTCGATTCGGGTGTTCGTTGAAGAACATAAAAACATCCAAGCCATCATGACAGTAGTGATAGTTCCGCAGGTACGGTTCGTATTTGTCTACTCTAACATCGTAATATCCTTCTGCAATAAGGTCTTGCGCCAGTTGGTCTAAGACTGCAAGCTTCACATTCCGGTGATCGGCTAGACATGCCAGTTCACTAGAAATAACACTCCCCTCGCTAGATCGTAACGGCAGCCCGTCAACAAAACGAATATTCAGCCCCTGTTCCGCAAACTCCGCCAAGCGTCGAACCATCGCCGCCGGAAGCGCTTCTGCATAGGGCACGATCAGACATTCGTAATCCTCCTGGTTTACATGCAGCTTGCCGCCTTTCACGATAGCCGTTTCCAAAAGAACATCGATAGGCAGAACATCGCAGTCGATCTGATGCTGCATCAATTTTTTCACGGGTTTATGAAAATACATCGATTCCCCGGACCATTCGGCTTCAGCGTGATATAGAACGGCTGCTGTCGCCACGTGCCTTCCGCCCGAAATCAGGTGACTGATCCGATTCATATATCGATTTAAATGCTTATAGTAGCGGTACTGTGGATTTTTCCCTCCCGCATACATGTGCGGCGGACAATCCGGATCCGGAAAAGCTTTCTGGGTAAAGGCGTGCGGGACAAAATAATTGACGCCGCGAACGAGCATGTGATCCGTGAGCCATTTCATCAGCTTTAACCCTTCCGCCCATCCATACGCCCCATACACTTCGCACATCGTCCGACCTTGTTTCTTCGGATCGATGTGTCCAAGCGACACGCCGAGCTTTGCCAAGCCATAGTGGTAGAATTCACTATCCGTCACCTTGGTTGGCTGGCGAAAAGACAGTTCATCGAAGCCGGGAACGATCTGCCACAGCACCACGTCAAGACCAGACATATCTTGCCCCCAGAGCGAGCGGAAGAAGTGTCCGGCCCCGGGACCGAGCCTTGCATGAACGTTATTGTCTTCAAGAACATGTCCGATGTATTCTACCCCGCGGGCTCTGCACCATGTTCCGATTTGGTTGCAGAAGCTTTCCGCATAGAGCTTGCTGACAATATCCATATAGGCGTACCGCACGATATTCGACTGTTCCCCAGCATCCTGCCAGAGAAAATATAGATATTTATGGTAACCCACACCCAGCGCCTGCTCAAGCAGGGCCGGCATCTCCCGGCTCCAAGGGAGGGGCACTCCCTGCTTTCCAGGCTTCGAATCGAAATCAAAGGTTACCGGGTCATTGTAGAATCCGGGTTCATCTGAAAAGAAGCCGGCAAATGTCTTTCCGAAATCCGCTTTGTATCGTTCGTAAAAAGCCTCGTATACCGTATCGAGCAATATACGAACTGAATCCCGGTCAAGCGGGTTCAAATGATCTTTCTGCTCTTTACTGCCGCCATCCTTGTTTTCTGAAATAATAAATACTCGCCAATACCCTTCAGGGATATCCCAATAAAGGATACCGTCATGCACAAGGTCAGTTAAATCGACACAGTCATTGAGCAATGTTCCATTCGTTGGATTGCGGCGGACCGCGACCACTGAAACCAGCTTATTTTTGCCGTTCGCGTGTAGGGTCTGAGAGATCGTTGGCCGAAGCCCACACATCAGTAAGGTATCCAGCAACAGAGATGTTCCTTGGGCAGGACCGATGGTATCGATATAACGTTCCCCCAAAAACATGCGATGAAGCTCTGCCGGAGCCTCCTTTACTTTTCCTCCCACGTGTCCCGTTGGAAAATGATCGTCGTCGAGAATCCATACCTTCATGCCCCGAGTCCGTGCTTCTTCCATAATAATATCCATATCCTTCCACCATTTTGGTCCAAGAAAATCCGGATGAGGTCGGGACTCCACGCAGACGGCGCCGATTCCGGCTTCATGAACACGGGCCATCTCGTCTCGAATCACCTCTTCCTCCTCACCATGTTGCCATAGAAAAGGAAGGATATAATTATGTTCCTGACCCTTCAACACTTCCATTAGTCGATTTTTCATAATTGCCCCCTCTTCAACTCACTGCCAGTCATCCGGTACCTGCTGCCAGCTTGGATTGAAATATCCGCCCGTCTTCGAATCAATGCCGGGCGGATAAACTATTATTTATTCACTTTTGAATACCATTCTCTGGCACGATTCGTAACCTCTTCACCACCGTATTGGTTCCACTTATCGACGAATTCATCAAACTTGCTGATCGGGTATTGCCCAAGAATAATCTTGGTGGCGTATTCCACATACAACGTACGATTGTTAATATCCGGGTAGCCGTCATACACGCTCGCCGGCATACCGTCGCCAGCAATGATCTTGGCATACTGCTGGGCTTCCTTCATATTTCGGGTGACCTGATCAATGGCCCACTTATTGTCTTTCGATGCAGTGCTCTCGAAGAGCTCGGTAGTAAAATCAAGTGTCGCTACACTCGAGGATGTATTAAGAATCATATTTTCCTGACTGCTCTTGTCATCAGGAAGTTTGACAGCTTTACCATCCTTCATCGTATAGTGCATGCCTTCCACGCCGAGGAACAAATCTTTCCAATTCTTTTTATCGTACATGTTGTTCAGCAGCTTCAGGGTGGCCATTAACTTCTCTTGATCCTTATTGTTCTTGACGACCCATTGAGGAGGAGCAAATCTCTTCCAGGTATAGAAGCCCTTATAGCCCTCTACCTGTGGTACGGGGAGAACGGAAAATTCAGCCTTCACGCCCGTGTTTTTATATAAGTTTTCTAAAATCAAATTCCCATGCTCGATCCAATGAAAATAGTTCCCTACTTTATCAGACTGAATTTTGCCGTCCCACTTATCCTTTGTGTTTAACAGCGACTCCTTATCTATTAATCCTTCCTTGTACAGCTCAGCCAAAAACTCCAAAGCTGCTTTCATATTCGGAGTTACCGCAGAATAAGTCAGCTGCCCGTCGTAAATGTCCCAATCCGGATAGCCTTCGAACATGGCTACCCCGTACATGGCGAACAAATGGTCCATCCAGCGGGCCTGCTCGCGACCGCCTGTAGGAATCTCATCCTTTTGACCATTGCCATTAGGATCTTTGTCCCGGAATGCCTTCAGCACCTGTACATATTCGTCTTGGGTCTTCGGCATCGGCAAGCCCAACTTGTCGAGCCAATCCTGGCGGATCATGCCGGCGTATCTTCCGTAGTCCACCATACCCGGAATATAATAGATCTTCCCTTGACCGGTAGGGTCGTTCGCTTTGACCACATTCCACATATCCTGCGGAAAGGCTTTCCATACGTTTGGTGCATATTTAGGCAACAGTTCGGTCAGGTCGGCAATCGCACCGGTTTTAGCCAGACTATTCTCAATGCCCTGGTGAGGTATGAACAGATCCGGCATTTCGTTAGCAGCGATCTTCAGGTTCAACTGATTCAGGTAGTTGGTGCCTCCATTCCATTCCACATAAGGATTGATGACACCTACGCCAAGCTTTTCCTTGTACAATTCATACAGTTTGCTGCCTTTCTCGACTGGTTTATAACCGATGTTTGTTCCCCACACTTCGATATCAACAATATTTTCTCCGCCAGAGGTCTGATTCTGGCTCGTATCCGCTGGGCCTTCGGAAGCGTTTTTGTTTCCGCTGCAACCGGCTACTGTAGTAATTGCAAGGATACTTGCCGCTAGTAACAAGCCAATCTTTTTAAGTTTCATGTTTTTTCCCCCTTTGAATTACCCTTTTACAGAGCCGATCATGGCTCCTTTGACGAAATATTTCTGCAAGAAAGGATACACCAAAATAATCGGTATAATAGCGAAAATAACGGTCGCTGCTCTTAAGGTCCGCTCATTATAGTTGAGATCAGCCGTTGATGCGGCACCTGCCATAATCACGTTATCGTCGGTGATGAACTGTCTAATCTTGATCTTGATCTGCAGCGGGAACCAGTTCGTATCCTGCAGGAAAAAGAGCGGATGCTGGAACTGATTCCAGAGCACGACACCGTAGAATAAAGCAAGGGTTGCCAGTACGGCCTTGGATAGCGGAAGCACGAATTGGAACAGCATTCGGAAATACCCGCAACCCTCAAGAAAGGCGGCTTCCTCCAAATCCTTGGAGAATTGCTTGAAGAAGGTTCTCATAATGATTAGATTGAACGGATTCAGAATATGCGGCAGGACCAGAACCAATGGATTATCATAAAGGCCGATACTGCGGACCGTTAGAAAGTAAGGCACAATAGGCGCCTTGAAGATCATGGCGATCACAACCCCCATCATAATGACGGAACCCCAGCGGAACTCGGGCTTCGACAGCGGGTACGCGAACAAGGCGGTCATCAGAAGCGCCAATATCGTGCCGATCAACGTGGAACCCAGCGTCAGGAAAAACGATTTCCATAAGTCGGGACGGTCGATGATATACATCCATGAATCCAGCGTAAATTGCTTCGGCCATAATGTGACCAGGTTCATATCGACAACACTTTTGGAGCTGAACGAGGTCGCGATCACAGACAGGAGCGGTATGATCGCCATTATGGAAAACAGGATGAGAAAGACTGTAATTGCCGTAACGAATACTTTTTCCCCTCTCGATTCAGGCATATCTACCAGAGCCCCCCATCCGATACTTTCTTCGACAGCTTATTGAACGTGTATACCATAATAAATCCAATCACCGATTGAAACAGCCCTACCGCTGTAGCAAAACTGTACTGCGCCTGCTGAATGCCAGTCCGGAACACGTACGTATCCAGGATATCTCCTACGTTGTAAGTCATCGGAGTGAGCAGATTGTACACCTGATCAAAGCCAAGATCCAAGAAATTTCCTATTTCCAGCAAGAACAGTACCATCACGGTAGGTAAGAGAATTGGGAAAGTGATGTGGCGAATTTGCCTAAATCTCGATGCGCCGTCGATCATGGCCGATTCATAGAGCTGAGGATCAATCGCGCTTATGGCAGCCATATACACCACGGTGCCCCATCCGGCATCCCTCCATATCGAAGCAAGCACGTAAATAGGCCGGAAATATGCACTTTCTTGCATGGCTAGCACAGATTCTCCTCCGAACCACCCGATAATAATGTTGAACAATCCGCTTAATGAAAAGAAATCGAAGAGAATACCGCCAACGATAACCCAAGACAAAAAATGTGGAATGTACAGAGCGGTCTGGATTCCTTTCTTCAACGCTGATTTTCGAATCTCGTTGATCATCAGCGCCAGCAGTACCGGCACCGGGAAGATTAGTACGAGCTTGAGAGCTCCCAGCATCAGGGTGTTGCTGAAGACTCGAGCGAAGTCAGGATGATCAATCAAGGTCTTAAAATGCTTGAGGCCTACCCAGGGACTATCGACGAACCCCTGGAACACCGAATAATCCTTGAAGGCGATTACAGCACCAGCCAGTGGAATGTATTTAAATACGATGAGAAAAACGATTCCCGGAATCGCCATCACATACAGTGGCCAGTGCACCTTCATGCGATGAAATGCAATAGATTTCAATGTTGTTCCCCCCAGTGCATGTTTATTGAATCCGCTTACATTTATAATATATAGCCAGGATACTCTGCGCTCAATCAGGCATTTTTAAGGATAACAAAGCTATTTTTAAGTCTAAGGTATAATTAAAAACCACTCCTTTGTGGAGTGGCTGAGTAAGCATCTTTACACGCTCGGTAGATTCTTCCGGTATTCTCTGGGTCTGCACCCTGTCAGCTTTTCGAACATCCGCGTAAAATGCTGTGGATCCGAGTACCCTACCTGCTGGCAGATTTCATATATTTTCAAATCGGTCCTCTCCAACAGAGTTTTCGCTTTATCGATTCGGATCTGTATTAAGTAATTCAAATAGGTTTCCCCCGTCTTTTGTTTGAAAACCTGACTCAAATAAAAAGGGCTTATATAAAATCGGGCAGCCAGATCTGCCAGGCTAATAGGTTCATTGTAATGCATCTGTACATATTCCTTGATCTCTGTGATCATATCCTTCTTTTTGGGAATATTATGCTCCAGCTTGAATACAAGAATCCCTCGAATGACTTGAACCATCCATTCCTCCAGGTATTCCAGCGTTCGAAACCTTGAAATGCCCTCTAAAGACAAAATGTTCCGGCCCAGGAATTCGGTCTGCTGCAGTTGCTGAAAAGACATCTTTCGGATGCTTGATAAAAGAATGTGTAAGCATTTCAACTGGAGATCTGCCGGGCTCATGCTTGGTTCGGCTTCCATCCCTCGAAAAATCTCGCGGATGACATTCACGCATCCGATCTCGTCCATGTTGTCGAGAGCTGCTTCCAATTTGGCTATGACCTCTTCAGGTACGGTGTGACTCCTGCTAGTCATATTCATGATATCGGAAAATGGGATTACAGCGTGTGCTCCCTTGATGACTTTGTAACTTAGCGCATTTCTTGCTTCCTCAAAAGATTGGCTAATTCCCATTGCCTGCTCCTGCACCGTGCCGACTCCAACAGTGATAGACAGCTCCAATTCCCGATAGATCGCCTCCTTCAGACGATTCATGGTACGGACCAATGCTTCATAATCAATGATACTGCCATGGGCAATCACTACAGCAATCTGGGCTACCGAATAGCGAAACCGATACACTTTCCGGTACTGTCCCAGAGCTATGTCTATCTGCCGAAATATGGGCTGAAAACCAACTTCCTTAAGGGAATCCGTACTGCCATCGAATTCAAGCATGATGCACACAAACCTGATTGCCTCCATTGGAATTTGGGCGATCCTAAGCAACTCTCCCATAAGCTCTGATTGATCACTGCCAGTATCCAGGATGTCCCGCAACGCGTCTTCCTGGATACGGTTATACACCTCCTGCTTCAACTCGTCTACTTCCTGCAGTTTAGCCCTGTCCGCACGGACCAGCTCCATGACCTGGCAAACACAGCTGCGCAGCTCCTCTTCCTCCACCGGCTTGTTGATATAAAATCGTGCTCCCAACTGCAAGCCTTTGCGGGCATATTCAAATTCCGCATAACCGCTTAACAAAATGAACTCCGCCCGGCAATCCTCTTCCTTGAGCATGCGAATCATATCCAAGCCGTCAGCCTGAGGCATACGAATATCAGTAATGACAATGTCCGGTTGCTTTTTACGAATCAATTGATAACCTTCCAGGCCGTTGTATGCTGCACCAACCACTTCGCATTCAGGGATAAAACGCTCGATGATGGTTTTAAGACCAGTGACTATCCCTTTCTCGTCATCCACCAGAAATACCTTCATACTGATACCTCCCTTGTTGCTCTTCTGTTCACAATGACTGTATCATGGGAATTTGTATTTCTACTGTTGTACCGTTACCATCACTACTAAGAAGCGACAGATAATACGAGTCACCGTAGTGCAGCTTGATCCGCTCCGCAATATTCTTCAAACCGAGGCCTTTGCCTGCCAACTCCTTCCCATGCTCTAACTTGTATTTGTCAAAGTCAGCCTCATCCAATATAGTCCGTAATTCCGCCTGCTTTGATGGTGGGATTCCGCATCCGTCATCCGTGATCCGGATCTTAATCCCCCCTTCCTCGGTCCATGTACCTTCGATAACGATTTGCATCATTTTGCTGTAGCCCTGAAAACCATGGTTAATGCTATTCTCAACGATTGGCTGAAAAACGAGCGGAATAATGCTACATTGACGCATGGCCTCTGGAATGCGTAAGTCCAGCTTGAAGCTGTTATCGAAGCGGATATTCTGAAGCTGCAGATAATTCTCTGTATACTCCAGCTCGTGCATAATCGAATGCTGCTTGCCTTCCTTCCCAAGCACCAAACGAAACATCCGTGCCAGGATCTTGATCATGCCTGCGATTTCATCCTCATCCTTCAATAATGCCTTCATTCGAATGGATTCTAATGTGTTATACAGCATATGCGGATTGATCTGATTTTGAAGTGCCATGAACTTGGCTTTTCGATGCTTGATTTCGGCTATATACACATCTTCAATCAAGGTTCGGATCGTCACGATCATGCTGTTATAGGTATGCACCAGATTTCCAATCTCGTCATTGGCTTGCTGGCTGCTCTCGATCGGCACATATTGCCCGTTCTCCGCCTGCTTCATGCTTCTGCGAAGTGCTTTGATCGGTTTCGTAATATGATAGCTGGCTCCCATCGAAATCGCAGTCATCACCAGCCATCCCGCAGAGATCGCTATAATCGTCACTTCTTTGACTTTACTGATCTTCAATAGCAACTTCTCGCGCGGTATCTGTGTCTTGATAACCAGTTGTCCTAATCGGGTGCTTCCGGAGAGAATAATCAGGTCTTTGCTGCTCGTATCCTTGGTATAATCGATGTCCGACTCCAGCACTTGCTTCCAGGTAACCCGGCCGCTGGCCGCATCGGAATGATAAATGGTTTCTCCCAATGCATTGCTAACGGTAACACTCATACCGTATTTATCCCGGGCCGACACAAAGTCTTGGTTTAATTCCAGGAGGTTAAACGGATCAAGATCGATAAGGATCACTCCTCTGAACGCTCCGTCTGAGCCGAGCAGCACTCTGCCGACGGTGATTAGAGCACCGTCCCCCCGATCCTCATAATAAGAGCGGTCGTGCAATCCTGTAATAAAAAGTTTTTCGTTCGAGCCGCGCAGCCGCTTGTACCATTCTTGCGACAATAGTGAAGTTTCGTTTACCATGCTGGTGGTATTGGAATACTGGTAGACGCTGTTGTCTTCGCTGATTAGCATCAGATTACCTATCTCCGGTCTCAGTATGGCTACCCTCATAAGCAGGCGTTGTATGGTCAATTGCTGGAGGGCCTGTTCGTCTATAGGCTGGCTCCGTGTGTCGCCCAGTTTGTTGATGATGTCGTTATCAACAAGGACCGACTTGGTTACCCTATCATATTCTTCCATGAACTGATTCAAGGTGGTCTCAAGCTGCGAGGTGTATAAGGCAGCGAATTCTTGTGAGGAATCCTCCAATTCTGCAGCCGCTTGATGATAAATGAATGCGCTTACAATCAAGAATGGAATAACACAAGCCACAAGATATCCCATCAACAGTTTATTTTGAAGCCTCATGTTCCTTAGCTTCGTCACTGCTCCGTGGAACCCCTTATCATCCACCATCTTTGATCCTTCCCCTGCTAAGCGTCTTTTGTCCCATTGTACACGCTGCAACCTCCATTTGCACTAATCTCATTAGAAATCATAAAAATGACTGTGTTTATCTTAAAAATGACATGTTGATCATTTATTTTCCAGTGCTTATATTTTATGAAAACGGATACATTTTCCGTTTTGTATCATTTTTAACACGCCTATAATTTTTTGCAGGGAGGTGAGAATAAGTACCAATGTACTAAATCATTTTAAAACAGATGTCGGTAGGATCAATCCATTTTGTTTTTTGTAGCAAGCGATAACAAAATACTGCTTATTTGGAGGCGAAATGGATGGAAAAAAGATTCTTTTTAGTCTTCACGATGCTTAGTTTATTATTATCAATGGGAATACCGACACAGGCTGCTTCCATCGTATCTTCAGACACCAACAGTTCGGAAGCCGGAAACAATGGAATCGGAAGAGTGGAAATAAGCACTATTCCATTACCGGATGAAGTGAAGGTGTTGGAAAGCAGTACTTACACGTACTCAGGGAAGGTCCTTTTTATTTATAAAACAGAGAACGATATTCTTACAGCCGATTTTTGGAACATAGGTGTTTTCAACGATAACGGAACGAATTTCAAGATCATCTACTCTGGAGTCATCCCGACAAAACCAAAGTCGCCCGGGATCCGGATTATGCCATTCCAGGATAATAAGCGGGTATTGCTGGGGGATTATGTCCTTGAATGTTCGCCTAACATCGACAATTCCTTAAGTACAACTTTAGTTCCTGTCGAATTTCCGTCAATATTAGTAGATGACTCAGATACGTTCAAACATTGGTCTGAAATCATCATAGCACCTGACAATAAGCATATGAGCTGGACTATGCTCCGCTCGGATATTGGTGCTGCGGCAGCGATCGGTGTCTTGGAGCGTCATACGGATAACTATGTTCTCGAAGATGTGCAGCTTATTAGTACAATACACGCCCTTGAAAACGATCCGAATAATCCTGGCTTTTTCATCCCCAAGCCCTTGCGGGGCGGAGAAGTGAAGCAGTTTGTCAAGGGGGGAAATGCCATTTCCATTGTCGGGGGAATGTATTACAGTACACCGGATTCCCTTGTACAGGATTTAAATTCTGAAAGTGTTACGCAAGTCACTTATACTCCCGGATATAATGAAACAACGATTTTTTCCCCTGATGAACGATTGGGAATGGTAATGACTACAAGATTCTCGGAGCAAACGGATCCTGCCATTTTTGGACTCATGCCTAGGCCCTACGGTATATATACCTCAACGGATATGATGTATTTGCTGTACACTTATGCCGTAACCGGGGTACGCAATTTTAGAGAGGGCAACATTGGTCCGGCTTTGATCGACATTAACCGCTCGATGCATCAGGAAGGATATCAAGGCGTACAACTCACTACAGATGAGGATTGGGTGTATTACTCCCCTATGTCCTGGCACCCTAATGGAAAACGTACTATGTGGCTGGAGGTGTTAAGAGGCAGCGATGGTTCTCAAAAGCGGGTTCAGAAAGCAAAACTACTTGATTATAAGCCTAAAAAAACAGTACCGCTAAAACCCACTACGGATGATATTCCATACGGTATTAAAGACTTAACTGTGCTGGACTCTGTATATGGGAATGTAGATGGGAAAATTGCTGGAAAACATTCTGGATACCTCTATTATAAAAGAACAGGTTCATCATTGTTCTCAGGCCAATCGGAAGTTCAGTATGTAAACTTTAGCGATGATGGCGTGAATTTCTACAATGGATATGAAAAGACAAACTCTAGTCTTGCCAGTGAAAGCCGTTATGAAGCTAATGTTCAATTAACAGGCGACAAACAAGGTGAAATGAATTTTAGAGCCACCTTCTCCCCCATGACGGGACCTACGCCTGCTAGCCTGTTGTTTGATACAGATATAGACGGCAAGCCCAAAAGTTATGGTTATGCTACCTATAACGGAGTCACTTTAAATATCGAAGATCTTTTGGAATAGTCGATACATTTTGCGTTGACACCAAGAAGCACCCTGGATGAAATTCCAGGGTGCTTTTTGATCTCACCGATTTCTCAACCGGTCGATTCCCCATCCGACAAATGCTAGTAAGGTCAAACAGAGTCCTGTGAGAGAAACTGCCGACCATTGCCCGACACTCCACATATAGCTGCCTAGCGAAGATCCAAAAACTCCGCTAATAAATGTGCTTACCATTAAAACCGTATTCAGCCTGCTTCCGGCTCCTTCATCTAATGCCTATATTCGAGCTTGATTCAAAATCTGAGCCCCTTGAACGCCGATATCCATAAGAATAATACCCAGCACGAGAACAATGAATATTGTACCGTATGTTACCTTTTGCAGCGGGCAAGTTTAAAATATACATGATAACTTTGATCCTGAATTTGATACAAGGGAACAAACTTGATGCCATCCAAAATAAATGTCAAAGGACTATCCTTTTGTTCAATGATTTGTTCCAGAAATTCTTGTTCACTGTATGTCCAGGAGATATAATCCTGTTCCTGACTTATTGCCGCCAGTACATACGGTCCATAAGTGAGACTTTTAAGGGTGTGGTCATCGGGAGCGTCAGCCAGTCTCAAGGAGCAGGGCAGCGTCAGCTCGATTTCATCCTTTTTCCATACTTTGCGCAGCTTTAAATATCCGTGTTCATACTCCAGATCGCGGCAAGGCACTCCGTTTATCTTTACTTGAACGGGCTCAGATACCCAATCGGGGATTCTGAACATTAGGGTTGTTTCGGGGCCGCCCTCGATATAAAAGCGGACTGTCTCCAAGCCGTCCCGATCCCGCTTCTGCATCAGGCTGATCCCCTGCTCGCTCCAATCCAGTCGAGAGGGAATGTACAAGTTCACATACAGCCTGTCTTCATCATGAAAATAAATGGCTTCTTGGTATTTAAAATGATTTTCCAGACCGGTTCCATGACAGCAGGTATTTTCATGTGTATCGAATTTCTTGATAGATCCGGGCGCCAGTGGCATAAAGTAGGTGCTGCCACCCTCCGCTTTTTGGCTATTCTCTGAGGCAAGAATATGGTTATAAAGAGCCTTCTCATAATAATCCATATACGTTTTGCGCGGGTTAAACTGAAAAAGCTCTTTGGTCAGCTTCAACATATTATAGCTCGCACAGGTTTCTGCCGTTTTATCGGTGAGAAAACCGGCAATGGCGTCCGGCTCTCTGAACATTTCCGTCTCTCCGGTGCCTCCGATCGGATAAATATGACTTTGTGTCACCATCGTCCAGAAGTTCTCTGCGATATTGAAATATGCCTTGTCCCCCGCAACCTCAAACAGCTTCAAGGCTCCAATTACCTGCGGAATGTGCTGGTTGGCATGCATATTTCCTAGAGTGTCCACATTCTCCTTCATCGGAAGGAAGAGCTTTGCATTGTCAAAATATTTCGCTGTCATCAAATAATTTTCATTGCCGGTGATCGCATATAATTTGGCCAATGCCTCATTCATACCCCCAAATTCCCCGGCAATATACAATGACCACATTTTATGAAGCTGCTCTCTCGGAAGCCGGCTTAGTCGGCTGTGAAGCCAATGGCCCAGCTTATCGCAAATATCCAAAGCCTCCCTCTGGCCCGCAAGCTGGTAACAATCTAGCAGACCGGCCATAATCTTGTGCAACGTATAGTAGGGAGCCCATATTTCCGGATAAGTTGTGTACTGCTCCAGTAGATTAAACTGTTCTTCCGAATACGCGCTCAGGAACCCCCGGCCATAGCCCGCCTGTTCAGACAGGGCTGTTTGGCATTTGCCCAATTCTGCAACCATGTATTGAATTTTCCCGAGTAGCGCGGAGTCCTCCGTGGCATGATAAGCAAGCGCCAGCGCAGAAAGATAGTGTCCAGTGGTATGCCCCTTCAGATTGCATTCCGGAGCGTCCCACCCCGTCATCGGCTGTGCTCCTTTGGTGTCGATGGCGGCTGCCTCTCTAAAATTATACAGCATCTGGTCATCGTTCACTGACCGTACAAACTGCAGGAAACGGTTCATAGCTGCTGCAAATTCACTTTCTCTTTCCAGGCTAACTTTTGGTCCCGTAAATTCCTTCACCCGCTTGACGTGATCCGTTGTTTCCTCAACCTTATCCACCACTTGAACGGTGACTACGGCCTTCAATGGACTTCCTTCCACTTTACCGTGGATCGAAAAAAATCCCGGTTGCCGATAAGCCTCCTCTTTGACCGGGTCCCAGGAAACCTGGCTTACGGTATAACTTCCGGTATCATTTTTTACAATGACGACGGTTGGCAGTTCCGGCTGTTCCCCAACTTTCGTGCGCACGGTCAGTGGATTTACCGCAACGATCTTTGCTTTATATTCTTCCTGGAGAACCGTTGCTTCAAATGTCTTGCGGGTTACCTCTCCTTCATATGTCAACGTTGCGACAAGGACAGCTTTCCGGTTCCCCACCCCAAAGGTAGGTCTCGTAACCTTGCCTGTATGACTTATAAATAGAGTCTCTTTCGATTCCCATTGAACGGAAGAACCATACTTCCCCTTTAGCGGAAGCTTCAAATCGGCTTCTACAGTATTTAAGTTTCCCAAATAAATCGCATCGCCGTCCAGTTCCGTTATTTCTTTCGCGCTTGCCGATCCGACGGCGTTTTTCTCCAGTTCCATCTCCCATCCGCCTTTCTGTACTCTACGCCTGTGTCACAGCGCCTATTTTTTGTTTGATCCAGTTCTTGCCTTCGATGATCCGCGAAATCACCATGCTAATGGCCGGATCGCCGGTTACATTCACCATAGTGCAAAGCGGGTCTGTAATCGTTCCTAAAATAACCAGGATTGGGACCGCTTCCATCGGAAAGCCGAAGGCGGTACAGATGAATAGTTCCCCAATAAATCCACCACTTGGGATCGTACCCACAATAATTCCGCTTATCAAGGCTACCAGAACAGCCTTTACCATATCTCCCGTGCCCATCGTCATATTAAAAATCCCGAACAGGAAAATAATTTTGATCATTTGAACGGCGACTACACCGTTTTTGTGCATGTTTGCGCCAAGCGGTACGATAATGTCGCCGATTTCATCGGGAATGCCCATTTGCTTGACGGCCAGTCTGTTCACAGGGATACAAGCCGTACTGCTGCATGTTCCCATCGCCGTGGTCAGCGGCAGCCATATATTTTTCCAAAAACGCTTGATTCCGGTTTTACCTCCCCCAAAATAAGTGGCCAAAAAGGAGAACAGAATGAAAAACAATATACAAAATGCCACGTAAATAATGGATGCCCTGGCAACGGACCAAACAATTTGGTTGCCTACCTTTCCGATCAGTGTCGCGAAGTAGCAGGCGATGCCCACAGGAGCATAATACATAACAATGGAAACAATTTTATTCAACACAGAGGATAAACTATTAAGCAATTTGGAAACCGGAGCTCCCTCTTCTCCAATGGAGCTTACGGAAATTCCAAACAGGATTGCAAAAACAATCAAGGCCATCATATGCTTTAGGGATAACAATTCAACGAAATCGCTTACAGTTATCAAACCGACAATATCCAGTGAAGCAGACGCCTGATCCTGAACTGCCTTTCCAAAGCTAACCTCAGCGTTCAGGGCCGGATTAAAGATCAAACCGGTGATCAATGCCAAAATAGCTGTAATGATGCCCGTAACCACCACCACCAAAAAGAAAATGCCCAAAATTTTCCCCAGCTTTTTCAAATTGGTCATGCTCGCTATAGAACCGGCTATGGATACAAACACCAGCGGCACAATGATCACAAATACCATATTCAGAAAAACATCTGCAAAGGGCTGCAGGACTGCGGATTTTTCACCCATAATCGTGCCGGCGATCGCGCCCACTAAAACACCAGCCAGCAGTATAATCGAGAATTTATAGTTTTTTAAGACTTGCACCCTTCTTTCCCCCCAGGTAAATATGAAATAATAGGCTCATTCCGTCGACTGAATGAAAGCGCTAAACTTTTTAAGCGGACCGACTTATTGATATAAGTATGACACCCTGGAAGGGGGATTAAAATCATTAAAATAAACAAAAAGTATAATATTATTAGCTTTAAAAATATAACATTATTAGCATTTTCATTTTTTTTGATTCGTGAATATCATACTTATTTCCAGCCTGAATTTTGAATTTATTGATCATTACGACGTTTTTATGCTATGGTTTATATAATAAAATTGATTTGAGGTGGCAGAATTGCTATACATCCATTTCAGTTGTCCTCCTTTGCCTCATCTTATCGTCGGGGGGATATCGCTGTTCCGAAAAGGAGATCTTCACGAACGTCGCGTTCTTGAGCATACCTTTGACCTGATATTCGTCTTTTCGGGAGCTCTTTATCTGGAAGAGGATGGGCGCAAATATACGATCGAGCCCGGCCAATATTTAATTTTGACACCTGGCAGCTTGCATAAAGGCTACAAAGCCTGTACTTCCGATACGACCTTCTCCTGGGTTCATTTTTATACAACGGGAGATTTCTTCTATTCCGAGAATCCCATCACACATGTCGATTCCAAAATGAACAAAACGAAATACTATAAAAAAGATGTATTTTATATTTCGCTTCCCCAATACGGAAGGATTGACGACAGTCTGCACGAAATCCTCAAGAATTATATGGACAGCATTTCCCAAGTCAAAATTGACAAATATCATAATGAGAAGCTGTTTTATTCATCGACAAAATCCCAGATCGAATACCAGCAGTTATTTCTGAAAATACTAACGATTTTTTGCGATTTACGAGAACACGAAAAAGAAAAGGAACTGGCTGAGGAAATTTTCGATTATTTTTCTTCGCATTATCAGAACACTTTCGATTTGAACGAGCTTGCCGCCCAGTATTCCTTTCATCCGGCTCATATCATTCGCTCCGTAAAGAAAAAATACGGACTGAGCCCTTTGCAATTGCTGCTCTCCATCAGGGTCCAAAAAGCAATGAAGCTCCTGGCAGAAGAACGTCACTCCGTCGGGGAAATCGCATCCCTTGTCGGCTTTACCGACTCTTCTTACTTTTGCAAGCAGTTCAAAAAAATCACTTCTGTAACGCCTTTGCAATACCGCAATCAGACGCGACAGCAAGGCTTTGATACATGAAAGGAGGAAAGAACATGTCCACAATTAAGGAAGTTTCAGATAGTACAGGCATCTCTGCTTACACGCTTCGTTATTATGAACGGGAAGGTATACTACCTGGTGTTAAACGTGATCCGAGCGGAAATCGCTTATACGATGAAGAAAGCCTGGAGTGGCTGTATTTTATTCTGGCGCTGCGGTCGACCGGTATGCCGCTTGTCGAAATCAAGCAATATGTGGATTTATACCTGGAAGGCGAAAGCACACTCAAATCTCGCAAACAAATGATGCTTAAACATAAGAAAAAAGTAGAGAAAGATCTCTTGCAAACTTACAAATATTTGGAGCAGATCAATTACAAACTGGCGTTATACGATGTGCAGGAAAAAGAATTATCGAAAATGATGCCCTAGACCAGCCTCATTATAAGTGTTTCTATCGGAACCAAGCGTGCTCATCGGAAGGGTCACACGCTTTTTTGGGCAAATTGCTTAGAGCCTACTCTAAACAATTTGCCCTTGTTTTTTCCCGTTTTTGGTGAAATTTATTTTAAATTTTCATATAAACAGCGATTATTCAAGGTTTCTCAACTTGTGCCACTGATTTTGACCAGGGCTTGACTTACAGTTGACTCCACTTGGTACTCTAAAGTCGAGCCAGTAACGACTGGCTATAAAAAACAAAGGGGAATCCGATATGAATACAAAAGTAGCCATCATCACAGGCGCCAGCAGCGGAATGGGGGCAGCTACGGCCAGGCTCCTTGCTAAAAACGACATAAAAGTTATGCTGGCAGCCCGCCGTGAAGACCGTTTACAGCAGCTGACGGATGAAATCCGCAACACTGGAGGTGAAGCCAGCTACAAAGTGACGGACGTAACCTCTCGTGCCGACGTTGAGTCGCTGGCGGAAGCAGCAATAAAAACCTACGGCCAAATCGACATCATGATTAACAACGCTGGGATCATGCCACTTTCGTTTTTCAGACATTTAAAGGTAGATGAATGGGAACGCATGATTGATGTGAACATAAAAGGCGTCCTCTATGGGATGGCAGCAGTGTACAGGCATATGGAAGAACGCAATGAGGGACATATCATTAATTTCTCCTCTATTGCAGGACACTTGACCTTTCCTTCCAGCTCCGTCTACAGCGCAACCAAACATGCAGTCCGGGTGTTCACGGAAGGCATGCGGACAGAAATGGGAGCCAAACAGAATATTCGGACGACCCTCATCTCCCCTGGTGCAGTGGAAACCGAATTGTACAGCACTATTACCGACAACTCGATTTATCCTACATTGGAGAAATTAGGAAGTCAGGAATGGGACCAACTTGACCCAGGCGACATTGCCAACACCGTGCTGTTTGCGATCCAGCAGCCGACTAATGTGACAATAAACGAACTGATTGTCCGCCCCACGTCACAGAGCTTATAATCCGTAACAAGTAACCCTTAATTTATATAGTTGAAGTGCTTTTTATCCATACAATTAGTTCACCTAATCGGTTATGATACCAAGTTCTTGTCCTCTGCCAGGGACAAGAACTTGTATCGTTAAAACAAAAAAGCCGCCACTTTGGCGACTTTTTATGCGACTATGTCTTGTCCTCCGATATCAGCGGCTGAAAAATTCAATTTTCCCACATATTCATCTACATTATTTCTAATTTGTTTCCGGATTTGGATAATTAATTACCAACATTTAGAAGTTATTTTCAAAAACCTTTAGAAAAATAACCTGTTTAGCTTGAATCTTGATCTATCTTTGAAGTAGCATAATAAAAAACTGACATTGTCCAATTTCTGGTCCTACCCCTCTTAAGGAGTGAAAATGCTATGTGCGCACGAACGGTAAAAGCGAATACAGGGAATGTAATCGGTAGCTATTGCAAATGGATCGCAGCTGGTATGATTTTAACTCTCACGGGATGCTCACTTGCATCCGCCGCCCCTTCGTCCTCGTCCTCAAGTAAAATCAATAGTGAACCCACCTCCTCCCTGGTTACATTTCAATTGCAAGAGGCTACGATTACTCAGATGCAGGACGCGATGAATTCAGGGGCACTGTCGAGTGTCGAGCTCACAGCCATGTACCTTAACCGGGTATATGCTTATGATTCTAGTGGCATTCGGCTGAATTCCATCCCTGTCCTGAACCCTGACGTACTAAAAGAAGCCGCTCAGGCTGATCAACTAAGGGCTCAGGGTATTACTACCAAACCTCTATTAGGCATACCCTACACGGTTAAAGACAGCTACCAGGTTAAGGGACTCACTGTCGCTTCTGGATCACCGGCTTTCAAAAACCTGACCGCAAAGGACGATGCCTTTACAGTAGAAAAGATACGCGAATCCGGTGGTGTGCTGATCGGCAAAACCAACATGCCGCCAATGGCAGCGGGAGGGATGCAAAGAGGCGTTTATGGCCGTGCTGAAAGTCCATACAATTCGGATTATTTGGCTGCAGCCTGGTACTCTGGCTCCTCTAACGGATCCGGCGTCTCAACAGCCGCCAACCTTGCTGCATTCGGCATGGGAGAAGAAACGGTATCTTCTGGAAGATCACCAGCATCTAACAATGGTTTAATTGCCTACACGCCATCGCGGGGTCTGATCTCCATTCGTGGGAATTGGCCGCTCTTCCCTATACGGGATGTCGTTGTCCCGCATACGAGAACTGTCGAGGACATGCTGCGCTTGCTTGACGTGATCGTTGCAGAGGATAAGATCACCAAAGGTGATTTTTGGCGAGAACAGAAAGCCGTTCAGTTACCTTCTGTCAACAGCGTCCGTCCGAGATCCTATTTAGAGCTGCGAGACACCCAAGCTTTGAGGGGTAAACGTATTGGCGTTCCGAAAATTTATATCGGTAAGGACCATGAGAGCTCAAATCCAATCAAATTCAGACCTTCGATACAAGTATTATGGGAAAAAACTGCAAAGGATTTAACTGCTCTTGGAGCTGAAGTTGTGGAAGTAGATTTCCCCCTGCAGGCGAATAGCGAGAAAGACCGTGCAACAGCAAAAACACCTGAGGAGCGCGGTTTGATGCCAGTAAAATGGCATGATAAGGAATTCGGGCTGCTTAATCCTTATGCGGCTGAGGAATTCCTCAAAAGTGTGGGCGATCCGAACTTCCCGTCATGGGCTAATATCGACCCTGCAACCGTTTTCCCGAATCCGCCAGGTTCGGTAGATGCCAAACGTGGCAGGGATCTTGGTCGATATGACGCGTTCATTGAAACCATAAAAAAAGGGGTCACCCCATACGAACAAATTCCACAATTTTATGAAGCACTGCAGGGGCTTGAGAATGTTCGAAAGATTGATTTTGAGGATTGGATGAAGCAAAACGACCTTGATTTCATAGCGTTCCCGGCAAATTCCAATATCGGCAAAGCCGATTCCGATGTGAATGAAACGTCCTATGAAGAAGCTTGGGAGAATGGAAACTATTTCTCCAATACGAATTACATTTTGCGCGAATATGGGATCCCAAGTGTGTCCGTAAGCATGGGCGCAATGAAGGATACCGGTATGCCCGTTAATCTGACGATGGCGGGTGCCGCATACAGCGATAATGACCTGTTGCGTTACGCTTATTCCTATGAGCAGGCGACAAAAAACCGTCCTATCGCAACGCGTACACCAGCGCTTGAGAATGAAACCTTCTCCTATAACCCGCAAACTGTGCTCCCACCCTCTAAACGCAAGGAAACAGAAGTCCCTGTGCTTAAGTTGAATGCCTCGATCAAGGACGATGTTCTCGCTTTGGACGGTTCAGTCACAGATCAAAGCGCTATCGCGCAGCTCAAAGTTTATGTCAATGGCATTCGTGTCGTTATTACAGAAGATAAAGCCAATTGGTCAGTAGCACTTCCTACCACTAAATACAAACAGGCTGGGACCTCCCAAGCCGATACGCTGCATATTCTCGTGCTGGCCAAGGATATCTACGGAAATACCTCTGCTCAAGTCAAGTCTGTCACTTTACCCCAATGACGAAGGACATCATCAACTACCCTACATGCGTTCACCAACCTAATAAAACCAGGATGTAAACAGATTGTTAACCGGTTTATAGATCATTATGACCAGTAGCAATGGGCTCGGCACATTGATCTTGTACAAGGAGCAGACCACCGCACCAATGCCCATGATCCAGAACAAGCCCCAGACCAGATAGTCTCGGCGCCTGCTCCCTCGTCTCAGCAAAGGCACATCGATGATCGCACAAGCCGCCGCTGCAGCCAGAAAAAGCAGTAACACCATTGCGCTCACTCCTTAATATCTTGAAGAAAGGATTTGTCTGTAATGCCAATCCGGTTAATCGTCACGCTGGCTTTGTAATGGATGGGGAGCGATTTTAGGTAATTGTCCCCTTTTTCCCTTTGCAGCCTAGCCCAAGCTTGGGGATTGGCACGATAGATCAACTGTCCAAAGCCCATTGTATCCGTATTGTAGCGCTCATTAATTTGCTCAACTGCCGTTTTCATCCGAAAGATAATTTTTTCTTCCGATTTTCTTTCCAGCTCTGTAATCACGCGCTCTGCCTCCAGATTATCTTTGCTCATGACCTCTTCAACATTACACAAGGCCTTTACATGGATGTAAATATGTGGTTTGCCGTCTATAAACTTGACTTTACGTTTGGTATCTGTATGAAGTGCTTCAATAACGATGGGTCGTCCGTCGTCTCCTTTTACAGGCCCTGAGCTTTTAACAACATTATTGGTGACATAATTGTAGCCGATCGTCTCGTTATCACTTAACCACCCGATCATCTTATCCTTCCGGAATACGGCTATATTACTGTAACGTAATCTGACTGGAGGCGAGCTATCTTCCACATTGCTCTTCTTTTCGCCCTCACTGACACTGCCGGACAACTTCACTCCGGTCAACACCGGATTCTTCCCCTCGTACAGCAAATCTTCAATAAATTGGTTCAAAGGAACAGCGACTGTTTTTGCCGATGCCTTATATGATTTGTCCAGGGAATTATACAATTTACTTGCTGGCAATTTCTCTAGTGGGGTAAGGACCTTCAGGACATCTTCGGCAGTGGTGTCTTTGGCGACCATAGCGTAGAAATCATTACGCGGCTCGCGGCT
Source organism: Paenibacillus sp. Aloe-11 (assembly GCF_000245715.1). Lineage (NCBI taxonomy): Bacteria > Bacillati > Bacillota > Bacilli > Caryophanales > Paenibacillaceae > Paenibacillus > Paenibacillus sp. Aloe-11. Next base: position 321,630 of record NZ_JH601054.1, on the reverse strand, counting down.
CCGCTTCAGCATATCAAGTACCTCGCCAATTCCGGCCCGGGCAAGCTCCTCTCCGATGACCAGTATACGGATATGCCCATAGTAGCTGGCTCGCGCGCTTTCGAGACTGTACTTGCGCTGGGCTTCATAGATCGTGGGTACCGTGAAGGTAGATACAATCACCGGCACCCCGCCACCTCCCGCCCCTCCTGCCGTCTGCGAGGCAATTGCTGAAGGAATAACCACCTGCAGCGTAACCTTATAGCCAGATTCAGCCTTATCTAGCCCCATTCCCAGCACAAAAGCCATTTCGTTTAACTCCTGTCTTTCCCAGCAACCGCTGATCAGCATAGGGACCAAAAGGGCAAGCAGCAGTCGCGAAACAGTTTTACGGTTTTTTGGGCTCATCTGCCGACTCCTTTCGCTTGGCTGTGCTTTGACGATCAAGGTTTTGAACCAGATTTTCTGCCGGCCTTGTCTTTAGAAGCGGCCAGGGAAAGCGGAAGATGGAATCCTTCAGATCATTTGAACGGTATGGCCCGATCGGACTCATATAGGGCATGCCAAAAGAACGCAGACCCGCCAAATGAAGCACGATCAAAAAGATACCGAATAGAATCCCGTATAATCCAAGAAAACCGGCCAGACCGATAAGTAGAAAACGAATGATTCTTGCAGCGATCGACATACCCGACTCTGGCATGACAAAACTGGCTATAGCTGTAATGGACACAATGATAACCATTGCTGATGAAATAAAACCCGCTGCAACCGCCGCCTGGCCTATGACAAGTGTTCCAACAATGGATATCGCCTGCCCTATATTTTTTGGAATTCTTACTCCTGCTTCCCGCAGAATCTCATACGTTAATTCCATGAGCATCGCCTCCACAAATGCAGGAAAAGGAACGCTTTCTCTCTGTGCAGCAAGGCTGATAACCAGATTGGTAGGGATCATCTCCTGATGATAAGTCGTAACCGCCACATAAAAAGAAGGGGCAAGCAACGTAATAAAAAAGGAAAGAAAACGAATAAACCGCAGCAAGGTAGCGATATCGGCCCGCTGATAATAATCTTCTGCAGATTGAAAAAAGGCGACAAAAAAGGTAGGCACCAGCAGGACAAATGGTGTTCCATCTACAAGAATCGCCACTTTGCCTTCGAGGATTCCCGCTGCGATAGTATCCGGGCGGTCGCTGTTATAGATCGTGGGGAACGGCGTAGCAGCCGTATCTTGAATAAACTCCTCGATATATCCGCTCTCCAGAATACTGTCTGTATCGATTTTGGCCAATCTGCGCTTTACTTCCTGCACCAGGTCAGGGTTTGTGATGTTGGTGAGATACATAATAGATACGCTGGTTTGAGTCACCCTACCGATCTGGAAGGTTTCCAGCCACAATTGGCTGTCTTTAATCTTCCTTCGAAGCAATGCCGTGTTCGTCCGCAAATTTTCCGTGAACCCTTCCATCGGCCCACGCACAACCGATTGTGAGCTGGGTTCGCCTACATTGCGGTCCTCCCATCCAGGCAGTCCGATCCGCAGGGCGCTGGAGGTTCCGTCAACCAGCACCATGATATTACCGGATAGCAGCTCATGAACAAATTGTCCAAGGTCATGCGTGACGGACAGATCCCCCGCAATCAGCACACGTTTTCGCAAAAGCTCCATCTTCTGATTCGCATCAAGATCTCTCAGTTGCTCAGGGGCACAGCGTTCCTGAAGTGAAAATAATATGGAGTTATGCAGCACCTGTGTGTCCACAAGACCGTCAATATAAAGCAAGGCGATATGCGTAGACTCATCCAACTGCAGCTCTTTAGTGATCAAATCGTTGCTTGTCCCGAGCAGTTGAACCAACTGCGCCACATTGTCCTCCAAGCGATGTGATAGTGTGCCCATAATTGTATCCTTCATGTCGCAACCTCCGCATTCCGTGAGCAAGCTGCAGATAGTATGACAGAAGAAGTTGATAATTATTCCTCCACATCCCTTTTCGACTATCAATTAATAATTATGTAATAAAATCACATACTAAAGGAAATGACAAAAGGAAATTTGAAGGGCAGTTTGCAACAGATTTGGAGGTATCTCATGAATCTTGAAAAAGATCGGATCAGTACAGCTCAAATGATGATGCTTGCGCTTTTCTCACTCATCGGGGAAATGGCGCTTGTTTATCCTGCGGCAATAACAACAGGAGCCCACCAGGACGCATGGATTGCCGGCTTGATTAGTATTCCGCTAGGACTTGCATGCGTAAAGCTGATGGTATCTGCATCCAATATTGATCCAACTAAAACGATTATCGAGCTTTCATTACAAGTATTAGGAAAATGGGTGGGTGGAGTTGTAGCGTTGAGCTATTTATTCTTTTACCTGATTGCAACCTCCACCTATGTCAGAGAAATCGAAGATTTCATGTGTACACAGATTTACGAGGCGACACCCGGCGGGGTCATTCGCTTCATGGCGATTTTTCTACTGGTGTATGGCTTGCGGCTGGGCCTTGAAACGCTGGGAAGAGCAGCCCAGATTTTTTTCCCTTTCTTTGCGTTTTTTCTGATTTGCCTAATCATTCTCCTCTTCCCCGATGTCAAGATAGAGCGTATCTATCCTATTTTGAATACACCGTTTCCTGACATGCTGCACACCATTATGTTCGGCGTATTTTATCCCTTTGGAGAAATTTGCGTGTTCTTCATGGTGTATCCCTATGTCCGTAAACAAAGCAATACAAGCCGCAATTTATATTTCTCCCTATTGATCGGGGGCGTTGCACTCAACCTCATTTTGTTTCTCTCCCTGACAGTACTCGGGGCATATTTCTCAGAGCACGAATTTTACGCTGCCTATATTCTTGCCCAGAGAGTCAACATTGCCAATTTTTTGCAGCGGATTGAGGCGTTAATGGCCACCACGTGGATCATTAGCACCTATTTCAAGACAGTGCTGTTCTTCCACGCATTTGTCTTGGGGACAGCTCAGCTATTAAAGCTTAAATCCTATCGGCCATTGATCTTTCCAGTGGCGTTTATGATTTACGGACTGTCGCATCTGATTGCGAAAGATATTATTTTCTACGTCAAGGAGATCCCAGCCTACTGGGTAGATTGGGACCTTACCTATGCCTTCGCTTTTCCATTAATCCTGCTCGTTGTTCATCTTATTAGGAAACGTATCAACAAAAAAAATCAGACTACGTAACCCATTCGACACACGCTCCCATCATTACGGTGATTGATTGAAGGGAAACTGCGAAGTCTAGTGTGGAAATCCATCAACTTTCAGAACTAAGCCATAAAAAAAGTTGTCGCCGAGGAACTCTCAGCGACAACTGTTCGGTAGGTATATCCGTCACCATGTACAGAATTATCCGTAACTTGCATCTCTCATGCTTTTCTGTGCAACCCCGGTACGATACGCCGCTTCAATTACGGCATCTCTAACCTTTTTTACTACTTCCTGATTAAATACGCTCGGGATAATATACGTTTCGCTCAGTTCGTCATCTGTAACGACGGATGCGATCGCTTGTGCAGCCGCAAGCTTCATGGCTTCATTGATTTCACTCGCCCTGCAATCCAATGCGCCGCGGAAAATCCCCGGAAAGCAAAGCACATTGTTGATCTGATTGTGACCATCGGACCTCCCGGTCGCCAAGACCTTAACGTAAGGTTTGGCCAACTCGGGGTCAATCTCTGGAATCGGGTTCGCCATAGCAAAGACGATGGGGTCCTTCGCCATAGAACGAACGTCATCCACCTTTAGAATGTTCGGAGCCGATACGCCAATAAAAACATCCGCATTCTTGATCACTTCGGACAAGTTGCCAGTTTCCACATTCGGATTCGTTATTTGAGCAAACTCAGTCCAATAAGGATTATCGTAATGTGCATTCCGATGAAGAGCCCCATTACGGTCCACCCCGATCAAATTTTTCACGCCGGCGGACAGCAACATTTTTGAGCAAGCGATACCCGCTGCACCGATGCCGTTGACAACGACCTTAATCTCCGACATTTGCTTGCCGGTAATTTTGAGTGCATTCAACAGACCCGCTAACAGGGCAACGGCTGTTCCGTGCTGGTCATCGTGAAACACCGGGATATCTAGCTCCCGTTTCAAACGCTCCTCAATTTCGAAGCAACGTGGTGCCGAAATATCCTCCAGATTGATGCCACCGAATGCCGGAGCCAGTGCCTTAATGGTTCGGACCATTTCGTCAGGGTCTTTCATGTCCAGGCAAATCGGAAAAGCATCCACGTCTGCGAATTGCTTGAACAACATAGCCTTGCCTTCCATCACCGGCATAGCCGCCAATGGTCCGATATCACCTAGCCCCAGAACGGCCGTTCCATCGGTAACTACCGCAATCGTATTGCGTTTGATCGTCAGCGAGTAGGCTTTGCTCGGCTGTTCCGCAATCGCCGTACATATGCCTGCGACACCGGGGGTATACACCCGTGACAAGTCGTCACGGTTCTTCACCGATATCTTAGAGGCAATTTCAATCTTCCCGCCCAAATGTGCAAGGAAAGTCCGGTCTGACACATGAATTATTTTGACACCATCTAGCTTCTGAAGCGACTCGCTGATCAATTGGCTGTGTGCTTGATCGAATACGTTCACAGCGATATCGTGAATCGTGCTCGTGTGATCGGACGAGATGACATCAATCCCCACAATATCTCCGCCCGTTTTTTCAATTATTGCAGCGATATCGCTGAGGGGGGTTCGTCCTTTTTCTTTTTGAATCCGAAATAACATATAAGTGCTGGCTCCGCTTGACACTGACATTTTTTGGCACTCTCCCTTTGTTTTCGTTGAGCGTTTATTGCACGCCTCTCTTTAATTCTTTTCCAATAATTCTGCTCCTGCGATACCTGGATTCGTCATCTCATATGGGTTAAGAATGATCTCAAGCTCCTCTTCCGTCAAAACGTTATAAAGAAGGCACAGCTCGCGTACCGAACGCCCCGTTAAAATCGCCTCACGCGCGATTCTCGCGACTGTCTCATAGCCTAAGTGCGGGTTGAGCGCCGTTATAACCCCTACACTTTTCTCCACATACTCTTTACAGCGCTCCACATTTGCTTCGATTTCCTCCAAACAATACACGCGGAATACGTTGAACACCTGATTCATCATACTCAGCGATTGCAGCAAATTGAACACGAGCACAGGCTCCATAACATTTAGTTCCAGCTGCCCCGCTTCGGAAGCAAGGCAAATCGTATGGTCATTGCCGATAACCTGAAACGCCACCTGATTCACTACCTCCGCCATAACCGGATTGACCTTGCCCGGCATAATGGACGAACCGGGTTGGCGTGCTGGCAAGCTCAATTCCCCCAGCCCGGTGCGCGGCCCGGAGGCAAGCAAACGCAGATCATTGGCAATTTTCGACATGTTGATCATGCAAACTTTTAAAGCGGCGGACACCTCAGTGTAAGCATCCGTATTTTGTGTCCCGTCCACCAGGTGCGTGGCATTGGTAAGCGGCAACCCGCTGAGCTCGGCAAGATATTCAACGACCCGTTTAATGTATCGGGGATCGGCATTTAAACCAGTACCGACGGCTGTTGCACCCATGTTAACTTCGTACAAATGGTCACGAGTCTGACTGATCCTCTTGATATCACGTTCCAGCACTCTGCTGTAGGCCTCAAACTCCTGTCCGAGACGGATCGGTACGCCATCTTGCAGATGAGTACGGCCCATTTTGATAATCCCGTCGAACTGTACAGCTTTAGTCTGAAATGCTGCGAGCATCTCCTTCATCGTGACGATCAGCTTATCAATCAAAGAAAGGGTTGCAATATGAATCGCCGTGGGAAAAGCATCGTTGGTTGATTGGGCCATATTCACATGTGTGTTGGGGCTCACTTTGAAATAATCCCCCTTGGTTCCCCCCAGCAGCTCGATCGCCCGGTTGGCGATAACCTCATTGGTATTCATGTTGATGGATGTGCCTGCTCCGCCTTGAATAGGATCAACTATAAATTGGTCATGCCAATTACCGTCCATGATCTCTTGCGCTGCCAATACGATCGCATTCCCGATATGTGGATTCAATTGCCCAATCTCCATATTAGCCAACGCCGCCGCCTTTTTAACCGTAGCCATAGCACGAATTAACGATTCATGGATACGATAGCCTGTGATCGGAAAATTTTCTAATGCTCGAGCAGTTTGTATACCGTAGTAGGCTTGAGATGGAACTTCTTTTTCTCCAAGAAAATCTTTTTCTTTACGATATTCATTCATGAGTTTTTAACTCCCTTACTTCTAAATTTCAAAGTCTCATTTACAACACATGCTCCCGGTAGGCAACATCTACAACCTTCTTGGCTAAAATATAAGTTGGATCTATTACTTTAATCCCGTCTACTTCATTCAAGACAATTGGAATCTCTGTGCAAGCTGCAACAACGGCCTCCGTTCCTTTGGCAATCATCGTTTGAAATGCGTTCACCAATAAACGCTTGCCTTTTTCGATATGTCCAGCTTTTACTGAATAAATACCTTCCATTACGATAGCTTGTGTAATCTCATCAGGCTCCAACACAGTAATACCTTTCTCACGGAGAGCGTTTTGATAAAGCAGCGTTTTCAATGTACCGTCAGTCGCTAACAATGAGACACGTCTAATACCAGCCTCGCCTATGAAACTTGCAGTTTCTTTGGGCATATTAACAATCGGAGTCCTAACGGTTTCTTGAATGTTTTGCAGATAATAATGTGCAGTATTGCAAGCGATTACAATCAAATCTGCACCGGCATCCTCCAATCTCTTGGCAGATTGTTTCATAAAGGGAAGGGGATCACTGCCTTTACCCATTATGGCTGATGTACGATCCGGAATCTGAGGATAATTATCAACGATCATATGAATATGATCCTGGTCATTTTGGGCAGGGGTTAGTCGAATAATTTTGTTCATCAAATCGACTGTTGCGAGCGGCCCCATCCCTCCCATAATTCCAACAGTTTCTATCATGAAGATCCCTCCACTTTTTTCTTTTGCACATTAAGAGTATAAATCTTAAGTGGAAAGCAGTGTATATCAAGAGAATTTATTCAAATATAGAAATCCTATATATTGGGCAGAAACAATTGGAAAGCAATAAGGATAAAGTAATTTATTTTTGAGTATCTGCTTTTCCATGATCAAACTGGCCTTCCCATTTGGCAATAACGACTGAAGCTATACCGTTACCTACCACGTTAACAACGGTTCTCGCCATATCGAGAATACGATCGATTCCAGCAATCAGCGCAACACCTTCAACAGGAAGCCCTACGGAATTTACGGTAGCTAGCAGAACAACCAGGGAAGCGCCGGAAACACCAGCCATCCCTTTGGAGGTTAACATTAATACCACCACTATGCTGATCTGTGACCAGATCGGTAAATTGATACCATACATTTGTACAATAAATAGAGTAGCCAGCGATTGATACAGTGCAGAGCCGGCCAAATTAAAAGTATATCCGGTAGGAACGACAAAGGATACAATCGATTTTGGGCATCCAAATTGTTCCATCTTAAGCATCAGTTTCGGTAGAACGGCTTCCGAGCTTGCGGTCGAGAAAGCCAGAATAATTTCATCCTTCAATAATTTTAAAATTTTCACAATGCTGGTGCCACACATTTTTGCTACTATGCCTAATACGACAAGCACAAACACAAACATGGACAAATAGAGTATAATTACCAGTTTGCCAAGCGGTATTAAAGAGGAAATACCAAATTTAGCAACTGTAACACCAATCAAAGCAAACACACCGAGAGGGGCTAATTTCATGATCTGATTGGTCATCCAGAACATCGCTTCAGAGACGGCTTCCAAAAAATGAATCACCGGTTTACCCTTTTCACCAATTACAGAAATACCGACCCCAAACAGTACAGAGAAGAAAATGATGGCTAGCAAATCGCCGTTTCCCATAGCTTGAACGATGTTTGTCGGAACGATATTAACGAACGTGTCAGCCAGACTGTGATGACTAGCGTTTTCTGCGGTATTTACATATTGGTGTATATCAGTTTTGGCCAGATGCGACATATCAATGCCTAATCCTGGTTTGAAAAAATTCCCCGCGAACAAACCTATAACTATTGCTACAGTAGTTATAATTTCAAAATACAGAATCGTTTTAAAGCCTATCTTCCCCAATTTTTTCATATCTCCAGAGCCCGCTATACCTACTACAAGAGAAGAAATGACAATAGGCAAAACAATCATTTTAATCAGACGGATAAATACATCACCAATCGGCGTCAAAATGTCCGTTACTAGAGGATTTCCGTAGAAAATGGCACCCACTGCAATGCCTAGAGCCAATCCGATAAGTATTTGCCATGCTAGTCCTAACTTTTTCATCCTTAATCTTCATCCCCTATTATTAGATTGCGGTCAGAAAAGTGTAATCGCTTACATTTATTTGGACCTGCAATTATTCTAAATTATAGGGTGCCATATAGAAAATTAAATGTATTTTATTTCTATATAGGATAAATCTATATAGAAATAAAATAATAGACAGTCGTTATATTCCCAACAGTTGAAAACCCTAGACTAGTTATAGTCAGCTATTTTTTTATAAAATATTCTATATATGCAGGTTTATGGTTTCCTTTTGCGTAGATAAAGTCAATTTTTACATCGAATCTCCCGGATGAGACTAATGGCACACGGAATAACTGCCCGCTTTCCAGTTCTTTCTTCACACAATGCTCCGGTAAAAAGCTAATTCCCATGCCATTTACCACTAAATTTTTTGCAGCCTCCATACTATCCACTTCAAGAACCACATTTGGCTTTAGATTTTTAGATTCAAACAAGCCATAAATCATAAGCCAGTCTACCGATCCATAATCAAAAAAGATGAGCGGTTCTTCACTGACTTCTTCAATAGTTACCTGACTATTGAGCAATAGGGGATGGTTGATAGGGACAAACAATCCGATTGGATCATGACGAAATATCTCTGATTCAATTTGGGGATGTGTAACTGTTCGAACCATTCCGAAATCCACCTCGTTGTTAAGAACCTTGTCTAATATATCATTAGAATGTCCGGTTAGAATTTTAACGTTCACATTGGGGAATTTAGTTTTAAAAGCGGGAAGAATTTCAGGGATAATGAAATTCGCGATTGAGGTAGCACATCCAATTTTCAATTTATCAACCGTAAGTATTGGTTGGTGCAACATTAATTTGGCTTCCTGATAAGATTGTAAAATGTTTTGTGCATATGGTAAAAACGACTTTCCCTTTTCATTTATTGAGATTTGCTTCCCAGAACGATGAAATAATTCCGCATTAAGCTCACGTTCCAGGGAGTGAATACGGGCAGTTACAGAAGGCTGGGTAAGATAAAGTGCCTCAGCTGCTTTAACAAAACTCCCTAAATGAACAGCATAGACGAATGCCTCAATATTTTCTATATTCAAAACGATAACCACCCTTCTTCTCATCTAATCTTTTTTTAGAGACCTTCCACATTCATACTCCTATGCTAATATAGCATATCCTTCTCTGTCTTTCTCGATTAATTATTTTCATTTTCTTACCAAGAAATTATCAACTACAGATGAGCTAAGAACAATACAAAAAGCCGCCATTATGGCGACTTCTTAGATGTGTATATTATTTCTATTTTTTACTTTTTTAGAGTTTCCTTTTCCCTATAGCGGACTTAATTTTCCCGAAGCCGTTGCTCGATCTGTTTATTAATCTTATTGCGTAAATGCAGCAGATAATCCGCAGACCGTGGATAACAGGAAAAAGTCAGTTCTTGCTGCAAATCCTCCTCAATCAGCGACAGCACGAATTCCCTGCTGCTCAGGCTCTCCAAATATTGCAGTGCACGCAAATCCGTCAGTGCATCCTGCAGCACCACCAGCCTTAAAGATTCCAGCGCAGTACCGTCCTCAGAAGGATATACCAGAAAACTGTCTCCAGAAGGAAAAGTATCAAGGGCAGCCGTATCCACATATGGGTTCAGCTTTTTCAGAGAATACTGGGAATTATAGAAATTGAATCCCCAATGCAAAAATCCCTTGATCCGGTATTTGTACATTTGAACGCCCAAAATACGGTTGCGTGAGGAGGGCATGGCCAAAAATCGATTACTGACATGCAGATTTTGACCGCAGCAATAATACACCCACAAATTGGAGGCACCTTCATCAATAAAGTTGTGGATCGTATCGCTTCCGGCCACCGGCTGGTCAATAATCCCCCGGCGATAAAATTCCACATCACTGATAGCATCTATAATTGGAAAGCCTTCGAGATAAGGAGCAACGAATTGTTTGGCCTCCAGATAGGTGTGCAGGTTGCCGGCCACCGGCTCATCAGAGATATGAAACAATGAACGTTCAGCAATGCCTAGCTGGTGCAGTCGTTCCGTAAGCGCCGGCAAAAACGCTGCTAGAAAGCTGCGAAACTCTGGATCATTTGCTGGTGTATGCCAGCCGAAGCGCTGCTCGGGAACACCACCAACCTCAACGATGATCTTAGGAGCATACTTTGCTCCCCATTGACTGAACAAATGCGCCATTTCAAAATGGGTAATGCCCACCGCTTCGGATATCTGCACCCATTTGTCCAGCTTATCAAAGCCAAATCGGTAGCCGTTCACATCATATGAAACGTCCACAAGCTGTATCGTGGTGCGTTCATTACCTATAAACGTATCCAATGGAGGCGTAAACAGCGGGGTCAGCAGCACATTGATCCCCCGTTTGGCCGCCGTTTGAATAAAGTTGCCGAGAATGCGCCAGTGTTCTTCCCCAAACACCTCAACACCGTAGTAATCCGCCAAACAATCCCCATGAAGCCACTCGGTATGAAGCAACTGTTGCTCCGGTAGTACCCCCTCCATAATATGGATGGTCATCCGTTGACGGTTTACTACTATACCTTCCGTAGCTGTAAACTGAATTATAACCGGATATTTCCCCGCCTTTGCAGCCTTTGGAACCGTCACCTCAATCCACAGACTCCTCCACTGATACGGTATGAACTGAAGCATTCCGTCAAAAGGCTCAAGCACATCGGGGAACAGCCCTGCTTCGGTCGTCAAATAATGATCATCCGTTTCAGCATAAGCTGGGTACATAGACGGAACGCATTTGACCTGGCGCACGTTCACTAGATCACTGATTGGCGACAGCACCTCCACCTTGACCAGTGGATTTTTGGGCAATTGAACCGTCGCTTCCATCTGGCTCATATGATACGGACGCGTATAACGGTAAGCCAACTGGTAGGATATCGATTCATTTTTCAGCAAACCCAGCTCGTGCACTTCGGCCAGTTCCAGTGGCTTGTTAACCGGAAAAACCTTTTCGAGCGAACTGATTTGACGTACATCAAAATACTGTGGATCAAATGAAACAGTCATAAATTCTCTCCTCCATGGGCCGGTTGGTAACTATCCTTTGATGCCGCTCAATGCAATTCCTTGAATAAATTGCCGTTGTAGTACCTGATAAAGCAGGAACGGCGGCAAAAAAGTCAGCAATGAGCCAGCCATGACCAATCCATAGTTGGTTGTGTAATTGCCCTTTAGAATAGACAGTGCAAGCGGCAGTGTCCGCATCCCCTGGTCAGTAGTAATGACAAGAGGCCAAATAAAGTCATTCCATGTCGTAATAAACGTAAAAATCGTCAACGCTACAATGGCTGGCCGCAGCAACGGCAATACAATACTCATAAATTTACGTATTTCACCAGAGCCATCCATGTCCGCAGCCGCAAGCAGTTCATCCGGCACCTCTTTCATAAACTGCCGCAGTAAAAACACGCCAAAAGCGTTAATAACGGGCAAAACAAGCCCAATATACGTATTGAGCATATTCAGTTCTCTGATCAACATAAACTGTGGAATCAGCGTAGCCTGACTGGGCACCATCAGCGTCACAATGTATAGGAAAAACAGCGTCCGCTTGCCAGTAAACTGCTTTTTGGCAAACCCGTAAGCGGCCATTGCCGAGATAATCGCATTGAGTGCGCACGCCAGGCCAGAAGCGATTATACTGTTTTCCAAGTAACGAAAAAAATGAAAATGAATGAGGACGCGCCGGTAATTTTCCAAACCAAGGTCGGCAAGCTTCCATTGAAAAGAAAGCGTGCTGGATTGGGTGAGTGATAAATAGGCCATATATAGAAACGGAAGCAGCGCGAGCGCACTGAGAGCAGCCAGGACAACTGCCATGAAAATTCGAGTGTACCCAACAAAGTAGAGCTCTCGCGTATTTTGACTCATAGCTGTGCCTCCTTGTCTCGGCCAAACAACAGGCGCTGCAGCATCGTAATAACCATGATAAGGCATAAAAAGAGCACCGCGATCGCACTTGCATAACCCATACTGAGATCCTTGAAGGCTGATCGGTAAATCGTCAGCACCAGTGTCACCGTAGATCTTCCGGGCCCACCACCAGTCATCGTATAAACCAGATCGAACACCTGAAATGCCCAGATCGTCCCAAGCGTTACAACCAGAACCGTAATGGGCCGGAGCAGTGGTACCGTAATGTGCCAAAATCGGTACCACGCGCTCGCTCCGTCTACATTTGCGGCTTCATACAAGCTGGCAGGAATATTCAGTATGCCTGCATAGTATAGGACCAGAAAATATCCGATATTTTTCCACACGGTAATCAAAGCGACACTTATAAGCGCCGTTTGCGTCGTTCCCAGCCAGTTCACCTTGGGAATGCTCAAACCGTCCAGCAGCGTATTGACCATCCCTCCGTCTGTCATCAACAAAATGGACCAGACTGTGCCGATCAGAATTGTCGAGGAAATGACCGGGACAAACAGCGATCCTCTAACAAATCGGCTAAAACGACCCTGAAATTTCGCATGTAAAACCTCGGCAATAAGCAACGCCAGCACCGTCTGCAACGGAACAACAAGCAAGGTGAATAACAGCGTATTTTTCACGGAGGCCGCTACAAAGAGATCTGATAACAGATAACCGTAATTTCTCAAACCAATCCATTCCGGTTGCTGAATCATATTGTACTTTGTGAAGCTGAGCAGTACCGTCAACACAATCGGAATGATAGAGAACACCAGTATAAGCAAAAAACTGGGTAATACGAACAGCCTCCCTGTCCAAGCATCTATCGTTTTGTGTTTCATTTCTTCCCCTCGCTTAGCCCGGATCAACCATTTTATCTGTTATAAATACTTTTAGCATACTGGGCGGTATCCTTCTGCACTTCTTCCGGAGTAAGCTGCCCCAAAATCATCAGCTGTAGATTTTTGTACAATGCGTCATATATTTTGCTTGAGCCGTCAATCGGCGTTAACGTGTGAAATAATTGCGAATCCTTGGTATACAGCTTCTCAAATTTGGCATTATCATAGTACTTTTCGTTTTTGGAAATAGGAGGAGCGCTATAGATCACCTGATGATATGCTTCCATCACCTCGGGACTCGTCAAAAACTTGATCAGTTCTGCCGCAAGTTCCTTATTTTTGGCTGTGCGCAGCATGACCAGTGAGTCGGCCGCCGCGAAGGTCCCGCCCTGCTTTTGTGTTAGCGATGTTGTATAATCCCAGTTTAATCCTGCTTTATCGAGATCCGCGCTTAAGCTCGTTCCCATAATAGCCATTGCCGCCTTACCTTCAGGCAATAATGATTTGAGATCCTGTGTCGTGAGCGAGGTGGCCGCATCCGGAATGATCTTGTAGGTATGCTTCAAATCATTAAGAAATTTTATGGCTTTTAGCGCTTCAGGACTGTCCAGGGTCAATTCGGTCCCTTCCTTATTGAAAAGCTCGCCTCCAGCTTGCCACAAATACGGATAAAACGAGTGGTTAAGCCCGGTTATGGAAGGCTCACCCCATTCTTGTACAAAAGCGTACACCTCAGGGCTGTCCTGTTGAATTTTCTTGGCATAGGCAACGAGATCATCCCACGTTTTCGGAGGCTCGGTAAAACCTGATTTTCTGAGAATGTCCATATTGGCATACAGTACACTGACATTCCCCACAATGATAGGAACAGTATACTGTTTTCCCGCCACGGTCCCCTTATCCCAGTAAATATAATTATCCTTTTCTTCCTGTGTAAAATAATCATCAAGCGGTTCCAGCGTACCGAGCTTGATATAATCGCTCAGCATTTCCATATACATATAACCGACATCCGGTCCATTTTCCGATGAAATAGCCGTCAAATATCGTTCTTCATAGTTGGACCACGGAATAATCTCCAGCTCAACTTTTGCATGATGGGTCTTCTCGAACTTATCAAGCTGCTTCCGCCAAAATGTTTCATCAGAAACATCACCGGTAGAAAATGGAGGCAGCCATACCTTAATCGTTTCCACCGCTTCATTGTTGCCAGCGCTTGCCCCCTTCTGTTCGTTGTTGGTCGATTGGGCCCCACCTCCCGACGAACAGGCGGCAAGAACGAGCAAGAATGCATGTAGTAACAACAGCATCTTGCCAAACTTGACCGTACGCTTCGCGGCACCGTACTTCTTCTTCATGAAATCCCCCACATCCTTCTCTGATTAATAGGTCTTGCGTGATAACGATTATAGAAAGGGCTCACGAAGCCTGTCAACGAAGACAGAGCAGTGCAAAAATCGTTAATTTCCTTCGGCCGTAACTGCATCATTTGCATATAAAAAGCAAAAAAATGAGGTTATTCCTCATTTTTTCGGCTATAAATCCTGGTATTCTCATAGTAATTAACAAAATAGTTCGCTTATCCGTTACCATAACAATTCTGAGGTGGCGCCATGTCCGAAATTGTATATCCTCCACACAAATTGTAAATCAGCACGGATTCCCGAATGCTATTTCACCGTCTGCTTGTATTTCCCCGGGGTCATATGCTCGTACTTCTTGAAGACCCTGATAAAGCTTACATCGCTCGCGAAGCCCACCTCACGGGCGATTTCCTTGATCGACAATTGCTTGAGGTTCATCAGCTCCTTGGCCCTCTCCACTCGTACCTGATTTAAATATTCAACAAGTCCTAGCTGGTATTGCTCCTTGAATACCCGGGAAATATACGAATTAGACATTTGCAGCTGTTCTGCAATCATTGTTAGACTGAGCATCGCATCCCCATATTGGCTGTCGATAATCTCTCTGATTCTGCTGGCAAGCACGCCTCCGGACTCCTTTGCCTCGTCATTGCTCTGCCCTCGCGGATTGCTCGGCTTCTCCTCCACTCCTCCGAAATCCTGCAAGGGCTGTCTGTCGTGTGGTGTGTTCCATG
Source organism: Paenibacillus sp. Aloe-11 (assembly GCF_000245715.1). Classification (NCBI taxonomy): domain Bacteria; kingdom Bacillati; phylum Bacillota; class Bacilli; order Caryophanales; family Paenibacillaceae; genus Paenibacillus; species Paenibacillus sp. Aloe-11. Next base: position 306,386 of record NZ_JH601054.1, on the reverse strand, counting down.
CAGATTCTGCTGCATGCATCTGCCCTTCTACTTGCTCAACATAATCAGTTCCCTCAGTCAGTGCTAGTGCCGTGGCCGATTTTGCAATTTGGTTAAGCGCATTTTGGTAACTACGATATATATCTCGCTGCTCTATCGAAACAAATCCCTTTACACAGCTGTAAGGCAATTGCTGATCTGCAAGCCAATGCGACAGCTGCTTTGTAAACAACTCTGCTATCTCTTCGGTCTCCGAATTCGGTGCTCTATAGTTAAGAATAAACAGATAATTGGGGTAAACTGCTCCGTAAAACACAGTGAGTGTATCATCGCATCGATCGCTGACAAACTTCTCAAGCAGTTGCTGCTGCTGTTCGTCCAGCCTAACGGAATTGGCGTCCGAATACAGGATGATCGTACAGAAGTATTTATTTTCAAATCCCAAATTATGAGTACGCTGTACCGCGTCCAACTGCTTGTCTGTCAGTGCCGCGCCCGAGAGGATCGTCCTGACGAAGGACTCCTCGATAAATCGCTGCTTCTGTCTGAGCAGTAAAATGCCTGACTGGTTTTCCTCCAGCAGTTCATCCATCTTACGCGAGATTACATCATACTCATTGTCGGAACTGTCCTGCTGCCCCGGCTGCAATCTGCCAAGCAAAAGGCGCAACGGCCGAGAATTATAATGGCTCATATAAACGGATAGTACAATTCCGACCAAAAACATGCTGGCGATGCAGATCATCAGTAGACGGGTAATCGCTGTCTGAATCTTCAGGACGTTGCTCTTAGTATTGATCATATAATAATGAAGGCCGCGGAAGGCAGAGGGTTCCGTTATAATAAAATGCTCGTTCGATGCATAATAATTTTGGCGCAGCTGTGTGTACCCTTCCCGGTCGTTGTAATTTTGCACCAGCGGCAGCAGGATCTCCTCGCCATAGTACGCATATACCTTTTGCTCATCGTCAGTCAGTGCATTCAGCCGGTGGGGATATTGGGTATTTGCCGACTCTAATAGGGACTCCATATAGGACTTGCGGAGTTTAATAATCATCACGCTGCTTTTTTGCGAGTCCCTGTAAATGGCCCGACTGAACAGCAATTCTTTCTTCCCTTCATTGCTCCAAAAGAAAAAGGACATATTATCGGCAGCCTTCACCATGGACAGCCATCGGTTATATCCGGTTCTCTTTAGCTCATTTTGAAGCAGATAGTATGATATAGGACGGTAAATTCCCAAAGTGCCCAAAATATAATCTTGTTCGGGATAATAAATGTATATCTCCTCGATCATCTGATTGGCTATCATAAAGTTGCGCAGCTGATCGACCAATTGATAAGCAGACTCTGTTTTGATATTCCCGCCCGCATCCGCTTCAATCATACGTATAAGGGTACGATCATTCATAATTTTGCTGGACAAATTCGTTATTTGGCCCATCTGCTCATCAATCACATGACTAATAAAGCTGCTGTAATGATAATGGCTGCTGAGCGCTTCCTCGGTCGCTTTACTGCGGATCCAGAGCATAAATATAAGCACCAGCAGCATACTAATTGCAATGACGATCAGAAACGAACGAATCCACCTCAGCTTGACCCCCCGCACCGTAAATAGCTTCTTGCCAAACATCCGCACTCCTCCACAAAGTTGTTCAATAAATTTTTATTATTTATACCTGATTAGTCGGATTAAATTAAATTTATTGTACTCCCCTTCCCCGCTCGTTACAACTGTCATATTCATATTATGAAAAAGCTCCCCTCACAGTAGCAGGTTTTATTATTTCACCTGTCTACCGTAAGGGGAGCATATCAGGACTTTATTTCCTCGTCCATAACTGCCGCTGTTTCGATTTTGGGGATTAGTTTTTATACATATACTTCTTAGCTATTATTCCCGGCCAATGTCCGAATCAAATCTGATTCCTGCGTCCCGGTAATGACGGAAACGATGCTTTTCTGCAATGCAGCTGCATTTTGCGCCTGATACGGATCGGCATCAAATATAATCGCATCCGCAATATAACCTTCTGCAATATGTCCCAATTCGTTGCCACTTCCCAAAATATCAGCAGCGTTTTCTGTGGCGGCCTGCCACGCTTCTATCCGAGTCAAGCCATAATCCATCAACGTATCCAGCTCTTGAAGATTGTAACCATGAAGTGCAGGTGTGGCATAATCGGTACCGAATCCAAAGCGAACCCCTGCTCTCTTTGCATAGCTAATAGCTTTAGAGTGGGCTTCGGCAGCGCGAGCAGCCCGATCGCAAATAACCTGGTTCAGAGCCAGAACGCCTTTTGGATCTGCAGCAATGCGATATATTGATGTTGTAGGTACAAAGGCTATGCCAGATTGTGCAAGTCTGCCGGCCTGATCCTCGGTCAAGAACATTCCGTGCTCTACAGATTCCACGCCAGCATGGATGGACCAGTCCACCGTCACTCCGCCCCATGTATGAACCATGACCATTTTATGATGAGCATGCGCATTGCGAACAATGAACGAGAACTCTTCCTCCGAAAAAACGGGATCAAGCACTTTCTCAGTAGGTGATCCAAGACCGCCTGTTGCCATGATTTTGATCCAGCCTGCCCCTGTATCAAAAATTTCTGTCATTCGTTGTTCCAAATGCCTAAGACCGCGGGCATCCGCTGCACCAAGCATATCACTGCTGGTTTGTACTCTTAAAGGCTGTTGATAGTGCGAAACGAGATGCTGCACGGTGCTTGGCAGAATCCCGCCTGCATCACGCGCCGTCGTTACACCGGTCCGAAGGGTTGCCTCAAAGGCCTGTGCCTGCATTACTTCGATCTCTCCGCTGTCTCGTTTCAATTGATCAGCATGGTCAAAGTCCGTCCAGGCCAGATGTGTATGAAGATCAATAACCCCTGGACTTATCCATAGATCTTTGCTTGGATGAGTTGGCTGATCATTATACGGCTCCGACTCAACAATAGATGAAAACCGACCATTTTTAATCGAAATATCGAAACGTTTTCCATCAATACCTGCTATAAAAATATGATTGAATATTCTCGCTTGGGGATGCTTATTGATCATGTTCATTCCCCCAAATCAGCCGAATAGCCTCTATTGCATGATCAGGGTCTTGATTCAACAATTGGGCAAGTGCCGCAATGGCTTCTTCTACGCTTTGCTGGCAAGCGTTCGCTCCAAAATGGTTTATTCGCAGAAGATTGCCAAACAGTTCTCCGTCTCCAGGAGCTACGATACCAATAGGCTGATCAATACGCAAGTTCTGCTCTTGAGAAATCCGAACCGTCGTAGTCAGCGTTGAATAGTATTTGCTATCCTTCTGCCAAGGCTCAACACCCAAGGCCTTAATACCGGCAATGGTGGATGATGCAGCCAATTCATGACGCTTGATAACTTGTGCTAGTCCTTCTTCCTCAATTCGTGTCAATGCCGAGATCAGAGCTCTGGCCTCTAGGGTTGGAATGTTGGCGGGAACCCGTACCGACGCGGACCCATTTTGTGATGGTTTCATATCCAGTAAGGATAAAATGGAATTGCGCGGCGCATTTTCATTGGACTCAAGGAATTCCCAGCCGCGTGGTGAAATGTTTACGGCACTAACGCCATTAGGTCCAGCCAGGGCTTTTTGCGCACCCACAGCTACAAGATCAACTCCCCATTCATCAACTAGCAGGGCCTCTCCCCCGACCGCCGAAACGGAGTCCATCACAGTAATAAGGTTAAAGTCGTGTGCAATATTTAATATTTCTCTGGCAGGATTAGATCCACCTGTAACCACTTCAGCCTGAACAAAGGAAAGCGCGCACGGTTTATACCGTTCAATCGCTGCAGCGACCTCCTCCACAGTAACCACTTCATCAAAGGGGACCTTAACTTCAACCACCGTTGCCCCACCTCGTTCAAGCCATTTTCCAAATAAACTTCCATAGGGGCCTGTTACTACATTTAAAATCGTACGACCAGGTGAAGATATCCCGGCTGCCATCGCCTCGATGCCCAAGATCGCCTCACCAGGAATGATGACCGGAGGATATTGTGTAAACAAGAGCTTGGAGAGCAAGCTTGTAAGCGTATTGAACTCAGACAGTGAAAGCGGTACAAATCCTTTATGTTCCCGACTCATAAAAAACCTCCTGATGTATTTAATTTAGGCATTTTCGGAACAGCGGACAACAGCTCACGACTGTATGCAGTTTCAGGGTGAGCGAAGAATTGATCCTTTGGATTGATCTCAACAAGTTTTCCCTGCCGCATGACCGCTACCGTATCGCTAATTGCATGGATTACCCCCAGATCATGGGAGATGAACAGCATCGTAAGATGAAGCTCTGCCTTGAGCATGTTAAACAGTTCAAGCACACTCCGTTGTACGGAAACATCCAATGCGCTCGTCGGTTCATCCGCAATCAGAATACTCGGCTCAACGCTTAATGCACGTGCGATCGCTATCCTCTGGCGTTGACCGCCGGAGAATTCGTGAGGAAATCTGTCCAAAGCGCTCTCTGCAATGTGTACACGTGCCAAAAGCTCTTTACATCTCTTCTCGACCCCCGTGCGATCCACAATTTTATGAAACATCAGTGCTTCGGAAAGAATCTGCCTGATGGAATGTTTGGGATTCAACGATGCATCCGGATTTTGGAAGATCATTTGTATCATTTTGTGCTGCTCACGGCTTCTCTTTTTCTTCAATTCTTGTGAACCTAGCAGAATTTGCCCTTCATCAGGAGCGATCAATCCGGCAATGACCCGCGCCAAAGTGGATTTGCCCGAACCGGACTCGCCGACAAGACCAAGGGTAGTATGGTGCCGCAGATTCAGATTGATGCGATCCAGCGCAGTAACCCCGCTATAATGAACCGTGACATTTTTTACTTGCAAGGCTAACTCCATGAATGTTCGCTCCCTTCAAGCTTCGGCAAAGGAAGCACTGAGCTAATCAGCATCTGTGTATAAGGGTTTTTCGGATTTTGCAAAAGAGCAAGGGTATTGCCATGCTCAACAATCTGCCCCTCTTTCATCACATAGAGTTTTGAGCACATGGCAGCTGCAATTGCAAGATTATGCGTAACAAACACCATGGCAAAGCCCAGTTCATTTTGCAGACGAGTGACCGTTTCAAGAATATGCCGCTGAACGGTAACATCCAGCGCCGTTGTCGGCTCATCACAGAGAAGAATGCCCGGCTTGCAAGCCAGCGCCATTGCGATGACTACTCGTTGACACTGACCACCCGAAAGCTGGTTCGGATATCGATCTGATCTCTTTAAAGAATCGGGGAGACCGAGCATTTCGAGCAATTCCAGAGCTATCGCGCGAGAAGCCTTTCGGCTTACTCTTTGTCTGTAGTAAACGACTTCCGCAACCTGCTTGACAACCGGACAGAGTGGATCTAGCGCACCTCTTGGGTCTTGAAAAACCATTGCGCTGCTTATGTCACTCTTAATGCTTCCTCCTATCTGCTCAACTCCACGTGGAAGTAATCCAAGAATCGAACGCAGCGTAAGCGATTTTCCAGAACCCGATTCGCCTACTAACCCCAGACTCTCCCCTTTGCCTATTGAAAAGCTAACATTGCTGACTAATCTTTTATTTGACTTTGTTGCCAGCGTCAGTGCCTCTATTTCCAAAATCGGACTTGTAGAAATCATTTTTTCCTCCATATATCGGCCAACCCATCACCTACAAGTGACAAAGCAATTCCCGTGTAGACCACCGCAAATCCCGGAACTGCCGAGAGCCACCAAGCTGTAGTTATGAAGGATTGTCCATCCGAGATCATCGTGCCCCAGTCCGGGGTTGGCGGTGTAATGCCAATGCCAAGATAACCAAGCGTAACAATCGCCACAAGCAACCCAACCATATCCGTCATGAGGACTACAACTGCTTGAGGCAGTACATTAGGCAGGAGATGACGAAGGATAATTCTTACGCCAGGCAGTCCTAAAGTTTGAGCGGACGCTACCCAGTCTTGCTTTCGAAAAGATGCACTAAGACCTCTGACTACACGGGCAAATACAATCCAGCCTACAAGTATAAAAGTGATATAAATGCCCCGTTGACCGGCTCCGCTGGCAAAAGCCACGATAATAACGATCAGATAAAAAGGAAAAGCAATAAATGTATCCGTAAGCAGCGTAATGACAGTATCAATCCATTTCCCATAATACCCTGCAAGCATTCCCAGAAATACACCAGTGCAAAATGGAACAATTTCCGCCAGAACCATGATTTTCAAATCAGTTCGCGCAGCATAGATCAGTCTCGTAAACAAATCGCGTCCCAATTGATCTGTCCCCAGCCAATGTTCGGCAGACGGTGGCTGCAAAAAGACACTCAAATTTTGCTCGGAAGGATTATAAGGACTAATAAACGGTATGAACACAGCCAAGACAATAAGTACTGCAAACATGATACTTCCCACCAGAAGGGAAGGGGTAGTCCATATTCGATTTATGATGCTTGTCTTCTTACCGTACTCATGCAATTGAGGGGCTATTCTTGTATGTCTCATTATTTTCCTTTCGTTCTGGGATCAAGCCACCGCGAAATGATTTCAATGAGGAGGCTGATGATCACAACAGATATCGCACAGTAAAGTGCTATTCCTTGAATGACCGGAAAATCGCGTTTTGCAATTGAAGTAAACAGCAAACTACCAATTCCCTTGATGCCAAACACCTGTTCTACGACCAATGTACCACCGATAAGATAAGAAATATTTACGCCAAGCAGCATAAGAGTTGGAAGAGCAGAATTACGCAGCACATGCTTAAACAGAATTACCCTGCTGGGTATTCCCGCAGCCTTCAATGTGACTACAAAATCGGATTCCAATACTTCAAGCATCTGCGCTCTTAAAGAACGAACAAGCGTAGGAATCTGAGAAAATGCGACGGTAATTGCCGGAAGTGTGAGACTGTACAAGGTCCCAATCCACCCTTCGCCTACTCCTCCAACGGGGAACCAATGAAAACGGACACTTAGAACCAGAATCAAAAGTAAACCAACCCAAAAGATTGGCATACCTAGAGTTATTGTAGGAAGAATACGTATCAAATGATCCAGCAGCTTATCCTTATGTGTGGCTGCAATCGTAGCTAGCAGAAGTGCAATAATGATCGCCAAAACACAAGCCATCACAATGAACAGTAAAGTAATGGGAGCACGTTCGGCAATCAACTCTCTTGTAGAAGTACCCACAATAATTGAATTACCGGTATCTCCTTGTGTAAACAATGTCTTTACAAACCTGATGAATTGTTCCCATAAAGGGAGGTCCAACCCGAGAGTATGATGCATACTCTCGATGGCCTCAGGCGTGCTGTATTCTCCCAAAATCATTTTCGCGGGGTCCCCTGGCACGATTCTGATGATGAAAAAAACTGCAGTCATCACACAGAGGATTACTACCAATGCTCTTACAAGAGCTATCACAAGCCAACCGCATGTTGTATTGATTCCTGTTGGTTGATATAACGATTTAATGGATTTTATCATTTTTTAATTTGAACTTCTTCAAAGCGGACGCTGCCGTTGGGTAAAACAACGATGTTATTCACTGAAGAACGAACACCTTTCAAAATATCTGGATAATAAAGTGGAATGTACGGTACTTCATCTGCAAGAGTTTGCAGCAGCTTGGAGTAAATCTCCGCACGATCCTTACCATCCAACGTTTTTTGACCTTCATATAAAAGCTTGGTTACTTCATTATTCGTGTAATGCGTCCAGTACGATTTGCTGAAACCTTTCGGATCTGTTTGGAAAGCAATAATAGAGTTCGCATCGGGAGAATCGGCTTGACCACTGTTGAGCATTACCGCGAAATCATAGGCAAAGAAGCGTTCACGGAAAGTGGCCAATTCAATGGATTCAATCTCGATGTTGATACCGATCGCTTTACCCGCTGCCTGGATAATTTGCGCCTCTTGTGCTCTTGTGCTGTCTCCAGATGCCACAAGCAATTTTGTCGTGAATCCTTTCGGGAAGGCAGATTTGGCAAGCTCCTCCTTAGCTGCATTGATATCAAAGTTCAGTGCCTTGATCGTATCATTTGAATTATATGGAATAGCTGTTGGCAGTAATGAATTTGCAGTCTGTGCATAGCCAAAGGTAAGCGCCTTAGTCAAGCCTTCGCGATCGAGTGCCAGAGCCAAAGCACGACGGACATGCACATCAGAAAAATGCTTGTCCAGCGTATTGAAGAACAATTGCTCTGTCACCCAACTTCCATTGGTTACTACTGTAGTGTCAGCTCCTTGCTTAATCTCATTAGCATTTTGTAGAGCCAAAGACTCTACCGCATCAACTTCTCCCGCCTTAAGCTGGTTGATAGCTTGGCTGTCGTCTTCAATCAGCTTGTAAACAAGCTTGTCAATATATGGCTTACCTTCTTGCCAATAGTACGGATTCTTGGTGAAAGTCAGATCGCCCGCAGGGTCCCACTTTTCAACAACGAAAGGCCCCGTACCTACCGGTTTCTTGAAAAACTCTTTTTCGGAAACTCCACCGAAATTGTTCGGAAGAATACCGTTTGAGAAATTGGACAGTTCAGAAATAAACGGTGTATATGGCTCCTTAAGTTTAATAACAAGCGTTTTGCTATCCTTCGCTTTAATGGTATCGACCTTTGCCGCTATTGCCAGTGGACCACCAACCTTCAAATGACGCTGCAACGAGAAAATAGCATCCTCCACCGTAACATCAGTACCATTGGAAAACTTCAAGCCATCACGCAGCACAAACGTATACGTCAAGCCGTCATCACTGATGCTATGTGACTTGGCAAGCCAGTCCACAATTTTGCCTTTGCTATCGAAAGTAACCAAAGATTCAAATACTTTGTCAATGGCAAAGGCATTGTTCGACGTAATCTCATTATGTAAATCAAACGAGGTTACTGAAGCAGGCCGTCCATAGACGAAAGTGCCGTCCACTGCAGGTTTATCCGTATTTGCACTCTGATTCGCTCCTTGATTCGTGCTCTGCTGAGCGCCATTATTTTGATCAGGAACGTTCTTCGATCCGGAGCATCCCGCAACTAACACCAATAATAGAACTGCTAACGTTCCTACCCACAATGGCTTTCTTAATGATGCATTTAACTCTAGCACGTATAATCCTCCTTTTTCGCATAAAGCATATGCATTTAGTATGGATAGTATTATGATTTAATCCTCCCGGTCTGTCAAACAAAAAAACTTTATTATGACGGGCTAAAACTAATTTATTGTCAAGCTGACTCGATCTTGCCGACTGTATCATCGGACGGAGCTTTGTTTTGCTCTATCCGATAGTAATCTCTGAAACAAATAGATACATTAAAAGATGAACATATTGTAATCGTTCTGACATTGATTTTTCTATAAGACAGTTGTATTATCATAAATGCAAACTACAATTGTCTTATGGAAGGAGAGTGTTATGGATAAGCTGAACCTGGGCGATTCTGAGTTGAAGGTCATGTCTGTCCTCTGGCAGGAAGGCGATACAACAGCCAAGCATATCGCCGGTATTTTGTCCGACAGCTACGGCTGGAATGTAAATACGACATATACGCTCATTAAGCGCTGCATCAAAAAAGGAGCGATTCAACGCTCCGAACCGAACTTCATTTGCCATGCGCTGGTGTCTCAAGAGGAAGTGCAGAGAAAAAGCACAATGGATCTGGTGAACAAAATTTTCGACGGCTCCACCAACAAGCTATTCGCTTCGCTGCTCGGCAAAAAGGAACTTTCCAATGAGCAGATTGACCGGCTGAAAAAAATGGTAGACGAGTTGGATGAATGAGGTGCTTATGATGAACTGGCTGCAAATGGATATTTCCGCAGCTCTGATGATCGTTATTGTGGTCGGTGTGCGGGCATTGAACAAAAACACACTCCCCCGCTCTGCTTTTTTATGGCTGTGGGCGATCGTCTGGCTGCGACTCTGCATTCCTTTTTCCCTGCCTTCGGAATGGAATCTGTATTCGTTGTTGAATACAGCGGCCCATAAGCTGAGTGGTCCAACGAATATGGCAGCTACGGCAGTTCCTACTTCTCCGGTGGCTACCTGGACAGCGGCTTTATCGGATTCAACGCCTCCCCAACAAACATGGGGCGTACTGTCCGTACTGCCTTCCACTTTTCCGCAATCAGCACCTGACGCGTCGGCATGGCTGCTCGTCTGGCTGATAGGTGCAATCGGGCTCGTAGTGTTTTTCACCGTAGCGTATATCAGGTGGTATCGCCGTTTCCGCTTTGCCCGTCCGGTCAAGCATGAATTTGTAGATCGCTGGCTATCCCGCCATCGTCTGCTGCGGAGCATTCAGATCAGACAGACTGAGAAAATTGCTTCTCCACTTACATACGGGATTATTCGGCCTGTTATTTTAATGCCCGTAACAATAGATTGGAGCGATCACAAGCGACTGGAATATGTTCTGACTCATGAATACGTGCATATCCGCCGCTTCGACAGCGGTACGAAAATGTTGCTACTGCTGGCGTTCTGTCTACACTGGTACAACCCGTTTGTATGGCTGATGTATGTACTTGTTAACCGGGATATAGAGTTGTACTGTGATGAGGCGGTAATACGACGTCTTGGCTTTCAGCGGCGCTCCGATTATGCGCGCACCCTGATCCATATGGAAGAGCAAAAGCTGGCACTGCCATCCATGAACAATTATTTTAGCAAATTGGCGATTGAAGAAAGGATTGAATCCATTATGAAAATGAAAAAAACAACAGTCGCAGGTGCACTATCTGCTTGCCTGCTTATCGGAAGTCTAGCGACTGTACTAGCAACCTCTCCTGCCAGCGCTTCTATCGCGGCCTCGCATGCTGGTTCTGCTACGTTAACGAAACATGCGAATGAATATCGTGCCGGAGAAACCTGGAAAGTAAACAACGAATGGGAATTTACTGTCAATTCGGTTCGCGAGACCACACTCGAGGGCAACACGATAGATGGTAACCGACCGGCCAAGCAGGTGCTAATCGTGAACTACAGCTACAAGAACATTCGTCCAGCTGGCGGCGAGCCACTCGCGTTCTCCAAGGCTCATTTTTGGATGACAGATGCACATGATCCGGAAAATAATAGTGCAGACGGCTCGCATTACACCCTATTCGTGCCTGGTATGGATCGCATCGGGGTTGTAAATCCGGGCCAAAGTGTACAGGGTGCAGAATGGGTTTACGCTTTTTATGACAAAAAGACCGATAAGGTTGAATTCAACGTTGGTGCCTACGACTCGCATGAGAAGCTGCATGAAACCAAATTTATTGTGCCTGTAGAAGCACATAAGGCAGCGAAGTAAAAGAGCATTGTCCAAATATGCAGGAATGCTGTTAACCCTATATATGAGTAAGAATAAATAATGAAACACTGACCTTGCTGCTAATCTGCGGTCGCCTTAAACGTACATGTTAATAGCGATCGCAGGTTTTGTTATTCAGTCTATATGTTCTGCTTGGATATCGCCCCGAAATATTCTACAACTACCTCACGGAATTCCAGAGCAGCCCGTGAAATGTACCGACTCCTGTGCCATAATAAAGCTATCTCACGTACCAATTTGTGATTCTCTACTTGGAGATATTTGAGATGTTCCCGTGAATTTCTTGCCGTGCTTGGTATGAAGGCTATACCAATTTCGGCTTCCACAAGAGTACTAAGCCTTGCAGGTTCATCCCCCTCATACACATATTTAGGCACAAAACCATCCGATTTGCATACAGAGTCCACTAAATCACGAGTACCGTAGCCTCTCTTTACACCGACAAACCATTCATCCCTCAGCTCTGCCAAGGATACGCTGCTTCGATCTGCCAGCCGATGTCCCTTGGGAACAGCTACAAGGATTGGGTCGATAAACACGATTTGACATTCGATCTCATCCCCCTCTATAGGCGGTGACGACAAGCAAAAATCGACCTCTCCTCTATGAAGAAGCGTAACCATTTCTTGCGTGGTCAGCATTTGCACATGAAATTGAATATAGGGTCGCTTTTTCCGAAACTCTCGAAGGATATTTGGTAATGTGCTTGCGGTGGTCACCGCCAATTCGAGTGTGCCATGTTCCGGGCTTGATAAATCGCTAAGTTCCTGTTTCCCCTGTTCCAATTCAAACAAAGCCCTCTCTGCACGGTGAAGAAATCTGCTTCCGAACTCATTCAATCGCAGTTTCCTCCCTGTTCGATCGAATAAAGGGACCCCCAGATCTTCCTCCAGGCGTTGAATTGTTTTGCTCAGCGACGATTGAGTAACGTGCAGACTTCGTGCAGCTTCGGTTACATGTTCCAAACGAGCTACCGCGAGAAAATATTGCAGTTGAAGAAGCTCCATTTCAAACCTCCATTCATTCCCTCAAGTCAATGAGATTATAACATCAAATGCGTTGGAATAAATAATCGATTTCAAGTACGATGACATTAATTCGCTTTGGGGGGACCAAAAATGAGTGTTCGCAGCTGGTGGTTAATGATTTCAGTTGGTCTAGGGATACTATTGAACCCATTAAATTCTTCGATGGTTTCTGTTGCTATTCCAAGTCTGCAAAATATGTTCCAACTTGACTTTACAGGTGTTTCCTGGGTTATTTTTTCTTTCTACATTGCAAGTAGCATCGCTCAACCTGTCATGGGAAAGGCCAGTGATTTATTCGGTCGCAGGAAGATATTTCTTACCGGGCTTGTTATAGCCTTCATTGCATCATTATTAGCTCCATTATCACCAAACTTCGGGTGGCTCATCGTGTTCCGCATTGTGCAATCCATCGGAACAAGCATGATGGTAGGGGTTGGAATGGCCATTGTTCGAATCCATATTACAGAGAAACAAGCGACTGCGCTGTCTGTTTTGTCCATATTCCTGTCAGGAGCGGCAGCAATTGGACCCTTTATTGGCGGGGTTTTGATTCATTGGTGGGATTGGCCTGCTATCTTTTTCGTCAATATTCCGTTTGTGTTGGCTAGCTTTCTATTGGCTTGGAGGACTATTCCTAAGGACGAACCGCCAATATCCGTTGCACGCAACATGTCCTTTCGTAAATGGTTTGATTTGATTGATGCATCAGGGATTCTGCTCTTCACATTGGGTCTGGTTGCCCTGCTCGTTGGATTACTCTCGGCAAAATCATCTGGGCATATCTCATTAGAAAATGTCATTGTCGGGCTGATAGGCCTCGTTGCGCTGGGGGCATTCGTACGATATGAGTTAAAAGCGACGACACCCTTTATTCCTTTACGCACATTCGCCAAATATCCTACGATGACTTGGGTTAATGTCGAATTCATGCTCGTTAACGTACTTTATTACTCGCTCTTTTTCGGGGTTCCATCCTACTTGCAAATAGCACGTCATGTCAGCGAGTTCCAAACAGGGCTTCTCATGCTAAGCTTAGGCTTGTGCTCGCTCGCTACTTCTCCAATAGCAGGACGATGGATCGATAAATCAGGACCCAGACCGGCATTGCTAATGTCCGCAATTCTGATGACATTGGGGTCGGTGTGGCTCGTGACATTGAGTCAAACTTCACCGGTTATCAGCGTGTGTTTGGCTCTGGCTGCATTCGGTATTAGCAACGGGTTGAACAATGTAGGTATGCAAGCAGCCATGTTCCAAAGTTCTCCAAAAGAAATAATCGGTGTAGCATCCGGATTATTTAATACATCAAGATACCTGGGAACCATCCTCTCTTCATTGTTGATAGGTATCGTAATGGGAGGTAAGTTCAGCTTCGAGGGATTTCAAGTGCTTGGGATTATCCTCACGGTAATTGCATTGTCTTTGGTATTCATGAGTTGGCGACGCCGGGAGTCAGGACAATTGCAAGAGTCGTAGGTTTCACCAAGTTCAAATCTGCAAATCATTGCGTGGTACGAATCATCATGCATCAAATGTCATTGGTTTGGCCAATCCTGATTCTGATATTCAAGCCGCTGATTTCCACATATCTTCTAATCAGCGGCCTAAAAATTCAACTTTTTAACATAGTCATCAACTGACTTTCGAATTTATTTGTTTTCCAGACTCGGATTATCAAATACTAACAAGCCTTTTGACAAGAGCATTTGCTTGCTTGATGGTTTGTTTGACAACTGCAGCGGCAGAGTAGTCGTTGGCTAACCTAAGACCCTGACCCGCCCAAAATGACATATACTCGGGGTTATTCGCTTTTGCAGCTGCCTGACGAATGTCTTGAGTCATTGCGTTTTGAATTGGGAAAGCAGGGATTGCTCCAGGATACTCACGCATGTCATTCATAAATTTAGTTTGGATGCCTCTTGCTGCTTTGCCCGAATATGCGCGTGTAATTTCAGTGGAGTCCTCATTTGCTGAAAGGATCTTCTGTTTGTGCGTTTCATGGGCACCACTCTCAGGGCATGCAAGAAACGCAGTGCCCATCTGTACAGCACCGGCCCCTAATGCGAGGCTTGCTGCAAGGCCCCGACCATCCATGATGCCCCCCGATGCGATGACCGGAATCGACACATGATCTGAAATCTGCGGAACAAGAGCCATGGTGCCTATCAGAGTGTCGGAAACGTTCTTCAAGAATGTGCCACGGTGTCCCCCTGCTTCACATCCCTGGGCCACAATTGCGTCTATGCCAGCTGCCTCCAAATGTTTAGCTTCTTCAACCTCCTGTTATTGAATATTAGATAGAAAGCTGACCCTGCTCTTGTCGCTAGTTCACTCCATCGAATTGATTTTTGCAACAACTTTCCCTGTTATTTTTCCTTCTTTTAGTTTAACTAAATAATCAGGAATTTCTTCCATAGAGATGACCGTCAATGCTGGAGGTGCAATTTTCTTTTCAACTAATAATCGAGCGAATTCATCTCCTATTACTGCCAAATTAGATTGTGCTGTGTAATCCCCTTCTGTGTGAGCTCCCCCAAGAGCAATTTCATGCAGTGACATGCCCTTTTCGTAAAACCGAAGTCGATTAAATTCAGGAAAACCAGCTGTGACTACAATTTCACCACCAAAGGCAAGCACATCAATATCTCTAGTAGCACTTGCCGAGCTAATGGTATTCAGTACGTAGTCAACGCCTCTTTCGTTTGTCAACTTGGCAATCACTGCATACACATCTTCTTTTGTATAATCAATTGCTTCATCTGCACCAAGACTTTTTACATATTCTATGTCTCTTCCTTGGCAAGTCGAGTATACCGTTAAGCCGCATAATTTAGCCAACTGAACAGCATATCCCCCAACACCACCTGCTCCTCCGTGTATCAGTATCGTATTTCCTGCTTTCGGTCTGAGTTTTTGAATGATTGCCTGATATGCTGTAAAGCCTGCCCCGGGAGCTACGGCAGCTACCTCGAAAGGAATGGCCTCAGGCAGCTTGCTTGCTGTATGAGCTGTCGTACAGGCATACTCCGCAAATCCTCCATCCAAATTTGTTATGCTGCGGAGATAGTATACACGATCACCAACCTTAAAGTTGTTAACCTCGCTTCCAACCGCATCCACAATCCCGGCAACATCTAATCCAAGCACTCTCTGCCTTTCACTTGCTAGGCCGGTATAAGCTGCAACCTGATAATCTGAAGGATTTAAACCAGATGCAAAAACCTTTACTCTAATTTCATTTTCTTTTGGCATGGGCATCTCTCTATCCTGTACAATCGTAAGACTTTCTATTTTCCCCTGTTCTTCTAAAACAAGTGCTTTCATAAGAATACTACCTCCTGAATTGATCTGTGGCATCGGTACCTGCTACGTGGAGCTTCTTTTCTATTTGACATTTATCTTAAGAATAAATAGAATACACATGTGTTTCCGTTACAATTGTAATGTCGGTAATTTCAGACGTCAATCGGATAGGACACGGACTAAACAAAACAGGAGGAATTGTAATGTCTGAAAACAAAATGACAGAAATGCAGCGATTAGAGATCCTACGCTTGTCTAACGCAGAATCCAACCGCATCACTAAAACGTGTATTGAATCGGCTATGATTTTATTAATGAAGGACAAATGCTTCCATGATATATCGATTACAGATATTGTAAAACGGGCTGGTGTGTCTCGAACTGCCTACTACCGCAACTACGACTCTAAAGAGGATATATTGCGAAGCGTAATGAAGGAAATCGTGGATAAAGTCATAGTTGCCATGAATCTGCGTCTTCCAATAAGTAACACATATGAATACTGGTACTCCTTATTCCTCATGCTAAAACAACATGCTGATAGTTTACAAATACTTCTAATGGCGAATTTTGGAGATGCAATACTAAACGAAATCCACAGAATAATGCAGAGTTCTGTATCCAAAAATAGTATCCAGGAAAATTACAAATCTTATTTTTGGAGTGGTGCCATTTACAGTGTAGCAGCGAGTTGGATTCGAGAGGGTATGCAGCAGACGGTCGAAGAAATGGCGAAGATTTGCTATCAAATCATAGATCGCATGAATGAGGATTGTCATAGCACTCAAAAAGAATAGGCCGATAAGCCAGACAACTCTTTGACCATTACCTTTTCTCCGTTTATATCTAGCTCTCCATTAAAACGAAAACCAAACTTTTGGTATAAATACAAGGCTCGGTGATTGTCTTCATAAAGACTTAGATAGATCTCTTTACAATGGTATAAATTGACAAGATGTTCGATAAGTGCTGTAAGCATCATTTTCCCAAGTCCCTGTCCTTGGAAATTCTCGTCAATCATGAATCGATCCAACCATACTCGGCCGCTATGACCTTCTCCAGGAAAGAATCCATACATGGCAAACCCAATCAAAACATGTTCCCAATAAAGTCCTGCTGGTCGGTAGAAAGTGCAATCTTTAGCATCTTCCAAACTTTGTTCTGAAGCTTCAATATATGATCTTTGATGATCGCTTACACGCAAAGACAATATTTCTTTCACATTTTCCTTAGTCACTTCTCTAATAGAGACTGTCATCATATCAACCTTTTCCTGTACATAATTTATGATTCCTAATTTCTACTGCAATAAAGTTAAGCAGATGGTCACAGCAGTAGCCAGCACAACAAGGTCTTCTCTCCCTTGCTTTGGCTCATTACTATTCATACAATAAGGTATACCGTAACCAGATAGTCAAGTGAGGATGAAATGATGAAAAAAAATTCGGAGACGTATTTTACAACAGGACAATTTGCTAAAATATGCAAGGTAAATAAGAGGACTTTATTTCATTATGATGAGATTGGGCTATTCCAACCTGCTTTTATAGATGAAAACGGGTATCGTTATTATTCTTATCATCAATTTGATTTATTTTCCATTATTACTGTTTTAAAGAAATTAAACGTCCCTTTAAAAGAAATCAAGACGTATCTTGATGAGAGAACTCCAGAACGAATATTGGATTTGTCGAAACACAAAATATCAGAAGTGGATAAAGAAATCGATAAAATGATTAAAATTAAGCACATATTGGAAGAAACCATTGTCTATACGCACAAGGGATTAAACTCTACAAGTAGTGAAATTAAATTGGAAGAGCATGAAGAGGAAAGAATAATTCGAAGCACTTCATTGGAAGAAAACAATATAAAGGATTACGCTGAATGGATGATGAATTTCAAAAAATTTGAACATAGCACACAATCTGTTGGAGCATCTTTTGTTGGGTCTATGTTGGATAAAGAAGCTATTTTAGCGGGTAAATATGCCTCAAAGTCGTATCTTTTTGTAAAAACAAACAATAGAAATAACACACATTTTTCAAATTTCATAAAACCAAAGGGGTTATACGCTGTTGCATATCATCATGGAAGCTATGAAAAGATCGGCAGAACCTATGAGAGACTAATTCAGTATATTGAAAAGGAAAATTTTCTTATTCAGGAATTTGCTTATGAGGAATATCTTATCGATGAAGTTGGTGCAAAAGATGAGAGTGAATATGTTACTCAAATTACGGTTGGGTTAAAGAGTAAAAATTTATAGTTGTTGAAAAAAAAGAAATAACGCTCCAGGTTGCATTATGGCTGCTGGAACGTTGCTTCCCTTTTATTCCTCTATGATTGCTACGGGACGAGCCCATCCGGCACTCGCTCTTTCCACTTTAACCGGAAAACAGCAGACCTTGAAGCCAAACGGCTTCGGTAGAAGCTCCAAATTGGCCAACTTCTCGATCTGACAATATTCCCGGTCTTTGCCGACATAGTGCGCTGCCCAAAGGACGCCGTCTCTCGGTTGCTGCTTGTAGTCCTCCGCCTGGAGATTGAGCGGGATATCCCAACCCCAGCCGTCAGTACCGACTACCTTAATTCCTTGATCCAGTAACCACATGGTCGCTTCGGCCGAGACACCAGCATGAAGAAATGCATACTTTTCATCATACAACCGCTTATCCGCATCGCTCCGGATAAGCACAATATCGAGCGGCTTAAGCTTGTACCCAATGCGGCTCAGCTCCGCAACCAGATCTTCAGACGTTATTTCATAACCGGGCGGCTTAGAACTAAAATCAAGAAGCACGCCATCAGAAAAAAACCACTCTAGCGGCAGTTCGTCAATCGTTCTAGCCGGTTTCCCTTCCGATGTTGGCCAGTAGTGCCAAGGTGCGTCGACATGCGTCCCCGAATGCGTATTAAGCGTTACAGTTTCGGTAGCCCATGCTTTGCCTTCCGGAAAGTCGTCAGGTTTCAGACCTAGTAAGGCTGACGCTTGCATCGCGCCTTCGCTATGGCTCGAATACTCGATCTTTGCTGCTATCGGCTCACGGATGCTAGGGCTTATCGGGACGCTCAAATCAATGAGTCTCATCGCTTTCCCTCTCTTTCGTTTCTTGTCTATAATTTTCCGTTTCATGGCCATTATACCATATTGCATTTACTATCTGGTGGCCGTAGTCTTGTTACAGCTCTATATTTTGAGGCTAGCCTCACTAGCCAGTAATTTCCCGTCATAATCATTAATTTTCCAATCCAATCTCTTTATGGTTTCGTCAATTTCCATCTTTTTTTTTACTAGCTTTTCTCTTTCGTTAGTCAAGATTTTTTTGCGAGCTTCTATGGTACGGTCTCCTTCAATAAATAAAGATGTATATTCAATCAACGCCTCTATCGTCAATCCGGCGCTTCGCATGCATTTTATAAATTCGATCCATTTAATATCCTCTTCAGTGTAGTCACGGACACCGCTTTCTTTACGGTTTACCGGTGGAATCAAACCAACCTGTTCATAATATCTGAGTGTTGCTGATGTTAAATCAAACTGCTCTGCCACTTTTGCAATATTCATTTTCTTCACCTCGTATTTTCTTTATGTATTGACCTTATCACTTAAAGTTAACTTTAAGCAAGATTTACAACTGCAAGCGTAATGGCGTTTCTTGTTTCAAAATTTCCTCTTGCCTTAAAGTGGGCTTTAAGGTTTAAACTACATAACGAAACCAAAAAAATCGAATGGAGGATGGCGTAAATGGCGACGATATTTTATTCGGTGCAGTTTGGTCAAGGGAGAATGCACCCATCGGAAATGTAACCTTCGCTTGATTATTTATCATTTATTCATACAAAGGAGTTGAAAAATATGTGTCAAACTCGCGTTCTGAGTGTACCAAGTGCAAAAGCACATTTTGAAAAGACCACAATTAAGCGTAGAGAATTGCAGCCACATGATGTTTTAATCGATATTAAATTTAGCGGGATTTGCCATTCCGACATTCATAGTGCCCATGATGAATGGGGCGGCGGCATCTTCCCCATGGTTCCTGGCCATGAAATTGCCGGTGTTGTAGAAGCCGTAGGTTCTGAGGTCACTAAGTTTTCTATTGGCGACCGAGTTGGTGTAGGTTGCTATGTAGACTCCTGCGGAGAATGCGAATACTGCCTGCGAGGCGAAGAGCAATTTTGTACAAAGGGTTTTGTCGCCACCTATAATTCCAGAGACTACGACGGCAATCCAACTTATGGTGGATATAGCCAAAAAAATGTTGTGAAGGAAGGTTTTGTTGTTCATATTCCGGACAGCCTAGAGCTGGATGTAGCAAGTCCGCTGCTCTGTGCAGGAATCACCACCTATTCTCCTTTGAAGCACTGGAATGCCGGACCTGGCAAGAAAGTAGCTATTTTGGGAATGGGCGGTTTAGGCCATATGGCGATCCAATATGCGCATGCTATGGGTGCTGAGGTCACTGTACTCAGTCGGTCGTTGAATAAAAAAGATGAGGCTTTGAGCTTTGGTGCTGATCATTATTTTGCAACAAGTGATCCAGAGACATTCACTGAATTGGCGGGCCGTTTCGACCTTATCTTGAACACTGTATCTGCCAATCTTGACGTAGATGCCTACTTATCAATACTAAGCATTGACGGAACAATGGTAAACGTGGGTGCACCCAGTAAGCCCGATCAATATAATGTCTTTTCCTTAATAATGGGTCGACGCAGTATTGCCGGCTCACTCGTTGGCGGTATCCGTGAAACTCAAGAGATGCTTGATTTTTCTGCTGAACACGGTATTACCCCGCAAATCGAAGTCATTGCTGCGGATCAAGTTGACCAAGCTTATGACCGAGTTCTCCGGAGTGACGTTCGTTATCGGTTCGTGATCGACGTATCTACGTTGTAACATCAAAAAAAGGGCGGCTCTTCTCCAAAGAGCTAGCCCTTTTTTTTCAGTATTTATACACCTCTTCTAATTGATCAGCGTCGATTAAGCTCAATTTTAGGAACAATACCGTGGTGAGCGGCAAAATCGATCATCTCTTGTGTTTCTCGTATCCCTCCAACATTTGATCCAGCCATGCTCAGGTTAAAATCATATCTAACATTCCACTGCTCTGTCATCGTATTTACCCCTTATTAGGATGAGTTGCCTGCACTACTATAACGTAGGAATTTCCGCTTACCTTTACTTCTGTTTCCCATTATACTTATATCATGCAAGCTGAAGAATAATAGCCGGAACGATTTTCGTTATGTTGTCCTCCCATATACTGAAGAGAACAACATCTACGATAAACAACATGATGGAAGGACTACCTATGTTTAGATATATGATTGCGAATTTTGCCTTGTTAACGGCGTTCCTCTTTCTCTTCAACCATTTATTCCGACGCTACTTGATGGAAGACTATCGTACTTTGCGATTTAAGTTGCTGATAGGGATCATGCACGGCTGCTGTGCTCTTCTTCTTCTGTTGTTCAGTTATCAAATAAACGAAACATCCTTTATCGATTTCCGCCATATCGTTGTCATCAGTTCCGCTTATTTTGGGGGTCTGCCCGCTTCTTTAGTGACCGCCTTATTCTTTGTGTTGGGCCGTGTTACATTAGTTGGGACTTTTACGCCTTCGCCTACCAGCATGACGCCATTATTATCGATTACATTAGCTGCCATCGGCAGTGGGATCATTATGCAGGTTGTCAAACGTTATAGGTACCGCTGGTTGCTTTCGGTATTACTGAGTATGACGCTTATTACGATTATGTCGCTCATGAGGGGGATCACCAAGGATACCTATTCCTATTTAGCGCTTGTTGGTTTGGGCGGGCTTTTCGCAGCATCGTTAATTGCTTTCTTTTCTACAACGAATCAACTAACTAAACAATTGGAGCATAGCGAGCGAAAATACCGTTCCCTACATGCACTTCAAGAAGCGATTTTTCAATCCGCAGTAGGTACGGCTATCATAGCCATCGATTGGCAGGGACAGATCACGCATGCCAATAAGGGTACAGAAAAAATGCTTGGCTACCGGGCTGACGAGCTGATTGGCAAGGAATCTCCCCTGATCTTTCATGACCCGAATGAAGTAGAAGCTTATGGGAAAGAACTATCCGAAAAAATAGGTAAACCCATTCATGGATTAAATGTGTTTTTTTACGGCGCGGCAGAATATGTATCCGAAGGACGAGAATGGTCATATATTCGGAAGGATGGTACCAGGATAACGGTATTGCTGACATTGTCACCGCTTTTACTGGACGGGAAAACGGTTGGAGTCATTGGGCTTGCCAAGGATATTTCCGAAAGAAAGAAAATGGAAGAGCAATTGAAGCAGCTTTCCCTGTTGGATGGACTAACCAAAATTGCAAACCGTCGTTTTTTTGATGAAATGCTCAAACAGGAATGGAAAAATGCAGAGCAGAATGAGAAAGGATTGTCTCTTATCTTCTTTGATATAGATCATTTTAAAGCTTACAACGATCTTTACGGACATCAGGCCGGGGACGAATGCTTGCGTAAAGTAACGGCCATCGCCAAAAAGACCCTCAATCATCCAGCGGCTACAATCGCCCGTTACGGAGGGGAAGAATTTACGGTTATCCTGCCTGATACAAGTGCCAAGCGAGCGGCGCAACTTGCCGAGGATCTGAGATTAGCCGTAGAAAATGCCGCAATCCTTCATAACAGATCGTGGATGAAAAATGTGGTCACCGTCAGTATCGGAGTCTCAACGTGCAATCCTGATGCCAACAGTGTTCCTGAGGAGCTGATTGCAAAAGCAGACGAAGCACTTTATTACGCCAAGAGCCATGGGCGTAATCGCATTGCTAATTACAAGGAGATATCGGAAAAAGCGGGGACACTTGGGGTATGATCGCTACTCCTGGTAGCATCAGCCCAATCGCGCACCTGGCTACACAAAAAAAGCGGCAGTTTGGGAAAAAAAATCCCAAACTACCGCTGCTGCTTCAGCATTAGTAAGCACTACTACCCACAATATTAGAGCAATACATTGCTTCTTCTATTTCTTTGTCTGGACGCGTTTAAGATAGAGATATTATCGTTCTGTCTCCTCATTCATTGAATCCATTATTTTTATATTTTTTGTATGCTAATGGTGTCATGTTCATCGACTTTCGGAAATGATTAATGAAGTAGCTTGTGCTATTAAATCCTACTTGATAAGCAACATCTGTGACATTGCATTCGGGTTGTTGAAGTAAAATTAAGCTTTTTTGAATTCGATAATCCAATACATAATGTAAAGGTGTCTTCTTTAAAATTCGTTTGAAATATCGGCAGCATTCGGACCGGCTTAATTGCCCAGCTCGTGCGATGTCGTCTAAAAGAATTTTCTCAGCATAATGCAGGTGAATCCAGTTCAGCATCTCCTTCATTCGAAGATTCTTCAACATTTCAGTTTGTTCATACTCCAGTTGAAAGCCGTTAACAATCAAATTTCTCCAAATCAACGTTAACTGTACGGTAATGTCCATTTCATAGTAGGGTGGATTTTGCTGAATCAGCTGATTGATTTTTAAAATAGCGCCTAGAATGTTTTTGGCCCAATGCTCCTTATTATTCAAGTGTACGTAAGGCAAATTAGTTGCTTGGATATAAGGATATACATAGGCTGTATAAAGTTCTTGTGATAGTACAAAGCTTGGAGAAACATTTAAACAAATATAGATGCAGCCTGAATCATTTTTGTCTGTCGCCATGTGCAAACAGCCGCTATTTATGAACAAGCCCTCCCCTTCGTGAATCGTAATTTTTTCCTCTCGTATTTGGAAGATGGCTTGTCCTTTTAAGATCAAAACAAATTGAAATTCATCATGCCAATGAAGTGGTATATATCCATTTATATTTTGGCTAATCGTTGTTTCGTAACATGCAATCGGCAGCACAACGGTACGATGCTCAGTTAGCTCTTTTAAATTCTGGTCAATCATGAAATCCTTTATTTGCATCTTGCCACCTCAATATATTTATACTTTTCCATTCGATTTAGGTATTCATTTAACGATTTTCCACTTATCATGTGAATTATAACATACTATTTTTATATTTTATGATGGAGAGTTGATTATGAATAGAGGAAAAGGAATATTTCTCATTATAACCGGAGCGATATTTTGGGGAATTGGTGGCACTGTTGCCAAAAAGCTGTTTCAACAATTCGCCATTGACGTGAATTGGCTTGTCACGATTCGATTACTCATTGCAGGTTTATTACTCCTGTCAGTTCAATTTGTTGGAAAAGACCGTGCTCAGATTTTTGGGATCTGGAAAAATAAAAAGACATCGTTTCACCTCATAATATTTGGATTAGTCGGTATGCTTGGGGTTCAATACACCTATATGGCATCCATTAAACATGGTAATGCTGCTGTAGCAACGTTATTACAATATTTGGCACCTGTAATGATTATTGTTTACTTATTCATTAGTAGACAATCTACTCTAACAAGAAAAGATGTATTCACCGTTTCGCTCGCTCTAGTTGGCTGCTTTTTCTTATTAACCAACGGCTCATTCTCTCAATTATCTGTGCCGCCAGTTGCGATCGTTTGGGGAATTTTATCTGGGCTTGCGCTTGCATTTTATACTTTATATGCTGTTCCTTTACTGAAGCAATACAATTCCATGGTCATTGTTGGCTGGGCTATGATGATCGGGGGAGTCGCATTAAGTTTTATCCACCCACCTTGGCAAATGGATTTTAAGAACTTAACACCAGAAACCTGCTTTTATTTGATTTTCATTATCATTTTTGGTACTATGCTTGCTTTTTGGTTTTATATAGAAAGTTTAAACAGTCTATCGCCGCAAGAGTCGAGTCTTTTAGGAAGCTTGGAACCACTAGCGGCTGTGTTAACAACAGTCTTTTGGTTAAAAGATTCCCTTGGAATGTTTCAATGGGTTGGCACAACCTGCATCATTATAATGATTCTATTTTTGGCTTTTAATAAAGAATCTTCCACAAACTATACATGAGCAGCAACATCAGCCTTTTTTTCGGCTTGTTTTTCGTTTGCGCAAGGAGGCGACGACCAGCAATAACAGCGGAATAAGCAGATAAGTCGATAGGATGTGGAACGGAACCGCCGCCCTCACCAGAAATCCGAAGACCGGAAAATTGGGTAGATCCCAAATGCCTATGATCAGACTGAGCAGAGCGAGCGGAAAAACAATCGGACGGTAGTCCGCTAACTGAAAACATTGTGCAAAAGAAAGCGTTGCAGCGTAAAGAAAGATGCCAACCTGCAGGAAATTTCCGACCACCCACATCGCCAGAAGCAATGATTCCAGATTTTCCAGGAAAGAACCGACGCTGACATAACGAAAAGCGATGAGAATCGGGTACACTCTACTCCCCAAGTTCGGCCCCAGCAAAAATAAGGCGATCAGGCTGGAATAAGTCAAAAACAAAATGATAGTGATCATCGAAATGTATCCCCATTTTCTCCCCTTCTCCGGATCCGTCACACTGGGCAAAAGAAAGGTCATCAGGAATAATTCGTTCATCCAGCCCATCATCGAAAAGGACCCTTTGATGATCGGGGTAACCCCATGATTCAGGACCGGAAATATGACTTTGGCATCCAAATCAGGAAGCAGCAGCAGCAGGAAAAAGACAGGGAAAATAAACGCTGGTAAAAAAATGACAGTGCTCCTGGCCAGCGTCTCCACACCGCCGTGGACGGCGATCGCGCTTAGCAAGATCAAGGATCCCATGATGATCAATAAGGGAGTTTTAAACAAAAAATTGCCTGTGACAAACTCCGCATATTGCCGGGTGACTCCCCCGGTGGCATGCAGGTTGTAAGTGATATAGGCGAGGCCGATGACTTTTCCGGGAATTTTGCCGAGAATCTGTTCGCTGTACTGGACAATTGTCTGCCCCGGATAAAGCTCATGCAGTCGGGTCACGGTATAGACGGTAATCCAACCTGTCAGTGCAGCCAATATTCCCGTAAGCCAAAGATCATTTTGGGCAAACTGGGCCGTTATGGTCGGCAAAACAAGAAAACCGGAAGCCAGCACGGCCGGATACATCATAAGCCCCATTTGAAAAGCTGAAATCTTCCCCTTCTCCAACATGAGCCTTCACCTCGCCTTAAGTTAGTCCTTTCCCTTCGCATAAAAACCGGTTACGGTTCCGTTAGCCCTCGAAATGGCTTGAAAATGAATAGAAGCACCGTAGTTGGCCCGGGCGTATTGGGCAGGTCCAGCATGGATAGGATCCAGACCAGGAGCAGCAGCGATACGAAAACAACTTTATCCTTTACCGGCTTTGCCTTCAGTTTCGGCCACTCGAAACGGGTAATCAGCAGCACGGAGATCGTAACGATCCAGAAAAAATACCATCTCATTTCTTTTTTACCTCTTCCTTGGGCACACCTTCTGGAGAGCTGACTAATCCAGGTCTAAGAATCTTTGCCTCAATTTCCGTCTTGACTTCAACTTTGGAAAACTGCTCATCCCATCGGTCCTTCATCTTCTCCCATTGCTTGGGATACTTTCGGTGAAATGTCTGGGCGAAATTAAAAACGTCCTTCTTGTGCCGCCGTTGAACCTCGTAAAGCGCCGACTCGATTCGTTTTCTTACATCATCCTTGAATCCCTTGCTTATAACAGCGAGCAACTGCGGGCTCATAGGATCCATTTTGGTGCCATTTTGTATAATGTCCCCTTCCGTTTTAACCCGGACCGTCATCTTCCAGGTTTCGCCTTCAATCTTTGGAATCAGCTTGACGTTCGCCTTTACCGGTTTTAAAGACATCATTCCTTCCGATTCCTCCGGTTTAAACACAACCGTATACCCTTTCACTTCATTCCTGAGCCACATGACACCCCTTGTAACCTTTTCGGAAATTTCCCCAACCATTTTGTCATTTTTGAACAAAGCGCTCCCCAGCAGGTACGGAATCGTTTGAAACGGCCCGGCTGATTCGGGTTTCGGAAGGATATGGATCATCGGCAGAATAGCTGTCCGGGAATCCCCGCTTAACATAAGGCTCAACTCGTGCATCGTCACCCTTATTCCAATCAGCAGATCAGACAGCTTGCGCAGCACTTCGGCCGAGGAATTCTCAATCGGCGGAAACAACTCGAGCGCCTGTGCCGCTTCTCCTTTGCTTACGAACATATAGGCCCGCTCTCTCGTCTCAGGAAAACGGATTAAGAAATCGAGATGTTTGCGAATTCCCGCCCTGGCCACGGATTCGTTGAATATATAGATTCTGCATTGCCCCCAAAACATCTTTCTGGGAATTACCCGTTGCAGCTTGGACAGAGCATCCGTGATGTCAATACCTGTTTCCGATCGGACGGACGTCCGTTTTGCCGCTCCGCCTCCCATAGCGCCACCTCCTGTCGTCCCCCCTCCAGTCTGATTCTGCGGAAGGACGAATTGGACGGTCGCGCGAACCTGATTATTCTCCGCCTCGTCGAAAGCGAGCGCTGTAATCAGCGCCAAGTCATTAAGCTCCGTGCGATCCCAGCAGCCTCCCAGCACAAGCAGCAACGGGATGAAAACTGCTATTTTTATCCATACCCTTATCCATGTCTTCATCCATCCGACTCTCCTTTGCCAGGTGTTTGGTGCGGCTACTCGCTGTCCCCTCGGGCTGGATCAGGCTTTTGACCGGATGGCTGCCGATATTTGTCATACGTTCCCGTAAAACGCGGGCGTGTATTCATCTTCCACCACGGAGCCCTGAACAGAACATCTTTCCATTCATTCAGCTTGGGGATGCTGACTTCGGACAGATAGGGGACGCCAAATGAGCGTAAGCTACACATATGCAGAACGATAGCGATGATCCCCATAACCACGCCGACAAGCCCCAGGCTTCCGGCAAGAAAGATTAATGGAAACCGCAGCAGCCTTATGGAAATGCCAGCGATGTAACGCGGAATCATAAATGAAGAGATCCCCGTAATCGCAACCACAATAACCATGGGCGCGGACACAAGTCCTGCCTGGACCGCCGCCTGACCGATGACCAGCGCTCCGACAATGCTGACGGCGGCGCCAACCTGCTTGGGCAACCGCACGCCCGCTTCACGCAACGCTTCAAAGGTGACCTCCATCATCAACGCTTCGATTAACGCCGGAAAAGGCACCTGCTCCCGGGAACTCGCCATACTGACAAGCAAGGAGCCAGGCACCATCTCTTGATGAAAAGTAAGCACCGCCACATATAGCGATGGAAGCAGGAGAGAGGTCGCTATAAACAAATAGCGCAGCCAACGAATGACGGTGGAGATTAGCGACCGCTGATAATAGTCTTCATGCGACTGAATTAACGAAAAAAAAGTAATCGGGGCGACCAAGGCAAACGGCGTTCCTTCCGTTAAAATCGCCACCCTTCCTTCCAGCAAACTGCCGGAGACGACATCAGGCCGTTCTGTGCTGAGCAACTGCGGAAAGGGAGAATACGGATGATCCTCAATCATTTCCTCAATATAACCGCTTTCCAGGATTCCGTCGATCCGTATACGCATGAGCCGGTTGCGTACTTCCTCCACCAGCGTCTTGTCCACAAGTCCTTCAATATAAGCCAGAACAATATTCGTTTGGGTATATTCGCCGATTCTCGTCGATTCCATTTTAAGCAACGGGCTTTTAATAATGCGCCGGATTTGGGAAGTATTGGTGCGCAGAGTTTCGGTAAATCCCTCACGCGGCCCCCTAATCCCCACTTCTGCCGAAGGCTCTTCGATGGAGCGTTTCTCCCATTTTGTCAATCCGAAGCCAAAGCCGGAAGTGTAGTTATCAGATAGCAGGATCGTATATCCGTTCGAAAGATATTCGATACACTTGGCAAACGTTGTGAATTCTTTCGCTTGTATTGCCGATACTTTCCGTTCAATAAGCTGCCTGATATCATCGTTATCACCGGCTGCCTCCTGCATGAAAGGAGTAATGACATGCCGTTCGATCGCTTCGGAATCAGCCAAACCTTCAATATACATTAACAAGACGTTTGTTCTTCCGCCGACCAGGAAGGAACGATAAACTACATCCGAACAATTGTCGTAAAGCAAACGAAGGCGGACCTCGTTTTGCAGCAAATCCGGATAAAGCTGCTGCGCCTGTGGATTCTTGGCGCTTTCCCGCTGAACCTGATTTCCGTTCTGGTGGGTTCCGGTTGGTTTGATCCGTTTTCTGAGTATGCGGAATTTTCTCATGGAGATGAAATCCTTTCAACCACCCTGGTTTTTTATATAAAATCACCCAAATGATTTCAGTTTATGCAGAGTGAATCGAAGAAGGACATCCATAGAACTACCTTCTACTGGCCAAGTCTATATGTTCTTGTATGACTCGGCAAAGTAAAAGGTGCTTTCCTAAATACAGAAGAGACCTACGTCACGTAGATCTCTTCTGAACTTCTTGCTAGTGATGTTCAATATAACACTGGGTTCCCAGTCTATCAATCTGTATTGTAATATGCTTGATCTCGTATTGCTCTTTCAACAACTTCTGTGCCCGTTCCATTACAACACTGCTGTACATTGGATCTTGAATGATGATATGGCAACTTAGCAACGGAACATCTGATGATAACGCCCATACATGAAGATCGTGTACTTCAACAACATGTTCAAGATCAAGCAGGGATTGCTTGATTTGATCTATGTTCATATTCAGCGGCGTACCTTCCATCAGAATATGTATGGAGTCCCGAGTCACCCGATATGCACTGATAATCACCAGAATCGCCACCAATATACTGGCAATCGGGTCAGCCAAATTCCAGCCAAAGAACATAATCAGCAATGCAGCCACAATCGCCCCTACAGAGCCTAGCAAATCCCCTAGTACGTGTAGAAAAGCACTGCGAATATTGAGATTTTCAGATGTATCTCCTCTCATGAGGATAAAAGCAGCAGCTATATTGACCAGCAAGCCAATAACTGAGATTGTCAACATTCCTGAAGTCATGATTCCTGGTGGGTTAGAAAGCCGTTCGAAAGCTTCCCAGAAAATATAAATCGATATCAGGGCAAGCGCTAAGCCATTAATAAAAGCGGCCAGTACTTCAAATCGTTTGTATCCAAACGTCTTTGACTTGCTCGCTTGCCGTTGTCCCCAGGTCATCGCCAGATAGCTTAACCCCAATGCACCCGCATCACTCAACATATGTCCCGCATCAGATAACAGTGCCAGGCTGTTAGTCAGTAATCCACCAATAAACTCAATGATCATATAACCGGCAATTAAAAAGAATGATAGCTTCAAAGCGTTTTTGTTTGCTCCATGTCCATGAGAATGCCCGTGACTATGGGAGTGCCCATGTCCATGAGCATGTGAGCCTTTAGAATGATTGTGTTGATTATGCTGGCTGCAATCATGTTCATTATTATGGTCGTTTCTGTGACTATTCTTACTCATCTACCTGCGCCTCTCTTCTATAAGATTCTAATAATCCACTATTCAAATCGATATATGAGCACTTGTTCATATGTATTATATGTAATCCAAATGTCATTTGCAAGAATAATATGCTTTGATATTCATACACGAACGAGCCGGAACTACTTCTGCTCTTTTTATTATGACATATGGACATTGATACTAAAAAAGCCTGAGGACAGGCCCCCAAGCTTCATGCAACAAAATATGCGTTAAACACCGTTAATTTATTCAGATATCAAACCATATTTTACAAAGCTTTTATACAATCCATCTTCCTCAACGCTACCAGTAATATCATTTGCAATTTCTATCAAACCCGGCTTTGCATTGCCCATAGCAATACCTACAGCACAATATTCGAGCATCTCGGCATCGTTCATTCCGTCTCCAATGGCAATCGTCTGTTCCTGGGGCAGGCTCAAATGATTCAGCAAATCAGCAATGGCGATTGCCTTGTGGATGCCAGGGATCATCATTTCCCCGCTGTCCTTACCAAAGATCGGAACGGTACACTGGATGACCTCAAATTTCCCCTGAAATTCTTCCTTGATGCGTTCAAAGGGTACAGCACTTTCCAGAAAGCAAACCTTATTGACATCGTCTTTATACAAATCAGCCTCTCCATAAGTCAAACCCGCGATGAATGGATGCGGGGAACGCTCCATTTTTTCTCTGGCCACAGGGTCGTTCTCAACATCCCCATAGATCCTTCTCTCCAAATGAGGTCTTAAATTATGGCTAGCATAGAGCGCTGCATTGGATTCCAGATAAAAATCAATTCCATGTGAATTAAAGAAATCCACCATCTGCCTAACATCCTCAGGCGTAACTTTTTTATGATAAAGAATCTCATTCCCGGACTCTACATATCCCCCACCTGCTCCAATAAGACCATCAAATCCGATATCCCAAATGGCATCGTAGATTTCAGCTTTTGAACGACCTGTACACAGATAAAGCAGATGACCGTTCTCGCGTGCTATTTTGCAGGCTTTCTGTGCCGATTCAGGCACCATGCCGTCATCACCGACAAGTGTTCCGTCAATATCGATAAACACAATTTTTTGAGTGTCTCTATTCATTAGTATGCTGTCTCCCTTGTTTAAACGAATGATGTTTATTGAGATGATTATTGTTTGTTCTACAATTACACTGTAATTTGTGTAACGCATTACATGTCAAATCTTTTTTTGAGCTGCCGAATCGCATCATCGAGAATAAACTTATATTGTTAGAACAAAAAAAGCCGCCAATATGGCGACTTCTTACATTCTAGAACCTGCTATCTTCAGTGGGAATCGTTAAGTTTAAATATTTAAAATGGACCCGGCAACCTGATCCCATCGGTGACTGGGCCAGTGCACCCGCTATGAACTGAGCAGAATGTTCCATTCCAAAGTAGCGGATTAGCTTCCAATCCTCACCATCAGGCGAATAGTAAAAAGAAATTATCCTCCCAATCTTCGTGATCCTCAAATGTGGGTTATCAACCACTACACGCTCAGAATTACAATCATCGGAGGAGCCATTCTTGGTTACAACAGACACAATCGTAGCGTAATTGCCGTTAAATTCATAACAAAGTTTAGCCCAATTGTTCTCGTCAGCCATCAACATCAAGCACCCTGAATCATAAAGATGACGCATGTCTACCTGAAGCTGTGTCGTAAGCTGAAATGATGAATCAACCTGAAAATGTAGAAAAGGAGCGGAATCGGCTACATGTTTTCCCCCAGGATCCTTGAAAAAATCAACTTTAGCCGGTGCATCAATGATCAATCCATCTTCTTCGGTGTACTCCCAGTGCTCAGGTTCATTCAGCCACCTTAATTTTTCTCTTACTTTTGACTGAAACATATTACTCATATGAATTACTCCTCCATTTGTATTAATTGAACCTCCCTATAAATATAATGTCATTATAATTGCATAAGTTTCGCCTATAAATATAATATTAGTGCAAATTAATATAATAATAAGGAACTGAAAGAGACAACGCAAGCGAAGTCCCCCAGCCTTCAATGGTCTGATACTGCTGCGAGGGATCAGCCACGGCTGTATAAGAATTTGCGGCCGACGCTTCCGTTCCGAGGGGGCTCAGAGCCAGACTGCCTGCCATCAGCAGGGCAAACATTCGCTTGAACCAATTCATCGCATTCACTCCTCTATGACCTGCTCCATTATTCCGTGGTCTCCTTGAAAGTAGCGTCCGATTTATCGATCGCTGTAACAATCGGGTCCAAACGGAGCAGGCTATGGTAATGTCTCAAGTATCTGTCAGGATCATGGTACGATGCGTACGACGTCCAGGCTGAATTAGCAAGTCCGTCTTTGCGTCGAAACGTGGCATCAGCCGTGAAGGCTTGGCTGCCATCATTTTTTTCCAGGTAGATCAGATCGTTGTTATGGCGTAGATAATATCCTGGGAAATTGACAGCTTCAAATGAGATGGCGGAAGCATCTGCGAGGCCGGGAACAATTCGAAATTTCGAATCTTCCACAGGGTTTACGTTCTTATCGATCCGTGCCTGATAGTTGTAATGTCGGATATAATTTCCCTGCATATTGTAAGATTCCAGCTCCCGTATGTCACCCGGCTGCCCGGTTTCTTTCAACACGGTCATGTGTCGGACTAATCCGGTCAGGCCTGGAAGCTCCTTTTTCACAGTCCATGTCTGGAATCCATCAGAGGAGTCGCTGTAGTAATATTTTTGCGCAGAATAACCGTCAAAATAAATCCGCCATGTTCCGTTATCTAGCTGAACCAGCGCAGGACCTTCTACCCAAGACCCCCAGTTGGCCCAGTCTCCGGTGCCATGGAAAGTATAAGGACCGGTTAGAGATGTCGCTGTGGCATATTCGATATATTTGGTCGACTCGTTCTTTGTAAACGCATGGTAGGTCGACCCGTTCTTGACGATGAAAGTATCGATGTAATTTGGGGCAATGCCTGCAAGCTCGACCGGAGCCGACCAGGCCGTAGAAGCAAGGTTGCTGTTCGCTGCCGTGATGGCATACGGTCTGAAGTTTTCATAGTTGCCCGGCGATAGGGATACAATGACATTCAAGCTTCCATTACTGTCCACGAACCATTCGGGGGCCCAGGTGTGGGCGATACCACTCGGCAAGGATAGTGGGATATTGCGGACAAAATTCCAGTTTACCCTATCCGGGCTTGATGCTATGCCGATCGTATTACCCGACCAATCCGTGGTGTAGACCACATAATATAGGCCATCCGTGTGTTTTATAATGCTGGGATCGCGGATTAGGCCCTCTGGCGGGGTGTATGCAGAGCCTTTTAGGAGGCCATAATTCGTGGCATTATAGGATTGGTAAATATACAGATTGGACTCGCTGCTATTGGTAAAAGCCGAGATTGTATAAACACTTGTTGCTGCACTCGCTGTATTTGGGCTTATAACGCCAGACAGAATCATTGCTGCAAGAAATACGATGAAAACTGACTTGCATGCTTTTAATAACCATGTGCGTTCTTTCATTACCGTTAACATAGAGCCCTCCCCTTTACGCTAGATGATGATGCCGTTGAACCGGCTGTTGTATTCCAACGCTTCACTTTCTGAAAGTTCTAACATGTGATCATATGACATACCACCCCTTTCGCAGAATAGAAGCTTATAATTTGTAAGCGTTTGCACAAATATCGTTACTAGGCTTCCACCTAGTTCGTGCTATCCAAGATGACTGAATCAGGTTCAAATCGATCATTCATCAATATTGATCTTACTTCAACTTCAGAGTAACTTCGTTCAGAACCACAGTTGTAATCGAATTCTCTGCCGTATCCACTTCCAGCCCGTTGTGATACACCGAGATATTCTCAAGGCGCTTCATATTACTGTCGGGAGAAGTCTGGTAAACCTGCGCTTCCATAGCATCCGAGTAAGTAAAATCATTTAACTCAAAGGCCGTCTTACTTGCCGACAGCTTATTGCGGATCACCAGCACCAGTTTCCGTCTGGCCGGATCATAAGCAGCGAGCGTTCGACCGTCATCGGTTGGAATAATGGATGCCCCCGGTCGGATGAACTTGCTGAACTGGGCCATACCATAATATTGCTTGGTCACCTCATACTGCTCTTCCCCGGTGAAGTGGGCATGGATGAACCCCCAATTGTTATTCGCGCCTTCATCCTCTACGGCCTGCCAGTATACCCAAGCGGACGGCTGCATGATTTTCAGATCGAACATGATTCGTTCCGCCAGCTCCTGCACCGAGGTCATATCGTCATGACTGTGTGTCTCACTGCCGCCCGTACCGTACTCGGACATCCACAGTCGCTTACCCAATTGCTCCGCCAGCGCCCTCAGTTCCTCCATCCGGCTTCCGTTGTAGGAATGTGTGTTGATCTGTCCGATCACGTCCAGAGTGTCCAGGTCATAAGCCTGTAGATTATACACTGTCTCATCAATGCTGTTGTCATCCGCCGCACTGACCACCGTAGCATCCAGCCCCTTGCTCTTCAAGGAGCCTGCCACTTTGTGGATAATCTCGGCCTGCTTGTCGACCGTGAAATGACAGCCCTCCTGTATGTTTCCCTTCTTCCACCAATTCGAGGACGGTTCATTCAGCGGATCAAGTGTGCGGAACGTGATTCCCCACTGATCCCGGTAATACTTTACGACTTCGGTCAAATAATCAGCAAAGGCATCATATTGGTCCTCACGCAGATTGTTGCCGCCATCCACTGCCCCCGTCACCGAACCGCTGTTGGTCATCCAATACGGTGGTGAATTGGAGAAGGCTTCGGCAATGTTGGCACCGTGTTTCAGCGCTCCTTGCAACACAGCACGCTGTCCGGCATCAGCCTCCCAGTCCCACTTCCCCGGTTCTGGCTGAAAGCTGGGCACATCTCCACCAGGGCGCAGCTCCTGCATATCCGAATTTTCACCGCCACCGATATTATATCGTACGATATTCAATCCAAGACCCTTCTCCGGGTCAAATACGAGATCCATCACCTCGGCAGCCTTCGCCTGATCCTGCCATCCGCCCAGCTCATTCGCCCACCAAGCAAGCGACGTACCCCAGCCTTCAAAATGATCGTACGATTCTTCCAGCTTGAGACGCACTGGTTCGCTCATAAATGTAATGGACGTTATTTTTTTCGAAGCATGATTCATGAAAATTCCTCCTATCACTTAATACCACTGCTGCCTCCACTAATATTGGCTTCATATACATAACGCTGTCCCAATAGATAGACCAGCACCATTGGAATGGTCAAGAACAACGATGCAATCATCACGAGATTCCATGGAGGCAACTGTCCACCACTTACTGTGGTGAGGAGCTGCACACCCAGTGCAAGCGGCATTTTCTCCGGATCATTGATGTAGATGAGTGGCCCCATGAAGTTCCCCCAGTTCCACGAGAACGAGAAGATAGCGATGGCGGCCAGAATTGGATAGGTCAGTGGCATGATAATCTTCCAGTAGATGCCCGGATGTCCCATGCCATCGATCATGGCGGCTTCATCCAGCGACCTCGGTATGCTCATTACGAACTGCCGAATCAGGAACACATTAAACGCTCCAGCAAAAAAGCTCGGGACAATCAGCGGATAAAACGTGTTGATCCAGTCCAAATGGCGGAAGATAATGAACTGCGGGACCATCGTTACCTCACCCGGGATCATCATTGTGCTGAGCAGCACGATGAACAGGAACCGACTGCCCTTGGCCTGAATACGTGCAAAGCCGTATGATACGACCGAAGCCGACAACACCGAGCCGATAATGGTGAATATGGTGATCATGACCGAATTTTTCAGATAAGTGCCCAGGTTATTGTTTGTAAAGATGGTATAGAAGTTGGACCACTCGAATTCTCTCGGAACGAAGGTAAATGCCAGCTTGATCGTTGTCGCATCACTAGCCAGGGCTATGGAGATCATGTAGAGGAATGGCGAAGCGAGGAGCACACCAACAAGAATCAGAAAAATGTAGGAGATGGACTTCTCTGCGGTGGATGGATTACTCATTTGCTTTTCCCTCCTCGTAGTGCACCCATAACGCCGATGACCGGAAGATGAGTAAGGTTAATAGCATGATCATGATGAACAGCACCCATGCAATCGCGGAAGCATAACCCATCTTGTAGAACTGGAACGCATTCTGGAACAGGTAGGGTACGACCATCTGGCTCGCATTGTCTGGCCCCCCGGAAGTGACGATAAACACCTGCGCGAAGGTCTGCAATGCTCCAATGATGCCGGTCACCAGGTTGAAGAAAATGACGGGCGTCAGCATCGGAAAGGTAATGTGGAAAAAAGACTGCGTGCTTTGCGCTCCGTCGATAGCAGCTGCCTCGTATAGTTCCTGAGGAATCCCCTTCATCCCGGCCAGCAGCAGGACGACACCTCCCCCGACGCCCCACAGGGACATCAGGATCAAGGCGGGCTTCACCCAGTTGGGATCAAGCAGCCAAGCTGGCCCCTGAATACCAAGTAAGGCCAGTGCTTTGTTAATCAGTCCTTTGCTCGGTGCTAGCAGGTGCACGAACAGCAGTGAGCTGGCCACTACCGGAACGACAGAAGGCAGATAGAACAGAATCCGGAAGAAGGTAATACCCTTGATCTTCTTGTTCAGGTAATAGGCAATCCATAGCGAAATTGCCATACCAAGTGGTATGGAGATCAACGCGTAATAGAAGGTGTTCCCCACCGACTTCCAGAACAGCGGATCATCGGTCAGCAAGGTCTTGTAATTGTCCAATCCGATGAATGACGGGGACTGGAACAAATCCCAGTTGGTGAAACTCATATAAATCGAGAACAGGATCGGCCCCAGTGTCAGCCCTACGAACCCGATCAGCCAAGGCGAGATGAAGATATAGAACCATTTGCCGTCCTTTTGCCTCACGTCAAGCCCTCCCTATTGACGAAAGAGAAAATGGAACCTGCACGGTATCCAAATTCCATTCATCCTCTCTCTTCTATGCTATTGAACTTGCCAAAGCTGTGCAGTTACGGGTATAGCTTCTCCATGCCACTCTGAATCTGGGTCACCGTATCGTCTAGTGACGCCTTGTTGTTGAAGTAGACACTCAACTTATCATTGATCAGCTTCATCATTTCATTCCATTTCGGATTGAAGGGCTCCGCGTAGATTTTCGATTCGCTGAAGGCTGCCATATTGATTTTTTTACCTCCATATTCGGCATTGAGGAATTCGTCACTCGATAGCCCCGCCTTGGTCGCTGGTGCATCCTGCCCCCGCCTTAATTAATGGCATCTGGCCGTTCAGTGTCGTCAGTGCCTCAATGACTTTGAAGGCTTCTTCCTTATGCTCGGATGCATTCGTAATCGTGAAGCCGTTGAAAAATGCATTCGTCTCACCCCAGATGGAAGCGATATCCCAGTTGATGCCTTCCACTTTTGCGAGCGAGCCAATGTTCCAGAAACCGGTGGTTTCCATAGCGATCTTGCCTTGGGCAAACAGAGGGTCAGCCCCGATATTGCCCATGTCTGCAATCTCCGTTGGTGTCGGTCCGACGCCGTACTTGAAGGTAAGGTCATTCATAAACTGCAGGGCATTGCGCACAGGTTCGTTGTTAAAGGTAGGCTTACCCTTTTGGTCGAACAGAGAGCCGCCGTTCTGATAGATCAGCTGCATCCACTGCGGCCACCAACTGCCTGGATAGTACCCCCATTGAATGGTCTTGCCGTTCTCTTTGACCGTCAGCTTCTGGGCTGCATCCATTAAATCCTGCTGGGTCCAGTCCTTAGATGGATATTTCACTCCAGCCTTGTCAAATAAGTCCTTGTTGTAAAAGAGGATCATCGCTCCCGCCCGATCCGGCATACCGTACTGCTTGCCATCATACTTCATCAAGTTCACAATATCCTCGGAATAGCGCTCTGCCATATTCACATTGTTCGTCTGGATCATATCGTCCAGCGCAATGATTTGCTTTTTGGAGGCATATGCTTGATAGTTCTCAGCAATCATCATGATGTCAGGCGCTGTACCTCCAGCGATCATGGTCTGTACCTTCTGATCGTAATCCCCGGCCACCAGATTCAGCTTCACGTTGATATCTGGGTAGGTCTGCTTTACGATATCCAGCCGCTCTTGATAGATCTTCTTCTCATTCTCCGAACCCCAGATGGTCATCGTCAGATTTACCTTGCCGTCGGACCCGGATGCACTGCTGTCTCCTTTGCTGCAAGCCGTCAGACCTAATACCATAGCCAGAATCAGTAAGAAAATTACTTTCAAGCTTCTTTGCAAACTAAGCGCCCCCTTAAATGTGATGAAGCAAAGAAAAAATAAAATGGAACCCATTTCATGAAAGGGGTTTCATTAAAGTGAATATAAAATCCACTTCGTTAATGAAAGGGGTTTCATATTTGGTCTCATTATATTTTACCTACCCAAATAATGTCAACGCTTTCTTTTTTGTTGGACAGGCCCTCTATCGGCTAACAGGACCCGTGCTCTGGCGCACAACGAGCTGTGGTTGCAAAATAGTCTGCTTCCTTGGCTTGCCCTGATTGATCAACTCGTGCAGTACATCTACAGCAAGCTTGCCCAACTGATAGGTATTCTGCGATACAGTGGTTAATTCAGGTATAACCGCACTTGCGAGCGGTGTATCATCAAAACCGACGATCGAAATATCGTTTGGGATCGATAAACCGTGATTAATGGCAGCCTTAATCGCTCCAATGGCCGTATAGTCATTGACACATATGACCGCAGTTGGCGGATTATCCTGCTCTAACAACTCAGACATTAATCTTTTGCCATCATCAATCGAAAAGCTGCCAAGACGAAGGCGCTCCTTCGGAATTTCCAAACCATATTCCTGCAGCTTTTTTTGAACAGCCTTCACTTTGACCATCGTTGTGGACATCTTCTGAAGTCCACCCACAAAGGCAATCTCGCGGTGACCAAGGGTTAGTAAATGCTCGGCGGCTTGCATGGCACCTGCTGCTTCATCCGTATAAACTCGGTGAAATCCGCTCCTCGCCAAATTGCCATTCACCAGCACAATTGGCTGTCGCTTTCCCATTTCGATTAATTCCTGTGCCATCTCCTCCGGACAGTTCTGCAGATTGATTCTTCCACCAAGAAAGATGATGCCGTCCACCCGTTTCTCACGCAGAATGGACAGATATTCCGATTCCCTTCCGTGGTCTCCTGCCGTATTGCATAGAAAAAACGTATACCCCAATCCGCGCGCCTCATTCTCGGCTCCCCAGAACACTTCAGGGAAAAATGGATTCGTAATATCCGGTAGAATAATAGCAATGGTGCCCGTTTCCTTTTTGATCAGACTTCTTGCCAGTGCGTTGGGCTGAAATTGGTGCTTCTCAATGATAGACATGATCTTCTCTCTTGTGCTTGCACGCACCGGAGCCGTGTCATTCAGTACCCTGGAGACGGTAGAGACGGATACATTCGCTTCTCTTGCGATATCGTATATTGTGATCGGTGTCATATGCGAAACCTTCCTTTGCATCTAATATTCCTGATTATCTTATCAGATAAAAACGCTTAGTGAAACGGGTTTCATTCTTGAAGTTATCCCTAAGTCAAACTGGGCATTGTAAGGGCAGCCGAATGATCGGCTGCCTGAATCTTGCATGCTGAGCTTTTCAATTAGGCGTATTCATTTCACCGCCTTTATTTAAAACCGGAACCATTGTTTTCCCTGCTGCCTACTCTGCTAAATATGATTTCAATAAACGCACCGGTCCAAGCAGCCCTGTCGGCTCCTGAATCATGTATTGGGACAAGAAATCCTGCTCCTGCTTGCCGAGGTTGTTAGTGACTTCAATAATGATTTCATTCTTCCCCTTACGCAGTGCATCTCCAACTTCAAAGATATAAGGTGGACAGATTTTCACGCCCAGATATCGACCGTTGATTGTTACCTCAGCCACCTCATATACACGACCCAAGTCGATTCGGACGTCTTCGACTTCTTCTTCCAGATCGATAGACAGCTCATAACGTACTGTTCCGGAGAATCGTTCACGCCCTTCCAATCTGGAGATATCCTGAAGCGAGTCCAGAACAATTTGGGATGAAAAATGAGGATAAGCTTCAGCCGTCGAAAAGGAAATGTTCCATGGGCCGTGGATAATTGCCAGTTCTTTTGCTGTTTCTCTGCCTGTTTCAACAGCCTCTCCACTTTCAAATACCACGATCGACTCATATGGTTGCAACGTGAGAGAGACAATCCTTTTTCCATTTTCCAAGGTTTGAGGAATGGACTTCAGACGGTTGTCAAAGCCATCGTAAGCGGCAATCTGCTTCCCAGTGCTTAAAGTTACCTTTGTCTCAATGATCCGGTAAGGGTCTTCATTGAAGAACATGTACAGATTCCCATCCTCCTGCTGATAGTGATAGTAACGAAGATAAGGCTGAAACTCCGATGTCCGGATATCGCTAATTCCTTCCTCCTGTAGCTGGACTGCAAAATCGCTTAATTTTTTAATAGCTGCTCCTGCCAGAAGCAGAGGATCTACCGCTTCCCCGTACTCATTACGTACTGGCAATCCGTCCATAAAATAGACCGGGATGCCGGCATCCGTAAGTGTCTTGACTTGCGTCAGCAGTCTTTGCGGCAAAGCTTCCGCATAGGGGATGACGAGAACCCTGAATGCTTTCCCATTGATCTTGTATTCATTTCCCTCGGGTTCAGCTTCTACAATCAGATCGACAGGAACCACATCAAAGTCAATTTGATGCTGCATAAGCTCACGGGCAGGCTTTTGGAACAGCATATAGTCCCCAAGCCACTCCGCTTCCGCATGATAAAGCAGCCCTACAGGAGCAACATGCTCCCCTCCATTCAGCAGGTGGCTGACACGGTTGAGGTAGTTGAACAGCTCCCTCATGAACCGATATTGCGGATTATGTCCCCTCGCATCCAAATGTGGCGGGCAATCGGGGTCCGGAAATTCCTTCGGCGAAAAAGCATGAGGAACAAAATGGGTGACGCCCCGGACCAGCATATGATCCGTTATCCATTTCATCAGCTTAATGCCTTCCGCCCAACCATAGGCTCCGTATACTTCACACAGGGTGCGGTTGTTTTTCTTGGGATCGAGGTGCCCCAAGGATGTGCCCATTTTGGCAAGTCCATAATGGAAAAACTCGCCGTCCCATCCTTTAGCCGTCATAGATTTGAACGTCCCTTTGTCCATACCAGGCATAATTTGATTTAACACCACATCGATACCGGACATATCTTGCTCCCAAATGGCTCTGAAGAAATGTCCGGCTCCATAGCCTAGGCGAGCATGCGCATTGTTGTCTTCGATCAGATGACCGATATATTCAACACCACGCTCGCGGCACCACGCTGCTAATGTACCTGTAAAGGACTCACCGTACATACGACTGATCATATCCATATATTTAAAGCGAATCGAGTGCTCGGTTCCTTGTGCCTCTACAGTGGACAGCAGCGGAAGCTGAAGCCGCTCCTGAGGTGTAAATTTTTCGAGAAGTCCTTCTTTCCAGGGGAAAACCATTTCGGCTCTGCCGATGGCCCCAAACGCGCCATGCATATTTCCAAAACGCGGCTCATCCGAGAAAAAGCCGGCGAACGTTTTTCCAAAATCATGTTTATAATGCTGGTAATGAGGTTCATACACCTCCTCAATCAATATTTTTACCGCTTCCGGATCTAGCGGGTTTAAATATCCATCCGTATGGGGTTCTCCCCCATGCACTGTCTGCAGCATAATGAATATCCGCCAGTCCCCTTCCGGTATGTCCCAATACAAAACTCCGTTTTTCTCAAAAGAGGTCACATCCTGCAGGGTCAAAGGATCTACGCTGTTCTCTCCAGTTCGACGAGCAGCAACGATCCCCAGAATTTCATCCTGAATCGGGACTGGTTTCAAATCAAGACTCATCCGATTCCCGGGGCTGCCCCATTTTACCAGAAA
This sequence comes from Paenibacillus sp. Aloe-11, assembly GCF_000245715.1. Lineage (NCBI taxonomy): Bacteria > Bacillati > Bacillota > Bacilli > Caryophanales > Paenibacillaceae > Paenibacillus > Paenibacillus sp. Aloe-11. Next base: position 264,376 of record NZ_JH601054.1, on the reverse strand, counting down.
AGAGGAGTCCTTCAGAGGGCCCACAAAATCCAATTGGTGAATTTTTAAATATTTTTTGGCATGCTGCGGATAGTCAGAAACGATTTTACCGTTGGCATAACCTGTAGGAAAATGAGAATCATCCAGAAGCCACACCTTCATGCCCCGGTTGCGAGCCTCATCCATGATGATATCCATATCCCTCCACCAAAGTTCACCAACAAAATCCGGATGTGGTCTGGACTCCACACACAAAGCCTGAATGCCGGCATCCTGAACTTTACCTACGGCTTCTCTGAGAATCTCTTCTTCTTCACCATGAATCCAAAACAGCGGAAAAATATAATTGTCCTGCTTATTTTCCAAGACATCAGTCAGCCTTTTCATAACACACCCATCCCATCGATTTGTTTTATCTTCTAAGTACTGTCTGTTTATTTTTAAGGTGATCTTGAGTTCAATTTTATGATAACAAAGGTAGCCTTGACTTTAATATCTTCTCAACTTAAGCATTTGACTTACTAAACTTAATCTTCTATAGTGATAGCTGCAGAGGTGAATCAAACATGTATCGTGAAGAGCTCAGACAGCGTCTTATGGAAATGTCGGAAAGCGAACTTCGGCATAAAAAGGACCCCGATAGCGGACTTCAAATGTACGAAAAAATGAGAAAAACGACTCGTGCATCCGAAGAGCCAGTGTACATATTTGAATTCGATAATGACTCGCTTCACAGTCAACGGAATTCAAAATTCCCGGAAAATGCCTTTAACAAATTACAAATCTCCCAAATGTCGATTCGCCAGCATTCCAGATACTCCAAAATTCCCGTTCACATTCATAACTATGTGGAGATTAATTATGTTTACGCCGGTCAGTGTAAGCAGCTAATTAATGGGCAGCATATCACCCTTCATGAAGGTGATCTTTGTATGCTCGATACCAATGTGCCCCACACCATTTTAGAAACAACAGGGGAAGATATCATTATAAATTTCATTATGCTTAAGCCTTTTTTTACAACTTCTTTTTTAAGCAGGCTGGCAAGTACCGGAATTATTTCCCAATTCATTATCAATGCGGTTTCCCAGATTCAGGACCATAACCGCTATATTATTTTTCATACCGATAACGAAATCTCTTTTAAAGAAACCATGGAGAATCTGATGTGCGAATCATTTGATCCCAACATGTACTCCAAGGAAATCATCGATTCCTATATGGTAATCATGTTTAGCAAGCTTTTGCAGACATTCCAAGGGAATCAGGAAAAACAATACATTGAAAATCCTTCCCGCACCAATCTGATTGAAATTTTGAAGTATCTCGAAGAACATTACAAGGAAGCAACATTAGCTGCTACAGCTAAGCATTTCAACTTCCACCCCAACTATTTGAGTGCTTATCTAAGGAAAGCCACAGGCAGAACATTTAAGGAAATGATTCAAATCCAGCGATTAACAAGCGCAGCCATGCTTCTAACCAACACTTCATTGACGGTTAACGAAGTAGCTAATGAAGTCGGTTATAACAATCTCGGCTTTTTCTATAAAAAGTTCACTTCCTTCTTCAATCAAACACCCAGCGATTACCGTAAAAAATACAGATAGCTGACTGGCTGGCAACAAGCTAGCCAGTCAAGCCTCTGGAGACATGCTCATTTTATTGAATGCTGAGAACTGGATCTCCGATTTGAACTTCCTGGTTTTCAGCAGCCTGGAGTTCAATGAGTTGATGATCAAAGCTATTGGTGACAATGATGGGTGTAGTGACATCATAGTTACTCTCCACAATCATGGCAAAATCTACTTCTGCCAATAACTGCCCCATTTTGACCCTATCATTTTCCTTCACTTTAATATCAAACGGAGCACCTTTTAGTTTGACCGTGTTAATTCCGATATGAATGAGCAGTTCCACACCGTCCGTGGATAAAAGCGCCAAGGCATGTTTGGAATTAGCGACTGTTACAATGGTCCCGTCGAAGGGAGCGTATACTTTGTTGTCTCTCGGAATGATCGCAAAACCTTTACCCATCGCGCCGCTAGAGAAGGCCTCATCTTTGACTTCAGAGAGCGGAATAAGCATACCTTGAATAGGATTGTAAACCGTCTTCACATCATTGGTGTGCAAATCCCTCTTACTGGGACTCCCCTGTACAGGCTCGGCTACTTTATCTGCCGCCGGCTCTGGCTGGTTTTTGTAACCAAACAGATAAGTCAGTATGGTAGCGACCACCAAGGCTGTCGCACTTGAGATTAAGAAGGCGTAGAAGCTCACATCAATTCCTTTTGGATTGATAAACAGCGGAGCTGCAAATATCCCTGAGCCTCCGAACCCATACATCCTGGCCCCCATAGCTGCAGTTATACCTCCACCGATGGCTCCTCCTATTCCAGCTATCACAAAAGGCTTTTTCATAGGCAGGGAAATACCATATATCGCTGGTTCCGTGACACCCATGGCTGCTGATAAAGCGGCAGGCCCTGCGATGCTTCGAACTTTTTTGCTTTTGGCTTTGAGAAATACCCCCAATGCAGCTCCGACTTGCGCTAGAACGGTAACGTTCAAAATCGCGTTTACGGGATCGTAATGCAGTGTAGTAATATTATTAATCAGTACCGGTATAAAGGCATAATGAAGGCCGAAAATAACGATGATCTGCCAAAATCCGCCCAGAATTATGCCTGCGACCACAGGGCTAAGGTTATAGATAGCCATGGTGACCTTTGCAAGACCATCACTGAATGCTGACAGTACAGGACCCACGATCAGGAATGTCAGTATTCCCGTAATGAGAATAGTGAACAGCGGAACAAATATCATTTTGAGTGAAGCAGGTAGTTTTCGTTCAAACCACTTTTCAATTTTCGCGGCCATCCAAGCTGCAAAAATAATCGGAAATAAGGACGATGTATAATTGGCCAGAACGACGGGAATGCCCACAAAGCTTAGACTACTCCCGGCATTATAAGCGGTAACAATGTTGGGATATACCAGTGCTGCTCCAAGTACAGCCGTAATGAAAGGATTGGCGCCAAACTTTTTGCCTGCAGAAAACCCAATCAAAACCGGAAGAAAATAAAACAAGCTATCTCCAAGTGCATTTAGTAAGATGTAGGTACCATCTGTCTGCTCAAGCCACTGTAAAGCGGTAAAAAGAGCGAGAAAGCCCTTAATAATCCCCGCTGAGGCCATGACCCCAATAATTGGTGAAATAATACCCACAATCACATCAATAAGACGATTAAATGCACTTTTTTTCTTTTCCGATTCTGCTGTTTTGGATTCTTCGGTCGTAAAATGAGTGCCCAACAGATTCATGACTTCTGAATAAACGTCTTTTACTTTGTTGCCAATGACGACCTGATATTGTCCACCACTAATGATCGCTGTCATCACCCCGTCCAGATTTTTAATTTTGTCCGTTTGGGCAGTGGCATTGTCTTTCAGCGTAAATCTTAAACGGGTAACGCAATGCTCCAGATGACTAATATTTTCTTTACCGCCAACATACTGGATAATATCTTCGGCAAGTTTGCGATTGTCCATAGTGTCTCCCTCCTGAAAAAACAGTCATAACCTAGGTGTCAACAAATGAAATTCCACGTAAAGGATCATTTTGAAAGCGCTTAATAAAGCGATTACATTTCATTCTTAAATGACATCTCTTTACTCTCACAACATATAACTGCAGGTAATCTCAACGGAGTAGGCCTATACCCTTCAATACCTTACAATTTAATAATAACAAAGGAAGCTAACCTCTCCTATCATCTATTCTTAACGAAATCACTTACCAAACTTAAGAATCCAATGAGAATGTTTACAATAGCTAACGAAAAACACCTCCAAGGCATCTCCATATCTTACGACACGGTAGGATGCTCTTGAAGGTGTTTGAATTTCCTCACCGCTTCTTTGCTCTCTTTAAGCGGTTTTCTTGATGGCGACGATACGCAATCGACTTGTATCGACTGTCCATTGTCCCCCCTGCTCCAGATGCGGCTTAACCTTTGCCTCAATGGCGCGGTAGATCAGCACTTTGTCTGTGGATGTGACGTCCGGGAAGAAATAATCGGTAAACCCGTCAAGCCAGCTGCGAAGCCCTGCATCGCCCTTGAGCGGAGTGGGCCTATCAAAGTGCTGAGCCAACATAACGCGGAAACCAATCTGCTCCAGCAAACTGGTGTATTCACCAATGGTGGGAAAATACCACGGACTCCGGCCCTCCCACGCATATCCATGTGCCTCCAGCTCCTCTTTTATAGCAGCAGTCAGCACGGCGACATTGCCGCTGCCTGCGAATTCGGCTACGAATCGTCCTTCCTCCCGAAGGGCCAGCCAGATGGAGCGGGCGACAGCGGCAGCATCCTTGATCCAGTGCAAAGCTGCATTGGAAAACACAGCGTCAAAGGGGGCATCCGTTCGGTAATGACAAGCATTTTCTACCTGAAAATGTAGTTCAGGGTACTTCTGTCTGGCCCGTCTCACCATCTCATCAGACAGATCAATACCTGTGGGAATCGCTCCGGCGGCTGCCATCTTGGCGGTCAAATCTCCATTCCCGCAGCCTACGTCCAGGATTCGCTCTCCGCTTTGAGGCTGCAGCAAGGATAAGACACCCTCTTCTAACTTGGCGACAAAACTCAACTTATCATTATACGCCTCCGGGTTTCTGTGATGGGTAAAGGGTTCGCTACACATAGACTCGATCTCCTTTTTGTATGAGTGCTTCAAATACTTTCAATATAATTTTTTTCTTCCTCTTTTTTTAATCACAGATATTATATATCTATGATAACCTTAATATAAACAGACTGTCAAGAAGCTTAGCTACATATCAATACCAAGATCGATTATAAAAACATCTTTAGTACAGTATAAACAGCTGGTACAAAGGCATGCCGGTAATTATAGTTTATCTCGCCTCTTAAGCGTTTTGTGAGCTCAAACATTCGTTTAAAAAAGCCTGAATTAATGAGCAGAGCTTGACCCCACTGAATATGTGTTGTCAGGCTCTTCATTATCCAAAGTATTCTGTTGCGTTCTCATTCACTCATCTAGATTTTAGGTGCTGTAAGATTCAACACATGGCCTTCTGAAATTACAATATTCGCTAGTTCCATCAGGCTTTTTATTTCAAAAGTTGGTTGAATTCCAGATGTGTTTGCTTTCCCGGCAGGGTTGAACCAGCAGGTATCAATTCCGTAATTGTTCCCTCCCTGAATATCCGCAGTCAGCGAATCACCGACCATGAGAACCTTGCTTTTATCCGAAACGGCCAGCTTTGTAAATGCATATTCAAAAATAGCGGCTTGTGGCTTTTGGAAACCCACTTCCTCGGAAATAATCACCTCTTCAAACACATGACTCAACGGTGAAAGCTGAATTCGGGAGGTTTGCACCTCCTTGATTCCGTTCGTAATGATCGCCAACCGACAGTTGGACAGCAGCTCACATATTTCAACCGCTCCGTCAATCAAAAAGGCTCCTTCACCCAAATAACGTAAATAAGCAGCACTAAAAGCATCTGGATTGAAATCCAGCTCATGAGCAGCAAACAATCGCTTGAACCTCTCCACTCGCAGCTCCGCCGAAGTAATATGTCCTTCCTCTGCTTCCCTCCACAAAGCACTATTGATTTCATCATAGCTGGCCTTATACTCTGTGGCCCCTTGTGGCAAGCCGAATTGGGTAAACGTATGATGTAGTGCATGACGCTCCGCTTTTTTAAAATCAAATAGTGTATCATCGACATCAAATAAAATAACTTCGTATTTCATGATTACCTCCACATTGTTGCTTTACTATTTCATCCAGTTTTTTGAGATGCAGTATGTCGTCCCAGTTATTTTACAGAACTTGGTTGAGCCTCAAGTCACAGACTACATTTCCTTATACATCATAGGTTTTATATAATATGTGACGCAGAACGCCACCGTATTTAAGCTTGGTATCTCCAATTTTATAGCCTTGATTAAGAAAGTTATGAAGACTGTGGCTATTTGAAGGATACACTGTTGCTAGAAAAGAAGAAAAGCCCATGACAATGAGCGTTGCTTCTCCCTGCTCTAACAACGCTTGTTGCAGACCGAATCCCCTGTAACGAGGCAATATACATACAGAGTTCATAACAGCACTGGTTCGTATCTTCTCCGCAGACCAATGCAAGTCATATCCAAGGTGCCCTTCTTTCTCTCCGACTGTATCCACAATTAAAAAGCCCGCCACATTGGATTGGTCCCAAGCCAGCAATGTAAAGCCGTCTTCTCTGATATGCTCCTTTACATACTCCAAATCATCGGCAACAAAATAGTTTCGATCATGGATTTCTTCATCAATCTGACACATGATTTCATATATGCTTTGCACGTGCTTATAATCAGCCTTTGCTAATAAGAATTCCATACATCCTCCATTCGACATTGTTCATGTTGATTATGCCTTTAAATAGTAATGACCGCAAGACTGATTGATAATCTGAAGCGGTCATTTCTCTTTAAACGCGATTTATCAAATATCCGTAGACTAACTTCAACCGAGCCCAGTTTGGATTTCTTCAGCGATCAGTGCTTTTTTTCAGTGAAGAAGTAAAGCAGCGATAAAAGTGGTAAAACAGTTCCAATGAGTGCAGTGAAAGGCCAGCCGCTATAGGCATAAGCCCATCCTCCCAATGAAGAGCCAACAGCTCCCCCAATAAAGAATATGGACATGAAAAGACCGTTCAGGCGACCTCTCGCCTCACTCCCCAATGAATAAATGGCACGCTGTCCAAGGACAAGATTTCCTGATACAGCCATATCGAGCGTAATCGCAGAAATGAAAAGGATGACGAGGGCTATCATTGAATGGTCTTGAAACAAATAGATCAGCAAAAAAGAGATCGCAGCTATGACCATAGCTAATCCGGTCAACAAGTGAGTCCAGCCCTTATCCGCCAGCTTCCCGGCAATCGGCGCCGCGACTGCCCCGCCCACTCCAACTAATGCGAACAATGCGATCCCTTGCTGAGACATCCCGAAGTCGTGTGCCAACCGTAAAGGAACTGTTGTCCAAAAAAGGCTGAATGCTCCGAATAAGCAGGCTTGATAAAAGGCACGACGACGCAATACAGGTGTTTGTTTGAAAAGAACGCCCAATGAGAAAATTAATTTACCATAGTTCACCGTAGGCGAAGGCTTCCGCTCAGGAAGAGCACGCGACAACAGAATGATCAGTAGCGTGGTAACAACGGCCGATAAGGAAAATACAGCCTGCCAGCCCCAAAGACTGGTGACTAAGCTTGCGACCGGCCGGGCAAACATAATTCCGAGCAAAAGTCCGCTCATCACGTTCCCTACCACGCGGCCACGCTGCTCTTCCGCTGCCAGATAGGTGGCATAAGGCACCAGGATTTGGGCCACCACTGAGCCCAATCCAATAAACAGCGATGCGATTAAAAACAGCGCTCCGTTCGGAGCAAACGTTGCCGTCAGCAGCGCACATACCACAACCGCCAAAGCGACAACCGCCAGACGACGATTCTCAATGATGTCGCTGAGCGGGACAATAAACAGCAGTCCTGCAACGTAACCGATTTGAGTCAAGGTGACGATTAATCCGGCTGCTGCTGAAGAAAGCCCCATTGCGGCACCGATAGGACCCACCAGTGTTTGGGCATAATACAGGTTAGCGACGATAAGACCGCATGCGGATGCCAACAGCAGCATCATCCAACGTGAAATGCCTTTGTTCTCTTTGAATACACTTTTTTGCATGATCATCCTTCTCCTCTTTTTGTTTTTTGAATGAACGCAGGACAACTTGATTAGCATGGCTGTCATCCAAAATTTAAATACTAAACGTTCAGTTCATTAATTCGATAAACAAATAATATACTGAACGTATCGTTTTGTAAATAGGCAATTTTGTTTTCTTTTTATTCGAATGTTTAGTATACTGAACGTACCGTTTTTATTTGAGGAGAGGATTTTTATGGAGCGCAAAAGAGGACGTCCACGGAATGTTGAAACGCAAAAGTCTATACTATCCGCTTCCTATGATTTGTTGTTGGAGGGTGGTTTTGGCGCAGTTACCGTGGAAAAAATTGCGGAACATGCCGGAGTCAGCAAGGCCACGATTTATAAATGGTGGCCGAATAAGGCCGCTGTTGTCATAGATGGCTTCCTGGCTGCGGCTGCGGAAAGGCTGCCCATACCGGACACAGGCTCGGCTTTTCAAGACTTACTCATCCACGCTACCAATGTCACTCGATTTATGCTCAGCCGTGAGGGAAAAATCATTGCGGAATTGATTGGTGAAGGCCAGTTTGATGCAGGACTGGCAGAGGCATATCAGACCCGATATATCCATCCTCGCCGACTTGAGGCCAGACAGCTTTTGGAACGGGGAGTTCGGAGTGGGGAATTAAAGGGGAATCTTGATATCGAATTAAGTATTGATCTCATATACGGACCCATTTTCTATCGCTTACTGGTTACCGGGGGGCCTTTGGACGATGCGTATATAGAACATTTAATGAACTCTGCATTTCAAGGAATTAAAGCGGAATGAGCGGGAGATACGCACATCTTCATTCGCAATGATGAATCAAAAGGATAGCAGAGTTCTTCCAGTCTCCTAAGAGATGCTATCCTTTAAAGTGTTTTTCAGCTTATTTGTTGAAGTTGATGGAAATCTCATACACGGGAACGATGCTGACAGAAAGGATATCGGCAATGGACTGCTCTGCCGTCTCATTCCAACCAGCCATGGTTGTATTACTGTTGACCACTGTACCTTTGCGGATCGGTGAAACGTACAGATACATGCCATGCTCCACTAAACGTTCCTCGAATTGCTTCAAGCCGATTTCCCAAGCTGTATCGTTGCAAAAGTTATCATTGATCAGCTCGCCTTTAATGAAGGCATATCCAATGTCGCCTGTATAATGAATACGCAGCAGCGCTTCCTTCAATCCTGTAAAAGCATTCCTTGCAAAGTCGAGCGTGGCTCGTTCGTTATTTATCTTGGTAAACTCATAATTGACTTCTTTTGCAGGCGCTTTCAAGCTGTACGTCTTGAATAGTCCCTCTTGGGCAATTCCGATCAGCTCTCCACCCTTTATCGATGCAAAAGAATCCTCAAAAGCCGGAAAAACACTCATGACAACCGTATGTTGGTTAGTTGACTCCAGCTTCAACTCTTCTCCGTCCTCATACACAAGCAGATTGGCATCTGTAAATATAGCTCTTTCTCTGCCGTGCAGCTTTACTTTCCAGAAATACAAGCTTTGCTGACTTGTCATCGTATAGATCATTATTTTGGGACCATGAATAGATTCAAGCTGAATCAGACTAGACTCCGAACCAGCGACTTCAACAACGGTCATTTTTCCAAACTGATTACAGTTGCCCTTATCTACCGTCACTTTTTTGATGCCTTCCGATTGTAACGCATACGAGCCCTTCATCCCTTCCGGGATATAGAAAAAATAATATTCCTCCCCATCTACGTCCATTTTCGTAATCAGCTGTGCCGTGGCGTACTTGAGTGTTATGCCGCCAAGGTCAAAATTAAACGGCAGGATGGCAAAGCTGTCTTTTCCCAGTGTTAATTCGCCTTGATGCGGAAACGTAATGGTTTCTCCCGGCAGATCAACACTGACATTAAAATCCTCCAGATTGTGAGTATCTACATGATCCTGGAAGTTATTTAGAAATAAAAAGCCTGCTCCCTTATGCGATCGAACGGCATAACGCAACGTTTTTACGTCATAAGGGTTCATTTGGGACGTATCTGCTGGCAACAGTGTTTTGGTGCGTGAAAAAAGCTTTTGGAACGTAGATAAAAAGTAATGCTGTAGTTTGGTTCGCTTATACGATTCTCTGACCTGACCAAATTCTCCAATCATGGCGTTGAAGTCATAAGATATTTTGGGCGTAGCCAAATCGTTGGTATATGGATTCAGTTTGCCTTTCGGATTCGAACCGCCATGGTACATATAATAACCGATCAGATTGCAGCCTTCGCCTACCTTCATCACCGTCATAGCTGGAACGCTATTATACGGAAATGCAAAACGATATTTATAGAACTGCACCATGCCGCCACCCATCTCGCAACACGCATACGGGTAAGTTTCCGGCAGATAACAAGGCTCAAAATTATAGCTGCTCGGAATGTTGTTATTATGTTTATCACGGAAAATGTACTCCGGAGTGGCCGGATGTTCCGTTAAATTAGCTACACGTCCTTCCTCATAATAAATCCAGGGCCAATACGCATACCCGCCCCATAATGGCAGCATATCCGGTACCGGAGTCGACGCACCTCCCCAAGCTGTACAGGTGTAAATCGGCGTATCCATTCCTGCCTTCAGCGCCATCCCCTTCAGCTTTAGCATATGAGAGTTGCCATCCCTTCCACTGCTCACCCACATATTGTTGATGCCTACCGTCAGGCCCCACTGGGCTGAGGAATGCTGGTGCTCGTTTTCGATCTGGGTCCCAATCACAGGACCGCCGTCCTTGTACAGCAATCCTTGCACCTGCACCCCGATTTCCTGATACAGTTGGTGTACATAAGCAAGATAGCCTTCATCATTAGAACGTACCTCAAAGGGACGGCCAAATAGCCAATCCGGAAGACCGCCGTTCCGTATCTCGCCGTGGCAAAAAGGACCGATGCGTATAATGACGTATAAACGGTGTTTGGCACACAGTTCAATGAAACGGCGCAAATCTTTGTTGCCTTCCCATTCGAACACCCCTTCGACCTCTTCATGCAGATTCCAGAAAATATACGTCGCAATGATGTTGACACCGCCCATTTTGATCTTTACAATCTCGTCCTCCCAATACTGTTCATGGTAACGAGAAAAATGAAACTCACCGCAAATCCCAAAAAACGGCTCGCCGTCTTTCTCCATATAATAATTGGTAAAGCCAATCGACTCTCCTGAGGGATTGATTCCACCCAGAGGGATATGCCCACTGTAAATGTGCTTGTGATCATTTTCGACGACAATTCGATAATTTTTCATAAAGAGCACCTCTCTACATGAAAGTCAAACCTGGCGACACGATGCCGAGTCGAGAATAAAGTTGTTCCACTTTCGCTGCCATGCGATATCGTTCCAGAATGGATGATGCGGCGCGCAGTTTGAGCACAAGGTCATTCCCCAGAAGCCAAGCGACATGCCTTTGCGCAGGGCATATTCAGCGATGAACTTGCCGACAGGCCCTTCCTCAAAGCCTGCATAAAGTGGCGTATAACCAACGTATCCTTCTCCAATGACAATAGGCATACCGGAATGACGAGTCCATTCGTAAATTTCCTCCAATCGCAAGTCTGCCTTTTGCAGCATCGCCATTTTATGATCACTGTACCGGTCATACAAAAACAAATCCCACTGCTCAGGATCTACCCAGTCATGCAAATAAATTAGCTTCATGCCAACCGGGTTGCCCTCCATACGCCATTCCTGTCCTGCAGGCAATGTCCATTCCTCAAAGGGAGGGGCATCCTCTCGCAGCAAGGATTGAACAAAGCTGTTTGGAAAAGGGGCTTTCTCATCATTCAGTCCAGTGCGATCCATTAATTCATTCAGTACCCCTTTCAAATAGAGGTGAAAATGTGCCACCTGCATATTCCGCGCCACATACGCCTTCGGATAGGCTTCATTCAGCGTATAGCTCGCCGTTATCAGGACATCGGGATGACGTTCTCTCAGAAAAGAAATGGCCTCCTCCACATAAGGCTGCATGGCTTCTACAAGCGCCGCAGTATCCGATGCTGCAATGCCTTGAGCTGTGCCAACAGCTGTCAGCTGTCCAAACTCCACCTCGTTATGCAACTCCGCATATACAATCTGTCTGGCATATCCTTCTTTCTTAACAAAATGAATGAGCTGATCCATGGATCGCGCAATGGCCATAAACCGCTCCTGCGGCGGAATAGCAGCCAGTTCGTCGCGCAATGCAGGATGAGCCAGAAAGCTGGGGCTCTGCTGGTACTCCCAGGAGGACAGCATAATATAGCAGCCATGCTTTTTCGCCTGTCTGAACAGCTCCAGCAGGTGGGCATGACCGTCCAGCTCGGCCCCGCCCCGGCAATTGTACCAACGCGTGCGCTGTCCGACTGCTCCGAGATTGCCAAACTCTAACGGTCCTGGCCGCTTCCCCTCCGCTGTAAACAGCATAAACGGCATCGCACATATACGAATGGTATTATAGCCCCGGTCTACAGCCTCCTGAAAACGAGCCGCAAGATCGTAATAAGGCTCTCCCGGCAAAGTCATCGTGTACCAGGAGAAATCCCACATGGTAATCGTTAGTTTCCGTGGCAGATTTTCCATTAGGTCGCTCATCCGAGGGCTCCTCCTTCGTTCGTTGTCATGATAAGGTCATTGGATTTTAAATGAATCAGTGCTCCTTGATGGTGCGGTTCCAGCTGCAATACGAATTCAAAATGATGCTCAGCTTCCTGCTGCTGCCCCAGTCCCAGTAAACCCAGCGCTTTCATATAATTGCAATGTATCCGGTTACGCATATTCAGGTCGTCTTCAAAAACGAGGAAATCAGGTAGAGAAACTGCAAAATAATCAATTTTTACATCATCAAACAGATGTTTGTCTGCATAATCAATGAGCTTATTGAAGCGACTGCGTGCTTCCTTTGTCTGACCAAGCAGCTGTCTGGCCAAGCCCTGATAGAAGATCATTTCTGGTGGCTGATCGTTATAATAGATCGCACTGGCAGGCTCTTCAAGTCCCAGTGAAGCTACGGTGAATGCCTCACGTGCTTCATTCTCTTTTCCCAGCTTCCTATAAGCGCAGCCCAAATAATAATAAATATGGTTCTCCTGCGCCCCGTGCAGCTTGCCTTCTCCCAGATTTTCCGGGTACACCAGCGCTTGCTTGAGCCTTTCTACAGCCTGATCGAACTTGCCTGTTTGCAGGTCAATCTTGGCAAGCTCCACCATGGCCAGCATATATTGGCCGGTCACCTTCCCTTCCCCGCCCTCCCAGGGATGGAATATCCGCTGCTTCAATAGTGAGATTGCTGTTTCATATTGCCCCAGCGTATTATGAAGCGTTACATACTCCAGATAAAGATCGTCACGCCGTGTAACTACGTCCAGATGTGCTGCCAGCATGTTCAGTCTTGCCTCCGGTTGCACGCTGACTTTCTTGTATAACTGATCAAGCTCATACAGGATGCGGGCATCGGAGCGATTACAGTCAAATGCCTTTTCCAGCGTTTGTCGTGCCTTCTCCGGCTGGCCTAATTTATTGAAGTACCCCAGAGCAAGATTCCGGTGAACCACGGAAAAGGTAGAATCAATCGTCCGCGATGCTTCCCAGGCAGCGATTGCATCGGCGTACCGTTTTTTGTCATATAGCCAATTTCCCAAATAATAGCGGGCTCGCTCATCAGCTTGGTCCATGCGAATGGCAAACTCCAATGCATCAAGCTCGAGCAAGCTGTTCGGAAAACAATAGTCGGGTGGTGTGGCGGCGGCCAAGACGAGAGCTCTGTTCGAATCCTGCGGCCGATCCAGTTGCGCACAGCAATAGGCTTGCACATAATGTACCATAGGATAGTTTCGCACTTTCGCTGGAGCATTCTCTAGCAGTTCAACCGCTTCCTCATACAAACCTGCTGCTGCATAATCGGCTGCTACCACCATAAAATTATGTGCATCGTTGCGCATCAGTTTGAATAGTTCGGTGCTGACTTCCGTTGCAATGTCAGCTCGGTCCAATTCTTGAAGTGACAGTATCTTTTCATAATAGGCGGTGAAATCAGTCCTATCCAGTTGAAGTGTTTCTTCGCAAAAGCATATGGCTGCGTCATAGTTACCAAGCTTCCGTAGAAGTACCGCTTTCAGATTACGCGCCTGGTAGTTGCAGGAGTTTCGAATAAGCGACCGCTCCGTCAACTCAAGCGCTTCTTCATAGCGACCTTGTTCGCAAGCAATTTGAGCTAGCAGGCAGTAGCCTGCGTCTTGCCAGGCTGCTGACCATACAGCTTTATAAAAAGCGGAGTATGCTTCCTCAAGTCGTCCCTGATGCTTGAGTGACAAGCCGAGTTGATAGAAAACCTCTCCGTCATAAGGGTTCGAATTGCGACTTGTTAGGCGCATCATCGCCTGACGAAAGTGCTTTTCGCTTTCGCTATATAGTCCCCTGCGTAGAAGCAGTGTGCCATAAGCAATATGAATTCGGCTATCCTCCCGGTCTCTATTCAGTCCTTCTATATAATAGGCTTCCGGTTCAAAGGTGGCATGCCGGTATTGCTCCAGATGCTGGCCAGCCAGGTACAGTTCTTCATTTGTTTTTAATTGGGCTGGCTCAGGCAGCGGTGTTGCTGCATCCGGCAATGGCTCTACTTTCGGTTTCTGCGGCTGGTAGCTGACCAGCAATCGTCCATTCTCATCTCTAACCGTTAATTGAAGTTCATGGTCCTCGTCCTCCGTATCAAGCGTTACTTTTTTGGCAAAGGTGACATCTGGGGACAAATGAACCGATTCTTGAAGATAAACCCTACGCGGGCTGCAAAGTTCGACAAGTACGTTTGGAAACGGTGAAGTCACATAGACCAAAACTTCAGCCAGTTCTGCGGCCCGGTCAATTTCTAGATTTACAGCTGCATGAATTGAAGCATTTTTCACGACACCGATATTTTTGTAAGGCATAAAATATTGGCTGAATGATTTTTCCTCATAGGGATGAAGCCAAGAAAAATCAGGTTGGTTGTCTGTATAGACCCCGGTCATCAACTCAATATACGGCCCGTCTTCATCTGTCAGATTGCGGTCCCACGCCTTGCCAAATTCGCCGCTGCCCCACGTCCACTGTTTTTTGCCCGGTGAGATATGGTGGTTCGCTACATGCAGCATTCCTGCCTGCATTGCATGGTCATATCCGCCTACAAAATTGTAGTCCGATTTATAGGCCATGTACGAGGTGGGGACCGGTATATTTTTATATCTGGAGATGTCTACCCCCTCGGAATAATCCATTTTGTAATAGATGCCAGTAGCTATTGGAAAACGAGACACATCCCGCTTCCCGTGATCCAACACGGCAGTAACATCTGGAGGAAACACGGATTGAGTATGCTCGTTGGCCGCAACGGCCGGATTGGCCCACCACAAGAATGTTTGCGGTTCCGGAGTAGGGTTATACAATTGAACCTTGATCTCGATGTAAGCCCTGTTCGGGTGCAACATAAAGCCAGCAGCCATTTTTGTGCCATACATTCGGTCAATCTCACTGACCCATGCTGTTGCGCTCCCATCCTCATTTTCCGTCAGCTTATAATTAACAGGGCCGAAGGTGTTCGGACGATGATGCTGTGGCCAGTTGAACTCAATGCCGCCTGAAATCCAGGGTCCAGTCAGACCGACGAGTGCAGGCTTAATGACCTGATTGTAATAAACAAAATCGTAATTATTCGTTTTGTCAATGGCCCGGTAAATACGTCCCCCGAGCTCAGGCATAATCTGGATTTGTACATATTCATTCTCCAGAAAGACCATTCTGTAGTCACGTAACTGCTTCTCATTATTAATTTTGTCAATGACTGGATGCGGATACACACGCCCCGAGCTGCCTTGATACACCCGTTTCTCCAGAAACATAGGGTTCTTGTCAGGCTCACCAACTCCATATGTCGGAATTTGGACGGTTTCTTCCCATATTTTCACCTTGGAGACGGAGATGTTCAACACGATCACTCCTCAACTCATGTAATGGCTTTCATACATAAAAGTTTACAAGCGTGTAAGGGGTTGCACAATTGACGATCTCCTGTTTATGATGGACTATACACTTATTTTTTGATAAAAAGGCCATAGGAGAAGGACAGATCGCGATGAATAAAAAAGACGCAGGATTTGAACGGGAGAAGCTTCATGTTCTCCCTGCTTATATTGTGGATGAATTAAAATCGTATGCGCTTACGAGAGACGGGTATATTACAGACATTGGCTATTTCCCACAGGCCCGCCATCATTTTCGTGAAAGACCTCAAGGCTGCAATTCTCATATTTTCATCTACTGCGCCAGCGGCAGAGGGTGGATTCAGATGAGAGATCAAGGCGTCATATCTATGACTGAGCAAAGTTTTGCCTACATTCCCATGGACGTGCCGCATGCGTACGGAGCTGATGAAAATGATCCTTGGACCATATATTGGTTTCACTTGAGAGGGGAACAGATTGGAGAATTTATAGCTCTGCTGGAGCCATTCAAACCCTATATATCTCTGCTGCCCGGAGACGAGGCGAAGCTGCTGGAGTTATTTCATCAATGCTATGACCTGCTCGTGGACAAACCCTATTCTATCATCCATCAGGTACAAGTCTCGCAAAGCATCCGTTACCTGCTGAGTTTTGTTGCGTCCGTGGCCGCCCGCAAGCAGGATAGCAAATCTCAGACATATATCGACAAAGCGACCCGCTATATGACTGAACATCTGGAATCCGCGCTTACTGTAGAGGAGCTTAGCCGACACATCCAGATATCGAAGCAGCATTTGAACTTTATATTCAAGCAATCTACCGGCTACTCCCCGATTGATTATTTTCTGCGTATGAAAATGCAACGTGCGGGGCAGCTATTGGACCTGACAAGTGACTCTATTAAAGAAATCGCCGCAGCACTTGGCTTCCAAGATCCCTATTATTTTTCAAGATTGTTCAAAAAAATAATAGGCTGTTCTCCTACCAACTACCGCAACCAGTTGAAGGGGTAAATTCCTAACGCGTTAAACTGTTTATTGGGCTGCTGACAATAAAGGCCCCAATCTGTTAATAAATTCTCTCCCCCTCTTCAAATAAAGACCGGAATTACAATGCAGAGACGAAAGGAAAACCGAAAGCATGGTCCCGCTCTATGGAATCCATGCTTTCGGTTTTATGTGAACACTATTCTGTTTTCGGCTTACGTTTAATGCCCTCAATACCAAATGGCTCAGCAATCGACGCAATTTTCTCCGTGTATCTCTCCCAAACTCCTAAGGTGTTATTTTATTTCTCGATTTTTTTTGCAGCGGTATAAATAAAATCTTTTCAAGTAGCAAAGTTCCCGGCCCAGTTAAAGCAAAGGCAATAACGGTTCCGATGCCGACGATTCCCCCGAAAAAGAATCCGGTGCTTAAAAAGATAGCATCTACGCCTATTCTGCCGATATCATACCTTAATCCAAATTTTGACTCTGTATATCGCAAAATAGCGTCTATAGCATACATGCCATTGCCAAATTTCATCAACAAAACATAAGTGATGGAGTAACAAAAGTTAGCCAGAATGACGATCACTATTTTAATGAATAAAGATAAATCTGACAGCTCCATGTGCGCAATAAACGGATGAATCCAATTAATGAATGGTCCGACAAAAAAGGAATAAATCATCGACGAAAAACCTATAGATTTACGATTTAATAAAAGACCGGCAGCAAGAAGTACCATATTTACGAAAAAGCTTGTCAGACCTACGCTCATTCCAGTACTTTTGTGCAATCCGTCCAATAAAACGGTTAATGTATCAGACCCTATATTGCACTCGACAAATAAATTAACGGCTAGAGCGGTAAGCACCATGGCAACGACCAAAATCATGAATCGTCCGCCAAATTTCAGATAAATAGGCATTTACAAAACCTCAGTCCAAGTTCTCTCCATTAGAAGCGATCACTTTTTGCATCCAAGAAAAACTGTCTTTTTTGAGGCGCTTTTTACTACCGTTGCCACGATCATCTTGGTCGACGTAAATAAATCCATAGCGTTTGCTCATTTCCGAGGAAGAACAACTAATAATATCGATTGGGCCCCAAGCATAATAGCCTCTTAAATCCACCCCGTCTTTAATGGCCTCTTTCATTTGCTCAATATGGGCCCGGTAATAGTCAACTCGGTAGGAATCATGGATGGAACCGTCTTTTTCCAAGGTGTCATGGTAACCGATCCCGTTTTCCGTGATATAAATAGGGCACTGATACCGGTCATAGAACAGGTTGAGAAACGTGCGCAGACCGATCGGATCAATCGTCCATCCCCAAGGGTTGGCCGGAAGTTCGGTATTGCGGTAAGGCCCCGTTTTGTTTTTCATGCTTTCCGCATCGTAAATGCGGGTATAGTAGTAGGAGAAGGACATAAAGTCCGCCGTATTTTTCAATGCCTCTTCATCGCCCTCTGCAAATTCGACAGTGATGTTATTGTCGGCGAAATAACGGAAAGCATAACCCGGGTAATATCCGCGAAGCAGAATATCGGAGAAAAAGTACTCCATTTGATTTCTGCGCACGGTGGCAAAGATGTCTTCCGGCCGGCAGGTAGCCGGATAAGCCGGTCCTCCGCAGAGCATCATCCCGATTTGCAAATTTAGATCTAGACTTTTGGCATATTTCGTGATCAGGCCACAGGCAACAAATTCATGATGCAAGCCTTGGTATTTGGCGGAGGCCAAATCTTCCACCACATCCTCTGCAATGCCCAGGTGGTTGAAGGATTCATGATCGATCAAATTGATTTGATTAACGATAATCCAATATTTCACTTTTTTATGGTACCGGTCAAAAACCACTTGGCCGAAGCGAACAAAAAAATCAATCAAATCTCTGGAGTACCACCCTTTATAAGCCGTCGTTAAATGAATCGGCATTTCATAATGCGATAGGGTGATCATCGGCTCCATGCCGTTCGCTATAATTTCGTCAATCAGGTCATCATAAAATTTCAATCCTGCTTCATTAGGCTGTGTTTCGTCACCATTGGGAAAAATTCTTGTCCAGTTAATCGAGGTGCGAAAGGTTTTGAGTCCCAGTTCCCCTAATAATTTCAAGTCTTCTTTATAGGTGTGATAGAAATCGATACCCCAACGTTTCGGGAAAATCCGATCTTCGCTTTGAATAGCTTCTTTAATATAGTCCGTAGTCAGTTCTAAATTTGACTTTTTATCTAAAGGAATGCCATCCAAATATTCATTAATATCCGCTACGCTTAACCCTTTTCCATCAACATTGTAAGCACCTTCTAATTGGTTGGCGGCAACCGCTCCCCCCCATAAAAAATCGGAGGGGAATCCCGTTGGAATGTTCTTCATTTTGATTACTTCCTCTCGTTATTTATTGATTATTTATTTATTGGCCATTTCCAGTTGGATCAATCGCTGGTTCAAGCTCTCGAAAATATCAATTAACCGCTTGGCAATATTAATTTCACTGTAGATCGTCATGAGCGTGTCTTGCGCATGGGCAAATAAAACGGAGTACTCTCCTTTTGCTCCTTCCGTTTCTTTTTGGATACAATTCGTTTGCACGCGATGAGCGATGACAATTTCCGCGTTGGCTAATTTCATTTTCTCCTTAGCGCTGTCAAAGTCGCTGTTTTCAATATCCTTTAGGGCATCCGTACAATGTTTTCTTGCTTCCCCTGCGTGCAAAATGATTTGCATCGCATCTTGAGCTACTTGTTCCAAAGTCATAATAAAAATCTCCTTTATAGAGGTTGTTCAAAAAGCCATGAATAGATTAATTGGTTTGAGGCAATTCTTTTTCAAGCTCTTGTTTTTCGTAGGTTTTGAAAAATGGATACCAAATCATCGTGGCTACCGCGACAACGATTAACATCAGGATAATGCCTGTAATGGTTCCCGTTGTAATCCACGTGGAAATTGGAAAAGGAACGTACCACATATCGAAAACCACTTTCGGGATGGGGCCAAAGTGAATGACTTTGGTTCCGATCCAAACGATCAACGGTAAAATTAAACCATTGATCCACATCGGCACCATCATGATGGGATTCCATACGATTGAACCAAACACTAAAGGCTCGTTGATATTAAAGATAGAAGGTACCAAACATGCGCGTCCTAGCGCTTTTAGCTTGGTGCTTTTAGAAAGCAGATGCATAATGGCCAGCGGCAACGTACAGGCCACACCGCCTACCCACAAGTATGCCGAATAAATCGTTTCGGCCGTTACGATATTATGCGCCCCCGCGGTAGCGTTTGCCATAATGGCCGCCAGAAAAATCGGCTTGGTGACAGGGGTCAAAATCCAACTGGAAATCCCCATGGAATACAAGAAACAGCTGATAAACAGAATTAACATGAATCCCCAAGGTGTCTCTACCACGCTGGCCAACGGCATAAAAATATTTAAAATGATGTTGTATATATCAATATGAACGAGATCGACCAACACCCAGGCCAGAACGATAGTCACCCCAATGGGAAGCATGGAATCAAACCAGGATCTGACAAAGTCCGGGATGACGGAATCTTCTTTGAAAAAGGAAAATTTTCCGAACAGCCCCATGATATAACCGGTAATCATAGCGGCGATGATGGCAACGAACATGCCTCCGGTGCCCAAAGAACTATGAGTAAAACCAACCGTACCATCCTTTACGACTTGAGGAGTTACGATGATCAAAAAAGTAACCAGGCTTGTACATCCGGCAATAAAGCGCTGTTTTCTTAACTTCTTCTTTTCCATCAAATTAAACGGAATCAGGAAAGAAACCAACAGCGAAAGCATGCCCATCGTCCATCCGAACGGAACCCAAAAATCAGGGTAGTTTTTGATATGATACACATCTCCAGGTATAGTCAGAAGACAAAATACCGATCCTAAAAGAATAAAAGGCAATAGTTGCATGACAGAATCCTTAAGTGTGATTACCCATACATTGTTATTGACTTTATTCATCTTGGGAGAGAAGTCGTTTTTCAGCCATTCTATTAATTTGTTCATTTTGGTTATCCCCTTTAACTGTTCAACTCACGCAGCAGATCATCTAAAGCGGCTTCCCCATCTAAAGTGGAATAATAAGAAGGCTTCATTAAGAGCACTTTGACATGGACATCTTTGGTAAGCTCTTCGATTTCATCAACGATATAAGCCAAGTGGGGACCGACCAACAAAGCATCGATATCATGGATATAATTCTCAATTTCCGCTTCCCCTCTGGCTTTGATATCCATATTCAAGTTTCTCTTTTTAGCGGCCTTGCGAATATTGGCAGCCATAAAACCGGAACTTGCTCCAGACCCACAAACTAACAATACTTTTAACATTTTGCTTGAATTTTCCATGGTAATCCTCCTTGCTTTTTTTGTGACTGTACATCAATAAAAGTTTTTCTTTAGATTAAAGAAAGAATAGATTTTCAGCGGAGCTGAAGCTTTCTTTAATCGCAGGAAAAATTTCCGCTAAACGCGGTCTGTCTTCTGTGACTGTACATCGATAGAAGTTTTTCTTTAGATTAAAGAAAGAATAAGTTTTCAGCGGAGCTGAAGCTTTCTTTAATCGCAGGAAAAATTTCCGCTAAACGCGGTCTGTCTTCTGTGACTGTACATCGATAGAAGTTTTTCTTATAATTCTGAAATGATAGCGCTATCTTTGTTACAACCAAACTATATTACAAATCTTAAAACAGGCTCAAATAAAAAACTGCACCCCTATGGTGCAACATTTTAAAGCGAGGGGTCCTAAATGAAAACGCAGTATATCGATCTAATTCAATATTTAACCGAAAACAACAATCATTGGATTTCATCAAAAAGCCTGGCGGACAAATATGGCGTGTCCAAACGTACCATCAAATCTTATATAAGTGAGATCAATGCTATTCACAACGGGTTGATCCTATCGTCGAATAAAGGTTATAAGGTCAATACCGATCAAGTAAACAGGTTTCTAACGAGTGAACAAAAAGCAATCCCGCAAACTCAATCCGAAAGAATGGCTTATCTTCTGAAAAAACTGGTGCAAACCAATGAGCCTATTTATATTTACGATTTAAGCGACGCTCTGTTTATCAGCGAGTCAACGCTTAGACTTGACCTGAAGCTGATCAAAGAAAAGCTTGCCAAAAATAACTTGGAATTGCAGTTGAGCAAGGATCATATTGGGTTGCAAGGAAGAGAAAAAGATAAGCGCAAGCTAATGAGCAGTATTTTGTACGAAGAGGCCAACGGAAGTTTTATTGATATCGATAAAATCAAAGGATTTTATAAAGAGCTAAATATCGATTACATTCGGGAAGTCGTCGTTGAAACCTTTTCTGCCCATCATTTTTTTACCAATGATTATTATTTAACCAATGTGATTATCCACATCACCATTGCATTGGACAGAATGAAACATGATTTTCAGTTTTTAAATAAGACCGTGAATTATAACGTCGACAACACCGCATATTTAATCGCCAAAGAAATTGCCTTTAAACTAGAATCGTATTTTCATGTAACCTATCCGGAAGAAGAAATCACCGATTTGGCGATCTTAATTTCGTGTAATGCGACCAATGTCAACTTTACGCAAATTGAAGTAAGCGACCTGGAGAATATCGCAGGGAGAGACTGTATTGATCTGGTCAGTGAAATAGCCATTGACTTGGATAAATATTACTATATCAGTATTGCCGATTCTGATTTTATTACGCGTTTTACACTGCATGTAAAAAACCTTTTGATGAGATTAAAAAATCATCATTCAACGAAAAATCCATTAACGCATACGATAAAAAGAGAATGCCCGCTCATTTATGATTGCGCTGTTCATGCTTCACATGTGATTAAAGAAAAAACCGGTTATATCATTAGCGATGATGAAATTGCTTATTTAGCTTTTCACTTGGGGTATGCCATTGAATTGCAACGGCAATCGAATGTGAAAATTTCGTGTACGGTACTGTTTCCGCTTTACTATAATATGAATGTGCAAATCATCAATAAATTACAGCAGTATTTTGGCGATGATATTTCGATTCATTCGATTGTAACCGATGAGAGCGACTTGAATTATGTAACAAGTGATTTTATTATTTCTTCTGCCCAATTGCATAAGATTCCGGAAGTACCCTATGTCGTGATTACCCCATTTTTTATAGAAAGTGATCGGGAAAAAGTATCGAACAAAATATTTGAATTAAAAGAGCAAAAAAAGAAAAATCAATTTAAGATCCATTTAAAATCTTTCTTAGACGAAAGACATTTTTACAACTCCACAGCATTGTCCGAGAAAGAAGATGTTTTACGTTTTATCTGTCAAATTATGAATCAGGATGGTTATACGGACGAAGATTTTTTGGGCAAAATTATGGAACGGGAAGCCATGTCCTCTACTGCTTTCGGACACGTTGCCATCCCTCATGCGATTAAAATGGAATCTCATAAAACAGGCATGTTCATTTATTTGAATCCGAATGGGATCAAATGGGATTCTTCGATCGTGAAAATTGTATTGTTACTCACCGTCAGCGGAGAGGATCGAAAAATATTCCGCGACGTATTCGATGCATTGGCTACCATATTAACAGACGATAAAAATGTGAATCTATTGTCTTCTGCTCATAACTTCGACGATTTTATAAATAAATTAATCACTTGCTGGGAATAAAACGATCTATTTACGCTGTGATGCTTTATTCGTAATGGAGTTATTTACTTTTCATTCTAAAAAAAATGTACAAGTAAAACGGAGTAGGCGGAATGGTACTGCCCAAGCGAAGCGGTCGCGATGGAAGCACCATCCGTCTGCGCAGTGGCACGATAGGCAACTTTCAAGTTCAACTTATATAGTAAGTTCATGAATAATGAGCTTGTTTATTCATTGATACACGAAACTGCTCACATACTTGGGTTACGCATTCCTTCAAATAATGCACGATCTCCGGTACATGCTCCGGTTGGGTATGAGGCGAAATGACAAAAAATTTACTGACATAGAGCGGAATTTGCCGACCTTCAACGGTCTTGACCAGCAGATGTTTCTTTGTATCCCCAAAGAACATCCGATCGCGATGTTTGCCCAATTTCTCAAACAGCCGTTCATTCAATTGATTGTTCCGCTCGATATCCTCCCAAGAACTGCTTCCGCTTATTTCTTCGGCAAACCGCGGGCCATCTGGCGGATAAATGCGGATCAGTGTTGATATTCCCGGATTGTCCGGGTTGGCAATATCGGCCTCCGGAATTTCTGCAACAAACCGTTCACGAAATTGCAAATTCACCTCCAGAAATTGGGCAAGAAGACGCTGATAGCCCTCTACCCCAAAGGCCAACAGCGAACTGTACATGCTAATGGAGCTGGCCATGCGAGAACACTCCAACGTATAGCCGGTGTGATATTCCCCGTAGCCGCGATGTCCGACATAAGGGGTTTCGTCTGCATCAAGCTCTAGAAGGCCAAGATCCGCTGCATTTTTGAGCAGAAACAGGCTTGAGACATAAGGTGATTGTCCGAGTTTTTGAAAATCGAAGCACATGGAGTCAGCCAAAGAAAGATGTCTCATCTTCTCCTGAATAGAAGTCAGCATCCCAATGACGCCCGGGCTGAATTGGTGCGTGTTCTTTTCCAGGTCGTAATCGTTGAAGACGGCAAAAAAAACGCCCAGAGCCGAATCTGCATGAATGTGCGGGCACGGCAACCCGAATTGCTTCGAAAATTCCTCCGCAACGGTACGGATTTGGAGGACATCGTCAATACCCATGGCATCTGTTGTCCCAGTTGTTGCCACTATATACACAGGCACGCCTCCGCCTACAGCGACCGCCGCTAATTTACATCTCAAATCAGCCACATCCATAGAACTGTCGGATAAGGCTTTTACTTTGATGAGGTGATCACTGCCGATCCCGGACGCTTCCATCGACTTGAACAGGCTGTAATGAGCCAATTCCGAGCAAAAGGCATACAAGTTGTCCGGAACCCCGTGCTTTAACGCATTCGGTTCATATTTGGCAATGGCAATCCGCAATCCGGAAAATATGGCGCCCTGACCTCCCCAGGTGGTATAGCCCCCGCTTGTCCCGGCATCATAGCCTACCAGCTTGGACATCATCGCCATTACTCTGACCTCGGCCTCGGCTCCGGCAGGCCCATAAACATCCCAAAGATTGTTGCCGTTCACCAGCATCGCGGACAACATACCCATTATTCCGGGAATGGAGGCCATTGGCAGTATATTCGTAAAAAAATACTTTGTATGGTAAGGATGTCCGTGCAGCAACTGCAATAGCTCTGCGTTCACCTCCTTCATAGGAGCACCTTCATAGGGAATCTGACTTTGTGCAACCAATTGACCGTAAAAATCCCCATCCCGCCGTTTCTCTCCTTTGAGATTGACCGCTTTGGGGTTCTTCAACTCATCTACGCCGCTAATCATTTGCTCGATCAGTTCCATGATCCGTTTTCGTTGTAACAAACTTCCGTCCTCGCTTGGAAACCAATCTCTAACATCCGATTTACTGTGCATTCTGAATCCTCTCCCCATTGTTCTGATTGTGTAGAATCCTCTTTGAATCTTGGAGTTCAAGAAACCCATGTTTGCAGAAGTATAGATAGCGAAGCAGCTTACTTAGAGGATTTTATTACCTTACATTTCTAAATTATACAATAAAATAATAGAGATGAATAGGTATTCGTTCCATCATATGTAATAATTAATAACTGCAAAGCTCACGAGTTTTGCATTCTAAAAGCCGCTGTAACAATAATCGTTACAACGGATGCAAAAAAAATGCTCCTTAATTTAAGAAGCATTTTTTTGAATGATATGTTCTGTGATTTCTTGTTATCTACTCTTCACAAGAAGTTGAATCGCTTCTTTAACCAGCTTATCCGTATCTCCTCCAGCCTTTTGCTCTTCCATAATGCAGTGTTGCAGATTTTCGGCTACAATTTGCGCAATTGCTTTATCTGATGCATTACGTACGGCTGACAATTGGCTGACAACATCCTTGCACGATTTTCCCTCATCCATTAAGCGAAGTACCCCACGGACTTGGCCCTCAATTCTTCTCAAGCGCGTTTTCAGTTCATCAGTGTAATTATATTCCATGAGCACTGCACTCCCTTTTTGATTTACGTATATACATGTATAGGTATATTATAAATCAAAAAAATAAATAGGACACCCTATATAAATAAATTAACCTTCCCTTGCGAAGCCTCGCCCAAATAGGCGGCAACTCCGGCATATTCCAAACCTTCGACTAGCTCCTCTTGCTGCAACCCCAACAGATCCATTGTCATGGTACAGGCTATGAGCTTAACCCCTTGCTCTTGCGCCAGCTCAATAAGCTGTGGAAGAGAGAGCGCATTGTGCTTTTTCATGACATGCTTGATCATCTGTGGGCCGAGCCCTGCAAAGTTCATTTTGGACAGTGCAAGCTTTTGCGGACCGCGCGGCATCATCCAGCCGAAGGCTTTTTCAAGTATTCCTTTATTCGTTCTCACCAGCTCATCTTTACGCAGCATGTTTAATCCCCAAAACGTAAAAAAGATAGTTACTTCATGGTCGTATGCTGCCGCTCCATTCGCAATAATGAATGCAGCAATCGCTTTATCCAGGTCCCCGCTGAATAATACGATTGTTGTTTTGGGATGAGTAAGTCCCTGTTCCGCGGTTGAAGTCATATGGACTCGCTCCCCTCCGTCTCTCCTGTCCATTCGGATATGCCTAAAAGGACGGATTTGACGTTTGTGGCGCCACTCTTCACCAATAACTGGCAAGCCATTTCACTGCGTGTTCCAGCGTGGCAAATCACTGCAATCTCTTCATTCAGCTTTAGCTCACCCAGTCTGTTCTCCAGTTCACCCAGAGGGATGGACTTCGATCCAGGGATATGCTTTAACGCAAATTCTGCAGGCTCCCGAACATCCAGCAGTAACAGGTTCCCCTTTTCAGCCAATTTTGTCTGCAACTCTTCATGGCTTATGGTTGAAGGTAATAGGGGTTCGGCCTTCGCTTCAGCAGGCTCCCCTTTACGCAAAAAATGATGCATGACATTTCCGTTTTGAAAAGTACCGATAAAATGATGCCCGGTGCTTTGTGCCCAGCTCTGAAAATCCGCTAATGAACCCTTGTCAGTCGCTTGCACCTCCATAACCTGCCCTGCTTTGAGTTCCTTCATCACTTTTTTGGTTTTGACAATCGGCATAGGACAAGCCAGCCCTTTGCAATCAAGAATATAATCTGCCTGGATGTTATTGGATGACATAATATATACCTCCGCATATTTTTTGGAAGGGTAACGGTTCAATTTATTATAATACATATACCCCTATATGTATATAAGATATCGAAGCCTGCTCTCATTGTCAACCTGTTTGATGATTTGAACTCACAAACAAAAGAAAAAAGCCACGCAAAGGCGTGACTTTTGTAACATAAACAAAATACTATTCGTCTATTTCCATCAGTTCCGGCAAATCCAGTGACATCGAGATATTGCAGAGCATACCTCTGGCAAGAAAGAGCATTGTTCTTTCCAATGCATGCTCAATACCCACTTGACGAAAAGCAGCATAAACAGTCGTATGAACATCACGAAATCCCTGCTGCATCACGCTCACAACCACATCCTCCCCGATGGTCTGCGCCTGCATTTGTAAAAGTATTTCATTGCGGTATCCGATCATAATTTGCGAATAAGCTGCGATCAGCTCCTGCTCTAGCTGTTCAGATGGGGACGAATGAATGACCTGTTGAAAAGATTCCAGGATGCGCGCAAAGGAAACCTTCAGGGCTGCGACAAGCAATGCTTCCTTGGTAGCAAAAAAACGGAAAACATACGGCTGGGAAATGTTGGCCCGTTCTGCCACTTTGGCAGTTGTGGCTCGATAATAGCCCATCTCTGCAAACACTTCAATAGCGGCCGATATAATTTCATTTTGGCGATTTATTGATGTTGACGTAGCTTTAGCCATGACTTTTTCATCCTTTTGTTTATCATAGATTCAGTTAAGTGATTAATCAATTACTAAATCTAATATAAATGACACTGTACGAAAATGCAATGGCAATCGCTCAGAAAAATAAGTCGTCTCCGTAATGGTTTTACGGAAGCGACTCTTTTGTTGTGGATCAAGATTATGGAGTCATGGAGTTAAAATACAATCTCACATAGTTGATTTTTTGCGTTTTGGTTTGATAGGAAAATACTAAATACTGATCAAGTCCGGAAGCGTCTTTGATAGTATAACTGGCTTCTGCTGTATTGGGTACACTTCTGGAAGTGTCGTTCGTTTCGGTCGGCGTACCCAATTCCTTAATGACTTGGCTGATAACCAGCTTTCTGTAAGAGGGATCAGATGATGTAATCTCTGTAACTTTATCGCTTCCGTCCAGTACGATATCCGTATGATGCTTGGTGTAGCTCCGCGTATGGCCAGTAGAGCCTGACTCGGATTTTCCCCACAGCTCGAACAAAAGATCGCTGCCAGTTCCCAAACCAAGACCTTTGGGCAAGTTCGGAAGTGTCCCCTGCTTGGCTGCACTGAGTATAGTTACTGGGTAGTGTGCGTTTTTAGATGGCGCTGCACTACTGGCAGGTGACTGATGGGGCGAGGATGAGCCTTGCTCAGACACCTTTCCGGTATCCTTGGAATCTGCTGGACCCTGACTTTGCTGGATTGTGTCCGAACCTTGCTTGTTCGTATCTGCATTTTTACGATTGTCGTCCGTATGCTGAACCGTGGAATCGGTAGACGGTGCAACTGCTGCTCCTTCCGTAATTGGAGCAGTTGATTTTGCTGCTCCGCTATTGCCGCATCCGGTGATGGCAGCGAAACTTATAGCCATCAAAGCAGTAGCTGTGACTAGCTTATAGGGCAGCTTTTTTGGTTCATGTGGTTGATATGAATTTTTCATATGAGATCACTCTTTCCTTGTTTCAATGAGGTACAAACCAAGTGTAACTAAACCGCATTTCCAGAATACCTCTACTTGTTTCCAACTTGTAAACAATAATATTAGAGGTTATCCAACATACACGATTTGCGTTAGTACGTTCCTCGCTGTTGTTTAAAAAAAAGGAGAGCGAGATATGGTTTTTGCTTTTATATTCACAACAATGCCGTGCCAGGGGACAGTCTGACATTTGGGATATAGAAAAACCCGCAAACGAATAAGATCGCTTGCGGGTTGCTTGAATTTGAGATTGAAAAAAGCTAAATGGCCCAATTTCCTTTGCGAAACACAGCTTCTTTACTTCCGTCCTGCAGCTCACCATCAATATCCAGTTCGGCTGAACCGATCATAAAATCTACATGAGTCAGGCTGACATTGGCACCGTTCTTCAGCAATTCCTCCCGACTCATTTGTGTTCCTTTTTCCATATTAAAGGGATACGCACTGCCCAGAGCCAAGTGACAGGAGGCATTTTCGTCAATGCCTGTATTGTAAAAAATACGATTGAGATTGGAAATCGGTGAATCGTGCGGAACCAGCGCAACTTCACCCAAATAACTAGCCCCTTCATCCGTAGCGAGCAAATGAGTCAGATGCTGCTCGCCAGATTCCGCTGTATACTCGGTGATTTTGCCGTCCTTAAAGGTAAATGTAATCCGATCTACCAGCTGTCCGTTCAAATTTAGCGGCATAGTGCTGGTGACATAACCGTTCACACCAGTACGCTTAGGCATCGTGAACACTTCTTCTGTCGGCATATTCGCCACAAAATAATTTCCACGTTCGTTTTCACCACCACCACTGCGCCAGATATGTCCGTCGGCCAGTTCAATTTTCAAATCTGTTCCGGGTGCGCGGTAGTGCAGGCTTTTATACTTTTTATGATTCAGCTTGTTTTGCAGCTGTTCGAGGTTTTTCAAATGCTCCTGCCAATTCTGAACGGGATCTGAGCCGTCTACACGGTTCATTCGGAAAATCGTATCCCACATGACACGGATGCGATCCTCTTCTGCCACATCGGCAAATACTCTATCGGCCCAAGCCTTCGTTGGCGCTTTAATCAGACACCAGCTAATTTTATGATTCCTGGTATATTGGGAAAAGCCCTCTCTCGCCGTGACCGCCGCCTTCGTTGCACGCGAAACCTTTTGCGGATCAATACCTTGATACAGATCGGGATTCGGTACCTTAATGGTTAGCGTGGCTCCACCCTCTTCGGCGAATTTTTCCATCATTTCCGCCTTCCAGGCCGGGTAATAGTCAAAGCAGGCATCGTCACCATGCTCAAAACGACTGCGCGTAATTTGATCGTCCTCAAACTCTACCTGCACGTATTTGGCCCCTGCCTCATAGGCTTTGCTGACAATCAAACGCGTGAAATCAATGGTTTCCAGCGGTGCAGTCACCAAAAATACCTGTCCGGGCTGGATATTGACCCCTACCCTCACGACAAGCTCTGCATATTGCTCCAGCAATGTTTCAAATGAACTCATGTTCCCACGCTCCTGTTCCGTTTTCATCGTATTTAAGCCTTATCATTACAGTACGGCTTGCTTCTCCAATTCACGCAAAGCCACTCTTCGAATTTTGCCCGAACTGGTTTTGGGAAGTTCCTGAATGAACTCTATTTTTCGTGGATACTTATAGGGTGCAGTCCATGCTTTAACATGCTGCTGCAGCTCCTTTGCCAGCTCTGGTGATCCTTCTACTCCGGCTTTAAGTACAATGTAGGCCTTTACGACATGTCCGCGTATTGGGTCAGGGCTTGCTACGGCAGCACATTCCTGCACGGAATCATGCTTCATAAGCGCTTCCTCTACTTCAAAAGGACCAATAGTATAACCGGAGCTGATAATGATATCATCACCTCGTCCTTCAAACCAGAAATATCCATCCTCGTCTTTGCGAGCCCGATCTCCTGTCACAAAATATTCACCATGGATACTCATTGCTTTGCGTTCCGGATCAAGGTAATACGTATGGAATAATGCCGGAAGATCAGCACGTACTGCAATATCACCGACTTGACCCGCCGCCAGCGGAATGCCATCCTCGTCTACGACCTCAACAAGTCCCGGCGCAATGGATTTGCCCATCGAACCTGTACGCAGAGGTACGTCCTTCAAGTTGCCAATAATTAATGTGCTCTCCGTCTGCCCGTAACCGTCACGAATCGTAATGTTGAACTGCTCCTGAAACTTGTTAATAACCTCCTGATTGAGAGGTTCTCCCGCGGAAACTGCGCTGCGCAATTGGGACAGATCGTACTGATCCAAGCCATCCGTTTTGGCCATAATCCGATATTCCGTGGGCGTACAGCATAATACCTGAATCCCATACTCCTGCAGGAGCTGTAAATAGCGCCCCGGACGAAACGGACCATTGTATATAAATCCGGTCGCTCCATTCCCTAGTACGGATAAAAACGGACTCCAAATCCATTTTTGCCATCCCGGTGCTGCTGTAGCCCATACTACATCTGAAGCTTGGATATCCAGCCATGGGGATGTTATTCGCAGATGAGCATACCCCCAGCCATGGCTATGTACGACACCTTTAGGATTCCCTGTAGTACCCGAGGTATAGGCCAGAATCGCCAGGTCGTCCCGATGTGTCTTCACAGCTTCAAAAGTATCGTCCTGCCCGTCCATCAGTTCATCCAGAACAAGCCAGCCGGGTGTAGATGCCGTGCTGTCACCGGAAACCATGATCCGATAATCCAGGGCAGGCATATCATCAATTATTTTGTCTACTTCCCCGGTTACTCCGGTCCAGGCAATGACCCCTCGTGCTTGTGAATGGCGAAGACGATACGCAATATCCTTAGCCCGCAGCATTTCCGAAGAAGGAATAACGGCAAGTCCCAGCTTCAAGCACGCCAGGTAAATCACATACGCAATAATACGCCGTGGTACTACGACCAGAACTCTATCTCCTTTGTTAAATCCCAGACTTGTGAGTCCACCAGCCAGTCGATTGGCCTTTTTCAACAGCTCTCCGTAGGTGATCTCCTCGTATTCTCCAGTTTCGCTCAACCACTTGAGTGCTGTTTTATCAGCATCATGGTAATCCATTTCCGAGGTCATATTGTAATATTCAGGCGCAAGCCATTGCTGCTGATCTGTCAATTGTATCTTCCCCTTTATACATAAGATGAGAACTATGATCTAATCGTAGTATATCACGTCTTAGTACCAGGTTCTAATACCAGAATCAATTTTTTATCAAAAAGATAAAGTCTCTAGAAGCGAACGATAAAAAAAGAGCCTCGTTTCAGACTCTTTTTCTTACCTGCTATTGAGTTTACAACTGAAGCTCCACTACTGTAGATGCGACTTCCTGTCCGTTCACAAGCAGTACAATGCGGTGTGCGCCCGGGTAATGGCGACGGGTCGTCAGATCTGCAAAACGGTGCGTCCGCATACCTGTAAGACGGGTTCCTCCGGGAACGGTTTTGTCGGAAAGCAGAAATAATTTACGCGAGACTTGTCCTCTCGCCTTCACAAAGTCGATGCCGTATTCGATGCGGACCCGTACCGGGTCACCTTGCCGAAGTTGAAGCGCATAGCTCAACTCGCAGCTATCACCGAGCTTTAACACAACCGGATCGGAGGTAAAAGATGCTTCCGTGACTAACGGTGATCCGTTCGTTTCTTCGGCATAACCGAACAGCGCCATCACCTCGGGGCTGGACTTACGGATTAAAGTCCGGCAGCCATGACGCACAATCCAGTCCGTATCAGGATGTGTGCCTTTCCACCGCCTAGCCGTCGCGATAACCGTATCGGGGTGATCCTTTGCAATATCGTTCAGATTGTTGGCTACACTTTTACGTACATACAGTGACGGATCGGCTTTCAACAATTCCAGCACGGCCAATACCGGTGCAGGCTCGCGTTTAAACATGGGCAGTGCCTGCCCCCACGGCAGCCGTGGACGACAGCCTTCGCTGGCTAGACGACGAACATGCTCGCTTTGGTGTCCTGCCCAGGCTGTCATCTGGCGCATCATCCGTTCCGGTTCACGCAACAGGAAGGATCTTACGGCAAACTCCGCAGACGACTTCTGTGTGAAGCGCTCCAGTGCCTCCATGGAAAGTGTCCAATGCTCCTCCCCCTGTCCATACACCTCCACAAAGTCCGGAAAGAATAAGTATGGAAAACCGCTACAATGCTCGTCTATGGCAAAAAGGACAGCCAAGGCTTCTTCATAACGACTTGGCAAGAACGTTCCCAATGCTAGTGAAATCTGTCGCATCCGGGCTTTTAGCTCCAGCTCATTCCACGTCCCGTCCATAACTTGACGGATAAATCCGTTGGTATCAAACGAGCTATAAGAAGTTTGTACTCTTTCACCGAAAAGGCGAAGAAAATCCTCTGTGTATATATTTTTTAAAGGCTCAGCCATCTCGTATCTCCTTTTGCACTCGAATGTAACGATAGATTTATACCTTCGTCTATGATAACCATAAACGGCGCTCCAACACCAGCACCAAAATAATCAGCCTCAACATGGTGAAGCCAGACATACTAAAAATGCCAGACCCTGTGATGAGGACCTGACATTTTGCATGCGTAGCTTATGAATTGTGGGAAGGGGCTACTCCTCCAATCTCCCCTGATGGAATCTCAAACTGGCGAATATCCTTGACCAGGAACATAACCAATCCGCACAATGCAGTAATCAGTCCGCTGAAAAATAGGACCTCACTCAAAGCAAACCGTAAAGTTAACGCCCCTCCAATCAAGGCCCCTAATGGCAGAGCCGCGCTCGACAAGGTGTTTAGAAAGGCTGTAACACGTCCCAGCAACGGCAGTGGTGTAATAATCTGAATCAAAGACGTTTGCAGTACATTGATGATGCCTGTAAAAACGCCTAATAACAGAGCTGCCAGCAGCTTCATCCACATCTCCGGCACGATGGAAAACACATAGATTGCCAGTCCCATAGCCACCCAGGAAACCGCAATGGTAATGCCGTTCTTTTTCAATACACTGACCAGAAAGGAACCGATAAAAATACCGATAAAATAGGCTACATAGAGCAAGCTGTAATAGATCGGTGAGCCATAGGATACAGCGATGGAAGGCATGGCAATTACCAAGATCGCCATCGAAAAGTTCGTCAGAGCAAAGAACGGAAGCATAATTCTCAGGAAGGTGTGCCGTTTTACAAAAAGATACCCTTCTTTCAGCTCCTTCAGATAGTACCCCAGCTTCAGTGAACCCCTACCGTTCGTGTCTTCCGCCGCAGGAGCATCGATTTGCTTGTTGAGCCTGACGTACACAAAGCCTGACAGAAACAGCATCGCGCTGGCTAGAAAAAACGTATTTTTCATCCCCATTGCGATGATGAGTGAGGCTCCGGCCAGATATCCGGCGATATTAATAACCTGATCCGTCGACGAAATCATGGAATTCGCCCGGACAATCAAATCCGGCGAACCTACCAGTTGCGGCAGCATTTTACTGTTGGCCGGATAAAACAGTGTGGAGAAGCAGGATGCAATAAACACAATAACGAGGATAGCGACCAGATTAACCATCCCATCCTGAATGAGAAACGGGACGGCCAAAATAAGCACAGCCTGCGTAAACAAGGCGATGCTGGCCAACAATGGCGGTGAATAACGGTCCACTAAAGGACCCACGAGAAAGCTGAAAATCGTCGCCGCAGATACGGCTGTATACGTAAAGCTGGTCATCGCCACCGATTGCGTTGATTGCTGTACAAAATACAGCAGGACGATGGAATAAATGCTGTCCGCGATATTGGCAGAAGTACGGGAAGCAAAGAAACGGATAAAACGACTATCCTTAAACAATTGATTCACATCTTCATCTCCTTACTGCGAAATGGTCAAAGCGTTTAAAAGCCTGTCACTAGCAGCCTGGAAGATTTGATGGATATACTGTCGGTCCTCTTCATACGGAAGGATCAGGGAAATCTCCAGAACTTTGCCGACATGCTGTATCTCGAAAAAAATGGCTTTATTGACGCTCAATTTTTCTCCATCTGCATCCATTTGGTCAAAAAGTGCCGAGTCTTCTCTGCTCTCCCCCAAATAATTGAAAACGACAGGCAATTGTTCAAGCCCTTTTTTCAAGATACGGCTGGAATCGGGATAAGTCTCCTCCATATCTCCGTTGATCATTAGATTAAAAAAGTTCAAATGATGGCGTGTAGCCGAGTCCAATTGTGCAAGGATGCCCTTTTCACGAGCTGCGATGTCGTCTTCCTGAAGTACAATGGGAATATGATCAATACATTCGCCCACCGTTCCAAAATAGTTCTGATCACCATACTGTCTTCCGTAATTTGTCATCCATAGCGGAACCTCGGAAATATGAAAATAGGCGTTGAAAAATTGGTAAGCCATCTGTAGTGAAAGACTCCACATGCTCGCAGATTGCCCCGGCTCCGGAGTGTGGTTCACATCCAATCTCCAATGATACTTGGTAGATACTGCATGGTTACGATTTTGTGCTAGGGCCTGAATAAGATCGTTATTTTCGCCAAACACCTGAAGCCTGAATTGCTTGTTCATTTGCTGATCACTGATGCCTTGAGGGCCTTGACGGATATGCTCCACATAATCCCGATAATGATTGGCTTCTGCTTGCTGTGGTGCCTGCTGGGGATGGTGATATTCATCAAGAAGCTGTCTCCGCAAAATCCCACCGCTTGTAGCATCAAAAATAATATGTGAGCATGGCAGCAGAAGCAGTTGCTCCCGCAAGTTTAAGCGAATCAGGACAATACGATATTGTAAAGCATGTGCCTGCTCATACGGTTCCTCATAAAGCTTGGGCACCATGTAAGAAAGGAGCCTCTGCTGTATATATACCGGATACTCGGAAAGATCCACCATAGGCAAGCTGATATGCTCTGGTGCTGGTTTAAGCCCCCAGGTCCACGTTTCATCTGACTTCATAATGACACTTCGCAGCAACTCATGACGATGAATTAGTCGTAGAATAGCGGCGGTCAATCGTGGGATGTTCAAATAGTTGTCCAACCGGATAGACATGCCTGACCCGACAGGATGCTGCAAATGATAGAGCTGTACAGGAGCAAGCGGGTATTGTCCAATCGTGTCCGGAGCCAGTATATGGGTACTCCATTCCGTATTTAAGCCAGCAATATTGTCCGCCCATTCTTCGGCCTGATGTTGGATGAGGGCTTCTTGTTCAGGGTTTGTCAGCCCGGAGTCATCTGTTACGGGAACTCCGCATACCCGATCGTGCTCGTCTATGCCCCATGGAATAATATAATGGGGATACAGCTCGGGGTGTATGCGGGATTGAATAAATTCTGTAATGTCCTGAACCTTCTCTGCATGGAAAGGCTCTAGTTGCAGGAACAGATAGTCTTGTTGAGCACTGGATACGGTTCGAAGCAAGGCATGAGTACCAAAGGCTTCTCCGATAATCCGCCCGGCCTCCTGAGGGTCGGCTATAAGTTTGCTTGTTTCCTCTACTCCCGCTTCCCCGCGTTGCAAAAGATCGTACAAGCTGCGAATCGTCTGATATTGAAGCAATTGATGTATATCCAACGGGATGTTCAATTCCTGTGCTTTGGATATCAGCTGGATGGCTTTTAAAGAGTGTCCTCCAAGCTCGAAAAAGCTGTCGTCAATACCGACCCTTTCGACTCCAAGCACCGTTTGCCACAGGTTCGCCAGTTGCTGCTCCACTTCATTTCTGGGGGCCGTGTACTCTAGCTGGGAACTATTGATCGCTTCCGGCTTAGGAAGCGCTTGCCGATCAATCTTTCCATTCGTGTTCAAAGGAAGCGACGGCAGAAATACATATTGGGCAGGAATCATATAGTCTGGCAATTGCCCCGCCAAATGGGCTTTCATCTCACTTATAGTCAGAACTGCATCGGTTGCAATGTAAGCACAGAGTGTTTTTTGACCATCATTCGCAGCTATTACGGCAACATGTACTCCATGAATGGCATCATGTCTCATAAGCCTGGTTTCTATTTCCCCAGGCTCGATTCGATAGCCGCGGATTTTAACCTGTTGGTCGATTCGTCCAAGATACTGCAGATTACCGTCTGGCAGCCATCTACCCAGATCACCTGTGCGGTACATCTTTTCACCGGGAATGAACGGATTAGAGACAAACTTTTCCCGAGTCAGCTCATCTCTGCTCAGATATCCGCGCGCCAGACCATCGCCACCCACACATATTTCGCCTTGAGCCCCGATAGGCAGCAATCTGTTTGAAGAATCCAATATATAGGCAGTGGAATTTCCGATTGGCCGCCCGATCGGAATGTTGCTATACTCCTTTTCAATCGGAAAACAGCATGAGAATGTGGTATTCTCTGTCGGGCCATAGCCATTAATGATCGTCAAGCCAGGACATTTTTCTCTAACGTTAGCGATGATTGCAGGTGAAAGCACATCTCCCCCTACTAGCAGGTATTTGAGAGGGGAAAATAGTTCGGGCTTCTGCTGAGCAAGCTGATTGAACAATGGCGATGTCAGCCACATCGTCGTAATGTGATTTTGCTTGAGAGCAGTACCCAGCTTCACAGCATTTAAAATGATGGATTCCGGCACGATATACAAACGTAGACCGTTGAGCAAAGCTCCCCATATTTCAAAGGTACAGGCATCAAATACTAAAGCTCCGGTCATTAGAATGCGGTCGTTCTCAGCGAATTGTACGTAATTTGTATTTTTGACCAGTCGTATGACATTTCGATGCTCAATCATGACTCCCTTAGGACGACCCGTGGAGCCGGAGGTGTACATCACATACGCCAAATCATCTGCTGTTGCCGATCGATTGGAACTGGTGAAGACGTTGGTATCATAAGAGCCAATATCACCTAAATCCAGCACAATACCGGAAAATTCGAATCCAGTTGTTTGGCTTCCCCTGCCTGATAATGTAAGTAAAATATCGCTGTGGCTATCCTGAAGCATAAATGTAATCCGGTCTTGCGGATAGGCAGGATCTATCGGCAAATAAGCTGCTCCAGCTTTTAAAATACCTAGTACCCCAATAATCATTTCGGGTGATCGTTCGGTCAGGATAGCCACAATGGTATCTGGCTGCACGCCCAGCTTCCGCAGCTTGGAGGCCAACTGATTAGCCTTTGTATTTAATTCCCTGTAGGTCAGCTCTCGATCTTCAAATACAATTGCCACCGCTTCCGGTGTCTTTTCTGCCTGTTCCTCAAAACAGTGATGGATTGTATGCTCAGCAGGGTACAAGGTCCGGGTATCATTAAAATCGAACAAGAGCCGCTGTTTCTCCTCTGTCGTCACAAAATCCAGGTCCTTAACGGATATATCCAGGTTAAGAAGGACCTGCTCCATAGCTTGGCTGAGATGACTGGCGATAAGCTGGATCATGTTTGAGTCATAGGTTAGCTCGTTATAGCTAAATCTGATTTCAAGCTTGCATCCAGGCACGACAACAACGTTCAAATCGTAGTTGGTTTGCTCGATTTCCTCCACTTCCGAGATACGAATCGTTTTTGATTCTTCCTCAAGGCTCATGAGATCTTCGGAAATTGGATAATTTTCAAATGCGACAATATGACCAATCAGATTTTGCTTTAATGAGGTGTGAGACTGGATATCAG
Source organism: Paenibacillus sp. Aloe-11 (assembly GCF_000245715.1). Classification (NCBI taxonomy): domain Bacteria; kingdom Bacillati; phylum Bacillota; class Bacilli; order Caryophanales; family Paenibacillaceae; genus Paenibacillus; species Paenibacillus sp. Aloe-11. The sequence continues at coordinate 226,091 of NZ_JH601054.1, read as the reverse complement.
CTAGTGACAGATAGGAATACCGATTGGACTCCATCATGGAATCCTGCACAGACGCCAGTAAATCCGAAAACCGTTGTTCCGGGGAGCTGATGATTCGTACCGGGATCGTATTGATGAACAAACCGACCATATTTTCTATCCCAGGTACTTCATCCGGTCTGCCAGATACAACTGAACCCAAAATGACATCGTTACTGTTATTGTATGTTTGTAGTAAAATGCCCCACAGGGTTTGAAATACGGTACTTACGGTGACACGATACTGCTTGGCAATATGCTCTAAGCCTTGGGTCAGGCGTTCTTCCCATATGCTTGTAAATTGTTTTGCCCTATAGGAGGAGTCGAACGACCGCGTATAGCCGGGAACGACGGTTTCATTTTCAACATGAAGCAAATATCGTTGCCAGTATGCGGCCGCTTCCTCTTTGTTTTGTCTCTCCAGCCATTGGATAAAGCTGCTGAATGGAAAAACTGGCCCTAGCTTTAAAAACGTATTGTCCCGAAGAGAAATGTAGATGTCGAAAAAATCCTGGGCTACTGTACCCATACACCAGCCATCCATCACAATATGAGGAAAGCTCCAAATAAGCTTGGAGTCTTCCTTTGTCCATTGAATTAAAGCCAGTCGAATCGGAACCTCTTTTTCCAGATCAAAGCCCGTTTGTCGATCGTTTTTTAGAAAAGATTCAAGAAGAGATTTTTTTTCTTCGTCCGGCTGTCCGCTCCAATTTTCAACATGGATGGGAGTGGCCTCCCGTTGTTCCAGAACGACTTGAAGAGGCCGTTCGGTTTCCTTATACATAAAGACAGTTCGGAAAATATCGTATCGGTCGACCAGCTTTTGCAAGCTTTGCTGTATTAGGCTGGCGTCCAAAATGTCTTGAATGGTGATAACGGTCTGTTCAAAATAAGCTTCCGACTTTTGATCCAATATGGAATGAAACAGCATGCCCTCTTGCATTGGCGAAAGCGGATAGAGGTCTTTAATTTTCACCTGAGCCAAAATTCACCTCTCCTTTACCGTGCGAATGTTTAATTTCATGTTGGTTTGTTCATCTTTATTTGAGATTGTTCAACAGCTTGTCGGCCAAACGACTTGCCATATGTTCAAACTCTCCGATGGATAATTGCCCGTATGTGAAATCAGTCGGACTTTGCTCGGTTGTTTCCTTTGCGCAGCAATGGCGAATGAGCCCCAGCAAATGCTTTTTATATCCTGTAGTCAACCGCTCCACCGTAGATGGTTCATATTCACGCCCGCTATAGTCAAATACAAGACGAAATTTTCCACCCATTACCATACCGTTGATATCAAAGGTACATGTTCTTTCGGCATGGGGACTAACTTCAGCACCGACCAACGAAGAAAGCGTCGAAGTTCGCAAAGGTGCATCTGCTCCAGCCTTCTCATCAAATTGCCCCAAGTAGTTAAAGCTGATTTCCGGGACCTTGGCTGAAAAAAGTGTCTTCGTACCCTGCTGGTTCCTTGGGGACAAATAGCGTAAAATCCCGTATCCTACGCCCTTGTTGGGCAGCCGCCGCAGCTTGTCTTTAACCACCTTGATCTGATGGGCCAAGTCTTCCGGCTTGCTCACGTCCATCACAAACGGATACTCGGACGTAAACCAGCCGACTGTGCGGGAAACATCTATGTCTTTGATGAACTCCTCCCTGCCGTGCCCTTCCAAATAAACCGTAATTTCAGCATGTCCGCTCCATTCATGAAAAGCTAACCCTAGCGCCGTCAGTAAAATATCATTAATTTCGGTATTGTAGGCATGGTGCACGTGTTTCAACAGGTTTTCGGTTTCTACCTGGCTGAGTGTCACTTCAGATTGGCGTGCGTCACAGATGAGGCTAGCCGAAACCTCATGATCTTTTGGCAGAGGGTGTATCTCACGAGCTTCTACCGTATTCCAGTAGTTTATTTCCTGACGCGCCTGTGCGCTTTGCGCGTACTCGGACAAACGCGCTGCCCATTCCTTGTAGGAATCGGTCTTGGCGGGGAGCTGTAGCTTTTCACCGTGAGCTAACTGTTGGTAGGTTGTTTCCAGGTCTTCCAGCAGGATTCTCCATGACACACCGTCTACGACAAGATGATGAATGACGATTAATAAATGATCGGCTTCCTGTAGCCGGAATAAAGCCAAACGCACAAGCGGGCCGTTGCGCAAATCAAAACGGTTTTGCAACGCGTCAGCAAGCTGCGCAATTTCTTCCTCAGGCTGGTCAGCATGTAATAAATCGTAGCTTTCCAATGTAAAGTGCTCACCTTCGGCTATGGCTCTGTTATAGGCGACAGGTTCTTTTTCACGCTCATCAAAGGTCATGCGCAAGGCATCATGGTGCGTGGTCAGCTTATCCATGGCGATTCTCAGCCAGGCTTCGTTCCATCTGTCGGCGTTCTGGAGCATGACAGCCTGATTATAATGATGACGTTCTGTTCGATGATGCTCAAAAAATTCCCATTGGATCGGTGTCAGCTCCACTACACCTTGAACTTCCCCTTGCGGGATGGTCCGGGTTACTTCTTTAATATAAGGAGCGATCAAATCAATCTGCGGGTGACGGAACAAATCCTTCATATCCATTTTGAGGCCCTTCGCATTCAATCGGACCATAATTTGCAATGCTTTGATCGAATCCCCCCCAAGCTCGAAAAAGTTGTTGCGCAGGCCAATCGGCTTAACACCAATGACTTCCTCCCAGATGGAAGCGAGTGTCTGCTCCAGCTCGCTCTGCGGCGCTTCATACTCGACGTCGGTCAACGCAAAATCTTCGGGTTCTGGAAGCGCACGTCGGTTAATTTTACCGTTATGGGTCAAAGGCAATTGATCCAGCACGATCATATGCGCAGGCACCATATAGCTTGGCAACTGCTTGGCAAGCTCTGTCCGCAGGAAGGATTTGTCGGTTGTACCTGCTACGTAAGCGCACAAATACTTTTGTCCGGTCTTATCCGTTCTATCCGTGACCACCGCTTGGCGTACCTCATCCAATTGGAGTAAGGCCGACTCAATTTCACCAAGCTCGATCCGGTAGCCACGGATTTTTACCTGAAAGTCAACCCGGCCGAGAAAATCAATGTTGCCATCTGGCAGCCAGCGGGCCAGATCTCCGGTGCGGTACAGACGCTCTCCGTTCACAAAAGGATTCGGTACAAATTTCTCCGCCGTCAGGTCAGGACGGTTCAAATAACCGCGGGCCACAGAAGCACCGCCCAAGCACAACTCCCCGGCTACACCGATAGGGAGCGGCCGCAAAGCCTCATCCACGATATATACTTTATGATTTGGCAGTGCTTTTCCAATCGGGACGATACCTGATGGAGGCAGATGTTCAGCTGTTTCTTCATAAAAGCTGGAATCAATAGCCGCTTCGGTTACACCGTAGGTATTCATGATGCGCATCGTATCGCCGAAGCGATTCAAAAGCGTCCGATAGTTTTCAACACCAAAGCTGTCCGCGCCTGTAGTAAGCAGCTTCATGACACTGACATCTGTACCGTGTTCATATACGTAGTCCATAAGCAGCGTCAACAAAGCTGGCGGAACTTCAAACGTCGTAATTTCGTGCTGTTCGAGAACCTGGGCCAAAGCTGGAGGATCGTTGCGCACATCCTGCGGGCAAATGACCATGGTGCCTCCGTTCAAGAATGTCTTGGCCAGATCACCGGCAAAGACATCGAACGACATACTGGCAATCTGAAGGAGCTTGACTGGAAACTCTTTTAACTGGTGAGCTTCTCTATAGCCCCACGCCGTATTTACGTAATGACGATGCTCGATCATCACGCCTTTGGCGTTGCCCGTCGTTCCCGATGTGTAAATGACGTAGGCCAAAGCCTCAGGATCATGAATAGGCGTGTAGATGGGCGCTTGTTGATGGGAATGCTCCGCTTGTGAAGCTTGTTGAAGTGAGGCTTGTTGAAATAACGCTGGCAAATCCAGCACTTCACCCGCAAAATCCACATCGGCCAATAATTCAGTCAAGGAAGACTGCGTGAGCATAATCTTAGCTCCGCTGTCCTGAAGCATGTAAGCAATTCTCTCTTTCGGGTAGGTCGGATCGACAGGTACGTAGGCAGCTCCCGCCTTCATAATCCCTAGCACAGCGATAATCATGTCTGCTGAACGCTCAAGCATCACGGCGACGAGATGTTCGCGCTTGACCCCACGGTTCTGTAGTGCTTGAGCAAGCAGATTGGCCTTATCATTCAACTCATGATAGGTCAGTACAGTATCTTCGTAGATGACAGCGGTCTGTTCCGGGATACGTTCTGCCTGCGCCTCAAATATTCCATGAAACGTTCCGGCAGGATAGTCGGCAATCGGTCCGCTCCATACATTAGTTAGCTCTGCCTCTTCTGTAGCGGTCAGCAGACGAATGTCCCGCAGCAGGAGCTCTGGTATACGTGCAATCTGAACGAGTGTATGCTCCAAATGTCCGGCTAACCGTGTCATCGCTTCATCGCTGTAGACATAGTTGTTGTAGGACAGCATAAAGCTCAGCGCTTTTCCGTCCTCCACTTCGATGTTGAAGTGGTAAGGTGTTTCTTCTGACAGCTGGGCGTCCTCCACGACGAATCCAAGCCGTTCCTTCAGATCAGGCCGGCCAACCATATCCTCCAGCGGGTAGTTTTCAAATACAACAAAATGATCCATGAGTTGCTGCTTGAGCGCTGACTGGGACTGTATTTCAGCGAGTGAAAAATAGTCATATGCCCGTGATTGAACCGCGCTGCGCTGCACTTCACGAAGCAGGCCTGAGAATGGCTGATCTGCATTCAACTTGATCCGTACCGGTATGGTGTTAATGAAAAGTCCCAACATCTGTTCCACACCTTCAAGTTCCGGCGGTCGACCGGAAACAACGGTGCCGAAGACGACGTCTTCACTTTGGTTGTATCCTCCAAGCACCACTCCCCATGCAGCCAGAAATAGACTGCTAAGGGTTGTTCCGTTGCGTTCAGCCACCGCCCGCAATTGACGGGTTGTTTCATCCGTGAGTGTTATTTTATGCTCATGCAGCAAGTACCCGGTATCTGCCTGGAGTGGATCGGCTACAGGCAGAGTTGGCAGCACGGATGGCTGATCATAGCCGTTCAGGATGGACCGCCAGTATTCCTTCGCCGCCTCCTTATCCTGCTTATCCAGCCAGCGGGCATAGCCAGTATAGGGCTGCGGTGTTGGCAGTTGTACGGTCTTACCCGCTTTCAGTGCTTCATAAGCCGTGAACAGCTCGTCCATCACGATGCCGAGGCACCAACCGTCCATAATAATATGATGAAAGCTTAAAAGCAGCGTATATGCGTTCGTTTGAGTTTGAAGCACAGCCAGACGAATGAGCAAATCCTTGCTCAAATCGTAACGATGGTTCCGGTCTGCGTCTACGTAGCTGCGAATGGCTTCAGCTTGCTCTGCCTCGGGAATATTCATCAGATTTTCGTAACGAAGCGTTGGATTTCGCTCCTTAAACACGATGAGCCGCGAGCGGGAGGCACTTTTATGATAAATATTCGAACGAAGCGTTTCATGACGCTGTACCAGGGTCTGAAAGCTCTTTTGCAGAGTCTCCAGGTTCAGTTCACCCTGGATGGTCATTCGTACTTGCTCATAGTACGCCTGTGATTCCGGCTCCATCACCGTATGAAAGAGCATCCCCTCCTGCAAAGGCGTTAAATTGGCCACTTTTTCGATTTCAAGCCTTTTACTCATCGGATTTCCCCCTCGTGCGAATAATTATAGGCTTTCATAAAAATGCTTCATCTCTTCGAACTCTTCCAGATCCAGATCATCTGCCCCTACGTCTGTTGGTGTCAGCTCCTGACCGGACTGATCCAGACAATGACGGATGGCATTCAACAGGTGAGTTTCGAAGCGAGAGAAAAGTTGTTTGACCGTGCGCTCTTCATATGCATTTCTGTCATAGGATATACGGATACTTAATTTTCCGTCTTCCAAGCGGCTATCCATATAAAGAGCATAAGATGAACCATTAATCGCATCCTTGCTACCTGCTCCAACTTCAGCTTGCAGCGGCGATGTTGAAAAATAAACCGATTCCGGGTGTAGGGCGTCTATATAACGGAACCCGATTTCCGGATGACGAGAACGTTGGGAATTCGTTGGATTGCTGAATTCGGTCAAATATTTTAATACACCGTAGCCTAGCCCATGGTTGGGAACCTGTCGAATGGTCTCCTTCACACGCTTGAGCAACCGCGCTATATCGTTCGCAGATTTGATATCCAGTACAACTGGATACACGGACGTAAACTGCCCTACCGTTCTGGAGATATCCAGCGAATTTGTTTCACCCGGCTCTCGGCCAGGGTTCTCCACGTAGAGTGCAATCCGTTCTTGTCCTGACCATTCGGACACTGTTTGACCCAGCACGGACAGCAGTACTTCCTCCGGCACGGTATTGTAGGCACGGTTGACCTGTGTCATCAGATGCTGGGTTTCGTCTGTTGATAATTGCAGGTGGAGCTGATGTGTTTGTCTCTCCGCTCCAGAATCCGCAATGACTTCATGGTCTTTGGGAAACGTCCCCCACTCGGACAACTCTATCTTGTTCCAATAGTCCTGCTCCTTGAGCAGCTCTTTGCTATTTGCATAATGCTCAAGATGCTCTGCCCACGTTTGGTAAGCGTTCGTTTTGTCCGGTAAGACAATCATTTCCCCGTTCAAAGCCTGTCCGTAGCCTGTTGCAAGGTCCTCCAGCAGAATGCTCCACGATACTTGGTCAGCTACCAGCGGGTCTACGGCAAGGAAAAGATGGTCCCCGCTATCCAGACGGAAAAGCCCTACCCGAACCCGAGGCCCTTCAAACAGCCGCAGGCTGCTTTGCATCCGTTGGCATTCGGCTTCCAATTGGCTGCGTGCTTCGCTTTCCGTTCCCGTAAGCGACAGCACCTCCAGCGTGATTAGCTCCTCATGCAGTCCTTTGTGAGCTTGCGTAATCGACCCGTCAGCCTGTCGTAATAAGCCAAGACGGAGAGCATCGTGGTGCTCCACGATTTTCTTCAATGCGGCTCGCAATGGCTGCTCGTCAAAGCCCGACTTTGCCAACAACAGTACCGACATTGCGGCAGGAAGGGCCTCGGATGCTGGATGCCGTTCGAACCCATCGATTAGATGTCGTTGTATCGGTGTCAGTGGTGCCTCTCCATCTATCGGGCCTTGCTCTATCGGATGGGACAGTGTTTCTGTATAGCCGCTCAGAATTTCAATGGACGGATGCTCCAGTACGTGTCGGATATCCAGTGAATATCCGTGAAGACGCATGCGTGCAATGACCTGAACTGCTTTGATGGAATCGCCTCCGAGCAGGAAGAAGTTATCCTGAATGCCCACCTGATCACGTCCCAAAACATCTTGCCATACGGCGGCCAAAGCTTCTTCCACATCATTTCGCGGCGCTACATAGGCCACATCCGGTCGGAATAGCTTTTCAGGCTCCGGCAATGCCTTTCGGTCGGTTTTTCCATTCGGTGTCAACGGTATCCGATCCAGAAACACGAAGTAAGACGGAACCGAGTAATACGGAAGCAACTTGGCAGCAAGTTCATGAATGACCGCTAAGCTTGGTGTTTCTTCTGTATTCAGTACAAGGTAAGCACACAAGACGGATTCTTGCTCTTTGTTTTGATTTACAGTGACGACTGCCTCTTGAATTGCAGAATGGCTCATCAAAGCATTTTCAACCTCACCCAGCTCGATCCGGAATCCGCGTACTTTCACCTGATGGTCGATTCGGCCGATAAACTCCAGATTCCCATCTGCTTTCCAGCGAGCAAGGTCACCCGTTCTGTACATTCGTGTTCCTGTTGAAAATGGATTATTCACAAATTTTTCCGCTGTCAACTCCTCGCGGTTCCAATAGCCACGGGCCAGCCCTTCCCCTGCAATGCATAGCTCGCCCGGTATACCGATTGGCTGCAGTCTGTCCTGCGCATCCATGACATAAATGTGCGTATTCGCAATGGGGCGTCCAATGTCAATCTGTTTGGCATGGGTAAGCTCCTGTACTGCCGACCAAACCGTCGTTTCCGTTGGCCCGTACATGTTATAAATGCGGGGCCCGTTCAATTGCTGCAATGCCTCCAGCAGCCTGGACGGGAGCGCTTCTCCCCCAACCATAATTTCCTGTACACCTTGCAGCGCACGGGAGCCTTCCTCATGACTCAGCAGCATGTACAGCCGGGATGGCGTCATTTGCAGCATGTCAATATGATGTGCAGTAATCAGCTCGCCAAGTGTCTGAGGATCGACCTGATGATGGCGGTCGCCTAGCACGACGGTCATTCCGCCCAGCAGCGGCAGAATCGTTTCCAAAACGAAAATATCGAACGAAATGGTAGTTAGCGATAACATCGTTTTGTTCGCTGCAAAGTCGATCACTTCACGCATTCCTGTAATAAAGTTCAGCACCGAGCGATGCTGGAGCATAACTCCTTTCGGATTTCCGGTTGAGCCAGAAGTATAGATGACGTAAGCCAGATGCTCCGGCTGAGCAGTGGCTTCCAGATTGGTCCTTTCCTCTTGGTATACTCCCTCATCTTCGATAAACAAGGTGTTGTCGCTATAATGGTGTTCTCCTACCAGATTGCGACTGGTCAGGAGTACGGCAGCCTCACTGTCACTCAGCATATATTCAATACGGGCTGACGGATATTCAGGGTCGATAGGTACATAAGCGCCACCCGCTTTTAGCACGGCGAGCAGACCGATAATCATTTCCGTCGAACGCTGCACCATCAGACCGACTAACTTATCGGGTCCTACACCGTGCACTTGAAGTACCCGTGCCAGTGAGTTCGCGCGTTCGTTCAACTCCCGGTAGGTCAGACGCTGCTTTCCGAACACCAATGCTATATGATCCGGCGTCTGTACGACTTGCTTTTCAAACTGCCCGTGGACTGTCTCATGGTACGGGAAAGGTACGACAGTATCATTAAATCCCGTTAGCAGCAATTGCTTCTCTTCATCAGATACGATCGTAATATCGGCCAACCGCACCCCGACATCCTGCGTCACCGTTTCCAAAATTCGCACATAATGCTCTGCCAGCCGCCGGATGGTCTCCGGTTTAAACAGCTTTGTGCCATACTCCAAAGTGAAGGACAAACGTTCTTTCTCCTCGGTCACATGCAATGAAAAATCTACCTTGGATATGCCCGCGTTGAATTCTTCCGGTTTAAAACGAATGCCGCCTGCTTCCAAAACATCTGTGCCGACATTTTGCAAACTGAATATCGTATCGAACACCGGGTTTCGACTTACGTCGCGTACCAGTTCCAGCTTGTCTACAAGCTCATCGAACGGGTATTCCTGATGCTCCAGTGCCAGCAGCGAGTTTTGCTTAACCTCCTGCAAAAAGGACTGGAACGTTAAAGAAGCTTGCGGCTGATTGCGAAGAACCAGCGTATTGACGAACATGCCAATCATCGCTTGCGTATCCACATGCCGTCTTCCGGCAACAGGTGTACCTACGATAATGTCCTCCTGGCCAGAATATTTGCCCAGCAGGACATTATAAGCCGTCAAAAGTACCATAAAGATCGTAGATTCGGTATCTTGGGCCAATTTGTAGAGTCTGCTCGTAAGTTTGGATTCCAGGGTGACGGTCAAGCTGTCACCTTCAAAGCTTTGTGCTTGCGGGCGTGAAAAGTCCGTAGGCATATTTAGTACAGGAAGCTCGCCATCCAAGGTCTGAAGCCAATATGATTCATGCGCTTGCAATGCGTCGTCCGTGATCTGCTGCTTCTGCCAGGCAACAAAGTCTTTGTAATGAAGCTGAATGTTCGCAAGCTGTCTACCCTGATACCGTTGAATGATTTCATCCAGCAGCACGGCCATGGAGAAACCATCGGACACGATGTGGTGCATATCCACTAGCAGATTGAAGCCGCCTTCGATAAATTCGTACAGTTCGGCGCGGAATAAAGGAGCTGTTCCCAGATGAAAAGGCTGAACAAACAAGGTCTGAGCCTGTTTTGCTTCTTCCTTGGAAATCCGGGTATACGGGATGTCGAATGGAATCGTGTCCCGAACTTTTTGTACCACTTCTCCGTCTTCCAGATCGAAATACGTCCGAAAGGATTCATGACGCAAAATAACTTCCCTAACGGCTTCAATGAAGCGGGGAACCTCCAGATCTCCCTCTATGAAAAGCTGACCGGGTACATGATAGGCCGTTCCGGCTCCCAGCTGTTCCAGCACATACATTCTCTTTTGGGAAGAAGATACCGGATAGAAGGCTTGCGATTTCACTGATACAATCGGTTCGTAGGTCTTCCTTGTTCCACTCGCAATATATGTAGCCAGATCACCAATCGTTTGCAGTTCAAAAATGTGGCTGAGTGGAATGTGTACACCCAATTCCTTGTTGACTCTCGATAGAATGACCGTCGCTTTTAGTGAATCACCGCCCAGTTGAAAAAAGTTATCGTCATCGCTGATATCCGTTACATTCAGAACGTCCATCCAAATGTTCACGAGTTGATCTTCTACGACGTGGTTCGCAGAAGCAGCGTCTGTTTTAGTGAATACGCTTACTTGTCCCCGCTCTGGCAAAGCCTGTAGATCAGGCTGACCATCCGGCAGAAGAGGAATATGGTCCATAGGAATCCAAAAACGGGGCTGCGTATAATCTGGAAGAATTTCGATTACAGCCTTTTTTAGTGCTCCTTCTTCCCAAGGCTTCGATGCGTTTGCGACCACATAGGCGGCTATATATGAGACTTGTCCAGCTTCGTCCGTTTGTGGTGTAATGACGCAGGACTCCAATTGGAAAACTTGCAGCAGGTGTTTCTCCAGCTGCTCCAGATTAACCTGATGTCCGCGAATGTGGATGCTCCGATTCAAATTTCCAATATGCCGCAGCTTGCCATCGTTTTCCACGTAAACCCATTCCCGGGTCGTTCCCAACAAACCTGCTGCTGAGGCTTGATACACCTCCCCTGCTGTCCCAACTGGTGCCAAATGCTTGTAGGCATCAAGGACGCAAAGATAGTTTCCGTTGGCATCGGTATTTGCTGCCCATGCTGCTCGAAGCTGTTCGTTCTCCGGCGCACGGAGTAAAGACAGCGCGGAAACGCAAGCCCCTTCTTCCTCTACAATGGAATGCAGCAGATTCAGGAAATATCCTGACCATGCTTCGATCATGTTTTGCTGAAAAAGATCCGAATTGTAGTCGAAATCAAGACGCAATTGCTTCTGCGCCTCTGTCACGTTCAAAAACAACTCGTATTTGCTAAATGACACCTCATTCTCAACGAGTTCTGCTTCCAGTCCATGGAATTGAAAACGCGGAATCGGTCGATCCATATTGAATACAGCGTTAATGACAGGCAAATGCCTCAGCCCCAACTGAGCGAGTCCGGCAAAGCTGTATTTTTGAAAGCTGTCCAGTTCATTCATGCGCTTTTTGACCGTTTGGACATGCTCCGTAAAAGTAGCATCAGGACGCACTTCGCTGATCATCGGAAGCAAGTTGACACAGTTGCCGATCAAAGAGAAGGCGTCCATATGGGATTGTCCTGCGGTGGGAACCCCCACCGTTACTTCCTGCTGCCCTGTCAGGCGATGCAGAAAAATCTGAAAGGCGGATAGCAGCGTTACAAAAAGGCTGCTGCCTAGCTTTATGCTGGCGGATTTCAATTGTTTAACGAGCGTCGCTTCGAGCATTACGGTATGCCTGCTTCCTCTGGAAGAAGGAATCTGTATTCCCCTCACCGGAGATGGCAGATGGATGACAGGCTGCTGTTTATCCAGCATCGCTGACCAAAAAGCCAGGGCCTCTTCTTTGCCGGCTTTCAATTGATCCTGCTGCCAAACCACGTAATTCCGAAAAGGAACTGGTTCTGGAAGGCTGTAGTCAGCTTGTCGGACAAGCGCAGAATAGATCTGCTCCAGTTCCTGAATGAATACACCAATCGACCAGCCATCCGCGATAAAATGATGAAACGTAAAGACACTCAGATGCTCTTCATCCGATATTTTCAGCAAATGAATCCGGAATAACGGCTCACCTGGCGTCATGGCAAATGGGGTTTCGCTATCCTTGATCATCCATGCCCGGATATGCTGTTCCTGTTCATCCGGGTGATAACTGGTAAAATCATGAAGCGGGACTTCCACTTTCATCACAGGAGCGATCACCTGAGTTTCCCCATCGCCGCTCATAAAGGTATGTAAGGCTTCATGACGGTTTACGATCGCCTGAACAGCCTGGTTGAACGCCTGCTGCTGAAGTGAACCACGAAACCGCAACAAGGCGGTTTCGTGTAAGGATTGAGAGTCACTTCGATCTGAAACAGAGGCGAACCAAAGCTGCTTTTGCTCTGGAGTTAACGCAATCACAGTTTCTGCTGCTTCAGCCTCTGGAGGTACGGTTACAGGCTGCTTGCCCGGTCCCGGGCCGTTTCCATTCGGGGGCGGGTCCGGTAAAAATCCCCCTTTGCGCAGCTCGTTCACGCTATCCTTAACCGCTTGTACGATTCGCGCAATATCTTCCTCGGTATGGGCCGTGGACAAGAAGCAGTTTCGTCCCTCCCAGATATAGATGCCTTTGTCCAGCATGTGATAAAAGAACAATTCCAGATCGCCTTTGAGCACGAAGCGGAATAGGGAGCCAAAGTGAACGACCTTCATAGGTACGTGTTCGTCAGTAAAATAACTGTTCAGCTCCGCTGCTAACGCCGAGGTGCGGCTATTCAGGCGATTCTGCAGTCGCTCGCCATTTTTCTCCAAATGATCCAGCACCGCTAAGGATGCAGCCA
>NZ_JH601054.1:188546-213150 GCF_000245715.1 Paenibacillus sp. Aloe-11 | reverse complement strand
ATGATTTTACCGTAAGTCACGAGGTCGGCTTGCACCCCAAACCACGCTTGGGCTCCCCCGGGCTGAATCCGGAAGCCTGTGATGACTTCATCAAATATGAAGGCAGTCCCCGACTGCTCCGTTATCTGGCGAATTTCCTGCAAAAAGGCTTTAGGCTGAAAATCTGGTCGGCGGCTTTGCACCGGCTCCACGATAACCGCGGCCAGTTCATGCGCATGGGTGCGGATATAATCCAGGGAATCGTCCGTCCCATAAGTAAGCACGACGACATCATCCACCATATGCTGCAAGATCCCTGGAGCCAGAGGCGTCGAATGCTCCTTGTTATCACCGGCGCTCCCCAGTGCCAGCACCCCGTCGAATGTACCGTGATACGAGCCGGCAAAAAGAACGACTTTAGCTCGTCCAGTGGCAGCACGTGCCAAACGGAGCGCGACCATAACGGCCTCCGTCCCAGAATTATACAGGGCAATCCGTTCCACGCCGGTCATCTTGCATATTCGCTCGGCGACTTGCCCAGCCATGTTGGACATGGGGCCGACACACATGCCGTTATTCAGCTCTTCCTCAATTTTTTCACGAATAAAGGCCGGATTGTGTCCGAACAGATTCACACCAAAGCCCATCGTCAAGTCGACATATTCATTTCCATCCAGATCCCAAATTTTTGAACCGTCTGCACGCTGGGATACAATTTGATACACCATTTCCTTTAAAATAGGCCGGAAACCAGCCACATTGCGGTTGTTGGCGTATACGGTGCGATACTGCTGGGTGTACTGTTTGGTGCTGCGCGTACGGGCCGTGTAGCGCTCAATCAGCTCTTGCAGGTGTTGTTCCTGACGGAGCGAAAGCAATTCACGTGCTTTAACATCCAGCTTTTTATAAGGCGTATATGGCTTGACTTCATTGCCTGCCTGCTTGGCAACAGCCTTTACGGATGGAGCCGGTGCTAATGCAGCTGCGACTTTCTGCTTGGATTCAGTACGGATGATCTGTGCGCTTTCACTACTTGCCGTTGGCAAAACGCCCGTTTTCGGGCTAAATGGCTCGGAAGCTATTACGGATGCAGATGGCTGATGCCGGAGAACATCGAGCTGCTGTGACATCAGATGCAGCTGTTGCTCCATTATTCGCTCTACAGCCGCAGAAGCTGTAGCGATTGGGAAGCTTTGAGCCCGTGTATGCCCAGCCGTATCTATGGCATACACGGATGCGGCAACCGGAACGGCGGAGTCATGAGATGGTTGGGTTAACGGGAAAGCTGTAAAATCAACCTGATTCTGCGTTGTTTCTGGACGATTTTCCACAGATTGAACCGGGGTTTCAGCAGAAGTGGAAATGCTCACCCGCTCGGCTACGTAGCTGGCCAACAGCTCCAGCGTGGTCAACGATTCGAAAAATTCGTTCATTGGAACGTCCAGTCCGAAGGTATCCTTGATACTGTGGCGAACCTGGGACAAATTAATGGAATCCAGCCCAAGCTCCAGAAAATGTGTTTGTGGCTCCAGTTCCTCCAGGCTGAGCTGGGACACGTTACCGATCATTTTCGCTAACTTTTGAAGAATAGATGATATGTGCTGATCGGTAGCAGATGCCGACGCTGAATATTCGTTCCCCATCATTCCAGACTCCTTTACTGTTGAGTTTTCATGAACTGGTGCCTTCTGCTCCGTTCGAACCTGTTCGGGCACGTTAATCCAGCATCTTTTCCGTTCGAATGGATACGTAGGCAGAGAAACCTTTTTGTAGTGCTTACCTGCATAGAGGGCATTCCAATCGATCTGCGCTCCTTGCACGTACTTGGCAGCCAGCTGTTCCAGTGATTGCAACGTGTCCAAGCTTCCAGCGACCATCTCTGCGCCACCTGTGCTATCCGCTTTCCCGGTGTATACACCTTCGACGACTCTGCCTTGTTCGTGCAACTGAAGCACCTTCGCTTTCAACGCATCCGCCTCTGCGGCAGTCACAGCAATCCGGTGGTTCAGGTGACTTCTGCCTGTGTTAGCCGTATAGCATACATCCTGCATCACGAGTTCTTCCGCGCGCCCGAACCGTTCTGCGTACCGACCGACCAGCTCTCGCAAAGCGGACTCACTCCGTGCTGACAAGGTCAGCAGCAGCGGTGATGATCTATTGTTGCTGTCCGTTGACACTTGGTCTGGTTCCGTCTTCGCTATATATTCCTCCAGTACCACATGGCAGTTTGTCCCGCTGAATCCAAAGGAGCTCAGCCCGCTTCTTCTCGGGAAACCGTTCGTCTTCCATTCCCTCAGCCTCGTATTGGCATATACCGGGGATTCCGCAAAATGGATCTTTTGGTTTGGTGTGCGGAAATGAACGAGCGGCGCAATCTGTTGGTGCTTCATGGACAGTACGGATTTGATCAAGCCCGCAATCCCGGCGGCTTCGTATAAATGACCGATATTTGTTTTGACCGTGCTGATTGCCACAAACTGCTTACGCTGTGTATGCTTGCGGAAAGCCTTGGTAATACCGTCAATCTCAACCGGATCGCCCAGCTTGGTTCCGGTGCCATGCGCTTCGATATAGCTGATCGTTTCAGGATCAATCCGTGCATCGCGCCACGCCTGCGAAATCACTTCTGCCTGAGCCAGCGCATTCGGCGCAGAAATACCAATCGTGCTGCCGTCCTGATTGATGGCACTTCCCTTGATTACGGCTAAAATGTTGTCACCGTCTTGTTCCGCTTTGCGCAGCGGCTTCAGGAAGACGGCTCCAACTCCTTCACCCCAGCCCGTTCCGTCCGACTGGTCGTCGAAGGCTCGTGCCCGATCATCGGAGGATTCCATGCCAATGCCTGCTTTCAACGGCAGCAAAATCGTCTTCACTCCACCTGCCAAGGCCATGTCGCAGTCTCCATTCAGGATGGACTTGCAGGCCAAATGCACTGCCACGAGTGAGGAAGAACATGCTGTATCAACGGTTAGCGCCGGGCCTTTTAGATCGAGCAAATATGCAATCCGGCTGGAAATAACGGACGACAAGTTGCCAATGGCAAAGTTCGGCAACGCGCCTGGCTCCACCTCAGACAACAAACGCTCATATTCGAAGCTGGTTTTGGAAAAACCGACATACACGCCAACCTTTTGACCTGCCAGCTGCTTACCCCCATACCCCGCATCCTCAATCGTGCTCCACGCGGTTTGTAGAAATAGCCGTTGATTGGGGTCCATGAGCGAGGCTTCGCGCGGAGTCAGCTTAAAGAAGGAATAATCGAACTTGTCTACTTCGTCCAGATAGCCACCTTCCGCGATTTGCACATTCCGTCCTTCCGTATTCAGACGGGAAATGAAAGCTTCGGCATCTTTTCTTCTTTCGTCGCTGTACGGGCCGATATTGTCAGCGCCTGCTGCCACATTCGCCCAAAACTGCTCCAGTGTTTCCGCTTGAGGAAATTTGCCGGACATGCCAATGATGGCAATATCCCGGTCATTCGCTTCCTTCTTGTCCTCAGACTGTGCTGTTGCAGCCGCCTCACTGCTTAGGTCCTGACTGGAGATATACGCAGCCAGCTTGGCGATGGTTGGATAGGAAAAGAAGTCCGTCACCTCCATATGAATCCCTAATTGATCCTCCAACTGGTCCACAATTTGAACGAGCTGCAAGGAAGTCACTCCGATATCAAAGTAGCTGTCGTCCGTCCCGATCGACTTTTCATTTAAAATATCCTGGCAGATTCCAATCAGCTTCTGTTCTACCTCTCCTTGAGGCAAGGCTGTACGCTCAGCTGCTTGCACGGTTTGAGTGGCCTCAGCCAGAGTTGTCAGTATTTCACTAAATTCGCCCTGTTCATAGCTCTGGGCCAATTTGAAGCGCTGAACTTTCCCGCTGGTTGTTTTAGGGATACGCCGGATCGGAACTACATCCTGAATATGCCAGCCTCCCCGGTAATTCAGATGGCTTTTCAGCTTTTGGACAAGCGGTACAAAATGCTCTATCTTTTTCGTATGCATCACAAAGGCAACAATACGATCCTGCCTGGTTTGCGCATCATGTACACCGCACACAGCTACTTTCCCGAGATCCACGCCATCCAGTTCCTCGGCAATCCTCTCGATGTCATGCGGGTAGACATTCTGTCCGTTCACGAAAATGATATCCTTGGCTCTACCGGTAATAGTCAGGCGGCCGTTCCGCATAAAACCTAAATCTCCGGTGATAAGCCAGCCATCCTCTGTTTTGACCTTCGCGGTAGCCTCTGGATTATTATAGTATCCGGCTGTCACATTTTTGCCGCGGATCTGTGTGTGTCCAATCACCCCATCTTCGAGCACCTGATTTTGTTCATCGCAAATGCGGACAGAGGTGCTGGCCAGCGGATACCCCAAATCCACAAAAGTAAGACACCGCTTGTCGGACTTGTCCACTTCTTCGATGGGTTCACCTACGTGTAACTGCTGCCGATTCAAATGAATGGGGATAAAAGTACTTTTGTCCAGAGGTGGAGAGGAAACACCCACACTCGCCTCTGCCAATCCGTAGACAGGGAGCATTGCATTTTTATTCAAACCGTGAACACTCATGGCATCCATAAACACATGACAAAGCTCCACAGATACGGGCTCAGCTCCATTCAAGATCATACGAACACTTGACAAATCCCAGTTAGCTGCTGTTTCGGAATTATACTGATCGAGAAAAAATTTATATCCGAAATTGGGAGAGCATATTTGAGTCACCTTATGCTCCGATACTTTTTTTAGCCATAAAGACGGGCGTCTGATAAAAAGTGCTGTTGGCATAATCAGCTGCTTGGCATTAGCGATCACACAGGTTAAATGGAATGCGATTAATCCCAGGTCATGCGTAAGCGGCATCCAGCCCAAATAAGCATCCTTGGAGCTCATGCCCGTTTGATTTGCGATATCCCGAATATTGTAAACCAAATTTTCATGCGTCAGCATGACTCCTTTGGGATCACCTGTAGAACCTGAGGAAAATTGGATAAAAGCTAAATCCTCCGGTTTGGATATATGAACTACACCTTTACTCTGACTGGAATAATCAAATGTATGGCTTGAAAAAGTCGCTTTTTTAACAAGCTCAAAGGAATTCAGCAGTTCGTGCTGGTGCGAGTATTTTTCCAGCTGCTCCAATACTTTGTCATCTGCAATCATATAAGGGCGGGAGAGTGTATTCCAGATTTTAAACAATTTCATTTTATGCTCATCATTATTCCCTATGCTTACAGGAACAGGAACGATTCCACCGAGAAGACTACCCCAAAATACATTCACAAAGGTATGATTGTCGTCGATCTGCATGATCAGCTCATCACCAGGTTGTATCCCTTTTACCTGTAATTCATGAAGTACCTGTAATGCTTGCTCCAGAAGTTTACTGTAGGATACGTATTCCTCTTGTTTATCACCAGTAATAAAGGTGATTCCGTTCTCATCCCGGCTTGCACGGTCTTGAATGATTTCAATTAAAGTTTGAAACTGCTCCATCCTGATCCCTCCTCAATTGCTCTAGCATTACTTTCTGCTCTCCTTCGGAGACCTGTTTGGTTTGCAACACCAGGCGAATACACTCCAGTATTTCCTGTCTCTGCTCAGCAGCAGGAGGTGGACTGCTGCCTGATTCTGAGTTTCGCAATAATTCTTCCAATCTCCGAACAGGTAAAATAACACCCTTTCGATACTCATCTTCATTCCAATTGGCATTGGGGGTAGACACCGCCAGTGACAGGGAACAGGCAATCCAATTACGGATCGAGAACCGGCGTTCCAGTTCAACGCGATCCAGGTCTCTGTCCAGAGACAGCACTTCGATAGCAGTATTTATTTCCTTCGCCAAATTTTTCAGCACCGTTCGTGGACCTAACTCGACGCCTTGTTTCACACCATGATTCGCCATATACTGCATGGTTTGAATCCATCGAACCGGTTGAGTCATTTGCAAAATCAATCCTTGACGGATGCTGTCAACATCGGGATATGGCTGAGCGGTGACATTGGAGATCACGGGCCACTTCGCCTCATTTAAAGTGTATCTTTGCAGCTCTGCGGCCAGTCTGTCCGCAGCATGCTGCATAAGCGGACTATGAAAAGGACCGCTGACCTGCAAGCGCGTAATTTGGGCGCCCCGCTGTTCTAACTCGCCAGCTACCACAGCGACAGAGGTGCGATGACCGGAAACGACGTACTGGTTAGGTGAATTGTAACAGGCAATGACAGCAGGCTGATCGACTGTGGAGTGTAGACGACAGAATTCTTCCACGGCGCCTGGCTCAGCTCCGCGAACGGCAATCATGCTGCCTAGTTTTGCCACTGCAGCTTCTTCCATGAAGCGTCCCCGCTCTTGAACCAGTCGCAGAGCGTCGCCAAAGGCTAGAACACCGCTACTTACCAGAGCTGAATATTCACCCAGGCTATGACCTGCTGAGAATTCAGGGATCATCCCGATTTCATGCATATAACGCCGAAATGCAATGATGCTGATCGTAAGAAGTGCGGGCTGAGTATAGAATGTTCTGGATAGCTGGGTAATCGGACCTGCGATGCATAGAGCTTTCAGATCATATCCCAAAATATCAGCAGCCTCTTCAAACAAGCGATCCGCTTCTGTAAAGCCGCTATACCATGCCGTTCCCATTCCTACATACTGAGACCCTTGTCCCGGAAAAACCAAAGCCATGCGATTCATACCAAACCCCTTTCCTCCCCACAAAGATGTGGCAAAACAAAAATGTTTTTACGATTCAGGTGTTAATGTACATATGTATGAAGACAACAGCTGTAGAGATAGATGCAGCAAAAAGCAACAAAATCGATTGTCAAAAAACAATAATCGACATGTAAAAGTGAATGGGTTATGGAGTTTCCATTCGTGGTGTGATTGAGATCAAAAGTCAGATGTGTGAGTAGACTTGGAAGTGTAAAAACCTTGAGGTATGCTGGAATTTCAGGCTTGGAACCTAAAATTCAGCATCATAGATGAATGTGATGAGAAATTGCTGAGGTCATACAGGATGTTTTTCGATAAGTAAGTATTAAATGAGAAATATTTTATTTATATAATAGATATGGACTCGAAAAATGTCAATATCTTTTTAAATTCCTTTAATAAGAAAAAAATGCGATATATAAATGTTTTTGTTTCAATATAAACATAAAAGTAAATTAAAGTATGTCGATATAATGTATATATATATTATACACACAAACAATGCCCTCTTTTGTCTAAAAATTAGGCATTGTTTGTAATTTTTAATGAATTTTTGTGAAAATTTCTGTGCAGTAAAGTGTAAGAAACGGATTTTGTGTCAAGAAAGGCGCGTACCGAGTCGTTCCCGCTGATCGGATCTAATTTCGCTTAGCTGTCTCGGCTTCATTTTTCTCACGAATGTAGGTATCAAATAATTCAGGATTCACCACTTTACGCAGTAAGTGCATCGTCCCATCCCCAGTTCCGTGATCAAAAGCATGGATACGCTCATATCCCCAACGCTCGTACATGGATAGCAAATATGGATGTTTCTCCGCTGTCGCCAGTGTCACCGCAGGGGCACCCACCTGATCACGAATAATCGCCTGCTCTACCCAGTTCAGCAGTTTTCTCCCGTATCCTTTACCCTGTGCAGTCGGGTCCACGGCGAACCACATCACAAATGGTAAATCGGTTATAAAATCAAGGGCTCTATTTTTCAGATGGCTAACCGTAGCCTGTATGGCACCATCAACTTCCAGCACATAGCAATCATTATTTTTAATGTTTTCCTGAATGAGAGCCACGTCTGCCTGAGCGGCAGGCCATTGAAGCCCCAGCTGCCGAATCGTTTCGTATGCCTCGTACGTCACATACTGCAATCTTTCGGCGTCCTCCTGTTGTGCCAGACGATAGATTTCGCTCATATTAACCCGCCTTTCTATATTGTCATTTATAATGTGCCCCGTCACTTAACTTCATTAATCCCATCTACTTAATCAGATATGAAGAATAATATTACTGTAGCACGCTCACTATTGCAGTGACTAATTAATTTTTTCTATAGCTACATTTAAAATAACAATGTTATTGCGAAAGATAAATCTGACTCTGACCCGGCAAATAAATGTTGTAATATGCTCATTAAAAAAGCCGAAAACGTTACGCCCGCTGTCCGGGGTAACGTTTTCGGCATAAATATTCCGCTATGGCAGCCGATAGAATGCGAACGGCTCGCCGCTGCGGAAGGAAAGGCTGGCTTGCTCCAGCTTGCCCAGCGTTGGTGCATCCAGATGAACGGAGACACTGTGCAGATTATGCTGCACCTGCTCTACCTGGGTGGCTCCAACAATAACAGTAGAAACGGCGGGCCTGTTCATCAGCCAGGCCAATGACAGCGCCGTGGGCGAAGTGCCCAGCTCTTCAGCGATTCCTTTTACTTGCTTTCCGAGTTCAATTCGCTCGGGGCTAAGGAAGCGGCTGAAGTTAGGATCGGTTTCGGCTCTGGAGCCAACAGGTGCGGCACCACCTCCGGCATATTTGCCGGTGAGAATACCTCCGGCAAGCGGGAAATAGGGAATGATCCCGATCCCTTGATCGAGGCAGAGCGGGAGCAGCTCCATCTCCGGCGTACGATCGGCGAGGGAGTAGCTGCACTGAATCGAGACGTACTTGACCAGCTTCTGCGCTTCGCTGATCCCCAGCGCCTTCATCATTTCCCAGGCTGCGTAATTGGAAGCACCAATATAACGCACTTTACCTGCGGAGACCATATCGTCAAGCGTGCGTAGCGTTTCCTCCAACGGAGTGTAGGGGTCGAATGTGTGAATCTGGTACAAATCGACATAATCGGTCTTCAGACGGAGCAAGCTGCCCTCAAGCTCCTGCATCAGGTGATGGCGGGAAGATCCGCTCCCCCCTGGTCCTTCGTGCTTCGGAAGACCTGCTTTGGTGGCAAGAACGACAGATTGCCGTCTACCTTCCAACGCCAGCCCGATAATTCTTTCTGATTCCGAACCAGCATAAATATTGGCGGTATCCACAAAATTAATTCCCTGGTCGAGCGCAGCATGGATGATATTCATCGAAGTCTGCTGGTCCGCTCTTTTACCGAAGGAATTGGTGCCAAGGCCAAGCTCAGACACCTGAAGCCCACTGTTTCCCAAACGATTATATTTCACCCTGTTCATCAGTCCTCTTCCTGTGGATAGATGTATCTTGTACAAGTTTAGATAAAACTTGTACAGGCTGTGTTATTCCGCAGGTGCTGTAAAGCTTCGTTTGGCAAACTCACTGTCCAGCATGTAAAAGGCGTTGCTGTCTTTCTCAATACGCTTGAGCTTTTGAATGACTCCGTCGAACAGAGCTTCCTCTTCAACCTGTTCATCGATAAACCATTTCAGGAAATGGATCGTGGCATGTTCACGTGCGTCCAGAGCCAAGTCGGCCAAATGGTAAAATTTCTGTGTGTTTTGCTGTTCATGCTTGTAGCCGTGTTCAAATACATCCAGCATGGATTCGTAGCTATTTTTAGGCTCAGGTAATGCTGCCAACGTAGCTCGCCCTCTGCGGTCATTAATATATTTGTACAGCTTCATCGCATGAAACCGTTCCTCCTCCGCCTGTACCAGAAAGAAGTTTGCGAATCCATCTAGACTTTCACTGGAGCAATAAGCGGCCATCGCCAGATACACATGAGCGGAGTAAAATTCAAAGTTCATTTGCTCGTTCAGAGCCTGTGCCAAATTGTCATTCATGTCTCAGGTCACCTCGGTTATTTATGTGATATGTAGCATACTTAGTGTAACACAAGAGCCTACGGGAATACACGATGTTGGAGAAATGGCCCATAATCGGCCCAAAATAAAAACCAGCAAGTCTCCGGAGGGTCGGAAACTTGCTGGTTCGTTTTTACAGCTCTGTGATGAAAAAAGTAGGCCACTCTTCACAGAACGATAATACCACTATTAAGGTTGCAAGCCCCAAACGAGCTTGTCATTGACATACAAAGGAGCTTTCTCCCATTCTGTATAAGACGATTTGGTTGGATCATAGGAGAAATCGTCGCTTTCGTTATAATTGCTCCAATCTGTTTTGTTCACACGCGTTTGGATTTCACCGGTATCCTGTCCTGGTGCCAGACTTCCCGCACCGGGGCCAAAGGAGACTTCCATGTAATAATCCGCACCGGCCACAGGCGTGTCCAGCTTCACAAACTGGGCCTTGACGTTGCCGTTGCCCATCTGTGCATAGTCACAATGGAATTCCTGTGCTTTATCGCCATCTATCGTGTAATAATACCGCAGCTTAACATTTTGCAAATCGACAGCTTCCTCGCCCTTGTTTACAATACGGAAGCTTGAACGAATGTGATTGTCACCTGCATTGGTATCGCCCACACGGTACATTGCCACCAAATCTCCTGTAGCTGGTACAGGTGCTGCAGTTGGTGTGATGCTAACTTCTTGGGAATCCTCGCTGGTACCCAAGGAACTTGTTGCACTGGCAACATAATAATAGGTTGTATCATTCACTACATTTGTATCCTTGTAAGTGACATCTGTCACAGTTGCTACCGCCTCGTAAGGTCCGCCGCTTGTAGTGGAACGTTTGAGTGTGTAGCTCTCTGCGCCAAACGTTTTGCTCCAATTCAGTGTAACTTCAGCATCGCCACCAGTTGCCTTCAGATTCTTCGGAGCCTTAGGAGCCGTTGGTTCAGCAGTTCCGCCGCCATTAATCAGTCGATCATATTCAGCGTAAGCTGTTGCCATATCAACTTGGGACCAGAAGCGGTGATAAGTGAATTCAGGCGCGCCGTTTTCCCATTTCTTCGTTTCTTTATTAAATGAGTTTTCATATTTATCCTTGACGTAGGACCACATAGGGTCCTTCACAATGTTAGGACGGATATCTGCATAGCTGGAATACGTACCATTGCCGCCCTTGGAAGGATCGGAAGGTACTGCATCTTTGCCAGGAATGGTGTTGCCTTGTCCTGTTTTACCGCTCCAGCCGTTCGGAATGTAGGTCTCCTTGGCAAAGTAGCGAGAGTAGTCTTCATGTGCTTCCTTCGTTGTAATACCCACGCCGTCATTATAGCCCCATGCGGCATCCAGCAAGGATTTGGACAGATCCTTCGCTTCTTTACCCATTTCGGTGTAGTCTCCGTTTTCAGCCTTGTTTCCTGCAGCAAAGAAAGTGAGTGCCTTCACATAGCTACCCAATACCCCGATATCTTGTCCCGGATTTTTGGTTACTACATGCAGACCGCTGTTGCCTTTATGGTTTGCAAAGCCGTTCCATTTATCCGGCTGTCCGCTCCATTCGAGGTTGCCCGGCAACCAGAATTCGCCTTTGGCTTCTTTGGTGGCAACTTTTACATTTTTGCCGCCCATAATACGTTTGCCTTGTGCATCCAGATAGTAGCCTTGTGCGTCAGTCACAGGGCGTTCATTGGCGAATGCATAGTCCTTGGACCATTTAACCCATTTTTCCGTAGCTTGTTTAGCCATCTTGAACTGCTCGGAAGAGGTGTCGCCTTTTTTCGCTAAAATGTAATACAGTTCCGCAACACGCTCCATAGGCCAAGCCTGCATGCCGAACCAGTTGTTGGACGGCGGATCATGATATACAGGAGCTGATTCATAAGCCATGTCATAGAAAGTGCTTGTGCCAGCAGGATATGCTTTATAGGAACCATCCCAGCTGTTCGTCGCTCCGCCTGCAATTGCTCCCTCATCGGATTGCAGCCAAGTGTAGAATTCCAGCTGGCGTTGCAGCGAGGTGCCCCAATCCTGTCCTGCAGTTGGCGATTTTGGAACCAAACCGCCATCCTTGTCGGATAATGCGTATGCTGCTACCACGTTTTGATAGCCTTGGTGCGCATGGCTTGCGCCGATCCGCCAAGCCCAGTTGCCGCCTTGGCCGAGGCCGCCGCCCCATGATGTATACCATGCCATCAGGTAATGGCTTGCATCTTTGCCGGAACCGGATGTTGGGTTTCCGTTAGCACCACTACCAATTTTTTGGAAGTACTTATCGTACATTCCGTAGCGCAAGTAATCGCCCATTTTCTTTGCTTTATTCAAATATACTTCGTTGTCATAACCCAGCTCTTTAGCCCAATACATTGCCTGAACCGCACGAGCATCCGCATCGGTGGCATTCGTATAACGCCATTGTGGAGCAGGATTTTGATCTTCCTTGGTGAAAAGACTCATGAAGCCTTGGTTAGGCTTGCCGAACTTCTGATTGTCTTGCGACGGATGCGGGATGGCTTCCCAAACCGATTCCTGTCCACCGCGCTGGAACGTATTAATATAAGCAGCGGTATGCGACGGATTCAACAGATTGCCAAAACCATACCAGTTGTCCACGTCCAGCAGCCAGTGCATCAGATAAGTTTGATTGTTGCCATAAGTCGATTTCAGCTCTGAATCCAGCGGGTCTTTACCACCGGCATACTGACCGGTCAGACGGCTCGGATACACGTCTGGCTGTGAATACTCCGCTGCATAGGTGGCAGGGCTGTTTGGATTGTAGTTGCCCATCGTAGGTTGAGCTTCTTTACCAGGGATAATATATTTCTCCATGTTATCCCAAGCAGATTCCAGGTTGCTCCAGTCTCCGGTGTAATGGCCATACAGCACTTCGAGCCACATCCAGTAGCTGTACGCTTCCGAGGTCGTGAGGTGACCATAATCCGGGGCTTCACTAATCAGCGTTTCAACTGAATGATAAGGAATCCCTTCCTTTGAAAAATAACCACTAGCCGGATCCTTCAACTGCTTGTACATTTGAAGAAAACGTGTCGCCTCTGACGAGACTGCCGAAGCTGTGACCGATTTTACGGCCGATGCCCCGGCAGGGCTGGCTTGAGCAAAGCCCATAGTTAGCGGAAGCACCAAAACGGCCGACATGACCATTGTGAAAGACTTCCTAAATGCAGATTTCTTGCGTATCACTACTACATCCATCCTCTCCAAAAATAGGTCTTGACATTACACAAAGCTTTGTTTCAAAAAAACGACAGCACAAAAAAACAGCATATCACCACACTTTCTCGTATAAAAAAAGTAGAGGACACGCTGCCGATCATTCAAATGCTTCTCATTGGCCCTATGGAAAAAATATACCACAAACGCCATCAAATGAGAGTTGAAAAAATTAATATCTTTTAGTTAATATCCATGAAAATTGACGAATTCACACGAAATATGTAGTATTTCACAGAAGGGAGGAAATTAAATTTGCAAACATTGCTGATTGTTGGCTGTATCATGATGTTTTTAGCAGTAGCTCTCGGAGCTTTCGGGGCTCATGCTTTGAAAAAGAGACTTTCCGCAGACATGATGAGCATATTCCAGACGGGCATTCAATACCACATTGCACACGGGCTGGGTCTGCTTCTGCTTGGAGCGATTGCAGGGAATCTTGTTCATTCTTCTCTGGTCCTAGCCGCAGGCTGGGTTATGTTCGCGGGAATCCTTTTGTTCTCAGGCAGCCTGTATGCGCTTAGCTTGTCCGGTATCAAAAAGCTTGGAGCGATCACCCCATTTGGCGGGCTGGCTTTTTTGGCAAGCTGGGTGCTTGTCATCGTGGCGATTGTGCAAGGCTAAGCCCTGCCCAACACAAGAGACTTGGAAAAGTAGACGCTTCCAAGTCTCTTGAACTGTTCTCGTAATATGAAGGAGAGGATTACTTCGTCTGTACTTCCTGCGCTTTTTGAGCCGTTAACCGATGGCCTTCGATATAGCGTTTGGATTCGGCCATTTGATGCTCCTGCGCTGCTTCCATAATGATGTGAACCCCCGGCTTATACTGCTCCAGCAGTTCCATGTAGAGGCCATAGTTCATGTCGCCAAATCCCGGCGGTACCGTCTCGATCTCACCTGATAATGATAACTGACGGTCTTTGGCATGCGCTGCGATAATACGAGGCCCCAACAATCGGAAGGCTCCGCGAATAACCTCATCCTGCTGTGCCAGATTTTCCGTTCTCAGCAGATTCCCCGGATCAATGACCACACCAATCTGGGATGAAGGTACTTCCTCCAGCAAGGTTGCCAGCTCTGCAGCTGTTCCGACCAAATGATCGTTAGCGGCTTCCAATCCTACGAATACGCCCCATTTTTCTGCTTCATCCGCCAGTTCACGCACAACCTCTTTGACAACTCTCCAGTCCCGTTCCGTATACGCGCTCCCATCCTCATTGCGTCCGACTTCAGCTGCAACGATGGGTGCTCCGAGCAGACTCGCGTATCGGATCAGCTCTTTGAAGCGCTCTACATTTTCACGCAACAATTCCTCATCCTGTACAAAAAAATGCAAATAGCACCCGAGCACCGATATGGATACACCATGCTTGCGAAACTCCTCTGCGATAGACAATGCCAAGCCTGGGCTGAACTTGCCCGGCTTATTAAAATCCACATCACTGATCGCTCTCCACGGAGCTAGCTGAACATGGGTAAAGCCCGCTGCTCCTACTTTCGCAGCCAGCTCACGATATGGCAGCTTGCCAAATAAATGTGCCAATACACCTACAGTCACAATCATCACCTCTTCTTTTTAATGTTGTATTCTGTTTGCCACTGCGCTGCGTTCCAAATTCTCATTGATGATCTGTGTAATTCGCTCCATTTCATCATGAATAAAAAAGTGCCCTCCGTCGAAGGTGAACATACGAAATTCCTGATCCGTATGCTGCACCCACGCCTCTACCTCCTGCAAGGCTATCGTGTTATCAGCCAGTCCTGCCAAAGCGGTAATTGGACAGTGTAATGGCTCGGGCTCGGGCTTGGCCGTGTATTTATACGTCTCGACGGCTTTGAAATCCGCTCTCAGCACCGGCATGAAATAGTCGTATAATTCTTGATTGTCAAAAATTGCCTCGGAAAGCTGGCCATACCGCTGCAAATGTGTCCTGAACTGATCTGCAGGCAGACCATGTGACCATGGGAGATTTCTTGGGACATGCGGTGCTCGTCCACCGGAAACAAACAGATGAGCAGGCTCGCCGTATCCGCCAGCCACCAGCTTGTAGTACAGCTCGAATGCAATCATCGTCCCCATGCTATGACCGTATATGGCATAAGGATCACCGGGAGCTATCTCTTGCCCGATCTTATGCAGTAGATCATCGCTCATCTCCTCGATACTATCCTTTAGCGGTTCTCCGGAACGAATCCCTCTGCCCGCCAGTTCCAGTGGAACAAGCTTAATCTGTGGAAGCAACAGCTTTTTCCATTTAAAGCTGACGGACGCCGATCCACCTGCATATGGAATGAAAAACAATGTAATAGGTGCCATTTTGCAACCTCCCGCCTTGCTGAATCCTAACTTTTTCATTTTAGCATAAAAAGGGATATTTACCCATTTCAAATATTTTGCAAGTTAAAGAAAAATGGTCAGGGAAATCAAGTACCTTCTGTTTTAGGCAGGAAATGTCTTCCTCAGGGAAGAACAGCTTTATGTTTGAATATAATCAAGTGTTAGGTCTTATTTTTCAATTCGAGAGGAGTTCTGCGCCATGAAGTACGGTTTCTTTGATGATTCCAATCAGGAATATGTCATCCACACCCCTCAAACCCCCTATCCCTGGATTAATTATTTAGGCAATGAACGATTTTTTGGACTGATCTCCAATACCGGCGGCGGCTATGCATTTTATCGGGATGCTCGCTTGCGTCGCTTGACAAGGTATCGGTACAATAATATCCCTGTCGATAACGGCGGGCGCTATTTTTATATTTATGATGACGGAGATTATTGGACTCCGGGATGGATGCCGGTCAAACGAAAGCTGGATCAGTATGAATGTCGCCATGGACTTGGTTATACTTCCATTATGGGGGAACGAAACGGTATTCGGGCTACCCAGTTGGCTTTTGTGCCGCTATCTTTTGATGGTGAAGTACATCAAGTCAAGCTTCGGAACACCTCACCACAGATTAAAAGGATCAAGCTCTTCTCTTTTGTGGAATTTTGCCTGTGGAACGCCTATGACGATATGACCAACTTTCAGCGCAATTTAAGCACAGGCGAGGTCGAAGTACAAGACTCCGTCATTTATCATAAAACGGAATACCGTGAACGCCGCAATCACTATGCTTTTTTCTCTGCAAATTGCCCGCTGGCGGGCTTCGATACAGACCGTGAAGCTTTTCTGGGACTCTATAACGGTCTGGATCAGCCTCAGACAGTCATTGCAGGGCAGGCTTCCAACTCTATTGCCAGCGGCTGGTCTCCCATAGGATCGCACTGTATTGAGGTCATGCTGGAGCCGGGCGAGGAAACAAGCTGTAACTTCGTACTCGGTTATGTGGAAAATCCGGAGGATGAAAAATGGGAGTCCCCTGGCGTCATTAACAAAAAACAGGCTTATGCCATGATTGCACAATTTGCGAATGAATCCGATGTAGAACGAGCCTTGAGCGAGCTGCGAGCCTATTGGAATAACCTCCTGTCCAAGTACACTGTTCAAACTCACGATGATAAATTGAACCGAATGGTGAACATATGGAACCCGTATCAATGCATGGTCACGTTCAATATGTCACGCTCCGCTTCGTACTTCGAATCCGGTATCGGACGTGGTATGGGCTTCCGGGATTCGAATCAGGATTTGCTCGGCTTCGTTCACCAAATACCGGAGCGTGCACGAGAACGGATTATCGACATCGCCTCTACTCAATTTGAAAACGGCGGAGCTTATCACCAGTATCAGCCTCTAACCAAAAAAGGAAATCACGAGATTGGCGGTGGCTTTAACGACGATCCGCTATGGCTTATTGTCGGTACCGCAGTGTACATCAAAGAAACGGGAGACTTCGGCATACTGGACGAACATGTACCTTTTGATGGGGATTTAGACCACACGGCTACGCTGTTTGAGCATTTGAAGCGTTCATTTTACCATGTTGTAGAAAACCTCGGCCCGCATGGCCTTCCCCTGATTGGGCGGGCTGACTGGAACGATTGTCTGAATCTTAACTGTTTTTCAAATACGCCGGATGAACCCTATCAGACCACACAAAATTTGGAAGGCCGCGTAGCTGAGTCGGTGTTCATCGCCGGACTATTTGTATATACAGGACCGGATTTTGTTGAACTTTGCAAGCGCAGAGGATTGGATAACGAAGCAGCAGCAGCTCAAGCACATGTGGATCGCATGCGGGCATCCACTTTGGAACATGGTTTTGACGGAGAATGGTTCTTACGTGCTTACGACCACTACGGAGAAAAAATAGGCAGCAAGGAATGTGAGGAAGGCCAAATTTTTATTGAACCTCAGGGCTTTTGTGTCATGGCAGGAATCGGCGTGGAGGAAGGTCTGGCTCAAAAGGCTCTTGATTCCACACGTGATCGGCTGGAAACTCCATATGGTATTGTATTGCAAAATCCGCCTTATTCCCGCTACTATATCAATCTGGGCGAAATCTCGTCTTACCCTCCAGGATACAAGGAAAATGCCGGAATTTTCTGTCACAACAATCCGTGGATTATGATGGCAGAGGCTGTAATCGGACGTGGGGATCGTGCTTTTGGGCTATACAGCAAAATTGCTCCAGCCTATCTGGAGGACATCAGCGACATTCATCGTACAGAGCCATACGTATACGCACAAATGATTGCAGGCAAGGATGCCGTTCGTGAAGGCGAAGCCAAAAATTCCTGGTTGACGGGCACAGCTGCCTGGAACTTTATAGCCATTACCCAATCGATTCTCGGTATTCAGCCAGAATGGGATGGCCTGCGCATTGACCCGTGCATTCCTAAAGCCTGGGATGAATATACAGTCACCCGCATCTTCCGCGGCGATACCTACGTGATTCAGATCATGAATCCCCAGCATGTATCCAAGGGTGTAGCTGCGGTTACCGTGGACAATACTGCCCTCACTGACAATCTTCTGCCTGTTGCAGGGGATGGTTCTATCCATCAAGTAAAAGTGTTACTGGGGCAGACAAGTACTTAACCCTTTAAAAAATTAGCTTCAACTTCATCACATAGTATCATATAATACGAGAATGGCTAAAGATACATTAAGTGTGGTGACATCATGAACAAGACAAAACGGGATACTCAAACAATGGATTATATTACAAAACAAGGCCGCTGGGTACGCAAAATGCTATTGCTTTACTGGGTGATCATAGCAGTACATTTTATCGTCCAGCTTGGAAGCTATCTATTTCTCGACTATCCTGCTACACCTTATGAATTTTACGTTGGAACCCTTATTGTTCCCACGCTAATCATGTGCGGTTCCAACTTACTTGCAGAGCTGGCTCATCATAAATGCAACAGGTTTTCTTTCGTAATCCTGTTTGTGGCGAGTACGGTTATTTGCTGGATGATTATTCGTTTAAACTATGATATCCGGATTATTACGGCATTGTGCTTGTTGCCTATTTTCTCATCCGTCTTGTTTTTCAATCGCCGCCTAATATGGCTTTCCTTTATATTGCAAATAGTGGTATTTTTTCTATTGTTAGCTATCGATGGTTCTTTTCGTGCTTACTTATCGCCGTTTGACATCGTAGCCATTCCGACATTTTTGATTATGTCCACCTTTCTTGCTCTGATCATTCAGGACAGCGGTCGTGATCTGCTAGTGGATTTGTATAAAACACAGCACGCCCAGCAGGAGTTAATGATCAGCAACGCGATTATAAGCAAAATGTCAATGACCGATGGACTGACCAAGCTATACAATCATTTATCGTTTCAAACTTTTTATGAGAAAGCACTCGAATACGCCAAACAAGGTGCTATCATCCACTTAGCGGTAGTAGATATTGATAATTTCAAGAAAATTAATGACACTTACGGACACCAGTTTGGAGATAAAATTTTGGAGGGCATCTCTCAAATCATTACAGAACAGATTACAGCCAATGACATTCCAGCCCGATATGGCGGTGAGGAATTTGCTATTCTAATGTTCGAGCATACTTTTGAGGAAGCTTATCAGATTGTCGAGTGCATCCGGCGTGAAGTGGAGAAGATGACCTTTGGCGAGAAAATGCAAAGCGTTTCCGTGACTGTAAGCATTGGATTAAAAAGCTATTCGGAAGAAATGAACAAAGATACATTCTTCCAGGGAGCCGATGACTATCTGTATCAAGCCAAGCGTACTGGAAAAAATAAGATTGTTGCTGAGCTTAACCATATCGCTTGATGTAAAAAAACACTTCATTTGATGAGACTCCGGCATGAGCTTGCCGGAGTTTTTTATGTAGAGTTTAAAAATTTAAGGAGTTGACAATCTTATTAGTTGAAACTAAAATAGTTACACACATATATATTGGTAATTTACTTACAAAAAATTAGTTTAAAGGAGATGTTTTTCATCATGTCAACACTCGTAATTGTTGTTCACCCTAATCTTGCGGAGTCTCGCATTAACAAAAGATGGGTACAAGAGCTCAAGCAGCAATCCGGCGTGACGATTCACAACTTGTATGAAGTATACCCGGATGAGCAAATTAACGTTGCTCAGGAGCAGGAACTGCTAGAGCAGCATGACCGCATCGTTCTGCAATTCCCTTTGTACTGGTACAGCACTCCTTCCCTGCTGAAAAAATGGCAGGATAAGGTTTTAACTTACGGTTGGGCTTATGGAAGTGAAGGCGACAAGCTGCAGGGCAAAGAGCTGTTGATCGCCTTGTCTGCTGCCAGCGTTGAGGAAAATTATCAACATGACGGACGGAATAGATATACGATTGAAGAGTTGTTGAGACCTCTGGAAGCTACAGGTAATATGGTTGGCACCAAGCTGCTGCCTTATTTCGTACAATATGATGCCGCGGGACTGACCGATGAGCAACTGGAGCAATCTGCACAAAAATACGCACAAACAGTTATTTCTTAATTTTTACGCTACAATCCCCTTGGAAGGCAACTGTCATATTCTGCTTCATAGCAGATGGCAGCTCCAGCCAAGGGGATTTACTAATCGATTTGCAATAATTTACAAAAATTTATAAAGTGACTAAGCTACTGGACACCTGAGCCATACTTTCTTTAATAATGTTGCAGCCTTTTCGCAAATTTTCCAAACTTATGGTTAACGCAGGCATAATCTTAATGACTGTATCGTTACGTCCAGCCCGTTCAATGATAAGGCCTTTTTCAAAGCAGAGAGCAGCTACCTCCTTGGCGAACGCTTCTCCCAGATGAGACACATCAATTCCCCAGATCAGACCCAAACCGCGAATTGCAATGAGAGGGTCGATGGTTTGAATATGCTCACGCAAAAATTGCTGGACAAATGCCTCTTTTTCCTTCACCTCTGCTTCCAGCCCTACAGTATCCCTGAACTCCAGCGCTGCCTTGGCAGCGACAAAGGCAAGCTGATTTCCGCGAAAGGTTCCATTGTGCTCACCAGGACTCCATATATCCAATTCCGGCTTGAGCAGCAAAAGTGACATCGGCAGTCCGTATCCGCTGATCGATTTAGACAAGATAACCATATCAGGAACGATCCCCGCCCGTTCAAACGAGAAAAACGAGCCAACTCGGCCGCAGCCGACCTGTATATCGTCAACAATCAGCAAAATATCATGGTCATCGCACAACTGCCGCAAATCACGCATCCATTCGGTATCTGCGATGTTAATACCGCCCTCGGCCTGTACCGTTTCCAGAATGATGGCAGCTGGCTTTTCTACCCCGGAATGGGTATCCGTCAAAAGCTGCTCCATATATAAAATGGTATCCATTCCATTAAACGTACTGTTAAAAGGAATAAAGGTGACGTTATTCAGGGATATACCGGCGCTTTCTCGCATAGAGTTATTGCTGGTAACAGACAGACTGCCTAACGACATGCCGTGAAACGCGCCCATAAAAGCAAAAATTCCATTTCTTTTTTTGACCTTGCGTGCAAGCTTCAGTGCCGCCTCCACCGCATTGGTTCCCGTTGGTCCGCAAAATTGCAGCTTATAATTCAAGCCCTTGGGCTGGAGAATACGCTCGGAAAAGGACTCTATAAACTCTTGCTTGGCCGTCGTGTACATATCCAGACCGTGCATGATCCGATCGGAGGTTAAATAATCCAAAATCCGATTTTTCATAAAATCGTTGTTATGCCCATAGTTCAAGGCCCCTGCCCCGGCAAAAAAGTCAATATATCCCTCTCCTGCCTCTGTGTACAGCACATCGTTTTTGGCTTTGTTGAAAACAACCGGAAAGCTTCTGCAATAGGATCTTACATTGGACTCCAGCGCTTCGAATGTGTTCATTGATTTCTCGTCCTCCCGCTGACCTGATTTGGAAAAATACAAGCATGGAAAGCAAAAAAATGTAAATATGTAATCTAAAATGAGGCGACAATCTGAATCACAATGGGGCTGCCACACCAAAGAATGCATGAGTACGATCACGAAAATGAATAGAGTACGAAAAAAATGATATATAGATTAGCATGCCTGAGAGTAGTTTACATTCAGAAGATATGGGGTGGGGTTTTCTAAGGGGCCAATCAGTGGATGTCACTCCTATGTAATAAAATACCATGATTTTTTTTGAAGTCAATGCATGTTTCTGGTGTGATTTGTTATTTTTTTGTAATGGAATGACAAAGTCCTGCTGTTTATTGTTATAACAGTTCGAAAATTGTCGTATTATGGTTTTAAACCTCAAAAATAGTGCATTTCCATATCAAATAGATATAAATCCGGGTTTCTTGATCATAGATTTGCCGCAATCTACCTGATCTTTTGACAGACTGACCAAAGGAGTTTACTCTATCAGAAAGAACGTGCCAAATTTAAAAATAGATAAGGAAACATCAATATGTCTAATGTTTTAATTATTGAAGATGATAATATGCTTGGCGACACACTTTCGTTGTATTTGACAGGTGAGGGTTATAACGTGACCAGAGTGGCACAAGCGACTAAGGGGATTACCCAGCTTGATATCGTACAGCCTGATATTATCGTGCTGGATCTGTTGCTTCCAGACCTGGACGGCATAAATCCCTGCCCACTGATACGCAAGCATACGGATGTGCCAATCATCGTGATTTCTTCAGAAAACAACATCTCAGAGCGCATTCGTACACTTACGTTGGGAGCAGACGATTATATTTGCAAGCCTTTTAGTATGCAGGAGCTAAAGGCACGAATCGAGGCTCTTTTCCGACGTATTGAAATTACACGGTTACAGAGAAGAGGTTTTGCGCCTGAAGCCGAGTCTGAAACAGACATAGTTCTGGATCTGGCGCGAAGAATGATTACCGTTAATGGGCAGATTGTGGAGATGACATTTTCGGAATTTGAGCTTATGAAGCTTTTTTATTTGAACCGGGGAATTGTATTCAGCCGATATGCCTTGATTCAAGCCCTCCGTGGCACAGACTCCTTTATTAATGAGAGGGCTGTAGACGTACATATCAACCATTTGCGCAGAAAAATCGAAAAAGACCCTAAAAAGCCAAAATTGATCAGGACTATCTGGGGAATTGGTTATAAATTTATGCAGTAGCACGATCAGTTCCAGGGAACCGATGACTTGATTTCGTTAATCTCCTTTTGAACCAACATCAATTGCTCTCGCCAGTCTGGATACAGCTCCCCCACTGAGATTTCATGGCTACGCTTCAATCGCTTTTCCAGTTCGATGGCCTTTGCCAGCAGCTCGGACGCGCACAGGTTCCCTGCTCCTCCCTTAAGCGAGTGGATTAACCGGATAGCGGCAGATAACTGCCCGTTGTCCATTTTCCTCACTATTCTTTTGTCGAAATGCTGATATTCCTGAATCCATTTGTAAAGAGCAAATTGAAAAATATATACCTTCCCATCCATACCAGCTATCGCCTGCTCCGCGTGAACCCCTTGTAATTCTTGCAGCCACGCTAAATGAATCCAGCTGTTTAACATTCTTACAGCATTCAGTTCATGGACAGGCTTGAGCAGCACAGCATTAATGCCTGAACGAAGGTAATCCTCCTGTTCATGCTGCCCGGCATCGGCTGTAAAGGCGATAATGGGCAGTCTGTTAAAAGCTTTCTTTCTGCGAATATGTCTGGCCGTCTCAAAGCCATCCATCTCCGGCATATGCAGATCAAGCATTACCATATCCCAAGGATGCAGCTCCAGTGAATCTAACAGCTCTCTTCCATTTGCAACCATGGTTACTTCAAAGCCGCGCTCTGCCAGGAACTCGGTAATCACCACCTGATTAATCTCATTGTCCTCCGCTATGAGAATTTGATATTTCTGTGCTGTAGTCTCTCCTTCATAACGAGGACTCATCATCGTATGTGCAATAGCCTCCACTAGAGCGTTCCGAGCCACGGGCTTGGACAAAAAGACATCCACCCTGCTATCCTCGTCCCCAGTTTCTATCCCTTCCATCTCGAACACAGTTGTTAATCCAATGACCCGAGTCATCTGTCTATCCAGCAATTGAAGCCATGATCTCCTTGCCTCCAGTTCTTTGAAACCATCCATATTCATGTCGACCATAACCCAATCAAATGGTTCACCCTTTTCAAAAGCCTCCATACATTCCTGAAAGGATGAAATGGTGCGCGTTTCTATGCCTGTGCCTTGCAGTAATTCGTTCAGGCTATATCTCAACAGCTCGTGCTGCACAACAATCAAGGCTTTGCCGTTTATTTGATTTTCTATCGGCGTGTCTTCCTGATGTAGTTCCCCGATATCCAGCTCGACATTAAAATAAAATCGACTATATTCTCCTAATCGGCTTTCCACCTCTATATTTCCACCCATCGCTTCAGCCAAATGCTTGCTAATGGCCAAACCCAGCCCCGATCCTCCATATCGGCGGGTGGTTGATGGTTTCGCTTGGATAAAAGGGATAAACAGCTTGTCCATATGCTCCTCAGAAATACCTATGCCTGTATCCTCCACCATAAAGGACAACGCTACCCGCTCGTTCTGCTGGCTTAGCATTTTTACCTGTAGCAATACATGCCCCTGATCCGTGAACTTGACGGCATTGGCCAGAAGGTTTAAAAGCACCTGCTCCATTCGGAATGGATCACCTTTAACCCTTTTGGGTAAATGGGGAGCCGTTATAAAAACAACCTCTATTTTTTTGTGCTCCAGCAAAGTGCCTACTGTATCTGCAAGGTGCCGAAGCATTGTTTCCGGCTCAAATTCAATCCTTTCCAATTCCAGACTGTCTGCTTCCATTTTGGAGAAGTCCAGTACGTTATTGAGCATGGACGAAAGGGTCTGCGATAAGGCGAGGAGTTTGTGGAGGTAGTCTTTTTGAACGGCCGTCAGCTCTGTCTTGTTCAACAGCTTCGACAAACCCATGATTCCACTCAGCGGTGTGCGAATTTCGTGACTCAGGTGAGCCATAAAAACGCTTTTGGCATGGTTAGCCTCGTTCATCTTCTTTCTTTTCTGCTCAGAGGCTTTATATTCCGTAATATCCATTGCATGTCCGATGACATGCTTGGTGGTCCCGTTCTCCCTGACCGGATGTAATGTAATTAAAGCCGAGTATTCCCACAACTCCAGCTCAAATACCGTCCGCTCACCGAACCATGCCTGTCTGTAATATTCGCTAAGCTGATCCAGCGTTTCAGAGGAAAGCTTAAAAATGTTCCCGAGCCGCTCTACATGCTCCCTTCGATTGTAGCTGACTTGCAGATCCAGACCCATCC
>NZ_JH601054.1:104889-188536 GCF_000245715.1 Paenibacillus sp. Aloe-11 | reverse complement strand
CCAGCAAGCCTCCTTCGAGCAGCCTATAATAAAATTCGTCGCCGTTTTTCTCCAGCTTGAAGGTAAAGCCGGGTTGAATCCGAAGTAGACTTAGAAGATCTCGATTTTGATCCAGCAAACGTTGTATAATCGTTTGCCGGATAAGCCGAGAAATCAAAACAATTAATAATAGCATGATAGCATATAGCACCAAGTCGCGAACCAAGTGTTCTCCCTCCTGTAATCTCCCCTACTTTGCAAGCTATATTGAACATATAAAAAACTCAGGACAGATTCCTTATGCCATAAGGCTTAAAGAACTGTCCCGAGCATTCATTGTACTATAGATTCCATACGGTTCAAGTTCGTTTTAATATTTGAAACGACTGATCATCGACTTCAACTCAGTAGCCATTGTGGACAGCATCTGAGCAGAAGCCGATATTTCCTCCATGGAAGCCAGCTGCTCCTGCGAGGATGCGGCGACTTCCTCTGATGTAGCAGCATTACCGGTTGCAATCGTCGCCAGTTCGTTGGCTGTCGCTGCAATCTCCTGCACACTGGCTGATATCTGTTGTGCAATCCCAGCGACTTCCTCCACCTGAGGTGTTGTCTCTCGAATGCCCTCCATCGCGTGTCCCAGCTTGACAATCGTCTCCTTGGAAATCTGCAGCCCATCCTGTACCTCAGTCGTAACCTGGTTCATCGTCTGCACCGTCGCTTCCGTTTCACGCTGAATTTCGGTAATCAATGTGGCAATCTGTGTAGCAGATGCCTGCGATTGCTCTGCCAGCTTGCGCACCTCATCAGCAACGATCGCAAAGCCCTTGCCATGATCACCTGCTCTGGCCGCCTCAATGGCTGCATTCAGGGCCAGCAGATTCGTCTGATTGGATATATCACCGATAACCTTCGTAATTTCGCCGATTTCCTGAGAACGGGCCTGCAAGGTTTGAATCATCCGGTTAGATCGCTCTACCGACTGGTGAATGGAATCCATCTGTTCTCCCGTCTGCTCAACGGACTTTCGTCCTTCCTCTGCTTGCAATGAGGATCGTCTGGCCAAATCCGCTACCGAAACTGAGCGTTCTGCGATTTGCGTAACCCCTTGCGCAATTTCATCCAGTGACACCGAATTATTTTCCAGGCCTGTAGTCTGCTTTTCCGCTCCGCTGGCAATTTCCTGGACAGCCTGAGACACCTGCTCACTTGCAGCACTGGTTTGTTCTGCGCTTACCGTTAGCTCGTTCGAGGATCTGGCGACATGATCTGCACTATCCCCTACGTTCTGAATGACAGATCGCAAGTTATCCTGCATATTTCTGAAAGCCAGTCCCAATTGTCCGATCTCATCCTCACTCTTCACTTGAATGTCCTGCGTCAGGTCCCCCGCGCTCACATTCATCGCTTGTTCCTTCAATTTTATAATAGGCTTGATAATCGAACGAATCAGGAAATAGACAATGATTATGCCTACCACAAGACACCCGACAATCGTAAGCAGAGTGCTGATCAAAATCGGCTGTGCTGCTTCATCCACTTCAGATAAATACAGCGTACCGCCTATCTTCCAGCCTGTCAGCTTGTTAGTCGCAAAATTCATATATTTGGGCTGACCTTCATACTGATACTCGTATTCACCCGCGTCGCTCTCATACATGCGTGCTTCAGCATCTGCAATTTTGGCGCCTGTTGCCTTCGTCGGATGAACAATGTAAGTACGATTGCTGTCCAGCAATATGGCATAACCCTCATGGCCTACTTTAATATCGTTCAAAGTCTCTTTAATTCCGCTAATCTTCAGATCAATGCCAATAACACCCAAACCATCTGGCGTGGCCTTGGACACCGTGACTGTCATTTGCTTGGAGGATGCAGAAAGATAGGGCGAGCTGATCACTGTTTTGGCTTGTTCCTTCATGGCTTCCTCATACCAAGGTCTAACTCGAGGATCATAGTTATCGGGTAATTCCTTCTGCGGATAGGTAGTAAATTTACCTTCTTTTGAGCCATAATAAATGGATTCTGTTTCAGGATGGAGTGTAATATATTGCTTGAGAAATTCCTCCAGCTCTGCTGCCTTTTCCTCCGTCTCTACTCGATTGCCTTTTAGCTTCTCAGCAAAATATTCTGCGTCGTATACCTTAGGTGAAACAGCACTGTCAATAACATAATTAGTGCGGATAATAGCCTGCTCGGCGCTATATTCAATCTGCTTTCGAATCTGCTGGCTGGCGCTCATAAACGACAACCCCCCAATAATCAAGGACGGTATGATCAAAAAAGCGATAAAAGCTGCCATCAGCTTCATTTTAAAGTTATTGCTGAGCTTCCCTCCCACGAGCCATTTTCTAGAAAACTTCTTCATCATCAACATCTCCATTTCATTATTAAGAATGCTTGTTTATGGTGAACCACTTCGTGTTACCAGTGATGTTCACTCGACAAATCCATTTTTCGTTCTTTATCAACTCCCCCTAAAATGCTTGTACACAAAAAGTTATAAACATAGTAGTGAGTAGGTCTTTGTGCTTAATTTCGAATGCAGCAAGGCTCCTTGGAACCGTTTCCTTAATGTAATATACCTAAAAAATATTAAAAAAAATACGCTATAGATGTTAAGAAAATGTTAGTTTCAACTCACTATGCCTACCTCTTAACATGAAATAATCCCCTTGAAGGTGGCATACATAAGGTCATTTTTCATAAAATGCCATATGCTTGCTACCCCCAAAGTTGCGTGCATAAAGAATAC
Source organism: Paenibacillus sp. Aloe-11 (assembly GCF_000245715.1). NCBI lineage: Bacteria > Bacillati > Bacillota > Bacilli > Caryophanales > Paenibacillaceae > Paenibacillus > Paenibacillus sp. Aloe-11. The sequence goes on along the minus strand of NZ_JH601054.1, from coordinate 185,802 downwards.
AAGTAACTGATGTGCTGTAAATTTGCGTGCTGTATCTTTGTAGTTCAACTCTTTCTTTCAGTATGCTGATCACATCTTCTTCTTTAAGAAGAATTTGAACAAAGTTTGTAAACGTGGTAGACTTTTTTCATGAGGTCTCCTCTTTCAAATCGGGTTCTGTGGTGGAATCGATTTTATCGAAAGAGTGGCCTTTTTTCAGCTTTTGGATACCTTATTTTGGTTAATCAACAGGCGTGATCAACTATATCTTTAAGTATCAACAGTAACCTATATATGGAGGGAAGAACTATGCCTTATATTAATCTTCAAATAACAAAGGGCGCTTCTCGTGATCAGAAAGCCCAAGTTGTTAAAGAGTTTACAGAGACTCTGGTTCGGGTTCTTGACAAAAAACCAGAACATATTCATATTGTCATCGAAGAAATTGAGGATGAAAACTGGGGGTTTTCAGGAATTTTGACTGATGATTTTAGAAAGCAATAAAAGCAAAAGAAGTAGATCTTGCCGCTCGAAATTACTTAGAGCAAGTTGGTTTGAAGGGAATTTTGTTGCATAGGACAAGTCATACATCTCCACGCCTGTTGATTAACCAGAAACTGGTTTTTTGAAATTTGACAAATAGACATGTTTTTCCAACACTTTGGTAGTGGCGATGATCCATTCAATTTGTAGTTGATCGTGCTGAATTTGTTCCGCGAAACGGATCAAGGGCATTCTCTTGCAAGGGATGACAAATGATTTTGAGTGATCATATAACCATTTCAAGATAACGTAAGTCATTAACGCGGCAAAAAGCTGATTGAACACGGCATTCATTGTTGTGCCAAACAAAACAGGTACATTTAGGTTCTGTTTTATCCATCTGAAGAAAACTTCAATACCCCAGCGTGCCTTGTAGGTATCAGCAATTTCTTCGGCTGATAGATGCACAAGATTGGTTGCGACCCGAATTTCATTGCCGTTGTTATCTTGAAAGATCACGACGCGATGTCGAAGCTCCGACTGGCACTGAGGTGTTCCGAGATAACAAGTAATATCCCGTATGACGTTCGAGGTTTCCACTTTCCTGTTCTTTAAGGAATGTGGGTTCACAAGCGTTACGTTCTCTTTGATACGGGTTACAAAATACTGCTTCTCCGCGACATATTGATCAAAACGCTTTATCTTCCCGTAAGCTCGGTCATTTACTAAGATGTAATCCTTGTCCGCAAGCTTCTCACCGATAGGGCCATCATGAACCGTACCGATCGATCGTTTCAATGACCTGAACGGGTTGCTCAGTAGCCGCAGCGAATGCGACATGCAGCTTGATTCCTGCGCGTTCTCCATGAAACAGCGCCCAAGGCAGACGTGTTTTTCCTACCGTGATCGTTGTCGAGTCTACCAATAACAGATCGTTGGGTAGGTGCAATTGGCGTTTGGTTGCACGATTACACCTTGAAATCAACAAATGAAACAGGCGCTTGAAAAGCTCATACGGTACTTCGCTAGCTTTGGATGAGAAGGTAGAAAAGCAAACGGTTTGAAGTCCACAGATTTTGGCTTTAACGACACCGGAGCGATAACCATCCCACCAAAGGGGATTAGGTTGTTTTTATTTAATTCTATTCAATCCAGCAAAGCTTTAAGATCGTCGAGAGTCATTACAGGTGCCTGGCAGGCAAAATGCTCACACACATACACAGCCGGTTTACCGTCGACGAGCGTATAGTCACGGATATAAGGGACTATGTCTGCGATTGCAGACTGTCCTTCATCCTTCAAAATAGCAACTGTATTCGGCCTGAATCCAGCTTGAATCGCCCGAATGAATTGAAGCGTCTGTGGGTCATCACGCTGGCCTACAATCACAATTTCCTTCGTCGTCCCGGTCGCGTACAACAACGAGCTTAGCAAGGCCGAATATCCTGGCGGATCATAAGAAACCATACCCCCAAAAGCCTTGAACTGCTTTGCTGCATAGTCCTCCAATCGGGCTTCACCCGTCAGCCGTGCCAGCCGCACCAAATTATGGGCCGCGATGCTGTTGCCGGACGGGATCGCACCGTCGTAGATTTCCTTAGGCTTGGCAATGAGCTGCTCACTATCCTTCCCATAAAAGAACAAACCATGATGCTCCTCATCCCAAAACAGGTCAATCATATTCTGATTGAGCGTCAGCGCCCGTTGCAGATATTGTACATCAAAGGTCGCCTGATACAACTCAATCAAGCCCCACACATAAAAAGCATAATCATCCAAATATCCAGGATAAGCCGCATCACCATCCCGATAACGCGCCAGCAGTCGCCCGTCCACTCGTCTCAGGTGGCTCCAGAGGAACGACTCTGCCTTCTGTGCCCGTTCCGTATAGGTGACGTCCCCAAAAGCCTGTCCTGCCTTGGCCAATGCAACGATCATCAGCCCGTTCCACGAGGTCAAGATCTTGTCATCCTTGTGAGGATGAACCCGCTTTTCCCTGGCCGCAAACAGCTTGTCTCGCAGCTCACGTACCCGATCTTCCAACTCTTGTTTAGTCAGGTCATGCTTCAGCCCGTAGGCTTCCAGATTGATATCAATCAGATTTGGAATGTTGTGGCCTTCAAAATTCCCGTAAGGTGTAATCCCGTACAAATCGTTGAAAAAGGAGGCATCCTCATCACCCAGTACTGCCCTTACCTCGGAGTCGTCCCAGACGTAAAATCTCCCCTCTTCTCCTTCGGAATCCGCATCCTCTGCCGAATAGAAGGCCCCTCCTGCATCCGTCATCTCCCTTGCAATATATGTAAAAATTTGTTCTGTAATCTGCCGATACAGCTCCTTGCCCGTCACTTGCCAAGTCTCCGTATAAGCAATGGCGAGCAGAGCATTGTCATACAGCATTTTTTCAAAATGCGGCACCAGCCACTTCTCATCCACTGAATACCGCGAAAATCCCATGCCCACATGGTCGTAAATTCCACCCCGATACATCGCATCCAGCGTTTTCTCTACCATTTCCAGTGCCTGCTGATTTCCAGTGTGCTGTGCATATCGCAGCAAAAAGGACAAGATATGCGGAGAAGGAAATTTAGGTGCTTCTCCAAAGCCACCATATTCCTTGTCAAAGGTGTGGCTGTATTGGTGGAAGGCTTTATTCAAGCTCTGTTCATCCAGTTCACCGCGATATCCTGCAAGCATGTCCTGCCGCTCATGCTCTGTCAGCACTTGCTCACTTAATTCCACCAGCTCTTCGGGCTGTTCTTTCCACCGGGTTCCCACCTTGTCCAACAACTCCAACAGACCGACACGGCCAAACTTTTGCTCCTTGGGCAAATACGTACCCGCAAAAAAAGGCTTCTGATCCGGCGTCATCAAAATCGTCAACGGCCAGCCCCCATGCCCGGTCATCGTCTGGCAGATGGACATATAAATATGGTCCACATCCGGACGTTCCTCCCGATCCACCTTAATGGATACGTAGTCCCGGTTTAATATCTCCGCAATCTCTTCATCCTCGAACGACTCTCTTTTCATTACATGACACCAATGGCAAGACGAATAGCCGACAGACAAGAAAATGGGCTTATTTTCCTTTTTCGCCTTTTCAAACGCTTCTGATTCCCAAGAATACCAGTCAATTGGATTATAGGCATGCTGTAATAAATACGGTGATTTCTCATGTATTAGTCGGTTTGGCTTACGCTCTTCTTTTATCTCCACAATGTATACCCCTCCCGCCGGTATCGTTTTCAGTGCCCCATTATATGAGTTTTTCTGACGTCTTTTGCCGCTTTTTAAATAAGGTGACGATTATGATCAATAGCAGAGGAAGAACATAAAAAGTAGTATTTACTACTGGCCAGATTACATATACGGCTTCAATGGCTTCGATTTCATTGGGATACATGGTAATTGAGAGCAAAAGGCAAATAAATGCAATGGGAAAGATCAAGGTTCGGTTATCCTGCAATTTCAACAATTGCGACAGTGCCTTGTTCAAAATGAATAAGTAAATGACGGCTTTCATATATGTACCTGCGACCAGTGAGAATCCGATCACCGATTCTATTCTTTCAATAATTTCCTGAACAAAGATCATTCGGGCAAGCACATACAAGGAGTATTTCAAATCGCCGGCCAGAGGACCTAAAACCATAATAGTGCTTATGATGGATGTCAACATAAAAAGTCCATTGACCACAAGAGCAAAGAACAAATATTTCCCGAGTGTGCCTTCGTCTTTCTTTCGGACAAACGGGAGAATCATGGCGAATGGGGGAAGTTCGGCATATGGGAGACCATATGCGATGTAAGCGCCGTGAAGGATCGGTTTAAAACCATCCGGCATCACCGGCAAGAGGTACTCCGGATGATAAAGGGGTGCAACCATGGCCCAAATCGCGATGATAAATCCGAACATCATGAAAAGCAATACACCGGACATTCTGGCAATAACTTCAATCCCTGCGCGAACAGTCAGGGCAATCATCACAAAAAATAAGGAGCAAATTACATAATCAGGCGTTTCTTTCAACATCGCGGTCTTGATAAATGCGGCTATGTAGAGCACAATAGTAGCAATATGCCAGAACAAAATACAAACATAAGGGACGGCCACAAGGATCGTCATCCATTTGCCAATCGTGTGGCGGCTGTATTCTATAAATGTCATCCCTGGATACTTGCGGTGCAAATAAAGAATGCAAGCCAAAAAGAGCATGCCCATCGCGAGTGCCAGCAGCAAGGAAAGCCATGCCCCGTTTTTGGCTGCGTCCGTGAGCGGCGCCGGAATAAGATAGATCGACGAACTGGACATTAAAATGAGAAAGAGTACGCTCATCTGGATAGAACTGACGCTTTCTTGCTTGCTCATGAGATCAATCCTTTCAGGATTTTCTTCCTTAACCGGTGGTGTTCAGGATGGGAGCCTTAACGCTTCGACAATACGTTTGGCCGGAGCGGAAAAAAAATATACGAGGATATCGTTGAAGTTCGGCCAAGGTTTTTCCATCACAAATATAAAACTGAGATAAATCATGGGCATCATCAGCGCACCATATGCGAGCCAGTCACGGCGGCTAGTTCGCTTCAATTTCGGAATGTCATTGGTCAACATCGCCATAAACAACAGGAAAAGTAAAACTATTTTCGCAAACACAGTTTATCCTCCTTTTTCCCCGAATGGCGTACCTACATCCATGCCTGTATTCAAAATCTTTGTCTCGACGACGACCTCAAACCGGCTTTCGGCAAAACGCTCGTTCCAGCTTGGCTTCCACCGTTTCCATAATGACGGGTTTTTCCTGTAGATTTGATTTCCGATTCCGATTGCATCCATTCTTTCTTTCTGTAGCAACTGTGTTACTTTCAGAATATCGCGTTTAACAAGCTCATTGATTTTGTTTTCGATTTGTCTTCCCTCTTCTATAGATTTAAGGGAAGAACAACGGAGTTCTCCAACCGCACCTTTAATTTTGGTTAATACATGGATAGTAACTTCATTTTCTTTGATTGAAGTAGTTACCTTTGTATCTAGGGAATAGATTTCATATGATTCCTTCCTCGTTTTTTTTTCTCCAGTTGTTTCGGTGCAAGGGTATTCCAGAATTCCGGATTTGTATTTGTTGATAAGCATTAATAACGAACCGGTATCTTTCGACGACAATATGCTGCCGGTCAGCTTTCCTTTTTTGAGCAGGGCGATCCCGGCAACGAAAATTTTTTGCGTCGACTGATTTTTGTAAATATAAGGAACCATTGCGACTTCCGATTCGCCTTTCAATTGAATAGCCAGCTCAAACAACGGAACTCTGGATGATTTGGCGGAATACCTAGCTGTGGATTCTTCGATTTTCCGAAACTGCTGGCCGACGGTTTGCTCAATGAACGGCTTGGTATTCAAATAGTCGCCAGCCTCTCCTGCGGCAATTAATGTAAGGACTGTAGCCCGAGGTTCATGATCTCTTGAAAAATAATCGAGAATTTCACTGACGTTTTGTTTCCGGGACAACTGTTCACCAATAAGGATGATCCGCATATGGTCCCATTTTGCTTTACGTCCCAAATGGATGGGGATATCCCGTACCGCCTCAAAGACAGTATCCGCTTCTGTCTGGATATTTATGCTTCTTTGATATGTCTTGTCAGCCCCTCCCATCTTAGTTCCGCCCGTTTCCGTTCCGCCAGTAGGATTATAGAAATGTGTCGTAAGTTTAACCTTTCCTTCCTCGGTCCGATCGATTGCCACCGCTTGTACATATCCGAATTCCGTTAATTCCGATTTATCCCAACAACCAGTCAATAGGGAAAAAGACAACATCGATATGGCAACGTATACGTACGGTCTCATCGCATCTTCTTCCTTCCCCTTGTCTTTTTGTGCAGATGGCGATTTCGTGGAGATTGAAGCAAAACTTTTCGCGGGAAGACAATGAAAATATCCCGTAATTGTTTGATTTCTAGAGGTGCTACTGGCGCCAAATACGGTTGGCCGAGTGAACGCAAAGAGGTGAGATGCAAGAGAGCTGCCAGGAAACCGATCATGATTCCAAGTCCCCCCAATGTTGCCGCGAGAACCATGAGAGGAAATCTTAAAACGCGGATGGCGATAGCCATACTGTATTGAGGAAGAGCAAAGGAAGCAACTCCGGTTAAGGCAACGACAATGACCATAACCGGTGAAGCGATTTTAGCTTGGATAGCAGCCTGGCCGATAACGAGCGCCCCGACGATGCTGACAGCCGAGCCGACTGGCCGAGGCAGACGAATCCCGGCTTCTCGCAGCAATTCAAAGAAAAACTCCATAATGAGCCCTTCCACAAAAGCTGGAAATGGGATCCCTTCGCGCGTTTCAAGAATCGTTAGCAACAGAACAGTCGGAATCAACTCGGAGTGGAAGGTGGTTAAGGCAATATACATACTTGGCAGCAAAAGTGCGATGGAGAGCGCTCCGATCCTGAGCAGTCGGATTAACGATGAAAATATGGTTCTGTTGTAATAATCCTCGCTACTCGTAAAAAATTCGAAGAAAAGCCCCGGACAAATTAATATTGTCGGCGTGCCGTTCACCATTACGATAATTTTCCCGTCGAGCAAGGCAGCAATAGCTGTATCCGGCCGTTCCGTATAGCGAACTTGGGGAAAGGGGGAATAGGTAGACTCCCCGATCCATTCCTCTAAATAAGATGTTTCCAATATTTCTTCCTTGTCGATGTCCGATATCCGCCGCTTGAATTCCGTTAATGTCTCCGGATTGACGGCTCCGTCTAAATAACCGAAAGCGATCTTCCTTCTACTTTCCTCTCCTGCTGTTAAATAATCGAGTTTGAGTCGCGGGGATTTTAGCAAATTTCGAATTATCCCGATGTTACTATCAAGGTCCTCGATCGTACTCAGATGAGGACCTTGTACGACAGGCTCCGTGATGGGCTCAGTAATCTGACGATGCATAATCCCAAGTGTTTTATAACTAAGCGCGTTATTCCACTTGTTAAAGAAGATGACGAGGTCCCCGTCCAAAATATGCAGAATAGCTTGGTCGAAGTGATCAACAATTCTTGCCGATTGTGCTGATATTCCGTTATTAGAAAAAAATAATATTACATCATCGAGAGTAATCGTTGTTGCTGGCCCGACTTCATGTGTGACCAGATCCTGCAGAGACTCTTTCATATAATTTACACTTTTTTCTTGAACCAGGGTATCGAAATAAACGGAGAATGCCGTTTGTTCCAGTCCTTCGCCATAGCCCCAATGGAGAATCGTCAGATCATTGCAACCGATAAACGTCTCCTTAATCCGTTTCAGATTGTCCTCCAAGTTTGGCGAAATCGGAATGTTGACTATGTCTTCCTGCTTCAGAATATCGTCTGTGTGATTTTCGAATAAATAGTTAGGCAATCTAATCTTATTCAAAAAATGTTTCCTCATCAGAACATATAATCCCCCTACGGCATTCATTTATCAGTTATTATTCCAAATAACGGAATTTGTATTCATAGTACGCTGATATGAGTCTTGAACGGATAAACATTCAAACTGAGAAAGCCGTAAGAAGAATTCTTGAAAGTATCTATGAGGACGGATTCAGACCAAACAGTAGTTGTCACACTGCGCTTGATCAAGTTCAAAAGACATTCCTTGATTCATTCCTTTTGGAATACCATACGTCATATGGTTGTCATAATATACCTCTGTTTGAGTTCGTCATGACATAGTAACACTATTCAAATTTATGGAAAATGACCTTAATTCCCAACTCCAGATCTTCAATCATATCCTGTAACTCAGGAATCAGTGTTAGGATTTTTTTGTAGTTATGTAGCTGCTGTTTCGCGATACCAAGTTCAAGAGCAATATCGGTTTGCGTTTTTTGCTGAGTCAAATACCAGCAATTCATATGTATGTAATTGCTTAAATATACAATGCACCCCCAATTTTTATTGGCTGAACCTGGCTGGTCCTCTCCAATAACTATTTTGGGAGTGCATCTATTGTAGCTCTTTTTCATTCCGTTTTATTTATGTTTAAGCACCTCCAATGGTAACTTGAGGCTTAATATCGTGGTGGTGGTTAAAGGCTTGGTCTGGCACAGTAACAATAAACAAAAAACTAGCCGCGATAATCAGAAGAGCTACCTTTTTCAACATTATCTAACCACACCTTTTCAATAAGATTTAAAAACTTCGCTTTGGTTTCGGTAACCGCATACTCACGAAAATGTAAAAACAGACCCATACAATTTATAAAATAAGTCTCATTATTCAGTATATGATAACTTTCCATTGAATACATCAAATGTTTAAAACCATCAATATAGGAACCTTGATGTAAATAATAATAAGCTAATTCGTAACCAAACCACGCGATATAGTCCGGTATCACCTGTTTGGTGTACATATCATCGGATGAGGAATGCTCAGAAAACGAATTAATCTTCGTATCAAACCGTTGAAGTATATCATCCACTTCTAATTCAAATCGGTTTGCTGCAATTACAACATTCAACAATTTGGAGATCTCCTCTTGTTCGTTAGAGCCTGATGTTGCTGCAATATATTCAACATAATCTCGAAGCACACTTATATCTCCTGACAGCAGCTTGTATACGTAAGTATTACCTTCTGCCCATTGTTGGAACAAACCAATCCAGTGTTGGGTTTTTTCGTCAGTCTCTTTGACCCAATCTAAATTAGTGTAGGTGTATGTATAATCTAGAGCTTGTTGATAATCGCCTTGCGCTTCACATACACTGGCACACAGTAAATCAGCATAGGTGATGTAAACAAACATGGGGCGACTTAGCCTTTTAGAGCACTCATCATACTCTCGGCTGTCCTGTTGGTGTTTCATCGAATATTGAATTTCCGCTTTAGCCCTCATTTTTCTTGCCATTTCATCAACTTTGTCCCATTTACGCAAAGACCTGTACACGTTTGCCAAATCCTTCAATGCGTCAAGCTGATCTATTTCATCCAGACGTTCAACAAACGCTTCAAATACCGCTGAGGCCCTGAGATTTCCGCTTTGATCGTTTCCAATCTGAATCGTGAATATACGATATTGACAAATGGCTAAGCGTTCGGAATGTTGATACTTTTCCGCTTCAGCTACGCCCTCATAGAGCAGTAGTGCGGCAGCAGGTTGTCCCTGTGCAAATAGGGTCTCCGCAATGTCAAATAATTTGGGCGAATAGAGTAGATTGTCCATGATGGCTCCTACCACTCGACGGATCGCATCCAGCTTGTCCAGCTCTGCGCAACGATATAGCAGCCGCTCAATTCGACGCATATTCGGGGGGAAATCGATGATGTAGTTTTCTATAAACAAGTCGTAAAAGTAGCCTTCCGCTAAACCCATAGCCTCAGTAATTCGATCAAGCTGGTTAACAGACATAGACTTATTTCCTGTCACAATACTACTTACTATTCCCCGATTCATGCCTGCAATATGTCCAAATTGCGTCAGACTCAAACCCTCTTGTTTTAAGTATCTGTCTAATTCTGCTCGTATCGTAGGTGTGATTTCCATGGATAAACCACCCTTTCAGCATAAACTTATCATTTGATGCATAGTTAAATAAACTATGGAATTGGAAAACAAGCAGTAATATAATAGTCTGTTCGCTCATAATTGTACCATTTTTTAGAATAAAATCATATCCCTTTCAGATTTATGATCAAGATACCTTTTTGAATAGCATTAAAAGCCTGTACATGGGGCAGTTCTTCAAGGCTATATAGTAAACAATGATTTCTTATGTTTGTTTGCATATCATTACGTATACGTCATAAGAGGATGAAATAATCTCACAAGAAACAAAATACTGATTACATCCGCAGCACTCCTGTAAGAATGTTGCGGATGCATTCCTTCCAGTCCCTTCTGAGGTTGAATCACCAACCGTTAATTAATTTCTAAATAGTCCACGTATGCATCCCAAGTCCCGTTATCGGTAGTTACGATCAGTTTAACCTCTTGATTTCCGGTTGCATGGGTGATATTGGATAAGGTTTGGACCGTCGGCGTAGTTCCGGTAAAATAAAATGAACCAACTGTGGTTCCTCCTATTTGCAAGTCTACTCTGGCGGTGCTTGAATTATTGGAAGAGCCCCTGACTGAAATACTATGGGTGGAGCTGGCAAAGTACTGAGTGTATGCACAATAATCATTATTTGCATATAAAGCGACCCCATTGAAAGGAGAACTGATCTTCCCAGCGTAAGTACCGCCAAGGGTCATATTCTCGGTTTCAACCCTTGTTCCAGTAGTATTGGGTGTAAACTGCCAGTAATCAATATTAAATAGATTACTAGTCCCTGTTCCGGTAAAGACTAAGAAAACCTTGTGAACACCGGTTGCATTACTTACAGTGGTTTCTATTTCCTTCCATGTTTGTGCTCCTCCAGTAGAACTGACATTAAGAGTTCCAACAAGAGTACCCGTGGCACTGTCCAGACGTATTTCTATTTTGCCGCCTACATTGGATGCTACATTTGCTTTAAATGTCTTGGCTCCGCCGGAACCAAAGTCAGCGTTTCCTACAGCAATCCAATCACCATTGTGTATATTGGTCACATCAAGATTATTTGTTGGTCCGCCTGCTGCCTGACTTACCTCAGTTGTAATCCCTGCATTCCATCCGATCGTTTCAGCCTCAGTCCTATTGTATGGATTAAGATTGGCTATCTGAGATACACCTGCCATATCTCCCTGTACCTCTTGTATTGTTCCATCAGCATTATGCACAAGCTTATTGATATGCGGGGAACGGTATCCTTTTCCAGCTCCCAATACAGCCTTGCTGACCGTTTGGGCGTGGTACACTACATACCATTGGTTATTAAAGTTAAACACAGCATGATGGTTATTTCCACCAACTCCAAAAAATGTAGATGGATTTTTCAGAAAATGCCCTTTATAAGTAAAGGGCCCCATAGGACTGTTGCTCACCATGTAGCCGATTTCACCTGCTGGATAATTTGACGGGTGTGTACCGGAAAAATTAATACAATAAGAGTAATAATATTTGCCGTTATACTTATGAATTCCAGAATCTTCAAACATGTAAGGAGCATCAATGGTTACTGCACTTCCAACAATGCTAGTCATATCAGCGCCCAGTTTTAAAACTCTGGCTGTTTTAGGATTTGCAATTGACGCTGGGTCCGAGGTATTGGGTATACCTCCACCAGCATACAGATATCCTGTTCCATCATCATCCACCAATACCGCCGGGTCAAAAAGCCACGTAACTCCGGACATTCCAGCTGTGCTTTGTGTAACAAGAGCTTTTCCGAGCGGGTCTTTCCACGGCCCTATCGGAGTGTCTGCAGTTAGCACACCAATACCTGAGGCACCATTTGCGAAATAAAGGAAGAATTTATCCTTACCGTTTATATTTTTATGTGCAACCGACGGAGCCCATGAGAGTGATGCCCATTTTGCAATGCCAGTTCCATTATTTGCATTATTGTATCCTGCGACCGGAATTGCACCGTGGTCTGTCCAGTTCACCATATCAGCAGAAGATATGACGTTTATTTTATTAAGTGCACTAAAATCATTATCTTTAATTGTTCCGTCACTATTATAGACATACGCATCGCTTGACATATAGATATAAACCCTTCCATTATAGACTAGCGCAAAGGGATCAGCTCCCAATTTATGGTCTATCAGAGGATTTGAATTTCCAGGGAGTTTCGCAATTGCACTGTTAGCAGCATGAACAGACATCATTGGTAAACAGCTCAGCAATAATGTAAAAGCTAATATAAACACCGAAAGCTTTTTAATCATAAACGTATTACCTCCATTTTTTATTTATCAGTCTATTTAAAGTTACATTTTCAGAAGACACGATGGTCCACTTTCATTTGAAAACGCTTTCAGTATTTCGGGTATCTTTTGGATACCCGTACCTTAAGTTTTCCGATGAGAAAGCCATAGCGGGTTTCTTTCACGCTGAATATCATATGAATTACTGGAAGTGATGCTATGTCGTTGGAAAGCAAAAAAGAATGATTCTGAGCCAACAAGAAGAAAAAAGCTTTTTTTGAGTTGGGGAATAATCAGAGGAACAATTCTTTGTATAATTTTTTTCCTTCACCCTCTTCCTGCGTCATCTGCACAATTTTGTTGAGCTTTTCCCTGCTCGCTAGCTCCATTTAATCCAGTGGTACTTCCATGTGCTGCTAAAGCTAGCGCCTCAATTAAATGTGTTGTTTATATTTTTTTGCTTGATCTAAAACCTATTTAAAGCGACTATGCAAAAATTCACTCCTTTTAAGGTAAGGAATGGGCCTGTAAAATATTGATCTATCTGAAACTCTATCTCCCCCAACTAGTACCTCAATGCTTTTCAAAACCAAAAAAGCGGCCCTACATGGGCCACTTCTATAGTCCACTTGAAATATATAAAAGATTCTTTATATCTATAATCAATCCGAAATAAATATGGCTCACAGAACCAATTTTATTTCTTTAGCAAGTTCAGACAGCTTTTGGTTTCTAAGATGCTCATCCATTTTGCTCTCCGCTGAAACCATTACTTTTTGAATCAAGCATTCTGCTTCATGGTTCATAGAACAATCGAACAAAGAAGTTGTGCCTTCAATCGCATGAATGACATCTAGAAACGAAATATCCTCCCAGTTCCGCTTCAATCTATAACCTCCATTGGCACCTGAAGTGGATTCAATCATTCCCGCCTTGACCAGCTTGGTCAGTATTTTAGACAAGTAAGTAGGTGAAACCCCTTGCCGATCCGCTAACTGTTGTACACCAACAGGCTTATTATTAGGAGTTAATACTACTAAAAAGAGCATGGTGTGAAGGGCATAGTTCGTCGCTTTAGAATACTTCATGTTCGGTGGTTCACCTCAATTCAGGATCTAATCTATATATAATATCTTTTATAATGCAGTATCGTCAACTTTCGAATGCTCCGACAGACACAAGGAAAAGACAAAGTCAATCCCTGAAATAAGCAAGGCACCTCCTATTACTTTAGCTGATTAAAAATATATTCTTGCATTTGATCTAAAAGAAGAATGATGTTAGTATCTTTGCCATTTCTCAAAACCCAATGGATAGACATCATTGAGTTAGCAGCATATAGTTCTGTTAAAAACTCCAATGCGATCGACGTTGAATATTTCTGTTGCTTTAAATAATCTAAGCAAGTCCTAAACAAAATTTGTTCAAATTCCTTACGTAGATCTGCATTTACTTCATGAACGGCTAACAATGTTGAAATCTCGAACTTTTTTGTAATCATTTTATCGGTTACAAGTTCTATGGCATTTGCTACCTTCCCCTCTTCCATTGCTTCAAAACGATGTTCAACCTCAACTTTAAAATCAGAAGCATACTGTTTAACTATTTTTTCTAGCAAGTCGTACTTATCCAAATAATGACTATAAAAAGTAGAACGTCCGATAAGAGCTTGATCACAAATTTTTTTGATCGTAATATCTTTAAAATCATTTTGCTGGAGTAATTCAATTAAGGCTCGTTCAATAGCCATTTTTGTTTTGTAAATTCTGATATCTTCATTCATTTAACCACTTGCTCCTTATGTGTAAGTTTTCGAATACTTCATATATATCGTGTAAGATATCCTACAGATGATACGATACTAATTATTTTTTATGTAGTAACTATACTCTATAGTAAACACATACCCGAATCGAAGGAGGAAAATTATATGTTTAAGCAATATGTAAATAACGAACAATTTAATCTTCAAATTAATCGTTTTATCAATGATTATTACCAAGAAGATGATCGAACCGAAGCTGATTTGGAAAAAATCATTCCGAAATTAATTGATACCCATAGCTGGTATGCAGCCTGGCTGGATTCAGCAAAGAAACGCGAAGAAAGTGAGGATTATGACTTAGCCTCAGCTTACTATCAAGCTGCCGAATTTTATCTTGCACCCACCGATCCCAATAAAATAAAAATGTATCAAAGATATAGAGAAACATTCTATAGAAGCTTTCATGAATTTGAGTATGAATCCTACAAGATTCCCTATGAAGACTCCTATCTGCCTGCTGTAAAATTATTGACACCTGGAGCTACAAAAACATTACTTGTTTTTGGTGGGTATGATTCCTACATGGAAGAGATGCTTAAAATGATGAAATTCATGAAAGGAATTGATTACAATATTATTGTATTTGATGGTCCTGGACAAGGAACTGCATTAAAAAACGGTCTTAAATTCATTCACAACTGGGAAAAGCCAATATCAACGGTGATTGATTATTTCCAATTAGATCGTGTAAGCCTCGTAGGTGCTTCTTGGGGAGGGTATTTGGCTATGCGGGCAGCAGCTTTCGAAAAGAGAATCGATAAAGTAGTTGCTTTCAACATTTTCTATTGTGGCTTAGATGCATTAAAAATGGGTATGCCAGAAGAAACGTATCAGAGTATGATGCAGCTAGTCGATCGTAATGAAGTGGATCAAGTGAATTCATTATTCGAAAAGATGATGTCTCACAATATTGATTTACATTGGAAGATTACCAAAGGAATGGAAAACACTGGTGAAGCAACACCTTTTGATCTTATTAGAAATTTCGAAAAGCACACGATGCACGGCATTGGAGCATTCATTAATCAAGATGTTCTTTTATTAGCAGGAGAAGATGATCAATATGTACCTATTAGCCGACTCGCACAAATTCAACAAGAATTAATCAATGCGGCTTCTATTACAACCAAAGTATTTACTAAAGAAACGGGTGGTGAACAACACTGTCAAGCAGGTCACAGGGAGCTAGCATTTAATGAAATGAGGAAATTCCTATAACAATATTTATAAACAATTTGATATAAGTCCCAAAACCATGGTTGAGAATTTTGGGCTCACCAAAAAACAATATGGGCATATGCTAGTGTATTCTTGCTGGAAAAAAGGAGGAGTAATAATTGGCATATAGTTATTATCCGAAATCGTCTTATATGCACAATTTAAAACATGAAACATTAGCAGTAGTGGAGCCTTGGGTAAAAAATGGTTTGTGGGAAGCACAGACCATTTCTACGGAGCATGCTTTAAGAGAGGCGGCAGCAGTTTCCTACCTCATAGGAAGAGGATATCAACCGCAACATGCTCATCAAATTGTGGAATCGTGGTGGCATCATTAATAAAATAGGAATGTACAAATGGATCACCTATGCGGTCCATTTTAACTTTAAAATAAAAGCGATCATGCATACTAAGCATGGTCGCTTTGTTTTTTTCGACAATCGCTTTTCGACAATCACTATTCTTATTCTACAAAAAGCAATGTTAAGCTATCGCCGCTCCTTCCAACTCTACACTTACTTAAAGAAAGAATTGCAAGCAATCAAAATAATGATAACTCCGCTTAAGACCGTGCTGAACTGACCTAATGTAAAAGAGCCGATGCGAATCGCCGACAATTTTTGTCCCAGGATCATACCTAGCCAGACCGTGATATAACTGCCGATTGCCGCAGTCAGAGAGATCGCAAGTGGTGACATTCCCATCAGGCCTGCACCGATCCCATTCGTAACAGCATTAGCGGCAAGTGCAACCCCCAGCACCACTGCCTCAAGGTACCCTATAGAGCCTGATTTGTCTTTATCCACGGTTTCGGGGTTTTGCAGAATTCCTTCGAGTGATCCGCCCGACGCAGCCTCCATGGCTTCTTCACCGTCCTGGCTGGATTCCTGCTTCTTACGCGGTACTGCCAGCAGAATGATGCGGGCACCGACAATGAATAGCAATAACGCTCCAATCAGGAAGGGTAATACGCCCGGAAGAATCTTCGCCAGCCACTGACCGGATATGATCCCTATCATGCTAAGAATAAAACAGATAACCGCAATGATTAAATTTGATAAATAGTTAATACGAATACCCCGAATCCCATAAGATATTCCAACACCCAAATTATCCAGACTGGATGATATGGCAAAGCCAAAAATTACAAGCCAAGCAGCCATGGGGTTCTCACTCCTTGTTGTCAGTTTACAGTCATACTATTGAGCATATTGCAAAAAGGTGCTCATCATTTCTAAAAATGTTGAGATTCCCTCAACATTTGATTCAACACCAACACAAGGTGAGGTGAACTGCAAATGTCTGATGAGAAGAGAAGCGCCACACTGGGCGAGATACTGCTCTCCTTGCTGAAAGAACGTTCTTTATCTATGCGAAAGCTAGGCGCCGCTACTGGCATTGATACGGCCACGATATCGCGGATCGTTAACGGGAAGCAAAGAGCCAAGCCTGAACATCTGGAAGCTTTTGCCCTTCATCTTGATGTTCCTTCCGCTTCACTCTTCCAAGCTGCTGGTTATGGTGTCCCCGCTCCCCCTATTCACCAGAACCAGTCGAACGATATCTACTCCTCCATCAACAGCATTAAAGAAATTCTTCAAGCCTCCAATCTCATGGACCACCAGTTTACTGCCGAGCTGGTTCAGAAAGAACTGAGCAAATACGAACCCTATGTCCTAACCGAAGAAGGGGCGCGGATTATCCACAACGACTTTCACGGTAAAGTAAAAAGCGTCAACGGCGCGGGACCGTTCATTGAGGAGCTCAAGAGAATGTATCAGCTCTACAGTAGCGAAAACATCACCCCGGAGGAGCGCTCGATCCTCGGCAGCGGCTTGTTGTACTTCGTCTCCGCCACAGATATCATCCCCGATTATGTATTTCCATTAGGTTATCTGGATGATGCGATTGCC
The DNA here is from genome assembly GCF_000245715.1 of Paenibacillus sp. Aloe-11. Classification (NCBI taxonomy): domain Bacteria; kingdom Bacillati; phylum Bacillota; class Bacilli; order Caryophanales; family Paenibacillaceae; genus Paenibacillus; species Paenibacillus sp. Aloe-11. The sequence continues at coordinate 168,606 of NZ_JH601054.1, read as the reverse complement.
GTGCAAATCGTATTGGATCGCCTCGAAGATACGAGGAACAACAAGCCCCAACCGTGACCTATGATTGTTGTAGTATGATTGACAGTGCAAGATCTTGTGCATGGGTCGGCAAAGAGAGGCTGTCCCCTGTGCAGAGTTTTTTCTGCAAAGGTTGACAGCCTCTACTTCTTTCTGTTCCTTTTTGTTCCTCATAGGATTGAGAAAAATTATCTATACAGTCACTCAATGGAGAAGTCCATAATATTGTTTATATCTTTTGATCCATTCTTCTTTTGAAAAGTCTTTAAAATCATATGGTTCACATTTCTTTAAATATTCTAAATTAAAGCAGGAGCGATCATGGTTTGAATTGTCAACACTAATTCGGACAATTGGAAAGAATAATAAGGTGTATGTTATTCCTCTTGTTAAATAAGTGACATTTAAAAAAAGCTTACTCCATTTTTATTGAGGAGCAAGCTTAATTCATGGCAGTTTAACTTGGTTCTAATTTATGATTCAAATGTCATTTTATCAGGAAATACTCCGCCTTCTTTAATGAAGCACCGAGCCATTCTCTGCGCTGCCCTGTCAAAATAAAATTTGTTTGAATGATTTGAATCTTGTATAGGCTCAATCTCAGAAAATAACTTAGTATCTTTATTCAATTGGATTTTCCCCATAATTTCTTCTTTTGGGCCATATCTATATACAACCATAGTCTCATCCTCATGTTCTTTATAAAGTAAAACAAATGCTCCCATTCTCAAAATCTCCTCTACTCAATTTCCCATGGACGACCCGACCTTACAGCAGCGTTATGAGCAGTCTCATAGTTTGTTTTAAATATACCTTCAAATCTGGATTCAAACAATTCATGATTAAGTAACTCAATGTCTTTTTCTGTTTGTAGCCCTTTTTGTAATCTATCCCATGCCTGAGCTATCTCATAATCAGAATGGAATCTTCCGTATCCGCTTGATTTTATGTGTTCATTGATAAAAACATGTTCTTTAATTCTCTGGACCCTACTTTCTTTCATTCCAGAGTTTTCTGCTATAGCTTTTACATCACTATCAGAAGTTCTAATCTGATCATACATCTCATCTGCTTCAGCTTCTCTACGAAAATATTCGTCAATGGAAAGTTCGTTTCTTCCACCCGTTTGAATTTCAGACATAGGATCAGATTCTATTGATTTACTCAAACCAGAATTTTTATTGCCTGAATCTTTATACCTAACCGACGACTTCAATCCAATTTTCGGTTTAATTAATGAACTGACTCCCCAAATAGTCCTGCTGTACCAATCAAATTTGCCATATGTTCCTTTGACCATGCATTGGTGGGATTAAATGCACCCTGAATCATGCCCGTTACTCCAAATGTACCGAAATTGAGCATGTCATTCCATGAATCGTTTTGTTTAGCTGCTCGTTCCATGTACCCTTGATACATTCCTTTTGGAATACCATACGTCATATAATCTAGGAAGCTCCAGACTGAATCGAATTTCTTCTCATAGCGTTCTGAATTAGCGGCTACAAAATCCTGACCCAGTTCAGTTAAACTATCTGCCGATTTCTGAAATGCATTTCGTGTATCTGGAGTAGGAACAGCACACGAATTAGGTGGAGGAGGCAAACAACCTGCGTCAATATTGCCTGCTTCCATCAGATCAGCTAATCTGAATTTATCCGCATGCTGGCGCAATTCTTTTGAAATTGAATCAGTTAGTGTAACAAAGTCAGCCATATTCTTCTGAGATGTTTGGAATCTATAATAGAATTGCTCCTTCGTTATGCCTTCCCAAAATCGTTCCATAAACGAGATATGCTGCGATAATTGACTATTCATTTTCATCACGGTTTGCTGTGCAAGATCAAATTTCTTAGAGACAGTTATAAGTTGTTCAGGTGTCACTTTAATGGTTGTCATAATTTACCTCGGTTTAGGTTCAATTAAGACATAGTAACATTATTCAAATTTATGGAAAACCATCTTTATTACTAATTGTTATATGAATAACACGGATTTATGCCTAAGACTACAGACTTATGTGTTATTAAACAAATGCTGCCTCTAAATCACAATGTAAAGCCTTTTAACTCTACACTTTTCACTTTAAAGCACTGGGATATACCTTAGTTTAAATGATTTTTCCATCAAATATTTCAACCATCGTCAAAGCTCCTGCTTTGTATCCAGAAATATAATCTGAGGCAGATAATATAGAAATTAAAACATCATTTAAATCAGATAGTTCTTCAATTAATTCATAATCGGGTTCCGACAATCTTGCTTTTAGAGTTTTCATAGAAGCAGATATTTTCTGATGGATTAGTTCCAGCTCAGGGTTTTTCGGTCTGGTTCTTTCACTTGGATACCATTTTCCGTAATATAAATCCTCCAAGATACTCATATTCATCTTCTCTTTATTACGCAAACTTCGGATTTGTAGATGGATTTTTTTCTCCAAAAGTGACCGTCAGAGAACGATCACCTTACTTAGCTTCGCAGGGCTTTTCGTCTGAATCAGTTTCTTTAAAACCAATCAGATAAACTAAGACCTCATTATCCGATAGACGAATATATTTTTTATACGGATTTATACTGACTTCTTCGATTCACTTTCACTATCAATCTTGTCTATTAAATATCTTAAACAAAGATATCCAATTCCTACATACGTAAGAAAAGGAGTGATGGCTACTTTAAAAGAAGTGCCAAACAATCCTGCAGTGATACATGCTGAACATAATAAATAAAAAGAAATCCTTGCTTTTGCTTGCTTTAATGTAATGTTATCCTTCGAAATGTGAAACATGAAATAAAGTACTGTAAATAATGCCATTGATAGAAATATTGAATTATAAAATAGCACTTTCCAGTCAAAACTAACTCCAATAATAAATTTGGAGCCTGACATTACAACCCCACACAGCGTAAAGGTAAGAAAAAATGTAACTACAGTTAATCCGTAGAGATACGAAGAGTGACTGAAATTATTAAGAAAACTACTTACTTCATCATTACCTTTTCGAATAAATTTAGGTAGCTTAATCCAAAATGTTTTGAAGGTACCTAGGAATAAAGTAAAGAACATTAGAGTTCCAAATATTCCAGCGAATTTTTCAATGAAAAACTTATTATCTCCAATAACAGCATAAAGTAAAATCATAATCCCAATTATTGTTATAATAATGTCTCCAATCCTTGTCGGAGCGAACCTACCTTTGTTTAAAAACCAGTTGTAATAATAAATTGATTTGTCAAAGAAATCACTAAAAATTTGTTTCAAGCTCTATTCCTCGCATTCATTATAATTCTTATGGGTTATGTTCGTGAAGTTCGTAAATTGCAGAACAAAATTGAATTAAACGAAATTTACTACTTCATAACAAACTCAATCACAGAAAACATCTCATTGATGAGATGTTCTCGTGATTCCCCTAACTAACTGTGGCATATTTTCTTGTCATGCCCTGTTGAGCGCTACTCTCTTCACGGTATCTGTTCACTAGATTTTGAAGCACACCGAAGTGGTGTAGCGATTCCTTAATCTATTGGACTTGCTGTTTATTGTCATTAAAACATCTATCTTTCACGGCTTTTTTTAAAGTTTTGCTGAATACTTTACCAATGTCTGAGAAAGTAGCAAGAGGATGAAAAGAAGGCAACCCTAATGTAAAGTCAAGTCTACCTTATATTAAATTAATAATCCATCAATGATTGGCTAATCTGGCGAGTTGCCCCAATTCGATTCTCAAACATAATATCCCAAGTATTCAAGCATTCTTCTTGTAACAATGAGGAATTTTGCGTAGCCTCAAATAATACTGTAAGGAGTTTAGACAATTCATTTGCAAATCCGTACTGATTTTCAATGAAATTATCTGCTCTTTTACATATTCTATAAACAATACTTTTACACATTTTAACTATTGAACTCTCGAGTCCTTTAATTGAAGAACTACCCTCGTTTATTAGATCGATAAAGCGATGTATTGTATAACTTTCGCTGCTTGAACTTACCAAATCCATTATAAAATCCGCATCCTCTTCAAGATTAACTGATTTTTCATTTAAAATCCTAGAAAAAATTCTAGAATCAATCTCTTTATCATCTAAAAAAAATAATATTATTCTCTGACATTTAGAATGAAAAGTACTATATTTTATAAGGACAATTGCCAACTCAACAATACCTTTTTTCTGTGATTTTGTTTTAATACCATTGTTAAATATAATATCTTCAAAATATCCATATAATATATTCATGTTTGCAATATGTCTTCCGCCAAGTTCTGAAACATCTTCAAAGCCTGATTCATACATTGAAATTATTATATCTTGCACTTTTTTTTCATCTGTCTCTACTAGATTGTAAAATAAATTATAAACATTTGGATGCCCAGCAACTCTAATATCTTTTTGAACTAATGAAAAGAACCAATTTACAGCTATATCCCTTTCTATGTTCATTATGGGAAGTATACATTCAATAGCAGCCATGTTAACAGCTATATGTTCGTCATTAACGATAGCCTTTATTGTTTCTTTAAGCTTCATGTAATTATTTAAATTCTCCCATAACAAAGCTGCAATAGCTCTAGTTGCAGAACCACGAATACAATTCATAGAGTTTGTAACCAACAAATTAATGGTTTTTCCCTCTTTGTCTTCAGAAGATTGAACATTCAATTTTCCTTCTTCTGGATTTTCATGGTACTTAGCTAAATTACATATTAACTCTAGAACTTCATTGCTCCAGTTCTCAGATGCTCTTCTTTCAATTGCTCTGCAAAAAGCTGATACTACATTAATTTCGTCTCTATCAGAAAACTTTATAAAAAGCTGCTGTGCTAATTCAATAGAAACTGGCTTCCAAGTATCAACCTGAATACTCTCACCCTCTGGTTCCGTTATTTGAATTAAATTAAAGATAGCTCGGATATAATAATTATCTACATTGTTATCGAACTTAAGTGCCAATTTAGCTATTCTATTAGGATTTTTCTTTCCAATCCGTTCTAAATCTTTTGAAAATTGTTCTGGGTTAGATTCCAAAATTCCATCTTTCCCCGAGATAAATCTTCCAAAATCATTTCGCTTTTTACTTTTTATTATCTTTAACCACTGCTTGTCATTAAGCAGTTCTGCATTAGAACCAATAGTTGATCCAACCCATCCACCGGTTATTTGGGAACGTTTATTGTAAGACTCATTGTTAGCAAATCTTCTATTTAACACATTTATCAATTCAATTGTTTGCACTGAAGTTCTATCAGCGTCTAGAACTGGTAGCAATTCATACTGCACAGTTCCCCAGTAAGGAAAATAGGATATATATTTTTCTTTAGATTTTCTACGTTCTTTGTTCTCATTAAAACGAAATTGAGCATATCTAAACTCGTCTTCCGAATGAAAATAATACAACTCTGTTTCAAGTTTTTTAAACACTTCAGATGAACAATTAGAAGAATGTTTTTCGATAATATTTTTTGCAGATTGTAAATAATCATCATTTTCTCCAGTATAATTAAATATACGTTTTTGAATATCGCCCATTAACCATTTAATGGCGTAATCAGAGAATTCAAGAGGGAGAGACTCCATAACAAAAAGCAGGATTTCATTTACAATTAAAGACTTATTATTAAAATATTCCTCGCAAGAATTCAAAAATTCTGTTGTATTTAAATTTATTAAAATCTGGGCTGATTTTTTAATAATACTAACATAAACTCTTCCAGAATTATTTTGTCTATATTTTTTGTATTCCCACTGCTCTAATTTCTCGTCATAAATATCTTCCACATTAAAAGTTTTTTCTGATAAATATGACATAGATTTCTTCCAAATAACCCAAGGATTATCGGAAAGAGAAGTGTTGAGAGCTTCTGCATACTTCTCATTTAAATCATGTATTATCGTTCTACCACTCCCCACTAAGAAATTTAACATTCGAATGCTTCTTTCGGGATTTTTTATAATTTTTTCCCAAGTTATATAATCAATCCCCAATTCCTTGCGATATTCAAACAACTTCATCCTTAAATCAAACATTGCATCTGAATCATCTTCAATATCCCAGCATAAACAAGAATATATTTTTTGATCTAATTCCAAATTTTCAAACGCTAGTGGTAAAACTAACTCTGTAAGCTCATCCTGTAATTCTCTATTTACTGAACGAAGTAACAAAAAAGCAGAATCTCTACTTTCGGTAGAACCAATCATTTTTTTTATATAACCATTTTTAATTAGAAACTTAATATATATGGAATGACCTATAAGAACAGCATCAAAGATATGATTTTTCCAGTAATCATTCTCCAGAAACTTAAGTATAAATGATTGAATAGCACTGTTAACTTCTTTTGCTTGTCCTAAAACTTCCAAAAAGACATACTTGATATAAAAACGAATATCTTCATTCTCAAGCATTTGTTCACCAAAATTTATAAATTTATCAATATCATCATCCAGTAAATTTTCAAAAAGCATCTGTACTTGATATCTTTTCATCGGGGTTTGCCTAGGTTTTTGCCCAATTACATTCAATACTGTTTCGCCGTCATATACTTTATATAGCATTTTTTCCATAGAAAAGTAGTCGTAGAAACTTTGATGAACAAACCCTACCATTCTTCCATTTAGAAGTAGCATTCCGTTTGAAAGTAATAAGTCTTTAGCCAACATTGAACAATTACTTAGTAAATAATCTGGAACAGTTAGACTCCCCGTTGTTTCAATATGATTAACTATTGTATCCTTTAGCCTATTCAATTCTTCGGTGGTAACATTCTTTGATTCGCAAAGTTCTCTTAACTGGTCCCACCACTGTTTAATTAGTTCACTGGAAGATGTATACATATTTCTTTTTCTTTCTTCATCCAAATTACTCCATATATACAGATTACTTGGAGTTGTTAATAAGACCTTTAGCTTACTCGGAAAATTATCATATTCATTTCCGATTATTTGTTTTGCTTGATCCTTATAAATTTCTTTAAGCTCTAACTCTTTCCATACTGTTTTTATATTTTCAGTGTTTAAAAATAAAGATTTTATTCCCCTATCATTTTGGAAATCAAATGTACGGCATACAAGTAATAATTTAATTTTTTTTTGTCTATTTTCATTTATGAGCTCAGTTTCTCTGATCATTTCTTTGCACACATCTAGAGCTGCGCCTGAATGATTATTTGTCCAACGTATTGCATCTAGTTGATCTAAGATCAAAACAGCCTCGTTATCTTTTGCAATAGCATCCAAACAAAGTATAGGTGATGCCGGTAAACCTAATCCTTCCCCAAATTGCTCAGCATTATTGAATAAAACCTTCCTATCCAACTTTATTGCTAAATGGATTATATTTTTTTTCTTAAGATTATTGATAATTTCTGAGATACAGCCACTTTTACCGATACCTGCTTTTCCATGCAACATAATTGATTTATTGCTCAATATCTCTTCTATACAAATTTCACTTTCTCTTCTGTAAATAAGCGAATTATTTATTGGCAAAAAAGATGCTCTAAACTCTTTGTTCAATTCCTCTATCCTAGGAAGAATTCTATTATCTTTATATAACTTTCTTATTGTAATATCAGGTCTACAAGTTAAATAGTTATTTAACATGTAGCCAGTAATTTCAGAACCTAGCTTATCGTTTTCTTCAGCATACTTTATGAGCAAACTATAGATAGCTTCATGGTCTCCAACATAAAGAAATTTCAGACTATCCATAAGATTTTTTTTTGTATAAGTATCATCAGGAAATTGTATAAATTCAATTCTCTTCAATAATTCGAACGCTGCGCTTCGTTCACTAATTTCTTGAATATTTAAACCTAAATATCCGACAAAACTGGTAAAAGATTTTTTCACTTCTTTTCCACTATCACTGTTATTTATTTGATATTTATAAAAATCTTCTGAAGTACCATTTGAGTTCTTAGCTCTGATGGTTAGATCATTCATCATCATACAACTAACTGCTGAAACAAATTGATAAGAGCTGTTCTCGTAAGCCTCCAACTGTTTCTTTACCGTTTTAAAAATTCCTCTTGCAGCCAAATCACTTAGATCCCAAAACTCTTTACTTGCATTTCTCGCTTTACACTGATGATATTCTCGACTACCGTCTTTATTTTTTATTCTAAGATCAACGCCTTGTTCTTCGTTACCAATTGGCTCAATAATAACAGAACTTATTTCTTCGTTTAGCAATCTTATTAATTGTTTTACAATCCACCGACCTTCATACCTATTTCCCAACTTATCAGCTCGTCCACCTTTTTCAAATGGCATACTATCCCCCCTAATGCCTACACTAAACCGTTTAAGAATAAAACTATCAATATAATCATTATATTACACCGTGCTAAAAACCGATAAAAACTTCTGGAAATTTCTCTAGAGTTTCTCAAATCTATCTGATTCGCTTCCAATATTTAATTTGTCCACATTCGTAAATATTTTTTGTAATGGTACTATTTCAAAAATACTTATTTTCTTCTCCCTCTCATCTAAATGAAAAACCTCCCGAATAATTAGCGAAATAATCGCTAAAAATAAATAGCGATTATTTCGCTGGGATATTCTTGGTTTGGAGGTGAGTAAAATGTACCAAAGAATCCGAGATTTGCGTGAAGATAGAGATTTGACTCAAACAAAAATGGCTGAATATTTGAATTGCAGTCAGCGAATATATAGCAATTACGAACGTGGTGACGTCGACATTCCCACGAGGATTCTAATCAAACTGGCTGATTTCCATAATACAAGCATAGACTACTTGTTAAACAGAACGAAGCAAAAAAAGCCTTATCCTGCAGAATAGCCCTTTTAGCAATGAAAAAGGTAACTCCATATAAAGGAGCTACCTTTCAAAGATTTTTCTAGTTTATTCTTTTATTCTTCTGTATTGTGCCTATATTATGCCTTCTTTCCCGTCAAATACTTCAATCATCATTAGTGCTCCCATTTTATAACCCTCTATATAAGCGGAAGCGGACAATAAGGAAATTAAAACATCTTGTAAATCCGAAAGTTCTTCAATTAATTTGTAATCCTGTTCTAACAATTTTGTTTTGAGGACTTCCTCAGCATCGGCTATTCTCTGAGAGACCAGTTCGAACTCAGTGTCTTTCGAATTAATTCGTTCACTTGGGTTACATTTTCCGTAATAAAAGTTCTCCAAGATACTCATGATCTACTCCTTCTTGATATGTATTATTAACCCTCTGACTAATTTTAGCGAAATATTCGCTAAAAATCAATAGCGATTATTTCGCTAATATATTCTTGTTTAGAGGTGAACAAGATGTATCAACGGATTCGAGATTTGCGCGAAGATAAAGATTTAACTCAAACTCAAATGGCCGAGTATCTCAATTGTAGCCAGCGGATATACAGCAACTATGAACGCGGTGATATAGACATTCCAACGGAGATTTTAATTAGACTGGCCAATTTCCACCAAACAAGCACAGACTATTTATTAAATAGAACAAACCAAAAAAAGCCCTACCCCTCAGGATAGAGTTCTAAAATCATCATAACATCTCACATATGAGCATTTTCCGCTACAAAATGATCTGATCCTATTGTTCGGTCGGCATCTTCCGTTCAAGCAACAATTTCATCCTGATATCCAATGGGTAAGGGAACCTCCATAAATGAGGCTCCCTTTTTTTAATGAAATAACATCAGATATTTAAAACATCTCACTTATTAAGCAATTTTTTTGCTACCCAGGTTATAGCTGCATTATTGACATCTTCACCCTGGCCTCCGTGAGGAGCTTTAGAGTTAGACATAAAAATATTTTCTACTCCAGCATGGTTAAGAGCATCTCTAAGTCTCCAACTTTGTTGAATAGATACTAAACTGTCACGTCCTCCATGGGCAATAAACATGGGTGGATCATCTGAAGATACATAATTTATAGGACTTGCCAATTCTGCCAACTTTACTTTTTCCCAATAAGGAGAATTGGTTTGTTGTTTATCCCGAATATCTCTCAGGACTGCCACACCTTGTCCTTCTTTATCAAATCCAAGAAGTTGGGCTTCAGCTGCTCGTGGAGAGTCATGTGTTTCGGCTGCCTCCTCAGGAGATTGCAGGGTTGGGTCCATCTCAGGTCCCATGGTAAACATATCTGTTGGACCGTAAAAATCAACTGCAGCCATTACTTTGCTTGAATACTCAAGATTGCCCCCAACATCACCTTCAAGCTCTTTTATATCACCAGTAACAGCGAGTTCGGTAGCCAGATGTCCACCAGCAGAATTTCCTGCTACTGCAATTTTTTCTGGATCAATACCGTATTCCTTGGCATGTGCACGCAGATATCTGATACTGCCCTTAACATCATATATTGGAGCCGGGAAAATAGCTTCGCCACTTAGCCGATAATCTATAGAAACGAAAGTAATTTTATCCTCTAATACTTTTTTGAAAACCTGGTATGCTGAATCTGTAGCCACTTGATCTGTGGCTCTACCTGTCATTTGTGCTGATCGATTTGGTGGTGCGGCTGTTTCCTTTTTTGCATCTTTAGGAGCATCATCGCCCTGATAGTCCCCTATAATCCATCCTCCTCCATGAACATACACCAAGACAGGAGTTGCTTCGGTTACACCCTCCGGCTTGAAGATGTTCATTTTTAACTCTTTTTTCTTTCCATCATCATTAGTTACGGTTGCATACACCACATCTTTATAGGTAGGAGCCATACGAATAACATCTGTAGGAGGACTTTCAGCTGTTGCGAAACTTTCCTTTTGTGTGGCAAAAGCCAATGTTGCTAAAAGTGCGAAGGATACCATTCTTAGTTTTTTATTCATACTCTCTCTCCTTGAATAAATTATTTTTTTTCATTCTCGCATTCTATCAGGTTATCTAAAGTTCTTATTAAGAAACTTTGGTACAATGCTATTTCATCCTCGCTAAATCCCTTGTAAAAAATCTCTCCGACTTCATCAATAATCTTTTTGTTCAATTTCACTAGATTTTCATTTCTATTCACTACTTTAACTATTGTTTTCCGTTTGTCTGTTTGGCAAGGCATAAAACTGATATGTCCTGCTTTTTCCAACTTACTTAATATACTCGTTAAAGTTGACTTTTGAAGATTGGTAATCCTTGAGATTTCATGGATAGGTATTTCGTCTTTTGCCCAAAGATAAAACAAAATCCTTGCTTGTGTTGCTGTTAAAGTATCAACCTCAGATTCCCTGTGTTTTCTTGAGACTATTCTAGCCAGTAATGCATCTATGGATGCTGATAAAAAAACAGATCTTCCTTTTATAATTCCCATGTGCACCTCCATTTTCTCAAAAAAAGTACCATACCGTACTAATATTATAGTTCGATATGGTACTATTTTCAACACTTTGTTTTCTAATCTACATCTTTAAAATTTGAACAGAGATCTTAATTAAATACTCTTCATAACCTCTAACCGAAAGATCATCTAACAAGACATCCTCATAAAAAAATCCCTGTAGTTCTATGCTCTTATCATTAGCATAATTTATTATTCGATCATAAGTGTCACATACACTCGAGTATCCCTCTGTATGGTACGCGATTAAATATGTTCCTTTTTCTCGCTTGAAATTTGAATAATTTGATTTTTTACTAACTCTAGTAAAAAGATAATCATAATTAAATGCTTCATTTGCTAAAACTCTTTTTGTATCTCTCATCCAACCTACTGTATGGGAAGCATCAATACTATAAATGTTCAAGTACTTTTCGTGTTTTATCATAGAATCGTAAATACTTTTATCATTTGTATAAGGATCAGCCTCTGTTATTACCAAAAACTCATCGTTATTTTCCTCAATAATAATATCAGTTGAAATGATCTCAGTTGCTGCTTGGGTAATTCGTTTCTTCTCTGAAATTATACTTTTCATTTTTTGCAGTTGTTTTATTTTTGAATTCAGCATTGCCTCTTCATTTTCAAGTAGGACAATGAGCTCATGAGGTGACCTTTTATTTAAATATTCTTTTATCTCTTTTAATGGCATTTCTAATTCTTTAAGTATTGAAATCACTTTAAAAACATCAATTTGATTAATTGAATAATATCTATACCCATTTTCAGCTTGAAATTCAGGAGAAAGAATTCCAAGTCGATCATAGTGAAATAAAGTATCCTTGCTAATACCCATCACTTTTGCAAATTGCCCTGAAGTTAAATGAGTTTGAACATTATTCTCCATGAAATCCCTCCTTGACTATGGTGTTACACCACACTTTATTATAACCAAAGAAGGCTACTTGGAAATTTAGTAATGCCTAAATCATTAATCTCGGGAGGATATAAGGAATGAAAGTTCTAGTTACAGGAGCAACAGGAAGTGTAGGAAGTTATATTGTTGAACAACTACTTGCAAAAGATATAGAAGTAAAGGCATTGTCAAGGAAGGAAGGCAACTTGCCTAAAGGAGCACAAGTAGTTCTAGGTGATCTTGATATTCCCGAAACTATAAAAGCACATCTCCATACTATAGACAGCTTGTTTCTGATCACTCAGAGTGAACAATCGGACGAAAAATTTATAAAAAACAAAAGAATTATTCAGATGGCAAAAGAAGCTAATGTTGCAAGAATAGTAGCTCTGATCGATTTTGAAGGGAACCCAATTGAGGACGTTATTAAAAATAGCGGAATGGAATGGACTTTATTAAAGCCAGTGGAATTTATGAAAAATGCACTTTACAGTGGTTGGGCAGAATCAATCCAAAAAGAAGGAATTATTCGTACGGCTTTCCCTGATAGTTTAAGCGCTAGAATTCATGAAGCTGATATCGCTGATGTCGCAGTAAGGGCACTGACAGAAGAAGGCCATGATAAACAAACATACGATTTGACAGGACCAGAAGCATTATCTCCAAGAAGTATGGTTAAACAAATTTCTGCAGTTACAGATAAATACATTGATCTTGTTGAAATTACAGAAGAACAAGTAAAACAAGAGTGGAAAGGCAAAGGCTATGACAATGAATTTATTGAATACTTTATTATAGAAATGGGGAAAAACCCTCCTAAAGAAGCTTACACAGTTCTAACGACAGTAGAACAAGTTACAGCCAAGCCAGCCAGAACATTTACTCAATGGGTTAATGAAAACAAGCATTATTTTGTATAACCCCAAAGAGTAAAACGATACTACATTAGACTGACCCAAGTAATAGAAACAGCGGCAGCCATGGATGGGAAATTGAAGTACTCCCGCTGTTTTATTGAACTATTGTGCACTTTAGCTAAACTGATTTGGTATCGAAGTGTGATTTGAGATAGAACCGATTATTAAATCCCAGTCGTCATAGTGAAGCTCATGCCCGGTACCATCCAACGTCAGTAAAAGCGCACCCGGAATTTCATTTGCAAGATTTTTTCCGTGTTCATAAGGGATAATCGGATCTTCAGTACCGTGTATAACCAGAGCGGGGACGTTTATTTCACCCGTCCTAGCGAGATAGGATTCTCCACCTGACAGCAGGCCGTGATTATTCATGCTGGCCATATTGATACTTCTTTTCAAATCTTCTTTTGCCAATTTTAAAATTTTATTTTCATCAAAAGGATGCTTTGAACCTACTAGAATTCTTGATCTGCCTATCACAAATTCGACTACCGATTGTTCGTTCGTCCAATCTATTGCTCCCACATTCGAGAAATAATCCATAATCCTTTCCTCCATCGGTGGAAGATCGGGAGCAAAATTGGACGTTGATACGAGCGTAACGGTTAGAACTCTCTCTGGATGCCGTAGAGCTATCATTTGAGCCAGCATTCCGCCCATGGACATGCCTACGATATGCGCTTGCTCAATCTTATATGCATCCAATACTCGAACGGCATCATCTGCCATGTCTTCGAAAGTATAGTCCGGTTGATCAGGTCCGCAAGTTGTAGAACGTCCAACATCTCGGTTATCATAACGAATGACAAAACGCCCTGTATCTGCTAAACGCTGGCAGAATTCTTCTTCCCACCAAACCAGTGAGGATTGGGCACCCATAATGAGTAATATTGCCGGGTTATCTCGCTTTCCGAAACTGTCTGTACATATTTCTATTCCATCGATTTTTATTAGTTGTTCGCTCATATAGAATTCCTCCTCTAATGCTATATAAAACAAAAAAACACAGGATATTAGCCTGTGTTTACAGTAATCGAAAAAAGAATTTGGAAATGAACACAAAATAAGGTTCATTTCATTTTCTTTACATTTAGTTTATACCAAATGAGGATAGGGTTACCCCTGTCTCCATTCGCAAAAAACTAAACCAGGTTACCGTGAAGGCAAACCGTTCTTCGATTACTATGCACACCAATAGCCTTAATCCACTATTTAATTCATTGTGCAAAGAATATCGAAGAATTAGATTAGCACACGTAACCCCTCCGTCCTTATCAATTAAATCAATCCTATCACATAGTAAATTTCTATGTCAACACTTGGAAATTACCCTCAAACTTATTGCTTAATTTATTTTCCGATCTATTTAATGCTAATCTGCCCGTAGGCTGGGTTCAATTTAATAGTTCGAAATTTCGATCAGGTTACCATCAGGATCTCTTATATACACAGATGTTATAGGGGCTAACGCTCCAGTTCTCTGTACTGGACCTTCTTCAACAGGTATTCCACAGCCATCCAAATGTACAATTACTTCTGATAGTGGGACATCTGTTATAAAACATAGATCAGCACTACCGGACATGGGGGCTTTTGCTTTGGGTTCAAACTCTTTACCCACTTCATGCAGGTTTATTTTTTGTTGTCCAAAGTGAAGTGCCTTTCTTCCCTCCCCAAAAGTGATAACTTCCATCCCTAATACTCGGCTATAAAAATCACAGGTTGTATTCACATTTCTAACCGTCAAAACCAAATGATCCAATCGAGAAATATGGATAATGTTCATCTCCCTTTTTTCGGTTATGCTACCAGTACATCATACGATAATAAAACCGTGAGAGTTGGAATGAGTCTCTGAATTCAACCGGGAATGCGCTTTTGTTGCATCCATCATTTCAATTTAGAAAGAAGCAACTCCAGTTCCTCCCTGTCCAAATGTCTCCATTGCCCCCGTTCCAGATGATCCAAGGTGATATTCATAATTCGAACACGCTCCAGCTTTAGCACTCTGTATCCCAGAGCCTTGCACATTCTGCGAATTTGCAGATTCAGCCCCTGCGTCAAAATGATGCGGAACTCGTATTCGTTCGTACGATCAACCTTGCACGGTTTGGTAATGACGTTCAATATTTCAACACCGCGAGACATGGCCTGCGTAAATTCATCTGTAACAGGCTTGTCTACAGTCACCACATATTCCTTCTCATGACCATGCTCGGAACGCATCATTTGGTTGACAATGCTTCCATCGTTCGTTAATAAAATGAGCCCCTCTGATGCTTTATCCAGCCTGCCAATGGCAAAAATGCGTGAAGGATAATTGACATAACTAATAATATTGCCAGCCACCTGCTCCGCTGCCGTACATACAATGCCGACAGGCTTATTTAGCGCCAAGTATACGGGTTCACTACGGTTAATCGGAATAGCTTCCCCATCGATCAGCACGATATCCTGTGGCTCTACATGAGCCCCTGCTTCACAAACCTTGCCATTAATCGTAATTCGCCCGGCGGTTATCAACCTGTTCGTTTCCCGACGAGAGCAGAATCCCGTTTCACTTATGTACTTGTTAATTCGCATGCTTCACCTCTTGAAGACAATCCTTATACATACTCGGCTTATTTACTTCTGCCGCCGCCTTTGTTCCCGCTTGGTTTGGCAACGCTGCCTTTTGCAGCTCCTGCTGCCGTACTTCCCGGTGCGCTTGTAGAAGCGCTTTTTCTTCTGGCAGGCTTCGCTGTTTTATTCCAGCGTGTCCAGCCCTTACTGCCTGTACCTCTGCCGGTTCCGCCGCCCTTGCTTTTTGCACCCATATGATCACTCCAATAGTCGTCGTTTAGATGTAACTACGCTATCATACCATTACTTTAGGCATAATGCCTGTTTGTTTTGAAAATAGAAGCATGAGCGATGCCAAATAAAGGAGAGCATAATTATGCGAGAGCTCACACATGTTAGTTTAGGCTGCAAAAAAGCTTTCTTTTCCCTGCTGATACGGCTAATTTTTCTAGTAAAGAAGGATACAGGATGAATAATGACGTAAGGCTGTTTGTGGCCTGTTAGTCACCCATCGCTTGATCCTAACACTTCTGTTGCATCACTATGCTCCGAACTTTGTTCTGGAGGAAATAACAAATCCGGATCTCTATCTTTTAACGTTCCATGATGGAAAATGTCAAGTGAAGCGTTTGTGGAATACGAAGCAGCCTGTTGTAGTTTAATCCAAAAACCTGGGAGGTATTTAATTATGCAAGGAATGCTCGAAAGAAATCGCATCACCACTGTTACCAAACCCGATGTATCCAACATGTCTGTTTGTATCGAAAATGTGAAGAAGGCCGTTCTCTCCAATCTTCAGGGGCCGCCAGCCCCTACGGATTATCACCAATTGATGGGAAGACTCCACGCGGCAAAAGCCAAGCTGCCGAAAATATATCAGGAAACGGTCGCGATTCCGTTTATTAAGGAATTGGACACGCTTGGACAACAGGGCTTCACTGAAATTTTGATTCAGGACCCAAGCCGGACTAGAACTGCCGGACTCATGCTGGATATCGCTCAGAGCATTTTGCAAAACGGAGAAGGTTACAATGCACTTGCAACCGATGCTTTTCAGGAGATTGTGAGTGACCTGTATGACGGTTTTCTTAGCGCAGAAGATCGCGAAGGAATAAAAGAACCTGATCTCAGTATTATTCCAGCACTTGTAAAATGGGGAGCGCCGGAAAATGGCCCGTACACATGGCCCGCTGACGCCACAGCCGTATTTAAAGTGCAAGCAGCGATTGTCAGTCTTCCTCCTGCGCATGCGACAAACGGACTGCTGGCTTGGTCCAGTATCCCGCATGAAGTATGTGGCCATGACATTTTGCATGCTGATCTGGGCCTGCTTCAAGAATTGGCCAATGTCGTCAGAAACCGATTAAACAGCGAAAATATCGGACAAGGACTACCGGACTACTGGGCTTCTCGCATCGACGAAACAGCATCGGATGTATTGGGTGTCCTCAATCTGGGGCCAGCAGCTGCTATTGGTTTAATCGGTTATTTCCGGGGTATGAATGCCGCTTTTTCGGGAAGAGCTCAACTTCGAAATGAAGGACCTGCCCGTGATCCGCACGCCGCAGATATTTTACGGGGATACCTGGGAGCCTACGCCACTGCACTGTTGGAATTTGACCAAGCTGAAGCATGGGCGAAAATCATCGAATCGGAAACCGACAAGGATTTGTCAAACATTAAACTTGACGGCAGAGCTATTGACGCTAACACAGCAAAACGTTCTGCACAAATTGTGGCCGAAGCCATTATGAAGACTAAACTTGCAAGCCTTGAAAATCACAGTCTGGATGAAATCCAAAACTGGAGAAACGAGGATGAGAGCGTCGCCGCACTATTACGTACCTTGCTGCAAACCACCGGTTCGCTTACCGACGAACACCGCTCCGGCTTCTACGCTGCCCATGTGGTAGCTGCCGCTATTACTGAGGGACTTTCCCGCGAAGCGGATCTGCAAGTTATATTTAATCGGATGCTGTCGCTGTTAAAGCTGATGCACGACACCAATCCTGCTTGGGGGCCACTTTTCGTACAGCATCCTGGCGATATTTCACGTCATATGCTCTATCACCCAGCCACTCCTAACCTGATTTCCCTCTAGTCAATCCATAATCATATCCCGCAAAATAGTTTGCTTAATGACAAGCAGCCTTTTTGCGGGGTATTTTAATTTCCAATCTTAAAAAGACGCTAACCATCCCCTTTAACGGCTACACGTAAGAATGTCCATACACACGTGGTATTTTTGCTTGCACACAGGTTAATAATGATAGATGGGAATTTAGCCTATACAGAAATCAGCCATAAAGGAGTGTAGCAGATGTCTGTTGATGTTTATCTTAACTTTAATGGTAACTGTCGTGAAGCAGCGGAGTTTTACGCAGAGGTTTTTGGTACAGAGAAACCAAAAATCATGACGTTCGGTGAAGCACCACCTAACCCCGAGTACCCTCTACCGGAAGATGCGAAAAACTTGGTCATGCACACACGGCTCAACATTGATGGAAGTAACGTGATGTTTTC
This sequence comes from Paenibacillus sp. Aloe-11, assembly GCF_000245715.1. Taxonomy (NCBI): domain Bacteria; kingdom Bacillati; phylum Bacillota; class Bacilli; order Caryophanales; family Paenibacillaceae; genus Paenibacillus; species Paenibacillus sp. Aloe-11. The sequence continues at coordinate 150,371 of NZ_JH601054.1, read as the reverse complement.
AGACGTTTTTCCCGGTATGCCTTTTGTTGCTGGAAATAATATCAGCCTCGCCTTCGTCAATAAGGATGAGGAGAAAATCAGATCGGTCTTTCATAAGTTAAAAGAAGGCGGGACCGTAAAAATGGAGCTTCAAGAAACATTTTGGAGCAAATGCTACGGGAGCCTCAAGGATCAATTCGGAATTGAATGGCAATTAAGTCATGACAGTGGAGAATCGGCCTAAGAAAAATAAAAAAGACGTTAACCCTCTTCAAGCTTCACGTGGGTTAGCGTCATTTTCATTCATCGTATGCCCTTTAAATATCACTCCCGCACAAAAGTGTTGCAACAAGAAGCGAAATTCCTTTTGACACTGGCTTCCATTATGATCTGGCTTGCTCGAGTTTGAAGACACGCCTTAGCAAGCCCTAAAAAAGTTAAATTGATTTCTTATCTAAAAGGTTGTTTTGTACACTACTACTACCCATGTAGTTCCTCATTAAAATAAATACCAAACTCAATAGTAACGATAAAACCCCAACTAATACGACGTATTGTGTACCCATTTCTGATATAAATAACCCGCCTACAGCTGCACCCAATGTTGTTCCTACGTTACAGGATGATATAAATAATCCATTGGCAAAATCAGGCGCTTCGGGAGCTGAAGACGCAATCAAATATTGATTAATATTTGCCATTATCCCTCCAGCCAATATTCCCCAAATGAAAGTTATAATTGCCATAGATGCGGTGAACTGTCCTGTGAAGAATAAAATGATGTAAACAGCACCCAATAACAAAGGAAAAGTTACTATAGATTTGGTGGCATTATGAGTAAGTGACTTTCCTGCGACAATGTTTCCAATAATATTGGCTCCACCGAAGATGAATAACGTTAAACTTATGGTATTCGGAGACATATTCGTTACTGTTTTCAGATATTCGGCAAGATAACTATAAACTCCAAATACGGCTGAGTTTAATAAAATGACAGTCACAATGGAAAGCCATATAATAGTTTTTTTTAATACGGAAAATTGTGTACCATAAGAAAGTCTTTCTTCAACAGGCATAGATGGTACAAAAATCAATGTAGCAATAAATACAATGACATTAACAATAGCAAAGAATGCCATCGCCATTTCATACGAAACGGCACTATTAATAAAACTTGCGATCGGTACGCCGGCTACCATACCAGCTGATACTCCTATAAATACTTTAGCAACTGCTTTTGGAGCTTCTTCTTTACTTGCTGAGGAAGCAGCTACGGTAAATGCCAATGAACAATAAATAGGATGAAAAAAGGCCAATATTACACGAACAACTAATGTAATGGTAAAGCTAGATGTAAATAGGGAGACTATGTTCCCCAACACGAAAATACCAAGTACAAGTAACATAACCTTCTTTCGATTTATACCCGAAAACAATAATGGCATAATAGGACCAGATATTGCAACACCAAGGGCAAAAAGACTAACCAGCCATCCTGCTTTTGGTATGCTGACATGAAAGTGATCAGCAATGGAAGGCAATAACCCAATAACCCCCATTTCGGTATTTAAAATGCCGAAGACCCCTATGGTCAATATGAAAACCAACAATTTATTTCGTTTAGTCAAAAAAACAACTCCTATCTTCAAGACTCCTCAGTCTGTTCGATACACGTGACTTTACAAGTAACAACGGACACTCATAAAAACTCCAGTATATTGTGATTATTAACAATATCATTCAAATTTACATAGTGTATGAAATTCTATTCAGTCAAAAAAGTGTGAACCCCGACAAGATATGCAGGATTCACACAGCGGTTTCACTCAAAGTACCATTGGCACGCAAAGCTCTCTACAATTTTCAACACAAGCCTTATTTTTTCTTCAAATTTTCTTTGAAGAAGGATGTGAGCTTGTCAAAAGGAATTAAATTCACCCGGTCGTACAGATCCACATGACCTGCGCCCGGAACAATGTAGAGTTCCTTCGGTTCGGCCGCCAGCTTGTAGGCGTCTTCGCTGAACTCTCTGGAATGAGCGTTTTCACCCGTAATGAAAAGCATCGGACGAGGAGAAATCGTCTCTATGTCTGCGAACGGGTAAAAATTCATGAATTTGACGTTACTAGTAAGCGTCGGGTGTGTCGTGAGTTCAGGTGACGAGCCCTTGGGAGTGAATTCACCTCTTGGCGTGCGGTAGAAGTCATAAAACTCACGCTCAATGGCGGTAGAATTTTCATTCAGTTCATGTACTGTCCCACTGGTGTATTTAGTTTTACCGCCTGTGAACTCCACATAGCGTTGCTCCGCTGCCTCTTCAAAAATCTTCTTTCTCTGCTCGAGAGTCTGCGAGTGTTTAAGCCCGTTACGGTTGGCGGTACCCATGTCGTACATACTGACTGTCGCAATGGCTTTCATACGCGGGTCGATCTTGGCTGCGCTAATGGCAAAGCTCCCGCTGCCACAAATCCCGATAACACCAATCCGATCCCTGTCAACAAACGGCCGGGTGCCCAGGAAATCCACCGCAGCACTAAAATCCTCGGCATAGATATCCGGCGAAACAGCGTTGCGAGGCTGACCCTCACTCTCTCCCCAGAAAGACAAATCCAAGGACAAAGTAACGAATCCCTGTTCTGCCATTTTAGTGGCATACAGATTCGCACTTTGTTCTTTTACTGCGCCCATAGGATGCCCGACAATGATCGCAGGATTTTTGGTTTTCTGATTCAAACCTTTGGGAATAAAAAGATTCCCTGCAACCTTCATGTTGTATTGATTTTTAAACGTAACCTTCTGCACAGTTACCTTGTCGCTCTTGTAAAAGTTATCTGCTCCATTGGACATGTCTGGCGTGTATGCAGCGTCAACGCCGGTCGCGGATAAAACCAAGCACAGTGCTATCACTGTGAGTACACGCATGATAATAGATTTTTTTTTCATTTTAAAATAACACCCTTTCTTAATTTTTAGGATAAGCAACCATATTACCTCCTCTGTTATTTATTTTAGCGTGCTTTTTGCATATAACAAATACTCATATCTTATATCAAGATATGCTTGATGGGCATTTCTGAAAAGGATATACTAAAACATTATAAAGGAGGAGCGGTATATGGAATTTAGAGTTTTGCGATATTTTCTTACTGTTGCCAGAGAAGGAAGCATGACGGGTGCTGCTAATTTTTTGCATGTTACACAGCCAACCTTGTCAAGACAATTAAAAGAACTTGAACAAGAGTTAGGGAAAAAGCTATTTATTCGCAGTAGCCACAGTATCATTCTCACAGATGAAGGAATGCTCCTGCGAAAGAGAGCAGAAGAAATCGTTGATATGATCGATAAATTAGAGGCAGAATTTAGTTCCATGGAAGAAACAATAAGTGGCGATGTTTACATAGGTGGTGGAGAAACAGACGCCATGAAACAGATTGCACGGGTAGTAAAAGATTTACAGTTAAGTTATCCAAATATACGGTATCACCTTTACAGCGGAAACGAAGATGATGTAACTGAACGGCTTGACAAGGGATTGCTTGACTTTGGTATTTTAATTCAACCTGCCGATGTATCAAAATACAATTATATCAATATCCCCGCCAAGGATGTTTGGGGCGTTGTTATGAGAAAAGACAGTCCTCTTGCTTTCAAAGATACCATTCAAACAACAGATTTAATAAATGTTCCGCTAATCTGTTCACGACAAGCAATGAAGCAAACATTTTCTAAAAATGAATTTGCGGATTGGTTTGGTGAAGATTTTGATAAATTAAACGTCGTCACTACATACAATCTTGCATATAATGCTGCTATTATGGTTGAAGAAGGCATTGGTTACGCATTGACACTTGATAAAATAGTGAATACGTCTAGTGATAGTAACCTTTGTTTTAAACCGCTAAAGCCAAGACTTGAATCTGGCTTAAATATTGTTTGGAAAAAGCATCAGGTCTTTTCGGCTGCTGCCGATTTGTTTTTAAAAGAAATTCAGGCTAAATTTTGAGATTCTTTATCAGATGTATAAGAAAAGCTATTCTATTATTAGTGGCATCCCTGTTATTCAATGGAACGTATGCGCTCGCCGCTTCGGCAGCGTCAACGTATGTCGTTACGTTTCAGCAGGCAACCTTGGTTACTGAAAACCGTGGTCGTTATTCAGGGAATCAAGCTGTGTGGGAGTTTACCAGCCTTTATGAATTTCTTCAACGTTGCTCCACTTGCTAAAGTCCGGTATTCCACTAAAGATTTGATTCATGCGGCACCTCCCACGGTCTCTCCCTTTTCCTTCCATAGTTTACCTTTTGATTGACAAGGAAATCAATATGTCCTGTAGCCGTGTGCGCCCAAGAAAAAAGGTTGAAAAGACAGTGCTGTCTCTTCAACCTCATTAGCAAGTGAGCTGCCATAATCATACTAAATACTTAATAACGCCAATTTAATAAGAAAACGAAAACTCATTTTTGAATGCGTCTACCCGTTGAATGGTTTTCAGAATATTGCGTCCTTCGCGGGTGCCATCAATAATACGACGAGCTTGTTTGCTATCCCCGATGTTAACAACTTCCACTTGATGTTCTTTACCATATTCGAGCAAGCTGTCCATCAGCGGACTATGTGGACGCATGCCCAAGCATACGAACCCAAGGTCAAATGGAATCTCAAACTCCTGTTCGCCATGCTTTACTTTGAAGCGGTCGCTGCATACTTCTGTTAAAGCCGTTTCTGTATGGACGTTCACTTTCCGCTCCTCTACCATTTTCATCATGGAAATCCGTGTAATCATATCCAGGTCCTTGCCCAGTAACGGCATCATCTCAATAATCGAAACTTCTTCTGCTCCACGTTCTGCATAATATTCGACGACATCCAACCCTACAGCTCCGCCACCGACTACAGCAATACGTTTACCTTCAAACTCCCGGAACTTCTCTATATTGTGCAAAAGATCAAAGATGGAGAACACTTTGGTACCTGGCTTGCCCAGTTGCTCATGCAGACCTGCAATGGGTGGAAGCAGCGGTGTAGCCCCCGTGGCATTGACAATAATATCAGGATTCAAAGCAGTAATCATCGCCAGATCAGCCCGGGTCCCAGTGACGATGTTCAGATTAGTTAACTGCTTGGTGCGCTGGATCAAATAATCAGGGAAGTCATTGATACGTGTTTTGTCCGGCAGACGGGCAATATCACGAGCCAGACCACCCAGCTCCACTTTTTCTTCAAAAAGAGTTACTTTGCAGCCTACTTCAGCCGCCGTACATGCCGCTTCCATCCCTGCAGTGCCCCCACCAATAACAACAACCTGGATATTGTTCTTAACGCGTTGTTTACGGTACTCAGCTTCTTTGAACAGATCCGGATTTACTGTACAGCAGATCGGTTTGCTTTTGGAAATACGGTGGTCAGCACAACCGATGTTGCAGGAAATACATTTTCTAAGCAAATGCTCGTAGCCGTTCTGTACTTTAACCACCCAGTTGGGTTCTGCGATCAGTCCTCTACCCATCGCCAGAAGATCAGCGTCGCCTCTCTTCAAAATTTCCTGGGCAACCTGCGGGCTCCGAATATTACCTGAGGTCATCGTGACCTTTCCGAACTTTTCTTTTACAGCTTTGGCCATATAAGAGCGCCAGCCATCCGGCAAATTCATTCCATCAATCTGGAACTGGATGGAATCATTCAAAGCGGCAGACACGTTCAAAATATCGACCTCATCATTCAGATACTCCAACAACTCCAATGTGTCTTCTAACGTGTTGCCGCCTTCTGTAAACTCCTCCGCACTAAAGCGCAAGCATATAGGGAAGAATGGGCCAACCACCGAACGAATTTCATCAATAACTAATCTGGCAAAACGTGCCCGGTTTTCTGCGCTGCCGCCAAATTCATCCGTACGCTTGTTATACATCGGGGACAGGAACTGGCTTAGCAGATAGGAATGTCCCGCATGAATTTCAACACAGTCAAACCCGGCTCGTTGCGCTCTTCCTGCTGCCTCACCATATTTGCGTACAATGGCGTAAATTTCTTCTTTTTGCAAAGGTCTAGGAATCGCTCCTCCCTTTTTCGATGGGATATTAGAGGAGGATACAGGCTGAGCTCCGTTCAACCGTCCTGCATAAGCGGAAGCACCTGCATGGTTAATTTGTACGGAAACACAAGCTCCATAAGAGTGTAATGCTTCAGTTAATCTAAACAGCCCGGGAATAAACTGATCATTATCCATACGCAGCTGAGTTGTTCCGTTTGTGCCCATTGGGAAATCCAGACAAACATTTTCTACTGTGATCAGGCCGGTCCCCCCTTTGGCCCGTTGCACGTAATAATCAATATGATCCTGAACAAAGCTTCCGTCCATGGCAGCAAAGTTCGTTCCCATGGGGGGCATTACAATCCGGTTTTTCAACGTCATACGCCGTATGGTCAGAGGTTCAAAGATAGCAGGATAGTGGTTCATTGTTCTTCCTCCTTGCAAGTTTGCAAATTTCATTTTCAGGTTTTCATTAAAGGATTCTTATATGTGATTTTTTTCACTTTAAAGAATATCGAGCTTTTGTTGAGTACGATCCTTCCTTATGACTTGATTTTATATCATGCGATCCATAAATTCTAATGCTATTTTATGTACAAAACTATAGTTTTTATCTATAGATAATTGGAACTAGACACAAAAAAGGAACAAACCGATGAGGAATGTTCCTTTTGTGCAGACAAAGATTATACTTCTATTCAATTTCTGTTCTAATTCTATTCCACTACAATTTCAATTCACCATCATAGGTAGCAATCATCTTGTACAGCTCTGGACGACGGTCGCGGAAAATCCCCCATTCAATCCGTCCTACTTCCAGCTCATCCAAATCAAATTCGGCAGTAAGCACTTCCTCATCAGTACGGCCAGCTTCTGCTATCTTGTTGCCTTGAGGCCCGGCAATAAAGGACGAGCCGTAGAAGTTGATACTGGAATCCTCATCTGTTTCAGTTCCAATACGATTGGAGGCAATGACGGGAATCAAATTGGAAGCAGCATGCCCCAGCATGCAAGTCTGCCAGTGATCCTTGGAGTCAATGGAAGAATCCTGCGGTTCTGAACCAATAGCTGTCGGATAGAACAAAATTTCTGCGCCCATCAGCGCCATACAACGGGCCGCCTCAGGATACCATTGGTCCCAGCACACGCCTACTCCAATTTTGGCATAACGTGTATTCCAGACTTTAAAACCGGTATCGCCCGGATTAAAATAAAATTTTTCCTCATACCCCGGACCGTCCGGGATGTGACTTTTGCGGTATTTACCCAACACCTCACCATCAGCATCAATTACAGCCAGGCTGTTGTAGCGCGCGTAGTTTTTCTTCTCATAAAAACTGATGGGCAGCACCACCTGTAATTCCTTGGCGATCTTTTTGAAATGGTTAATCGCCTTGTTGTGCTCCAGCTCGGTTGCATATACATAATAATCAGACTTTTCCTTCTGGCAGAAGTACGGAGTCTCGAACAATTCCTGCAGCAAAATAATTTGCGCGCCTTGCGCCGCCGCTTCACGTACAAGCTTCTCTGCTCTGCTTATATTTTCTTCGATATTAGTAGAGCAGCTCATTTGCGTTGCCGCCACTTTTACTTTTCTCACTGTAGTCCTCCTCTTTGATGTTGTATCGTTAGCGCTTTACAGCAGGCATCTGCTGAGTCGTGCAATGCACGTTGCCGCCTTCACGGATCACCGCCATACCATCTACAGTACGGATCGTACGATCCGGGAATACTTTGGTCAGCACCTGCTGGGCTGCAAGATCGCTCTCCGCGGCAGCGCCGCCAAACACCGGCAAAATAATACCGCCATTCACAAAGTAGAAGTTAATATAGCTGAGTGTCAATCGGCTGTCTTCATAATCCACACGCGGCGGCTGACCGATCCGAATCACTTCCAGCTTGCGACCTTTGGCATCCGTTGCTTGCTCCAGAATGCGCAGATTTTCCTGTGTAATTTCGTAATTTTCATCCTCAGGATCATCGCATACTTGCATAATAACCTTGCCCGGAGCAGCGAAGCAAGCAATATTGTCCACATGGCCGTCCGTTTCGTCACCACTCAGTCCACGCTTTAGCCAGATGATTTTCTCGGCACCTGTGTACTCGCGCACGTACCGTTCAATATCTTCTCTGCTTAGCTCCGGATTGCGGTTCGGATTTAACAGACACTCTTCCGTTGTTATCAGTGTGCCCTCGCCATCTACGTGCAATGAGCCGCCTTCCATCACAAGCGGTGCATCAAATCGCGGAACCCCAAGCTTGTCCAAAATTTGTGGCGCAACCTGATCATCCAGGTCCCAAGGAGCGTATTTGCCGCCCCAGGCGTTGAACTTCCAGTTCACACCAGCCAGCTGGCCATGCTCGTTCGTGAGAAAGGTGGGACCGTTATCACGCAGCCACGCATCGCTATGCTCAATTGGCAGCAGCTCCACCCTTTCCCCGAGTTCAAGCGCCCGAACGCTCTCCAGATCAGCCGGATTTACGACCACGGTAACCGGTTCAAACTCTGCCATAGCGCGTACAATTCCAGCGTAGCCCTTGCATACATCGGCATGCATATCCGGGTAAACCATGGAAGACTGTACCGGCCAGGAAATATACGTGCGTTCATGCGGCGCCCATTCAGGCGGCATCTTATAATGTGAATCCTTAATTTGCATGGATTGAAGCTCTCTTTCTTTTTCATAATATGGAGCCTGAAGACTCCGCTCCTATCATACAATAATATGATCTTTGTCTCAATCAGAGCCTGAAAGTTTTGAATGTTTTACATCCATATGGAGTAGTTACTTCGAAAATGTGATGGCTTTTATCGTATTGCCATCAAAATCCTTGACTGTAAATTGTGTTCCCTCCAATAAAGCGTAAGATGGCGGATAATTTTCCTTCGGCAACGAGATGGAGCCCGGATTTAGTACAAATACCCCATTTTCCACGTCTGCCACCGGAATATGGGTATGCCCCTGAATGAATACATCCCCCGCTTCCAGTGGAGGTAAATTCCCGATACTGTAGCCATGTCCGTGGGTGACATAAATACGCCGCCCTTCATCGTATAACAGGGCATAATCGCCCATCATCGGAAATTCAAGCAGCATTTGATCCACTTCTGCATCGCAATTCCCACGGACAGACACCGCAATATGCGGCTTGTACTGATTCAGCAAAGCAGCTACTTCTGCTGGGTTATATCCCTCCGGCAGCTGATTGCGCGGTCCATGGTACATATAATCTCCGAGCAGGACTAGACGGTCGGCTTTCTCCTCCCTGAACTTTTCCAGCGCCAATTGCAACCAGTGCAGCGAGCCGTGAATATCTGATATACACATCAATTTCATGATTTTTCATTCCTTTCTGAATAGGCCATTTTCATTTAAAAGATATTCCTCTTACGTCCATTATTACATGATTCCCTGAACAAATCTGTGCAAAAATGCTAATGCCCAAAAAATTAGCGACCGCTTCCCCATAAAAAGCAGAAGCGGTCGCTACGTAAAGCCTTTATTGTTATTTAAAACAAAATCACTGGTTTATTTATAAATTAACGTTTAAGGCTTTGGCCGTTTGTGGCAATAACCTCTTTGTACCAATTGAATGATTTTTTCCGGTATCTTTCAAGTGTACCGCTGCCATCATCATGACGGTCTACATAAATGTAGCCGTAACGCTTTTTAAGCTGAGCGGTTGAAGCACTGACAAGGTCGATACAGCCCCAAGACGTATAGCCCATAACCTCTACTCCATCCTCAATTGCTTCCCCAACTTGAACCAAATGATCGTTCAGGTAGTTGATCCGGTAGTCATCTTCTACTGTTTTTTCACCTTTTTCATTGGTGATCAGCTCGTCAACGGCGCCCAAACCATTTTCAACGATGAAAAGTGGTTTTTGGAAGCGATCATAGAACGTATTCAGCACATAACGCAGACCTTGCGGGTCAATTTGCCAGCCCCACTCACTAGCCTCAAGATGCGGATTGTTGACACCACCGAGGATGTTGCCTTCACCTTTGACTTTTTTAGCTTCGTCAGCCGTCTCACAAGTACTCATGTAATAGCTGAACGAGATAAAATCAACGGTATGCTTCAAATCTTCGGCATCACCCGGTTCAAAATGAATCGTGATTCCTTCTTCTTTAAAGAAACGTTTCATGTAGCCGGGGTATTGACCTCTTGCATGAATGTCCGCAAAAGCCATGTTTCTGTGATCAAACTCCATTGCAGCAATCACATCGTCTGGATTAGGTGTCAGCGGATAAGTAGGCATGCTCAGCACCATACAACCGATTTTGAAATCAGGGTTGATTTGATGACCGATTTTTACCGCTCTTGCACTCGCCACAAGCTCATGGTGAATGGCTTGATACAGATCTTGCTCACTAAGCTGGTCTTTAGGTGTGCTGATCCCGCCACTCATGAATGGAGCTTCAAGAATGGAGTTGATTTCATTGAAGGTCAACCAGTATTTCACTTTATTTTTGTAGCGTTTAAATACAGTCGTAGCATAGCGCTCATAAAAATCAACCAGCTTGCGGTTTACCCAGCCATCGTATTCTCTGGATAGATGTAAAGGTGTTTCATAGTGAGACAATGTAACGAGAGGTTCAATACCGTATTTATGAAGCTCGTCAAACAAATCATCATAAAATTGCAGGCCTTTTTCGTTAGGCTCCAGTTCGTCACCCTTAGGAAAAATACGCGACCAAGCAATGGAAGTACGGAACACTTTAAAGCCCATTTCGGCAAAAAGCTTGATATCTTCCTTATAATGGTGATAAAAATCAATGCCAATTAACTTCATATTATCTTCTGTTGGCACATCCGTAACCGGCCCCCAGCCACCACGAGGGGTTACATCCTGAATGGACCAGCCTTTTCCATCTTCTTGATAAGCGCCTTCGAGCTGATTCGCAGCAACTGCTCCGCCCCACAGGAAATCTTTTGGAAACTGTGTACTCATGTTCTCTCCGCCTTTGCTGATATTTTTTCATTAACAAGGATAGGAATTTGTCTCCTCTATGCTAATGTGTTCTAAAATACTTCTAATTGAATCTTAAGTATTGTAACGCGTTTCATGTCAAGTATTTTTTCAACTCCAGCGGTCAGTGATTATCGCGACACACATCCTGAGCTTATCATGCTATGATCTCCAAATAGCTATTCTTCAATTGGCGGAAAAAGCATTGTGCTATACTATTCGTATCGAGCTAATTTTTCAGTGTGTCATTTCTGGAGTACGCTTAAGCTGATTAGGGGAGGAAGAAGTAAGATGAGTATCAGTAAAACAAACGCTATGCGCATATTGGACGGTCAGCACATAAACTACAATATTTTGAGTTATGATCATCAGGATGGAAAAATAGACGGTATGAACGTAGCTGAAAAGATCGATAGAGCGCCGGAAACGGTTTTTAAAACTTTGGTTGCACACAGCAAACAAAGTTTGTTTGTTTTTGTGATTCCTGTACATAAAGAGCTTGATCTTAAACAGGCTGCCAAATCCGCGGGAGAGAAAAAAATAGAAATGCTTCCAGTCAAAGATCTGCAAAAGCATACAGGATATATTCGCGGCGGCTGCTCGCCGATTGGAATGAAAAAGCTCTACCCCACTTTTATCGACCAGCCTGCATTGGAGCTGGAAACCATCGTTGTAAGCGCTGGAAAAATTGGAACCCAACTGGAGTTGAATCCACAGGATTTGGCTCAAATTATTCAGGCACAGTTTGCAGATTTGACCCATACAGCATAAAACTCTCCACATGCTCATAAAATCTTTATGCGTATTTTTCTTATCCTTAGCTTCAACCTGGAGAGGAAGATCAAATCATGCATAAAGACTGCTCGAAAAATGGTGGAGTTCCACAGCCCATTCGAAGTGATGGCACTGGGGGCATCGACAAGGGTCCTCGTGATGTGATGAGGGATTTGCAAAATCCCGATATGCTAGTCCCACCTGTAACGGATAATGGACTCATTCCAAACATGAGATTCTCTTTTTCAGACACCCATATGCAGCTTAATCATGGCGGGTGGTCAAGAGAAATAACGGTAAGGGAATTGCCCATCGCCAAGACCCTTGCCGGTGTAAATATGAGCTTGACGCCTGGAGGCGTACGTGAGCTTCACTGGCATCAGCAAGCGGAATGGTCTTATATGCTGCTGGGAAGTGCCCGCATTACCGCCGTCGACCAAAATGGACGCAATTTTATTGCTGATGTCGGCCCAGGCGATCTCTGGTACTTTCCCCCTGGTATTCCGCACTCTATACAGGGTCTTGAGCATGGGTGCGAATTTTTGCTGGTCTTTGACGATGGCAACTTCTCGGATTTAAACACGTTATCCATCTCCGATTGGTTCGCACATACCCCTAAAGATGTACTGTCTGCCAATTTTGGTGTTCCAGAAGCTGATTTTGCGTCGATTCCTCAAGACCAGGTATACATCTATCAGGATTGCGTTCCCGGTCCTCTTCAAAGTCAGGCGGTTCCCTCTCCCTATGGTACGGTGCCTCAGTCCTTCAAGCATCAATTACTCGCTCAGCCTCCGATTAAAACGCCGGGTGGCAGCGTACGAATCGTCGACTCCTCCAATTTTCCAATATCCAAAACCATCGCCGCTGCCCTAGTTGAAATTGAACCCGGGGCCATGCGGGAAATGCACTGGCATCCCAATAATGACGAATGGCAATACTACCTTGCCGGGCAAGGACGGATGACTGTCTTCGGCGGTAATGGTGCAGCCCGTACGTTTGATTTCAGAGCCGGGGATGTTGGATATGTGCCTTTTGCTTATGGTCATTACATTCAAAATACAGGCTCCAGCACACTTTGGTTTCTAGAAATGTTTAAAAGTGACCGTTTTGCAGATGTTTCGTTGAATCAATGGATGGCTCTCACCCCAACAGAACTGGTTCAGAGCAATTTACATGTAGGCACCGATGTGACCTCCAAATTGCGAAAGGAGAAATGGCCTGTCGTCAAGTATCCGGGGTATTCTTTTTACCCGAAAGAGTAAACTCTGAATATCCTCACTCATTTCTCACGGCTTTCTAATGTGAATTTAATGATCTCCGGATATAGTTACGCAAATGGCATTTTATAAAAACAAAATGCTGTAAAAATTCGGGGAGTGAGAAATGAAAGATGCAAAAAATCGCACAAGTTACGGCCATTTTTTGGATTATGAAGATTTGCGCTACGACGCTGGGTGAAACCGCAGGTGACCTATTGTCACAAACCCTCAATGTAGGTTATGCCATTAGTTCCATGATCCTGTTTAGTATATTTTTAGTTAGTCTTATTTTTCAACTTTTTTCCAATAAGTATCATCCATTTCTTTATTGGACTGTAATTCTTACAACGAGCACTGCTGGCACAACCATGTCAGACTACATGGATCGTAGCCTAGGATTGGGTTATGCAACGGGATCATTCATTTTAGTATGTATCTTGTTAGCCATTTTTTCATTTTGGTATCTCAGTGAGCGATCATTGAACGTCAATAATATTACTACACGGAAAGTTGAAGTAATTTATTGGATTGCCATCTTGTTCTCAAACACTTTGGGTACTGCTTTAGGTGATTTTTTGGCGGATAGTTCCGGCCTTGGATTTGTAGGAGGAGCGGTTTTAATAGGGAGCTTGCTGGGGATTATTCTACTATTAACTTATTTTACAAATGTCTCACGAGTATTTCTCTTCTGGCTAGCATTTGTATTAACACGTCCTTTTGGAGCGACATTTGGAGACCTTCTTACCAAATCACACGCAAAGGGAGGATTGGATTTAGGTACGATGGGATCTTCGCTGGTACTGGTTACAATTCTTATAGCTTTAATTATCTACACTACTCTAAATGCTTCTAAAATGAAACAATCACCGGAGTTAAACGCAAGTTAATCATTAAGATATAGGTCCTCGACTTTAGCCGAGCCTATATCTTTTTTAGTATTACTACAATATTTTCACAATATTTATAGTAAATTATTGAAATTAATAAACAAAGGCCTTATAATTACAAAAAACAACCTCTTTTAACAATTATAATCAGCTTGTCCAACCAAATTTGTATTTAGGTTTCCCTTTCTCTCACATTCTTAAATCCATACTATGCTCGCGTTATTATTCTATTATTAGGGAGTGGTTGTAATTATGTTTAAAAATGAGATTTTGACAAGCTCAATACAGGAGCGCAAACAGATCGTAATCGATGATGTAGCAGCATTGGGCTATCCTTACAATGAGTACGATCAGGGGCGAAAGGTCGGTGGTTATGCGGCTATGGCGCAATTTTCCAAAGGAAATATCAGCACTGGACTTACCTACGTCAACATTCATTTGGATCGGAACAAAGACATGTTCTGGGGAATTAACGTAATGGAAGCTTATATGAAGTTTAAAAAGTATTACACACCTGAATTAAAGGATAAAGTAAAAGCAAAAATGCTCAGTTTTAACATTTTGAATGCCGATGGAACGGCTCTGTCGGGAAATACAGAAAATCAACGGCTCATGTACGCAGCAGTCGGGGTCGTCGGAGCGGAAGAATGGCCAGATTATCCGGTGAATTATGCTACCATCGCCAGAAACTATCTGCTGTCCGAACTTCCCACAATTACAAAACAAGGGTACTTTGAATACGACTCTCCAACATATTTTATCCATCATGTAGGACCGCTATTGTTCATTACCGAACACTTGAAAGATGCGACATTGCGGAATATGGCCAAACTGACGTTGGAGTGGTATTTTGCCAGTATCGTAGGAGAATGGCTGCATGGGTACTGGGTGACCAGTCAGGCCAGAACATATAATGCGCAGCAAGAGCCGGGATTTACACTTGATGAAAGTGCAGTACTGCTGTGGATGTTGTTTGGTGACAGTCGTAAGCCGATATATCTCGGCAATGAAACCAATCTGAAATTTACCACGATCCCATTTGCGCTTGCGGGCTACGAGTTGCCAGACATTTTCAAGCGTATAGCAACAGCCCGTTCTACAACTTACACGCATAAGGAACGAATGTCCAGAAACAGTAACAGACCGTGTAAGACAAGCTACATCACCCCGGATTATGCCGTATTCAGTCAAAAGGATAATCGGCTTGCACAAAACCAGCTTCATCGTTGGGGCATCAAATGGGTGGGGGATACATACAATGACGAACCAAATACGTTCTTCATGAAGCAACACTACAGTGAGCCGATAAACTTGAATCCGTCCAACTCGGAATATTGGATGGGTGGAACGAATATGGAGGAAGTGCTTCAGGACGACGGTGCACTCATTGCAGTATACAATATCACAAATTCAAATACATGGATCGACGGCCCTGTTTCATATAACGGAATTAAAGCAACGATCGAACAGGACCCCTTCAACAGGAACGGCTGGATATTCTTTCACACAGGTAAAATGCTGATGGCTGTCAGGACGGCACAACCTTACGTTTGGCCTTATGACACAGAATCGTGGAAATATGGAGGTTATCAGAGAGCGCTGCGGAGTGACGGGGCAAAAAATGCAGTCATCGTTGAAACAGCACCTCTTAAGGACTATGCAGGAGGTACTTGCATTAGGGAGCTCGACTGCTTTGCTGAGGCTGTACTGACGAAAACCGTAGTGGATTTCAGCGGTGTTAACACTACCAATCCCCGGGTCTATTACAAAGGATTAACAGGTAAAGAGATGGAAATCGTATATGCCACCTCACGTAAAATTCAGGGTGTAGAAGTCAATTATGCGAATTGGCCTCTGCTGGATGATCCATGGATGCATCAGAATTATAATGGAGATAAACTCGATTTGGTTCATGATAGAGAGAGACGGACCTATGATTTCAATAACTGGAAGGTAACATCAAGCATTATGTAAGTGTCTGTCTCCAACTGACAAGGGCGTCGCAACCAGGCTATCAGGATCGGTTTGTGACGCCCTACAATTTTAGTTGTCAATAACAAAAACTATTCCTCAGAATCTACGTTGTGGTAAACCTGTTGAACATCCTCCAAATCTTCTAATGCATCAATCAATTTATCAAATTGCACCTGTGCATCCTCTGGAAGTGAGATGTCATTTTGGGCAAGCATGGTGAGCTCGGCCACAGTAAACTCAGTCACTCCTGCCTGTTTGAAAGCTTCCTGTACAGCATGGAATTGGTCAGGCTCTGCATATACGATAATGGCTTCATCTTCTTCGATGATGTCACGTACCTCTACATCTGCCTCCATCAGCAGCTCCAGCACTTCATCAGCAGTTTTGCCTACCAAACCAATAACTGCTGTTGAATCAAACATGTAGGCTACTGATCCGCTTACCCCCAGGCTGCCGCCATTTTTGGTAAAAGCAGAACGCACATCCGATGCTGTGCGATTTACGTTATTCGTCAGTGCATCTACAATAACCATGGAACCGTTGGGTCCGAAGCCTTCATAACGAAGCTCTACGTAGTTTTCATCGCCGGCCCCTTTTGCTTTTTCAATAGCGCGGTCAATGATCGCTTTCGGTACATTGTACGTTTTTGCACGTTCCAGTACGACTTTCAGCTGCCGATTGGATTCTGGATCAGGCTCGCCCTGCTTGGCTGCTACATAGATTTCTACGCCGAATTTAGCATATATGCGACTCGTATTAGCATCCTTCGATGCCTTCTTTTCTTTAATGTTATTCCACTTACGTCCCATAATATCCCGCTCTCTTCCTATATAAATATACACAACGAACTTTATGATATCCTTATACATTATATCTTTTAAAGGACATATGGACAAGTTCAAACCATTTCGCCAAATATGAAAACGTTTTCTCATGAAATTCTAATTTTCATCTAAAGATGCTCCCATGTTAAAGAGTTAAGATCATACTACTTTTCGAATCACATTAGAAAAGGAGTATTCCTGTATGTTATCCAACCTGGACTATCAGATTTTTCATCTCATCAATGAACAAGCGAACAGCTTTTCTGCTTTGAATGGACTGATGCGTTGTTTCGCTGAAGATGCCCAATATGTGTTCGCCCTTGCCTTGTTGCTATACTGGTTTTCAAGAAATACGCTTAACCGGAAAATGGTCTTGTCTGCTGCAGTATCTGCAAGCCTGGGCATGGGGATCAGCTTTATCATCGGACATCTCATGTACCGGGACCGTCCATTCGTCACACACACCGTTATTCAGCTCATTAAACACCCGGCCAATGCCTCCTTTCCGAGCGACCACGCCATTGGAGCTTTTGCACTGGCGGTCACGTTTTGGCTGTACGGTAAGAGGTTTAGAATATTCTGGCTCGCCGCTGCTCTGCTTATCGGTTTTTCCCGTATCTGGGCAGGCGTCCATTATCCGTCAGATGTTGCTGCTGGTGCGCTGGTCGGTGCCTTTTGCGCAGTTAGTACCCGGTTTATGCTTCTGCGTTTCAAGCGTCCTCAGCAATTGGCAGACTTGTGCCTGGAGCTGTACGAAAAAGCAGAACATAAAATTTGGAACAAATCAACAAAGCCTCAATCTGAGGATGCTTGAGTGTGATGAGGCCCCATAAGCCATGGTTATGGTTTTGGGGCTCCATTGATTTATCCAATATGTTTAGACCCTGTACGCCGGAAAACAAAGCGTTACGGTGGTCCCTATATGTTCATTACTGCTCACTCTGATATTACCGTTATATCGCTTGACCAGTTGCTTGGCTATAGCAAGGCCCAGGCCTGTCCCCCCCTGCTCACGACTTCTGGCCTTATCCACCCGATAAAATCGGTCGAATAAATAAGGCAAGTCCTCTGCAGGAATCCCGATTCCGTAATCCGTAATATGAATAAAAACCTCGTTTTGTTCCAGCGTTCCGGTTACAAGGATTTCTTTTGAAGAGTCAGAATATTTAACGGCGTTATCCAGCACGATCAGCAATAACTGTTCCAGATGCTGCGGCGTGATATGGACCTGTACCTGTTCGAGGAGAGTTAGCTCACTCCGGAATACCATATCAGGATGCAGCATATTAAAATTGGTGAGCGTATATTGAATGGTGTGACTGATATCTATCGCAGGCACATCCTGTTCCAAATTTTTGGATTCAGCTCGCGTCAACTCCAGAAGATCGTTTACAATCCCCTTCAATCGCTCAAGCTCCTGAACAGAAACACGAAGCGACTCGTCCAATATGGCCGGATCGTGCTTGCCCCAACGGTTCAATAAGGAGATATGACCTTCAATAATCGAAATTGGGGTGCGCAATTCATGGGAGGCATCCTCAACAAACTGTTTTTGTTGAAGGAAAGAACGCTCCAACTGATCAATCAACTCATTAAATACTTTCCCCAGATTCGACAGCTCGTCATTGTTATCGGATACTTGCACACGTTCCTCATGCAACCCTTTTTTGCGAATTCTGATCATCGTATCCGTCATGGACTGAATGGGCCGCATCAATTGGCGTGAAAGAAAAATCCCTCCCAAGGCGCTTAATATAATCGCTCCTATACCGCCTGCAATCATGACACCTTTTATTTTGTCACTAATCTTCTCTATATTTTCCATGTTGTTTATAATTTCGATGGTTCCGGTAAAGTGATCTGAAGCCAACGGACTTCGCATAATCAAGACCTGATCCTCCAGATGCCAGGCAGTCATAATCTGGGTGCTACGTGCTGCTTGCGGCAGGAACCAATCCTCAGGCAGCTCGTTGCTGACGCTGAGCAGTGGAACTCCCTGCTGATTCAAAATGCGGATCATTTGATGCCGATCATTCAAATTCTCAACAAAACGTCGACTGTTCACTATTTCCTGAGCAGACAAGTGTTTTTCCTGCAAAAGGGTTTGGAGTTCGTTCATGCTTTTGCGGATACTCACTTTTCCCTCACTGACCATCCACTGGTTAATCGTAAAATATTGGACACCATTGTACAAAACAAACAAGATACATAACAGCAACGAAGACCACACCGCCAATTTCCAACGGATGGGTAGCCGAGAAAATAGGGATTTTAGCGTTGCCATTATCGAATCACATACCCTAATCCGCGTAATGTCTGTATAAAGCTTGGTTCTCCGGGCTCGTCGATTTTGCTGCGCAAGTAACGAATATACACGTCGACGACATTCGTTTCGACCTCTGAATCATAGCCCCATATAAGCTCCAGCAGTCTCTCCCGAGTCATGACGCGTCCGATGTTATGCATTAATATGGACAGCAGATCAAATTCACGCTTCGTCAATTCAATAATCTGTTGGTCTTTTGTCAAAATACGCGCCTCGCTATCCAGCACCAGCCCGTTGTAAGCAATTTGCTTGGAACCTTCAACAAATCCACTGCGCCGGAGCAAAGAACGCATCCGGGCCAGAAGTTCCTCAATGGCAAAAGGCTTTGGGATATAATCATCGGCTCCACTGTCCAGTCCCATCACTTTGTCCATCACACCGTCCCTTGCAGTTAGCATAATGATCGGAGTTTGCTTTGTTTTGCGAATCCGTCGGCACACTTCAATGCCATTGATGCCTGGTAGCATCAAATCCAGCAGAATGATGTCCCATTCCTCGCTTAACGCAGACTCCAACCCTTTCCGCCCCTCATACTCGACAGTCACCTCGTAAGATTCATGCTTTAGTTCAAGCTCAATGAAACGGGCCAAATTTTTCTCATCCTCAATCAGGAGTATCTTTTTCATAGCTTTCCTTTCCAGACGCAAGAGCGTCTTTTTCCAAACGCTTGATATAGAAATCAGTTTACTCTATGTACATTAAAAAATAATGATCTTTTCAATTTATTTTTCTCATGATATTTTAATGTGTCCTGTGTAAGCTGGATCATGACTCTATGAACATGGCCCTGTTAGCCATTCATCATGAAAGAAGGTTGTAATTCTTGAAAATGAAAACACTGATAACCGCCATCACTCTATCGACAGCTTTCTGTATGTTGTCTCACGTCGGCTGGTATGCTGTCCGCTCTGATGCTAAGGCCGTTCAATCCACAGCCTGGGCTGACTCCTCTGTAAAGGTTAAAGCATCTCAGGCCAGTGCTGTCAAATCCCCGCAACGTATTGACCATATCGTCATTGTGGTAGAAGAAAATCATTCGTCGAAAAAAATCTCGGGCAATCCCTCCGCCCCATTTATGAACGACTTGATGAAAAAAGGTGTCCATCTGATGAATCATTATGCGATTGAACATCCAAGTCAACCAAACTACCTGGATCTATTTTCCGGTTCTAATCAGGGCGTCCACAATGATTTGACTCCAAAGAAAATGAACACCAGCAATCTGGCTTCGGAGCTTATACAACATGGATATACATTTGGGGGTTACTCGGAGGGGCTGTCTCGAACCGGATTTACCGGTCCATATGATCTGAAAACCCTGTATGCGCGTAAACATAACCCGTGGGTGAATTTCACCAATCTGCCTGCTTCAATCAATATGCCTTTAACCAGCTTTCCACAAAACTTTAATCAGCTGCCGACGGTTTCTTTTGTCATTCCCAATCTGAACCACGATATGCACGACGGCACGATCCGAGAAGCAGATCAATGGCTACAGGCCCACTTATCCTCTTATGCCCGTTGGGCACCGCAGCATAACAGCCTTTTGGTGTTAACATGGGATGAAGATGATATGAGCAGCAAAAACAAAATTCCGACTGTAATCATAGGCGCTCATTTGAAAAATGGCCCCTATAATGAAAAAAGCAATCATTTTTCCATGCTGCGCATGATTGAACAATTATACGACTTGGATTTGCTCGGCAAGAGTAGAACGGCCCCGCCGCTTAATATATGGACATCAGGCTCATAAATGTCTAATATGAGGGTGAAGTATGACTTGAGGGAGATTAATCACTTGGATGTATTGTATAGCAAACGCAGTAATAACCATGAAATCACGGTGTACGACACCTCGGAACTATACGGTGAAAAGGGTTCATTCCGTGTCATGCAATTTTCAAATGCAGCGATTCAAGGTGCGTTAGATTTGAATGACCCGCAGCGTATTCTGTTCGAATACCCCAAAGCGATCATCCACCTGATGGAGCTGAACGATCCTTCGTTCGAGGACGTATTTGTGATCGGGCATGGAATTGGAACGATTGCTCGCCATTTTACAGAAAAAAACTTTAGCATTGCAGAGCTGGACGCCCTGGTCGTGAAGTTAAGCCAGCTCTTCTTTGAATACGATAAAGACAATGTGACGATTGGGGATGGACGTCGCATTTTGGAGCATGAGGCATCGGAAGCTTATGACTATATTATTTTGGATGCCTTCACGGAGCAGGGAACGCCACTGCATTTGGTATCCAGAGAATTTTTTAAACTGGTCAAAGCAAAGCTGGATACCGAGGGCTCTATCATCATGAACTTAATGGGCAAAAGTGAACACGATCACATGATAAATGCCATTCATACGACATTGCGTGAAGAGTTCGCTTATGTTGCTGCTTTTTCACTACCCTCGGAAGGTGCTGCTGATATTCAAAATATTATCATCATCGGCCGACACAAACCGATCCGATTTCAGACACGTCAAATGGCTGGCTTCTACGAGATTACACTTGGTGAAGGTCATATTTTACGAGACACTGATGCTTGAATAGCCTTAATCCGTCTGCTTGCTTCTCTAATGTGAAGCGTCTCCCTGTTGCACCCAGAGAGATGAACGATATTTGGATTTCAAAATAATCAAACTGCGTTGGCTGCCATATTGCATAATGGACGGCCAAATTTTAGGTCTTACACGTCTGCGAAACCCCAAAACAAAGCGGACAAACCGAGGCGAAATGTCCCATATACGGACCGCCTCCTGCTCTATTTCTTCGGGCAGCTCCTTGGAGAAAAGAAAGCGATTAAGCGATCGTGTAATTACTCCTGTTATCGCCTCAATCGTACTAACATCCATTACAATGATCGTGTCAGAGCGCTGAAGCCGCTCGGTAAAATAATAATCATGATAATTCCCTTCAATGATCCATTCTTCCTTTTCGACCACTTCTTCCAGCTGTTTGAGAAATTGTTTGTCCGTGCTCCGCTGCCACTCTGGTCCCCAATACAAATCATCCAGAGAGATGTACGGCAAATGAGTCCGTTTGGAAAGACGTTTGGCCAAAAAGGTTTTGCCGCTCCCTGGCGAACCGATCACGATAATACGTTTGGCGTGCCGCACAGCAAGAATTTCGTCATCCAGCCTCCGATGCAGGCGCAGCATTGGGTACATCATTCGATAAAACAAACCTGCCGCGAACGAACCTCCCTTTAAAAACAAATACAGGAGGAACAGCGGCAAAAAAACGATGGCATATTTCATATTATTCATCAAGCGACCTGCTCCTTTTACAGTTTCAGCACCCAAAGTAGGTTCGATTCTCTTTTTATTTATGTATCTTTCTCCTTAAAATACACACATTTAAAAAACATAAACTTTTGCGAATGTATGCCGTACAACTGTTTAAACATGGAATGCAGCTTATTCAGAGATAGAGTCTCTGAAACCGTCCGATCCGTTTGAATAGTTAAGGCGGCACAACTGATTCCGAATTGGCACACCTGCTCCATAGGGTATCCTTGGATAATTCCATATATCATGCCGGCAATAAAGGCATCTTCTCCACCCGTTACATCAATAACTTCCGAAATGTATTGTATGGAAATTTGTGCATGAGTTCCATCCTGAGAGGCAAATAAAACACTGTCCACTCCATGGAAAAGAATTACATTTTGAACTCCAAGTTGATGAAAAATTCGGGCTGCGTCCATTAGTTGCTGATCATCCGTAAATTGCATCCCCAAATAGGCTTCAGCTTCCATATGATTGCATACCATCCAATCCACTCCGTGCAAATTTCGGGGAAGTCTGCTCATTTTGGAGGCTGATACCGAAGAAATGACAAGCGGGACTCGATGTTCATGGCATATTCGTATGGTGGAAGCAATTACACTCATAGGGAAATTAGTGTCCAAAAACACCAGTCGGGATGCGGTGATTAAGGGGATATTCCCAAGGATGGCTGAAGGACGAATCTGATCATAAATCTCCATCTCCGCTGTCGCTACAACCAGCTCACCATGCTCGTCCAGCACAGCAGTGTAAACCCCGGTCGACGGTTCTCCCTTGACCTGCAAAGGAATCACATTCATGTAAAGTCTGGACTGCTCGACTATAAATTCACCCTCTGCATCATCGCCAACTGCGGTTAACAGACTGACCTGCTGGCTGAGCCTCCCCAAATTTTCGGCTACATTGCGAGCCACTCCACCACAGGATTGCCGCCTGGCATTGCTCGGATTGGAGGTGTGAAGCTGAAATGCACCTTTAACCTTAATTTTGCGGTCTAAATTGGCTCCCCCGATGCATAGTATTTGTTGTTTAGTGGGCCAAGGCTCGTCCAGTTCATTTTTGCGGCTTAGTTTTAATTTCATCATTTGACCCCTTTCGCGAGTCTGCTCGCGCTGGTTGTTTTTAATTTGTAAAGCAATGAATTAGATTTTATAGAAAATAGGTACTTACTAAAATTAACACGTTCCAAATGTCGAATTCCCAAGAACTATGTCGAATACCTTAAAATATCCTGAAATGAAAATGCATCTACTCTCCACAACAAAAAATCACCCTATCGTAAAAGCCATCCATTACGATAGAATGATTTAAGTGAACTACTGATTATTTCCTTCGTTATATCCTTCGTTACGGTATACTATTTTAAAATAAACAGTGCGGCTCCATGAGGTGGTATATCTGCGGACAATTCTTGATCCAACGCGCCTAAATCCACATGATTCCATAAATCTCTGGCACTTGCCTGCCCTTCAATACCAAGGTCTTCTAACGATACACGGACCTTCGAAACTTCATCTCCAGCATTAAACAAAGCAGCATATACATAACCTTCCTCGTTATGCGAAGTCCAAACGATATGATCATCTTTTCTATAAACCTGCCGCGCATCCACACCGTTGCGATGAGCATCCAGTACTTCTTCATTAGTCAGCAAAGAAAGTGTCCATGTATCATTATCCCGCATTTCCCCCCCAAACATCAGCGGGGATTGGAAAATGCTCCACAAGGTCATCATGGTCAGCTGCTCATCTTTTGTAAATCGTGTCCAGCGATCATGACTGCCGGACTCTACCGAATCTACGGAACGAATACCCAGATGACCCAACGGGAGCATGTCGCAATCCGGCCAGTGACCCGGTCCCACATGTTCTGCCCATTTCTCACAGCGCTCAAACATACCATGCAATAAAGGCCACACATCCCAAAAATCGTCAGTCATGCGCCACATATTAGCGTTTGCAATGAGCTCTGATGCATGCTCCAGCGGTGCAGGACCAGGAGACAGACTCAATACCATCGGACGTCCGCACCCGGCAATAGCCCGTCTGATCAATTCAATCTCTGCCAAATGAATACCGTAGAGACGGGACGCAGCAATGTCATCAACTTTGACAAAATCAACTCCCCATTCCGCATACAGGTCAAACAACGAGTTATAGTACTCCTGTGCACCTTCCTTGGATGCATCCACCCCATACATATCTGTATTCCAGGGACAAATAGAGTTGGTATGCGCAATCTGTCTGGCCGTTGCCGTAGTTCCCAGGATCGGTGTATCCTGATGCACCGCTTGTCGGGGAATCCCTCTCATTATATGTATGCCAAACTTCAAGCCGAGACTGTGTACATATTCCGCCAGGGCCTGAAAGCCACGTCCATCTGCTGCTGAAGGAAAACGATTGACGGCAGGAATCAGACGTGAATATGAATCCATTTCCAACGGAACAAACGGGCGATACTGCGAAGATACAGCTCCCGGCTCATACCACTGAATATCCACCACGACATATTCCCAACCATATTTCTTCAGATGCTCCGCCATATATTGAGCGTTCCCACGTACTTCCTCTTCCCGTACCGCCGCACCATAGCAATCCCAGCTATTCCACCCCATAGGCGGTGTATGCGCTACCAAATGATGTTGCATCTCCCATTCATCCTTTCTTCTCATAGAATCTATCTCTTAAAACTCTGTCTCATTGAACTCATTCAGCTACCTATATTCACCTATCACTACGACTCTATTATAATGTAACCCCTTACTTTTGTCGCTTATCAGCTTCTTTACTTATTTCATTTCCACTTTTTATACATTTATGTTGACTAAGTTAAAGAATGTGGTACATTTAAAATTGGTTGTTAAAAAAACTTTGACTTGAATCAGAGGGTGATTTTACATGTGTGAGCATGCTTATCGAATTTTGTTGTTTTACAAATATGTAAATATTGAGGATCCTGCCACCTTTACGGCAGAGCATCTGGCTTACTGCAAGGAACTGGGCGTCAAGGGAAGAATCTTGATTGCCGGGGAAGGTATTAACGGAACATTGTCTGGTACGGTAGAGCAAACGGAGCAGTATATTCGTGATTTGCGCGCCAATCCGAAATTCCACGATATCGTTTTTAAAATAGATGAATCTGATGGTCATGCGTTCAAGAAAATATTTGTACGTCATCGTCAGGAGCTTGTTACGCTGCGCCATGAGGATGAGCTCGACCCTAATGAAATTAGCGGCAAGCGTTTGTCACCAAAGGAGTTTTATGGGCAGCTTCAAGGTGAGGACGTAGTTGTACTGGATGGTCGTAACGACTATGAATATGACATCGGTCATTTCCGCGGAGCTATTCGCCCGGAAGTTGAGTCGTTCCGTGAATTTCCGCAGTGGATTCGCGATAATATGAGTCAGTTTAAGGATAAGAAAATCCTGACGTATTGCACCGGAGGTATTCGTTGCGAAAAGCTGTCCGGTCTTCTGATCAAAGAAGGCTTTAACGATGTAGCCCAACTGGATGGCGGCATTGTGACTTACAGCAAGGACCCGGAAGTACAAGGACGTTTGTTTGACGGCAAATGCTATGTGTTTGACGAACGGATTTCGATTCCAATCAACCATACTGATGAAGACGTTGTTGTCGGCAAGTGCTTCCATTGCGAAACACCAAACGATCATTATATCAACTGCCCAGTGTGCAATCTCCAGCATATCGTATGCCCAGACTGCGAAGAGCAGCATCAGCACTATTGCTCTGACGAGTGCCGGACCAAAGCCTCCTCGAAAAATAAAGTATTAGGTTCAACTGCCTGATATCTAGGGCTTTAAGGAAAAAATATCGTCAGCCTTTGTAAATTAAGGATTAGACTGGCCCTGAAAATGAAACAGCGGCGTACCAGGACTTGAAAAATAATGTCCTTGGTACGCCGCTGTTTTACTATGCTATCGTGTTCTGTCAACTTAACAAGAGGTTGTACTGACTCATCTCTCTGTTAACTAGCCATTGTCAATTTGCTTGATAATCCTAGCTGGGCTGCCGCCTACAACCACATTATCAGGAACATCCTTGGTAACAACCGCTCCAGAAGCAACAACCACATTATTGCCTATTTTTACACCGGGGTTGATAACTGACCGCCCACCGATCCATACGTTATGACCGATCGTAACCGGCTTGCCAAATTCCGCTCCGGTATTTCTTTCCTGAGCCTCCAAGGGGTGAGCTGCGGTATAGATATGTACGCCCGGAGCCATAAAGCAATTGTCGCCTATATGGATTTCACACACGTCAAGAAACACGCAGTCAAAATTCGCATAGAAATTCTCACCAATATGAATATTATAACCATAATCACAGTGGAACGACGGCTCAATATAAAGATTCTTGCCCGTTGATCCGAACAGCTCCGTTAGAAGCTCTATTCTCTGCTCATCATCGGTTTCAATTGACTGATTGAACAATCGTGTCAATCTCCGGGCGTTCAAGCGTTCCTTCACCAGCTCTGGATCAGACCCATAATAAAGTTCACCACTTAGCATCTTTTCTTTTTCCGTTTTTGTTTGCATATGAATTATTCCTCTCGTAAAAAAGTCTTGTCTAAATGATTTCTTTCCGCTTGGACAAATAAATATATAATATAAGACCGGTAACCGCGCACAGCGCCGCACATAAACCTATAACTCCGTATCCAGCCTGAAGTCCGCGAAGCAGTCCAATCTGTGAATCTTCACCGAAAAGCCTCTTAACGACTTCGATTACTCCCCCGATCAGATAATTACCGATAACGCTGCCTAATCCCATAAGTGTAACTGTAATTGTAATAGCCGTATCGCTTTCCTTCGGGTATCTTCTGGCTATAAAAGCCATAACTGTCGGATAGATCATTGCAATACCTATACCAGCGGCAGCAAATAGAAAGGCTAAGCGTTCTCCACCCAAAATTGCGGCAAACGTGCATATGGATGAAAATCCCGAAAATATAATCAGTGATAATGTAAACCCGATTTTATCGGTTAACGGGCCTAGCAAAAGTCGTGCCAGCGCAAAGCATAAGAAAAAGGCAGATAGTATCCCTGAAGCCGTAACCGTGTCCCAGTTGTAAGCCTTTTCTAAAAAGTTAACAAGCCAGCCACCGACCGCCAGTTCCGATACGACACCAAATGAAAGAATAAGGACCATGAACCATAGAATCGGGTCTGCCAGCAAGACTTTTAAAGGAACACGTTCCTCATGCTGAATATCATCTCCCGGAAAAGTGCTGAACAATGCAAAAAGGATCGGCAATATGGACAATAAAAGCATAACGAGATACATTCCGCGCCAGTCCAGCGTAGAACCATTGACCGTAACTTCCATCAGACCTGTCGCGATGAGCGGAGCAACTGTCGAGCTAAGGCCGTAGAAACCATGGGTCAAATTCATCATCGTTCCCGTGTTTTTCACAAAGATACGCGCACCAAGAATGGCCAATCCGATCTCCAGCATCCCGTTTCCGATGTACATCAGGAAGTAAGAAGCTGAAAACATGGGATAGTAACGCGAGAAGAAAATGAATATTCCTGAGACAGCCATTGCCGCAAGTGCTGTAATCGTTACCAGCTTAATTCCCCATTTTCTGGTTAAATAAGCCGTAAACGAGCAAGCAATCAAATAACCAAGGGCGTTCAGGGACAATAAGGTGCCGAGCTGTGATTCATTCAGCATAAAATCAAATTGTATGCGCGGAATAGCCGGTCCTTTAATGTTTTCCGAAAACCCGAAAATGACAAAGCCTAAAAATATGGTAGCCAATTGCATGGCGTAAATCTTGTTGAATTTGCTTAGACGCTTCTGCACTCTTTGCCTTCTCCTTATTCGTTATCTTTTTTCAATGACTTGTAATCGGTAGGTTAAGCTCTCCAAGGTTGTCGTCACCATGCCTTTCATGTATTCCCGGTACGTATCATTTTGAATGAAAAGCTGAGGCATATGCTCTTCCGGAATATCCTTTATACAGCCCCTATAAAGTTCGTCTAGTTGATCCTCACGGGGAAGCTCACCTGTAATCGCAATAGTCACCGGGTTAATAATGGCAATGATCGAGGTTAGCGTATTTACAGCCAATCGTACAAAGCCTTCATCGGTATGCAGTTGCCGCAGCTGCTCCTCGCGTGTTATTCCAAAGGGCAAAAAGGAAACCTCACCACCAAATTTCGTGTTACCTGATAATATGTGCCCGTCAACGATAAAACCGGCACCGGGAAAATGGTTTTTGGGAAACGTAACGACGGCAAACGTCTTTTCTTCTTCGAAATTTTGTAAATGATAAAAACCATAAACCGTCATATTCATGTCGTTTTCAATGGTGACTGACACTTCATATTTTTCCTCAAAATAGGGTCCTACCGGTTTGCCTGCAAGGTCTGGAACATCGCAAACGCCGATTACTCCGCGATGGACGACGCCAGGTATTCCAATGCCGATTGCCTGTACATTACCGTTTTCGCCTACAAGTTTTTCGATCAGCCCATCAATCACATCGACGTCGATATGTTGCAGTTCTATCGTTGTCTCTTTGACGGTTTCGCCGACCAGATTCACGATACTGTAACTGATGGAGTGAATGCCTCCTTCCGTCTTGACAAGCAAACAAACGACGCAGCCAAAATCGGCGTTATACTTATACTGTTTGGCAGGTCTGCCGCCACTTGGTCCATCTGACTCCATCTCAATAACTTCGCCAACAGCGACAAGTTCGTTTAATATGGTACCGCATGTCGCTACGCTTAGCCTGGTCAGGTTTGCAATCGACGCTTTGGTTCCGATCCCCTGCGCTTTTAACACATTTTTTACTAGCTCTACGTTCATTTTTTTGAGTTGAATCGTATTGTGTGTAACAGGCTGCATGTTCTCACCCCCTTTAATTAATACTTTTTATAACTCATTTAATAAATGGAGTATAACGTTTCCTTGATTGTGAAGTCAATATTTCACTCTGTGCATGCTTAGAATAACTGACGCAAGATTCATAGTATATACCTATAAGCTTGATCGAATTTACATCTTGGACGGACTCGAAAGCTGTATTTTATAATGAAAATGTCATTACAGAAAAAGGATGGGTGGATTTCATGATTCAAATCGTACTTTCAACGCTATTATCCGTTATCGTTCCGCTGTCCATACCGGTGATTTCCGGGTTTTTGCTCGGCAAATTCATGAAGCTGGAAACCAAACCGCTGTCGACGTTATACTTATACTTTTTAAGTCCTGCGATGATTCTGGACACGCTGCTCAAGGCACAGCTTTCTCTGCATGATGTAGCGCAGACTGCTGCCTTTTCGATATTGAATCTGCTGCTGTTATGGGGGATTGCTCAATTGGCAGGGAAAATGTTCAAGTTAAGCGCCCCGGAAACGGCTGGACTTACCTTGATTTCCACACTGACCAATAGTGCAAATTATGGGTTGCCGCTCATTTTACTTGCCTTTGGGCAGCTTGGATTGGATAAAGCCTCTGTGTATGTGGTCATTCAGATGATTTTGGTCAATACCCTTGGAGTTTATTTTGCAGCCCGCTCTGAATTTTCCGTTCAAAGCGCAGTCAAGTCGGTATTCTCACTGCCTGCGATCTATGCAGCTATACTTGCCCTGGGGCTTCGTCTGCTGGATTGGCATTTGCCCTCCGGCGTTCAATCGGGCGTCTCAATGATTGCTACGGCCTATTCTCCGGTCGTGCTGGCGATCCTTGGCACCCAGATGGCTTATGTGAAAATATTCAAGCTGGAGCCGTCTATTAAAAAAGCCAGCTACGCAGGACTCATCATCCGGCTTTTGCTCTCTCCGCTTACGGCCTATCTTGCCATGCTGATACTGGGAATATCAGACCTTTTGTTCTCCGTGCTCTTTATTCTGGCCTCCATGCCGGTTGCCGTGAATGCTGTCATCTTAGCAGAAAAATTTAATGCATCGCCCAAACTGGTATCCACCTGCATCCTGTGGAGCACGATTGCCTCATTCCTGATTTTGCCTATTCTCATTATGATCGTAACAGGATAGCTAGAAAAAAAAGACTCTCTATCGTGTAGAGAATCCAGTATGCAGCCTGCTGTGGACTTCAGGCTGCATACAATCCATTATCGTATTCGTGGAAAACTGATCCAGCCCAGCAGATTTAATCTTGATTTTTTTCCCTTTTCCCGGATTTGTCCCATAAATTCCCCGAGAAATTGTTCCCACTTTAAACCTATTTCTTTTTTCGTGCTATCGTTTTCAAGCACGCATCTTACGCTTTGGTTTAAGGCCGATTCCAGATGCGTTAAGGCTTCGCGTAAATGATTATCTATATTTTGTTCGTTCATCTATCCGTTCTCCTCACTTTTGGGTATCGTCAAGCAATGAAATTTCTTGGTCGAGCTGTTTTTTCATTCTTTCAAATTGGGCTTCGGCAATGATATCTTCCACTTCTTGCCGCGCTAATTGAATGTAAGATTTGCCCCGATTGATCAAGTCGGCTCCGCCTTGCATGCCAGCTTCGGCAAGAGGGCGGAAAGTAGTTTTAGCAATGGGAAGCAAAGCGGAAGCCGCAAAGGCGAGCGCAGTACCGATAATCATTTTTTCAAGGCTATTTTGCACCATCGTGATTCTCCTTGTAATTAAGTATTACTGCGGCTGATTAAGCCGCAGCGTAGATGTGGTTTGCAGAGTCATCCTCACTTGTCTGATTTTTTGTAATCAAAGTCAAAATCGGTTTGGACAAAAGAGATACCGATCCGGCTACGCCAAGGATAGGAATCCAATATTTCAGCGGCAGACGGGCGGTGTGGAAAAACCCGGTCAATGGCGGGATATACAAGGCTCCTAGTAGAGCCAGCCAGGAAATGCAGAGAGCCCCGATCAGAAAGCGATCTTTTGTCCAATCGCGCACTGTTTCTTCAGAGCCTTCCTGTCGCCACGAAAAGGTTTGTATCAATTGCCCCGCGACCAATGTTGCAAAAGCAACGCTTTGAGCCACAGGCATCGGAGCACCAACTGCAAGGCTTGCGGCAAATAGGCCGAGCGATCCCAATCCCAGCAGAACCCCTCTTGTAATCACTTTCCGGTACAGGTCTTTATCGATGAAATCCGTTCGTTTCTGCTGCTTTGTTTTCTGGCCTGGATTTACAGCAAGAACCATTGCCGGTAAAGCATCGGTCAACAAATTCATCAGCAGAATTTGAATAGGAACCAAAGGAATCGGCAATCCGACCATCACGGCGACGCTGGTAACGATGATCTCGGCCAGGTTTCCGGTTAATAAACAGCCGAGTGCCTTACGAATATTTCCAATAATTGTTCGGCCTTCTTTAACCCCCTCCAGAATCGTGCCGAAATGATCTTCCGTTAGCACCATATCCGCAGTTTCCTTCGTTACTTCCGTTCCTGTTCTTCCCATTGCGATACCAACGTTGGCTTGCTTGATAGCAGGCGTATCGTTGACGCCATCACCAGTCATGGCAACGATTTGCCCTCTTTTTTGCAGCGCTGTTACAATGCGAAGCTTGTGCTCAGGCGTGACCCGGGCAAAAATGGATACTTGCTCCACAATTTGGCTCAACTCTTCGTCTGATAAACGGTCAAGCTCATGTCCGGTTACAACACTCTGCGCATCACTGTTAATTCCGAGCTGCTTCGCGATGGCAATGGCAGTAATCGGGTGGTCGCCTGTGATCATCACAGGTTTTAGCCCGAGTGCAAATGCCTCCTGAATATTTTGTTCTACTTCAGGCTTGGGCGGGTC
Source organism: Paenibacillus sp. Aloe-11 (assembly GCF_000245715.1). Classification (NCBI taxonomy): domain Bacteria; kingdom Bacillati; phylum Bacillota; class Bacilli; order Caryophanales; family Paenibacillaceae; genus Paenibacillus; species Paenibacillus sp. Aloe-11. Next base: position 118,306 of record NZ_JH601054.1, on the reverse strand, counting down.
CATCATGCCAGCCAAACCGACATAAATTAACTCATGTTCGTCATCAATGGACTCGTCGTCGGCGCTCTCATCGAGAGGTCGATATGCGAAAGCAAGCACACGAAGTGCTGCGGCTGAAAACTTTTCATTTTGCTGTACAATGTGCTGTTTCTGTTCTTCGGATAGAGGCAATATCTCCCCGTTTTTTTGATATCGATTGCAATGGCGGAGAATCGTCTCAACGGCTCCTTTGGAAAAGAGATAGCATTCCTGCTCCGCCTGAACATCCTTGCAAACCACGCTCATTTTCGCGGTTTTAGAGTCAAATGGAATTTCATGCCCACGATGCCAGTGGGTCATATCGTTAAGCCACAGTCCGTTTTTGGCTGCAAGCGTCAAAAGCGCGCCCTCAGTCGGATCCCCTTTGGTCAGCCACTGTCCTTCCTGTTGCTCTAGCTTGCTGTTATTGCATAGCAAGCAGATTTGCAGCAAGCGAGTCAAATCAGGATGGGTTGAGGGGTCTTCACAACTTTCTACATTATTGAGCTCTGCAGCTGCAGCAGCCTCGGAAGCAAGCTCCTCCAATGCTCCTGTCGGTTCGTAGCCATCGCCTGTTACAGTCCACGCGCGATCCGCAGTAGAGAGCGCTTTTACCGTCATTTCATTTTTGGTTAATGTACCAGTCTTGTCTGTGCAAATAACCGTGGTCCTTCCTAGTGTTTCCAATGAGGAAAGTTTTCGGATCAGCGCGTTTTTCTTCGCCATACGGAATATGCCTGCGCTGAGAGCAATGGTGATGGTAACCGGAAGCCCTTCAGGGATGGCAGAAGCCGCCAGCGTGATCGAAGTCGAAATGATTTGTGGAAAAGGGATGCCACGGAGCATACCAATTGCAAATACGATTCCTCCCACGATGAGAGCGCCTTTCACAAATTTTTTGCTAATTGACGTTACTTTTTCCTGTAAAGGGGTTACTTCTTTTTCATCCTGCTTTAAAAGCGACATTAAATGCCCCATCTCAGTATTCATCCCGGTTTGGACAACAATACCAATTCCCTTGCCTCCGCACACGTCGGTTCCCATGAAGAGCATGTTGGTTCGCTCAGATAAAGCACAATCCTCTGAGAGAGAGGACTCATTCTTTTCGACGGGAAGAGATTCCCCAGTCAGGGCCGACTCGTTGACGCTGATGTTCCATGAGTTGATCAACCGAATATCGGCTGGAACGCGATCCCCTGCTTCCAGGGAAACGATATCTCCAGGCACCAATTCCACAGCGTTTAGCTCTACGTGCTGGCCTTGTCTGATGACTTTACATGCCGGGGGTTGAAATTGATTCAGCTTGTCCACAACTTTTTCCGCTTTGCATTCCTGAATCGTACCAATTGCGGCATTCGCGAGCAGGATTGCCCCCATTGCAAGTCCATCAAATAATCCCCCCGTAAGAAAAGCGAGTGCACTTGTGCCAAGGAGAATCAGAGTTGTGAATTCCTTGAATTGGCCCAAATATGCAATGAGCCAAGGAGTAGGTTTTTTACTTTCAAGCTGATTTGAGCCATATTGGGTTCTCATAGAAAGAACCTGATCAGACGTCAACCCGTTTTGCAGGTTTGTTTGAAACTTCGTGAAAATCTGTTCGTTAGGCAGTTGATGCCAGGCAAAAGCTTCGGAAGCGACCGCGGCCTCGTTCTCATACGTCATTTCCGGTGGAGCTGTCAAAGCTTCACTCCTGTTTTTCGTTCTGGACATAAACACAAGCGATAAAGCATCACCGATCAAATTGACCACTGGAGCACTGATCATGCCTAATGTGGCAAAAGCAGAGCCAAGAATGTTCCATTTTTTAGCAATTAAAGTATGCTCGTTTACGATCTGCTCTGTTTTCTCGGCGTACAAAGCGCTTTCCTGAATAGGCCGCAGCTCATGAATGGAAATCGTCTGGATTCCGGCTTCTTTATAGAACTCATTGAGCGGATTTTGTTCCAGACCTGAGACAAATAAAACCTCTTCGCCATGCTGCTTCAGCACAGCGATCCGTTCAATCACTTCGCCTTGTTCAAAAGAGGACCAGCTTGTATCCATGCCGTATTGCGAAAGCTCGTCAGTACTGATATGCAGGCTGTTATGCAACAGTCCAAGCCTCCAGCCTTTTTCACTGAATGAAAATGCAGCAGAGCCGTACTCGTTGAACGTTGATTGCCGATGTCTGGCAATTAACCCAAGACATTCGCCTTTGCCATTCCCCTGGCTTCCAACCAAAAGAACATCGTATTCATTTCTTGCAAGCCTCTTTGATTTAAGCTCGAAGGCACTGCAATCAATACCGTGATCCTCCATGTATTTGTAGCTGCCAATGATAATCTGTCTATCATTGACTTTTCCTTTTATCCCCTCCGCCTCTTCTTCCACATGAAAAGCAGTGCGGATCGTCCGGCAAGTTCGTTTCGCCTGGCTGAACACCTCTTCTTTCCATGGATGTTCTGTTTTCTCCATTAATGAAGCCGCCAAACATATCACTTTATCCGTATCTTGTTCCTTCTCCGCCATGCATTGAATTTCTTCAATCTCTGGACGATTAAACAGGAGTGACGAATCTTCGAATAAAATCGTTTTCGTTCGAGCGAGTTGAGATAATGATCCTTTTTCCGGAACTACGTATTTTCTTTCTCCTGAAACGAGCTCGGCCTGTTTCCAGGCATACTGGGCAGGTACAGTTATTACCCGCGGATTTGCTGCCAGAAGTACGGCAATTGCACGAAACGGATTCCGGGTAACGGCCCAGGTCATTCCGGCTGCAATGAGACCTAATTTACCTGCTTTATCGCTATATGCTTGAATTTCCGGTGACAAGGGAGCCTCTTGCTGTCCATTTAATACAGAACGACTTCGCTTCCAGTTGACATATTGCAAAATGCTGAGTCCGGCAAGCACTACAAGATTTTCGCGCATAAGCGCAAGAGCGAGAGCGCTTGTACCTAAAATGAGATCCGAGTTTATTTTTCTCTTGTCCGAATAGGTCCGAATTCCTCGTTTGAGAAAAGGATAGCCGGTTACGACAGATACGAGCGCCGATAAATAGAACGGCGCCGGACTTCTTGCCAGGGCTGAACGTCCGAAAAAGACCTGCTTGATTCCCAGCACGGCTAAACCGCCCATGGAAATAGCCAACGGAATCGGGACTTTTTCCCTTGGCTCGCCCGTATTGGTCTTAGGCGTCGTAGAGATAATCGGCTGATCACAAGGAATATCCAATTCAGCCTGAGCAGCGGCAGCTTCTCGCTTCGCTTCCTTCGCTCCGCTAACCTCGTTGTGGATATCCGGGCGGGCTGTTAGATTGGCCGAACAGATCCGATCTTCTGTTTCACGGAGTATATGGAAAATGTCCTGCTCAGACACAAGCTTTACATCGTAAAGGAGCAGCACTCTGCCCGTCACTGTACAGGGTTCCGCTCTGTAAATTCCACTACAAGCGGACAGGCTTTTGGCTAAAAGCTCTGCGGCAGCTTTGCTCCCTTTCAAGCCGTGAATTTCCATACGTATCCTTCCTGGTAAAACATGAAGGAACCTGTTTTTGTTTCGCAGCGATACCATATCTAACCTCCCTTTTCCATAATTAAAATTCAACTTCACTTATGATTAACAATAGTTAGCAAAATATGCATTTTGTTTTCTGTATGTAAACCAGTATAAAAATTTCATTTAATGGAATTATTTTATTAACAACTTTTTAAGGAGAGGGTATTGTGGTCAAATCACCGCTTAGTATTATTTTCACTGCTGCGGCCATAGCACTTGCTGTGTCCCCCGAAGCCCGAAAAGCCGCACGCAAACTTGCCGTTAAAGGAGCAGCAATGATGCTTGAGCTCGCGGATCAAGTCAAAGACAGCACTAGAGAGCTACGGTCCACAGAAGCAGTATCAATTGAAGAAAAAAATACAGAAAAGGTTTTGCTTCCGTAACAATTGGCAAATGTAAAATAATTAAAAAAATGCATATTGGGGAACTACTATCGTGGAGTAAAAAAATCAAGCAAAGGAGAGATCAGAATGCTTCAAGGCGGTTCATTATGGGGAGGTCTTATCTCCGGAGGTATAACCCAATTGCAGGATACCATTAGCTTGACGAAAGGACAAATGGATAACAAAGACTATATGGTTCATACTTCGGGGAATTTGACAGGAGCACTCGGCGTCATGGCCGGTATTGAGTATGGGGCTATCCTCGGAACCTCGTTGCTGCCAGGAGTAGGGACGGTCCTTGGGTCTGTTGTTGGTGGGTTGTTAGGGAACAGTGTGGGCCAAACAGTCGGAATGCAAGCAGGCAGTGTGCTTCTTAACAACCGTTTGCTCAGCAACATGACACAATCCGCATCGAAAGTAACCGAGTCAATAACGGGCCCGGTCGTGGATGCAATGAAGACGACAGCATCTCACGAATAAATAACAAAATATCCATATAACTCGCTAACTTCGTTTAGCGAGTTTTCCCTATTTTAATAACGAGAGGAACCTGACAACCATGACTAAAAACGATGAGAATATTCCCGATACGATCACGATTCGCCTCAGCGCCACATGGCAATTGTTCCAAAAAATACGGTATTTATTATTTAGAAAAAAAGAATAGGCAGATGGAGGTGTGCGCTGTGAACTATATTAATCGTGAAATAAGCTGGCTTCAATTTAACAGACGTGTTCTTGAGGAAGCGCAGGACGAAAGTACTCCTCTGTTGGAGCGAACAAAATTCTTATCGATTGTTTCCACCAATCTGGATGAGTTTGTCAGCGTCAGGGTCGCAGGACTTATGGATAAAATTAGAACGGGCAATCAAGAGGTCGATTTTACGGGCTTTACTCCGCAGCAGTTACAAGATAAAGTAATCGTCATGATTGAGCAATTAGTAGCAGAACAGTATGCAACCCACGCGCGGATTCTTCGGCTGTTAAAGGAAGAAGGCCTTGTTTTTACTGATTTTGGCGAGCTTAGTCCTGCACAGAAGAAAGAAATGGAAACCTATTATCTTGAAAAGGTATTTCCCGTGCTAACTCCTCTAGCTATCGATAAAAGCCGCCCTTTTCCACTGATTCGTTCGAAAAGTGTATATTTGGCCGTCGGTTTAAAGCCGCCTTCCGATGAATCGGGCAAAGAGGTTTATATTGCCTTGGTTGAAATTCCGTCCAATCTGCCTCGCTATATTAAAGTTCCGTCTCTATCCGATCATGATCATTGGCAGTTTATTTTGCTCGAGGATTTGATTAAGCAGCATATACACACTTTGTTCACTACGTATACGCCTGCAACTTTCCATACATTCCGTTTAACTCGAAATGCAGACCTTGATTTAAACGAAGAAGAAGCCGAAGATATTCTTGATGAAGTGGAAAAAGTATTACGCGCAAGAAAATGGGGTACTCCGGTTCGTTTGGAAATAGAAAAGGGATTTGATCCATTTGCGCTGGAATTGCTAGAAAAAGAACTGGAAATAGAAAGCCGGTTTTTAATTACGAATGATGGACCTATTGACTTGAGCTACTTCATGTCATTCGCCAATTCGGTCGAGGGTTATGAGCACCTCAAGCATTCGAGATTTGATCCTCTTTGTCCACGGGAATTTACGAAGACGGACGATTTTTTTTCAGTGCTGCGAAAAAGAGATGTTCTTTTATTTCATCCGTATGAATCGTTTGATGTTGTTAATGATTTTGTTGAACATGCTGCTGCCGATCCATCCGTTATGGCTATTAAAATGACCTTGTATCGCGTAAACGGCAATTCACGGATTATCCGATCTTTGAATCGAGCTGCCGAAGCAGGAAAGCAGGTCACTGTAGTCGTCGAATTGAAAGCACGGTTCGATGAAGCCCGAAATATCGAATGGGCAAAAGAATTGGAAAAAGCAGGATGCCATGTCGTCTACGGACTGTCCGGGTTGAAAATTCATGCCAAAATGATTTTGGTTGTACGTAAAGAAGCGGATTCTCTTAGACGTTACATTCATGTCGCCACCGGAAATTACAATGAGGTGTCGGCGCAAATATTTACAGATATCGGGCTGTTCTCTTCCTATCCGGAGATCGGCGAAGATGTCTCCAATTTATTCAATAAAATTACGGGGTTTTCCGCCCCGAGCCAGTGGCATTACCTCAGCGTAGCTCCGGCGCATTTGAAACAACGGTTGTTGGATTGCATTCAGCGCGAAGTGGAAAATGCCTTGATCGGTAAACCTGCAAGGATTATAGCCAAAATGAATTCGCTGTCGAATAAACAGTTGGTCGACGAACTATACGCTGCATCCCAGGCAGGCGTCCGAATTGATCTGATCGTTCGTGGCATCTGCTGTTTGCGTCCAGGAATTCCCGGACTGAGCGACAATATTACCGTTCGCAGCATTGTCGGCCGATTTTTGGAACATTCCCGGATTTTTTATTTTGAGAATGCCGGCACGCCCCAATTGTGGCTATCCAGTGCGGACTGGATGACCAGAAATATGGACAAGCGGATTGAATTGATGTGTCCGCTATTAAATGAAGAACATCAATCTGTTGTCATCCAATATTTATTGCTGCTGCTAAATGATAATATGAAAGCCCGACAGCTGCTTCCCGATGGACGATATGTCATGGCGCACAATGAACAGCCACCCTGCTGTAGCCAGATAGAGGCCAAAAATCTAGTAATAAAGAAAAACAATTCTTTGCCTATTCAAAACGACTGCATAACCCCGTTAACAGCCTCCGCATACACAAATGGGCCAGACCTGATTCACTGACTGTTATCATCTCCTGTTTGGTATTGCTTCATAAGATTGTGCAATTTATCCAAAAGATGTGGGGCCATATCCAAAATTTTGTCGTATACAGTAGGAGAGTTATCGAGGTAGATCGTTTGAACGCCCATTTTGCCGATAATTAAAATTGCGAGGGGTGTTACGGACACACCTCCGCCCATACCTCCGCCGAATGACGGCATCACCCATGCGGATTCCTGATTGTGCCTGTCCAAATCGCTTCCACCTGCCGCAAAGCCATAGCTTACCTTACAAACCGGTATGATCATGGTTCCATCAGACAAGGCAACCGGTTCTCCAATGGCCGTATTGACGTTCACCATGTCCTTTAAGTGATCTTTCGCCGTGTTTACAAAAGATTGTAATGGATGCTCTGACATTCCAATCACCTCTCCACAATGGTTCTATTATGCCATTGTAGTCAGGATTGGAAAAGAATAAACCGCATTGACTCTCTATACCATAGAGAGCCATGCACGTTCCTGCCTCCAATCTACTTGCACAGGTGTTTCAAAAAAAGCACTAAGCGTTTCACTGCTTAGAATATCTGTCGTTTTACCTTTGGCAAAAACAGTGCCCCGGCGGATCAAAATCGTATGCGTGTACATCGGTAAAATTTCCTCGATATGATGTGTAACATACAATAAATTCGGCGAACCTGGCGATTCGGACAGCTGATGAATGCTGGTTAGCAACGATTCCCGGGAAAAGAAATCCAGACCGTTACACGCCTCGTCCAAAATCAGCAGCTTGGGCGAGGCCATTAGCGCGCGGGCAATAAGCACTTTTTGCTTTTCACCCTGTGAGCACCCCTGATACAAACGGTCTACGAGGTGAGCACAGCCCAGTTGGGTCATGAGGTGTACAGCCTGCTCATAATCCGTAGCTGTTGTTTGGTCATACAGTCCAATAGAGGCAAATTTGCCGCTAATGACAACATCCTGAGTGCGCTGACTGCCATTAATTCTTTCCTGTAAAGAAGAGCTGACCCAGCCGATAGATTTGCGCAACTCCCTCAGATCCACGTCCCCGAACGTATGCCCCAGCACACTGACACTGCCTGTAGTTGGCCATATGTAACCATTGATCATATTCAGCATCGTTGTTTTACCCGACCCATTCAATCCAAGTACAGCCCAGTGCTCCCCCTCGGCTACCTGCCAGTTGATCTGATCCAGTATGGTGCGATTGTCTCTTTTCCAGCTTACATTGTTAAGCTCAATGACACGGTTCATAATTGTTCCCCCATTGATCATATCATCTGATGTTTATAAGTGCAGTAAAACTATTATTTTTACTATGTTAATTTTCACTTTCGTATAAGAATAGCACAGGGTTGCAGGTTGTTCAATTTTAAATTCGCTGTATGCCCTATTCTTTATCAATCGGATGCTCAATTTGATCCTTATACTCATCAAAATATAGATTTCCATTAGAACTGATTACGGCATAATTGACATTTTCAATAGAGAGCCCCTTCTTTTTGATCTGTGAATGCAGCCACTCTCTCGTTATGTGATTCTGTTGTAAATTCGCGTCAATGATGTCTCCATCCATAATCAATTCTATGGGAAAAGCCGGCTCAGATTGATTTTTCAAATGTAAATCCTTTCTGGTTACAGGCTGACTCTCCGGCTTTGGCAATACGGAAATGCTTCCATTCAGTTCAAGTACGGCATACTGAACATCTTGAATATTAAAAATATTCTTTCCTCTTAGCTCCTGATTCAGAGTATCCAGTGTAATCTTAAGTTTTCTCATATTGCTCTCCATAATTTTTCCTTCCTGAATTAACACGGTTGGTTTTCCCGAAAACCAGCTTCGCAGTTTCCGGTTCTTCATGGAAAAAAACATCAGCAAGTAAGCAATCCCAGTAAATGTAAGTAAGGATGTTAGTAAAATCCCTATACTTATTGTGTTATTAAAGGCAAGATTCGCAGTAATAGCCCCCAATGTAATGACAGCTACAAAATCATGGTAGGTCATTTGCGCAATAGTCGATTTGCCCAATATACGTGCTATAAGCATCATAAGGGTAAATGCAGATATTGACCTTAACATCGTTTCCAATAATTCCATATACCAAGACCTCAGTTCTGATTGTTTTCTTGTAGTTTTTCCAACTTCATTTTTTTTCATTACATTCTTTGCAAAGAAGGCAATGCTTTGCCTTTCGGTTTCTCCCACTTTCGTTCAGGAATGTGAATCTGTTTTTTTACGCTCACGGAAACGACGCACTTTGATCAAATTACCGCACAATTTATCATCACAAAACCGCTTCGAACGGTTCCGGGTATCATCATAAAATATCCAGCGACAATCAGTATTCTCGCAGATGCGAATTCGGGAGCTTCCGCTATTCACAAATGCCTGGGCAAAATCAGCAGCTACCTCGGCTAATACTTGTCTCCAGCTGTTTTTTGATGGTCTCAGCCCGAGCGTGAAATGACCATCCTGCTCCTTCAACACACGAGTGACAGGTCCTTCTGTCATCATCCGGTTGATCAGATGTATCATGTCGGATGTCATCTGTCCGCCAGAAGTCAAATGCTCGGTGAAGCTGCGTAATTGCTGCCGAAAAAACTGCATTTCTTCGATATCTTGCGCATTAGCCGGAACCGGAGCGTTGAATTGCCATCGCATCAGAAAGTCTTTTTGCCATTCCTGCTTCAGCATACGATCCTCTGATCGTCCGCTGCCCTTCCAGTCGTGCCATTCACTATTTACAAAATCAGTCCAGAGTGTATCCAAAAAAGTTCCTCCTACCAGATAGTTATGTAACCACTAAAATTAAAATAGCTGGTTGCAAACCATTTTTTGTCATGCTACATTTATGATTGTAATGATTCATTTTGAATTTAGCTAGTTACAACTCAATTAAAGGAGATGTAGAAGATGAACCGGGACCGAGTGAATTTGCTATTATTACAAAAGGAAAATTCTTGGAACAAGGAGGAATGGATTGTTCCGCTTGCCGCTGCCCTGCAAGATGTAAAAACGCATGAGGCTGCTTGGACACCAACGGGTGGCGGAAACACGATTTGGCAAACGGTTCGTCATATAAATTATTACAATGAGCGTATTTTAAACCGATTAACCCACCAGCCTGTCAGCTCAACTCAAATGGATAATGAAGAGACCTTTGGCCAACCGGGAGATGCTGAGGACCATGAGGGCTGGCAGGAAACGCTGAAGAAAACGGAAGCCCTCGCTAACCAACTGCTTACCACGATTGCTGCTCTGACTGATGATGATCTGGATAAGCCCTTTGGCTCCGAAACGCTAGGTGCGGAATTATCGAGGTGGATGCTGCACGATGCATATCATAGCGGGCAAATCGTACTTATACGTAAACAACTTGGCACTTGGTGTGTTTAAAAAGTAATTCCCCTGTATGACTTGTGCAATCAGAGATTCGAGCAGCGACATAGAACAGGAAAATCAAGTATGTAATAAGGATGAATCGACAATATTCATCCTTTGATTTCTCTCGTTCAGAGCTTCCATAACTTCTGCGATCCCTGGCTCATGAACTTTTTGCTTTTTTAGAAACTTTAACTTTTTCTTTAACTTTATCCTTGTCTTTATCCTGAACTGTCATTTTCCTTTTTGCTTTGGCCAGTCGCCAATAGCTTAATACTTTGCGATACATCGATTTATCTTTTAGCTGATTAAAAATAAAGGGATCAGGTCTTGTATTCACTTCAAGAACCCATGGGGTAAAGCTCCGGTCCAATCCGATATCCAATCCAATTTGCCGGAAATTCGGGTATGTTTTTTGCAGTTGTGCAGCTATGGTAAGGCCCAGCGCATTCAGATTCTTGATCAGTTCGGCCTGCTTGCTTGGGGGTAAATGGGATTTTAGCAGCTCCTCCAATGGCATCGGCTTGCCGCCGCTATGATAATTGGTTACGATTTTACGAGGATGACCAAGTCGGCCAATAATTCCGGTAGTCTCCCATGTCCCTTTGGCATTGCGCTGCACCATGACCCGGATATCAAAATAACGCTTTTGGTGACGCAGCAAATGAACTCCCTTTTGAATGAGATAGCTTTGATCCCCCACTCGCTTCGACATGCTCTTATAAAGTGCCTCTACATTTTTGAACTCCCAGCGCTTTTCCCCGTGTTGATAGGCAAAAGGCTGACTTCCATCCTGCTCTACTTTCATTACGCCTTTACCGAATGTACCTCCATCGGGTTTTACATAGACCATCTTGTACTTCTCCAGCATGGACGTCAAACTGACTTTGTTATATTTTCGGGTCTCCGGTATTAAAGGCCTGATCCCCTGATGACGGAGCAGTAGTTGAGTTTTACGCCACTTGCTGCGTATAGCCTGTGCTCGTGAAGTTTTCATTTCCCCTTCTCCTCTCTCTTTCAAGGTAGAACGCTCCTGTTATAAAGATCAATCCATCATATGCGCCAGTTCCCCGTCCGAAAGCTGCATTAGCCCGGCCTGCTTAGAAATATTCAACTGGCCTGCCCGGTCGAAATTGCCTGTCCAGGCATACGATAATGTAAGATACGGGCACGTACATTTCCATGTATAGGGAGTGAATAACTTTGTCAGCGCAATCGGATGGGTTACAGAAGGGTTCTCTTACAATGGATGTTCTGATTCCTGCAATTGATAAAGATATGGGCACATTGCCGCTGGTGATTGACAGTCTGCGCCGTTACGTGCAGCACCGAATTGGGACGATTTACATCGTTTCACCGAAAAGCGATCGCATTCGTCGACTATGTGCAAGCAAGAACTGTACATTTGTAGATGAAAAGACGGTGCTGCCTATCACTAAAAAACACATTCGTTACGGTACAGCGCGCTGGGACCGCTCTGGCTGGCTGTATCAGCAATTGCTCAAAATGAACGGTGATAAAATTAGCAAAGCGCCTTTCTTTCTCGTCATTGATGCGGATACAATTTTGATTCGTCCCCATATGTTTCGAAAGGATGGCAAAACGATATTTTATTATCGGAGCTGGAGCCAGCCCGAGTATTTCCGCACCTACCGCAAGCTGATGGGCGTGAAAGCTCCCTCACCCAAGTCCTTTGTTACTCACTATATGCTGTTTGAGAAAGCGCAGCTTACCCGGCTTAAGAAGGTCATAGAAACCCGTCATGGAAAACCCTGGTACAATGCGATTATCCAAAGCATAAACCGGAAAAAACAGTTTGGTTTCTCCGAATATGAAACATATGCCAACTATCTGTACAGCAAGCAGCCCGCTCGGATGATTTTACGCAAGTCCCTTAATAAAGCGCTTCATAGCCAGGCTTCATCCCTGTCGCAAAAACAATTGGATAGCTTGGCTAAAAACCATCGTTCTTTATCCTTCCATCAACGCAAGGTGTATCAGCGAGCTCCAATATCCAAGCTCAAATCATTGGTGAAATCGTTTAAAATCAAAAAAATTCCGTAAAATGATACGCTCCGACATGGAGCTGTATCGAAGGAGGAAGCGTCTGTGCAACTCGTATTGTTATGCGGTGGGGCTGGAAAAAGGCTGTGGCCATTGTCCAACGATATCCGCTCGAAGCTGTTTCTTCGACTGTTGCCTGCCCCTGACGGGCAAATGGAATCCATGCTCAGTCGGGTGTATCGACAACTTGCTGCAGCCAGGCTGGATTCCTCTGCCCTGCTGCTGGCTCATCGGAGTCAGGTGAATCTGGCCTTGCGACATACGGAAGGTCGTCTGCCCGTTCTCGGCGAGCCTGCCAAACGGGGAACCTTCACCGCTGCTGCGCTCGCTGCTGCTTATTTCCATGCCAGAGGCGTGGGATTGGACGAAATTGTTTGTATCGCTCCTGCGGATATGTTTGCGGGCGAGGATTTTTTCCATAGTGTAGCGGCACTTTCCGATCTGTTGCTTGATAGTGGAGCTGATCTGGCCATGCTTGGGACAAGGCCTACACATCCCTCTGACCAATACGGTTATATCGTTCCAGGGCAGCAAACAGGAAGGAAAGGGAAAGCCTCCTATGCGTCAGTTGCCCGCTTCACAGAAAAGCCGGATCGCATAGGGGCGCAACAGCTTATAAGCCAAGGTGCACTCTGGAACTGTGGCATTTACGCCTTTAAGCTACGGTATATGCTGGCCTGCATGGAGCGTAGTGATTTGCCCCTGAACGACAAGGCATTATGCTCGATGTATGACGGACTCCCTGTTCGCAGCTTCGACGAGGAGATTGCGGAGCGTGCCGAACACGCCGTCGTCCTCCCCTACGAGGGTGAATGGCTCGACATCGGCAGCTGGCAGACATTAACGAACCAGCTCGCCAACCGAGTGATTGGGCGCGGACAGATCAGCGGTCCCGCTCATGACACGCATATTGTCAATGAGCTGCCCTTTCCACTCCATGTCATTGGCGTGGAGGGTATTATTGCTGCTGCCAGCCCTGATGGCATCCTCATTGCCGCCAAAAGTCATGCCCACGCGATCAAGGAGAAGCTGGGGACACTTCAGCTACGTCCCATGCATGGTGAAACCTCCTGGGGCAGCTACCGGGTACTGGACGAATTTGATCATCGGAGTGTGAACGATATTCTTGCCATACGTTTGACCGTACTCCCAGATCATCGCTTAAACGGCCATTGTCATGGCAGTGGGCTGAAAGTGTGGACGATCGTTTCTGGTCGAGGGGAG
>NZ_JH601054.1:78112-104879 GCF_000245715.1 Paenibacillus sp. Aloe-11 | reverse complement strand
TGCTGAACGGAGAACGCTTTACGGCGGTAAGCGGTTCAGTCTTTCGTATTCTAGTCGATACGCATCACACGATCCGTGCCGATCAGGATAAGCCATTGGAGCTGATTGAGGTTCGCCTGGGGGAAAGCCTGGTAGGCTCTTTCTATAAACCCGAAGCCTGATGCAAAGAGATGTCACATAAGCCCCAAAAATCAATTTGAGGACGAGAATCGCAAATAAAAAATCGCTCTTGAGTATGGGAAAGGAAACTCCATAGCTCTAGAAGCGATTTTTATTTTGTATTGTTATATGGTCAACCCGGCTTCTCTCAAAAGATGCTGCACAATTTTCAGCTGATACCTTATACGTACCTGCTTGGGCAGACTCCAGCCTGTTTCTACGGTGACTGCGCGTGCGCCTAAAATGCGGGCTGCCGCAGTGCGGGAGGAGCCTGGCAGCTCATGTAACCGAATGTTAAAATACCTGTCTTTGCTTTTGATGGAATGGTTCATTCGCTTTATAGTTCGACGCACCGCAGGAACTACCGGATTCCCCTTATCGGAAATTAGCGTTTGACCAAGCACCTTGGCATCCTTTTGTGATAATCCGTTGGCTTCATGCAGATCGAGATACCACTCGGGTTGATGCTTTTGTATTAATTGGAATACCGCAGCGGAAAGTGGATTGGATGCCGCCTGCTTTTTTTTGCGTGGAAAGGTTCGATTGAGATCGGGTACGCCCCTGATTCTTTTGCGATAAGCAACTTGATTCACAATAGGCACAATAATAAGCTTGCCTTGGCTGATTTGCAGCTTCTGCTGATTTAACAGCTTTACCAGCTTTTCAGCCGCGCGAATGCTCGCGATTTCATTGCCGTGTATGCCCGCGACTACCATCACATGCGGACCTTCCTGCTCCCCTGTGGCTATATAATAAGGAGTGGCCCAGGAATTATCCTCTCCAAGCATAAGCTTTTTTACCTTCATTCCCTTCACCTCCGTTTAGGCTCAGGCTTTCGATGTCCTTTTCTTCTGTCCTTGCCGACGAATAATTTGACGGTAAAGTTTCAAATATTTATCGGTCATTTGTTTGTTGGTGAATCTTTGGGTGACATACTGGCGCAGCTGAGCGGGTGAGGGGTAATTTTTTTGCTGCACCTTTCGCTCCATTTGGCCAACTGATTTGCAAATCAGCTGTGGAAAACCTGAAAGAACTTCGGCAACAGAGCCGTTTTTTAAAGCTAGTACGGGTGTTCCACAAGCCATCGCCTCTACCATCACAAGTCCAAAGGGCTCTTCCCACAGTGTCGGGAACAGCAGGCATTCGGCATGCTTCAGCAATTTCTGCTTTTGTTCCCCTCCGACCGCCCCTACATAGTGGATTTTGGGATTGTGCTGAATTCGCTTTTGAATCTCTTGGCGAAAATAGATAGGGGCTTTGATAGGACCGGCAATAAGCAGTCTTTTTCCTGTTCGTTCTGCAACCTGAATGGCTTGCAATACACCTTTATTTCGTATAATTCTACCCATGAACAGTAGATAGCCATGCTTCTCGCTGCTGAACTCGTATTCATGTGTGTTGATACCGTTATAGACATAAGATCCTTTCCCTCCGCCCATAAGCAGGCGTGCCCGCTTACTGACAAACACCGGGTTTTTACCGTGTCTCTTCACAGGAATATGAACTGTGCATAATGATGGACAAGGCAGCTTCGTGCGCCCCAGAGCTGAACGAAAGGTATGATCATGAATGATATGTGTACCCGTCGGCATATGTTGAAGCACGTAATGCGGAATCTGATGGTGCTTCAATCCCTTGGGATAGGGAATTAGCCGCGCACTGCTCCTGCTCCCGCGGGCAGCAAACAAAGTTACATGATGTCCTCGTCTTACCAGTTCCTCCGTCAATTCATATACGACCTTTTCCGTTCCACCCTTGATGGAGGGTACCGGCTGTGCATTGGGATAGTTGGAAATGACCTGAACAATGGTTAGATGTCGACCTTTGGGCTTTTTAATCTGCTTTGAAGCCATACGAATTCCCCTTCCTGACCGGAAAAGCGGTGTGATCTTTACGATATAAACGGGAATCCAGGCTTGTTCCCGTACAAGTTATTAACTCTAGTATATAGGTATGCATATTTTGCGTGATTGCTTGTGCAAATCATCTGCAAGTCGCTTTTTGTCATACGGACCCAGTGATAAGGGGGAAATGCACGTTCTGTCAATCAAAATATCAGGTGAAAATTCTCATCGTTTTCTAATAAATGAGGGAAAAGCGTTGAGGTAACAGGATTGTAACCTTAAGTGGTAAATTCCGGATATTTTATTTGTGTTATTGTCATATCAGGACATCACGACAAGATACAAAATACGAAATAACGGAGGTATCTTATATGAAACTCACTTCAAAAAAATTATGGATGGGCATTTGCTTTACGATGACTTTGGCATTCGGCGCAGGAAGCTTTGTAGTTGCACCTGATACCACTCATGCCGCTTCGGTAGATACAGCTGATCAGATCATTTCTACAGGATCCCAATTTATGGGTGTACCCTATCAGTTTGGAGCACAGGCAGGCGACACTAGCTCTTTTGATTGCTCTTCATTTACTCAATATGTATTTGGACAAAATGGAATCAAGCTTCCGCGTTCGTCAAGACAACAATCGACTGTCGGGACGTTTGTACCACGTAGTCAGCTGCAAAAAGGCGATCTGGTCTTTTTCTACTCTCCTATTCACCATGTAGCTATTTATATGGGGGATGGCAAGATTTTACACACATTTGGTAAAGGCGGCGTAACGATTACGAACCTTAATTCCGGATGGTGGAGTTCCCATTACACTACAGCACGTCGTGTCCTGTAGGACAGGCATAGATAAGATTCCATTCCTCTATGACCACTTATAAGCATCAACGCAAAGGGCTGTTCCGCGAGTAGATATGTCTACCGGAGGGACAGCCCTTCCTGTTGTCTTCGGGGCAACGTAACGGTCACCTGTGTTCCTTCCCCTTCCACGCTTTCCATACGTATCGTCCCTTGATGGGCGTCTGTAATAGCCTTGGCAATGGGCAGCCCAAGCCCGGTTCCTCCGGTTTTACGATGTCTGGAGCTATCTACCCGATAAAATCGCTCAAAGACTCGCTTGACCTCGCCCGCTGGTATTCCGATTCCGTAGTCCTTGACCCGGATGTGCACATCCTTTTTATCTGTGGACAACAGAATCTCTATCGGATCTGAGCTATACTTTAAAGCATTATCGAGCAAGATAAGCAGTAGCTGCTTGATTTTGGCAAGATTGGCATCAAGCCAGATTTCTTTTTCATCTGTAAGAATCGTCATTTGACGATCATGTACAAGCTTGAGATGTGCTACTACCTGTTGAGAACAACCGATCAGTTCCATTCGCTCATACGGCTCCGGGTCTTTCTGCTGTGAGGAAGCCAAAGTCAGTAATTGCTGCGTCATCGTTCGCATCCGCTGCGTTTCTTCATAGATGGATTCAATGGATTCCTTATGAATTTCCTCGTCACGCGTGCCCCACCGTCGCAGCATGTTAGCATAGCCCTCAATGATCATTAATGTCGTATTCAGCTCATGCGAAGCATCGGAGACGAATTGTTGCTGACTTTGAAAGCTCTCCTCCAATCTGTCCATCATTCGGTTAAAGGTTGCGGTCATTTGAGACAATTCATCTTGATTGTGAGTGCGAGCAGGGATTTTTTTGAATTTAAGGCTTCTTTCAATTTCCTGCATCGTCTGGATACTGCTCGAAATCGGTAGTAAGATGGCATTCGCTAAGATTGTGCTGCCTACCAGACTAAGCAACATAGCTCCTATAGTTTGGGTGACTAGAATCGTATCTAAAATATCGAGATTGTTTTGGAGCGCATCCCATTTTTCCACGATCTCCAGCGTTCCCTCTTGATTTCCCTCCGGAGAAAACACTGGAAGATGAATGACCAGGATTTTATGGCCCTGTACATCTGTCAGCTGTGAACTTTGAGAAGGGTTAAAACGTATATCACCCAGCTTGAAGCGGGACTGACGACTTATTTCATACAGAAGGTGGGATTGCTGATCAAAAACCCTCAGGATCGTGTCTCCCGAAAGCTCATCTTTTAACTCGGGCCCCCAAGCATTTTTCAAAATCATCTTGGAACCGGTTTCTGAAATGATTTCAGTCCACTTATTTTGCAGCACTTCTCTTTCATTGCGAGTGGCGATTTTGACAAACAACAGATGCACGGTCACATCTACAAACAGGAGAATGGTCATCACTAGAATCGAGCTGAGCAGGGTAATTTTGGTCCGCAGCTTCAATGGTCTTCCTCCCTGATGCAATACCCTACGCCACGCACGGTTTTAATCAGCTTTTTTTTGTAGCCATGATCCACTTTTTTGCGAACATATCGGATATACACATCGACTACATTCGTATCCCCTACAAAATCAAACCCCCATACGTCCTGAATCAATTGATCCCGCTGTAATACTTGATTTTTGTGTTCCATGAGGTAATGAAGCAGATCAAATTCTTTGGGCGTCAGTTCGATTCGCTTCCCTTCCCGCATCACAGAACGTGTTTTGGGTTCCAGCACCAAGCTATCGACCTGAAGATACGGCGGATTGTCCTCTTCTTGTGGAGAGGTAGCTCTCGACTCCAATTGATGCCTCATACTGGCCCGCATGCGCGCTAATAGCTCCTCGATTTCAAAAGGCTTCGTAATGTAATCATTCGCACCTCCATCCAGACCAGAGACTTTATCAGTAGTTGTGTTACGTGCAGTGACCATAATTACGGGTGTATGATTGTCCACTTTTCGAATCTGCTTTAGCACCTCGATCCCGTTAAGCTCAGGCAGCATCACATCCAAAATGATGATATCCCATGTGTGTGCCAATGCTTTTTCCAATCCTTCTTTGCCCGTCTGAGCGATTTCAACTGCATATCCTTCGTGGGATAATTCCAATTGGAGTAACCTGGATATCTTCTCTTCGTCATCAATGATCAGCACCGATTTTTTCACCACAAAACCACCTATTTTCTATAGAAAAACAAATGACTACTGGAAAAGACATGCATTTTCATTTGATTTTAAGCTTTAATTCGTTGGGAAGCTCTATAATGTAATTTTGTAATTCATTTTTTGATGTTAAGGAGTAATTTATTCATGCTAATTAATGTAGTATTACCACCTCACTTCCTCTGCCCAAATTAAAAGCAGACGCTAAACGCGTCTGCTTGCTTTTTTATAATTCAATGCCTGCGTCACGAACTACGCTGTCGATTTAAAGCGAAGTGACGGCTTGCGTTCTTCATATCGCTGATAAAACCAAATACAGGCCGCCATCCAGCAGCCACTCATAAAATAGCCGCCTAGAACATCGCTTGGATAATGCACGCCCAAATAAATGCGGCTTGTCCCGATCGCTATAATCAGCAGACTGCTGAGCACGAGCAGCAGGATACGGCCTAGCTTGAAAGGAACATGCTTCCACACTAAAAAAGTCAGCGCCGCATACATACTGAAAGCAGTCATGGAATGTCCGCTTGGAAAGCTGTATCCATTTGCTTCAATAATACGGTTAATTTCGGGACGCGCACGGTGAAAGAGCAACTTTAATACCGTATTCAGCAACACCGTCCCCAGCACAGCAATTGCTAAAAACAGCAGTTCTCTACGGTGGCCCAATACTCTGTTCAGCACCAGCATGGTGATTAAAATAAGGATCGCAACCGGAATCCCGCTGCCAATTAGGGTGAAAAATTTCATTATACGAGTCATTGCTGGTGACTCCAGCTGTTGAATATCCGTAATGATCTTGTAGTCAAAATGCCGTACCTGATGGTCGCTGACCCATAATGCGATTAAAGTAAAACTGAGCGCACATACTATACATGTGAGTAGGGCCAAGGAGATGGGCAGCTTGGTTGATGTTTGTTTCATGTCTTGTTGGTCCTCCGTGATCTTCGTTTCGTATTTTTACTTTACACACCTTTCTTACATAATTTCACCCAAAGAATTAACTTTTATCGTAAAGCATGCTCAACCTTTTTGCAAAAGAACGCGGAGTCAGTCTGTGATATGAAATCAATTCACCTTTATAGATCACATGGAATACACCATAAGGTGTCGGGGACAATTCCATCAGCTGTGAACGATTGTGTATATACATGATTTCGGGTTGTGTGCCCACATTCTCTGCCGCTTCAATCACATTTTGCGTGGCAATCTCCAAATAGGGGCATTGATGAGTTCGCAAGATGGTCAAGCCTTCACTAAAGCGCTCCAGCCGCTGCGCCCAGTTATTTGGAAAATAAGGATCAGAATGCTCTCTATTAAGCTTATAAACATACAGCTGAAAAGAATAAGGTCCGTTCTCCACATGCTGAAACCCGTTCTTTAGAAAAATGTCGGGGCCTGGCGCCCACGATGTATCCGTGTTGGTAACTACAGCGACTCCCTTTTTACCCAATCTGACAGCGTCCTCGATGCAATGTTGAATAAGTTGAGAGCCTAGCCCCAATCCGGTTACCCCCATCCATAAACAATGAATCAGAAGATATCCGTCCGCATGAACGGCCCTCCATGCCTGTTCACCCAACGCATACTCCATAAATCCTGCTGGTTTATTGTCCTTTCTTATCTGTATGTAAGTCAAACCTTGGGAAAATTCGTTTTCTGTCCAATTCAGCTTGTGTACATAGCCCGCTGCCTTTTGCATACTCCTCATGCAATAGCAGCCGTCCTCCCTGATTTGATTTTTATACCATTCAATGGACGTGGCTGGATTTTTCATATCGCGCCTCCCAACTCTAAGAATAAACTTATTAAAATAGGATTTCATAATGACTGAAATAACGCAAGCGAATTGTACACAATCAGCACAAAAAAATGCCGTTCAAGCCTGATAATAGCTCGAACGGCATCCTGTTATTGCATATGTCATTCTGCAACACAATTCGATATTTAAACAAACATCATCTTCTTTTAGGTTGGTGTGACTTCTCCAAGCTTGGCCTTGCTCTCTGCTTCCTCGGTTGGATAACGTTTACGGAACCATAGCGACTGGAGCAGCAAAAAGGTACCGCTTACTGTCCAGTATAATGGCATGGCTGCTGGAGCACTGAAGGAAAAAACCGCCATCATGATCGGTGAGAGATATCCCATAATGGCAAATTGCTTGCGCTGGTCAGCCGTCATTTGAGACTGAGAAAGCTTGGCCTGTGCCAAGTAAACGACTGCAACGATAATTGCCAAAATCCAGTCCGGCTGTCCGAGCCGAAACCACAGGAAGGAGTGAGAGGCCAGTTCCGGGGTTAACCGGATGGCAGTGTACATCCCACTCAATATCGGGAGCTGAATGAGAATAGGCAAACAGCCGATATTGAGCGGATTGAATTGATGCTCTTTGTAAAGCGACATCATTTCCTGCTGCATACTCTGCTGGCTGGCAGCATCCTTCTTATTTTCGTACTTCTTCTTAATTCGGTCCAGGTCGGGCTGCATGGCGCTCATCTTGCGCTTCATTCCCTGCTGGGCACGTGTTTGACGCATCATTAGCGGCAGTAACGCCAGACGAACAACTAACGTCAGTGTCATGATCGCCAGCCCAAAGCTTCCGCCAAACCATTGCGCCAATTGCTGGATGAGCCAAGAAAGCGGGAACACCACATAATGATTAAAAAAACCGGGTGTCTGTGAATTAATCTCTCCAGCAGTCGCACCGCAGCCAGACAGCAGCATGACCACCGCCAATGCTGCCATCATTCCTAATATCCGTTCTTTTTTACCCCAAAAGGTGAATCCCTTGAAACGTTTCATATGTTCCTCCTCGTTGATTGGCTGTACTATCGTTCAACGAGGGGAAACAATCTGACGTGTCTTCATCCGGCGCTTCCTTGCGCCGGATATGGCGTGCCAGTCGGACAGGCATGTCCTGTCCACGAGCAGATATCGGCATCAGCGAAGAAGCATGCGACCGCACAGCCCCGCCTTCTACCCAGCATTCGGGTACATTGCCGTGCAAATGAGTGAGGTACGTATAGGTTACCGTACACAGCAAGCCAATTGTAAACAAATAAGGGAGCAGGTCCTGAAGCTCAAACAAGGGATTCACCTCCTTCGGTTGGTTGCTACGATTATAGCACGAAACCGGGTTAACGACTAATCTTTAATTAGAGATACAGATAGGTTCACAAACACATGAAACTTTTGGCTTTATTTACAGTCTAATCAAAAGGGAATTTCATGTAAAACCGTACTCCCCATTAACTCGTAAAGGAGCAAGCACGTATGAGAAAAACGATATATAGCTCATTGTTAACAGGATTGGCGGTAGCCAGTATTGGGCTGCCCCTGATCATTGGTGGATTCACTGAAAAAGCAAGTGCAGAGCAATCTGCCGTCTCGATGAGCAGTGGAGCTTATAGCAGCTCAATCCAAGCACCTGTGATCAAGCCTTCCTGGTCTTTTCCTGTTATCCCAATCGATAGAAATCAATATTCAGAGCAGACGGTTGCAGTAGCGGAAAACGGTAAGGTGTTCGCAATTGATGCTAACCACAGACTGGTTGCCCTAGAGGGCAGCTCGGGCCGGAAATTGTGGCAATATGGTGATCAGCTTGCCCCTGTTTTGATTCATAGCAATGGCACCATCTACGGAATGACACAGAACGGCTCCATCTATGCCGTTACAGAATCAGGCAAGAAAGCATGGACCACTTCTTTAGGATTTACGAAGGCGGATCATATTTATCGAATCGGCTCTACAGTATACATTACACAGTCGGAACAAACGGCTGCGGTCGATGCTGCAAGCGGCAAACTCAAATGGAAAATCAGTGAGGATAAGGACTCATACCATGGTCTGAACAACCTAATGGAGACTGATGGTGTCCTTATCCGCAATTATAACGTACAGGGCAGCCTGACCTTTGAACAGATCAATGCCTATGACGCTAAAACCGGCAAAAAGCTTTGGGAAAGCTTCAGAAATTCCTTTCCACTGGCCGTTAAAGACGGGGTGGTCTACTCTCTTGCCAATACGTTTATGATGGATGATGACCCGGTAAATCGCAAAGTTACGATATCACAGTACGACCTCAAGACAGGTGAATCCAAAGGAGATCGTCAGTACCGCTGGACCGAAGCTGAAAATAAAGATGGCACTTTCCAATCTGGAGGCATATATGGTTCTGCTTTTTTGTACGGCAAAGATCTTTATGTTTTTCAGGGAAAGGCACTAGCTTCCTATGACTTCTGGAACTACAAACCAGACAGCAAACCTGCTCGCAAATGGTCGCAAAATGGCTATGAACAGCTTGTTCCTTTATATTCCATTCATGAGGGCCGCGTCTTCTACCAAGATTTTAATACAAACGGACTGACTGCCATGAAGCTGGCCTCAGGTCAATTCATTCATTACGACGGTGATAATCCGATCCTTCAAGCTGACGTGTTTGGCAAAGGGGTGTACATCGGGCAATCAGATGGCGTATTTCATGGCTATGACCTGATGACCTTGAAATCTGCATTTACTGTCAACACAGGCTCACGCTCCTTCGGTCCTACGCTCAAATCCGGTGGGATGATATTTATTCAATCCGGCAATCGTCTGCTTGCCGTCAAGCTCCCTGCATCTCTAAAGTAAGTCCAAAGATTTCAAGAAGGAATCCGCTGGGCACGGCACAAGTTTAACGGATTGCCAGCATGCGATTCAGCGCCAGTACAGCTTCCTGTCTGACCTGCTCATCCACACGAATCACACCCACAGGCTCTCCCTGATCAATTTGCTCCAATGCCCATAGCAGATGTGGAAGATCGATCCGATTCATGGTCAAGCAAGGGCACATATCGGGATTGAGCGATTCAATCTGCTGTTCAGGGTACTGCTGCTTGATTCGTTGCACGAGATTCATCTCTGTGCCGACGGCCCATCGGGTCCCCGGCTCTGCCGCACGGATGGTATCGATGATGAATTTGGTAGAGCCCGCGCAATCTGCGAGCTGTACGACCTCATAAGAGCATTCGGGATGAACGATGACCCGGATGTTCTTGTCACGCTCACGGATGCTGCGAACATGATCTACCGTAAATTTTTCATGAACAGAGCAATGCCCTTTCCATAAAATAATTTTCACGGTTGCCGGGTCCCGTTCAGTCTCCAGCTGATCGGTCATTGGATTCCACACGGCCATTTCATCCAGCGGAATTCCAAGATCGTAGGCTGTATTGCGACCCAAATGCTGATCAGGCAAAAACAAAATACGTTCCTTTTGCTTTAGCGCCCATTCCAGCACCTGCTTGGCATTCGAAGAGGTCACGGTAGCCCCGCCATGTCGTCCTACAAAGGCTTTGATCTCTGCTGTAGAATTCACATAGGTTAACGGAATAATCGTGTCTCCAACAAGCTCCTGCAAATGCTTCCAAGCCCGTTCGGTTTGCTCCATATTCGCCATATCTGCCATCGAACAGCCTGCGCGCATATCCGGCAGTACGACCGTTTGTCGGTCGGCAGTCAGCATATCCGCCGTTTCCGCCATAAAATGAACTCCGCAAAACACAATAAATTCCGCTTCCTGATTTTGTGCCGCCATTTGGGCAAGCTGTAGAGAATCCCCTGTTATATCAGCAAACTGAATCACTTCATCTTTCTGATAGTGATGACCCGGAATGAGCAGCTTTGGACCCCATTTTTGTTTCAGCTCGGCGACGCGACGCTCCATGTCTGCAACTGTCAGTGTCTTATAGCTCTCCGGCATCAGCCCTCGATTTCCTTGTAAAACATCAAGTATAGACATTCCAATCCCTCCATTATCTCTGCGGCCGTCTGTCTCTGCTTTTATGAACAGACAGCCGACGTGTTACATACATATTTACAAGTGTCTTGACACTTATATTTACACATGCCTACAATAATCTCAAGGATTTTTGTGATGGAATTATTTTTAAACAGGGAGGATTGGCTGTGATTTATCTGGACTATGCCGCTTCCACACCCATGTGTGACGAAGCTTTGAATATGTATAACGCATTAAATAAGGAAATGTTCGGAAATGCCAGCAGCCTTCATGACGCGGGCGGCCAGGCAGCTTATGCGCTGGATTACAGCAGACAACGGATAGCGAATATGATTGGCGGACAAAAGGAAGGCGTTTATTTTACAACAGGAGGAACGGAATCCAATATGTTGCTTGTCCAGTCGATCCTGAACGGATTGCCGCAGCACAAAAAGCATTGGATTATGAGCGCACTGGAGCATCAGTCTATGTACAATCTTGCCACTTTGCTGAAGCGGCAGGGCTATGAGCTGACAATTGTACAACCGGACAAGGACGGACGAATAACCGACAAAGCTCTCTTGCCTCATCTCAGAGAAAATACCGGACTCGTATCTGTACAACACGCCAATTCGGAAACCGGGCTGATTCAGGATCTTGCGGCTTTGTCTCCCCTGCTGCGAGATCGAGGTATTTTGTTGCACAGTGATGCGGTACAGACCTTCGGGAACATTCCCATTGATGTAACAGCCATGGGAATAGATGCTCTCTCCATATCAAGCCATAAAGTGTATGGCCCCAAAGGTGTCGGTGCTGCATATCTCAAGCCGGGGACTCCGTGGCGTCCCGTGTACCCTGATACATTGCACGAAAACGGATTTCGTCCCGGAACAGTTAATGTTCCCGGTATTGCTGCGTTTGTCGCAGCTGCAGAGATGATGACTGAACAAATGGAGCTGCATCAGCAGCGGTATGCTATGTTAAGGCAATATTTTATGACCCAAGTTCAAAATAAATCCATTCCGTTGCGTTGGGTCGTACAGGAAAGCGGCACAGAAGCAGTGCTCAGTCAGATCGTGGGATGTTTTTTTCACGGTTACGAGGGACAATATGTTATGCTGGAATGTAACCGCAGTGGTGTGTGCATATCTACCGGCAGCGCATGTGCCGCCGGACACCACGAACCCTCACCTGCCTTACAAGCGCTCGGAGCGTCTGATCGTGAAGCTTTACAATTTATCCGTATTTCTTTCGGAAGGACAACTACAATCGAGGATCTGAATGTACTGGTAGGTATTTTGGCAGAATTGACGCATCGACAAGAAAGGAGCTTATCCCATTGACAGAATCTTCAAAATGGTCAGGAACGGATCGCCGCAAGCAGTTGCTGCTGTGGCTCAAAAATGAATCTCCGCTGACCGGGAACGAGCTGGCACGAAGAGCCTCCGTCTCCAGACAAGTAATTGTACAGGATATTTCCCTGTTAAAGGCAAGCCAAGAGCCTATCCTGGCTACGAGCCAAGGATACATTTACATGGCGCCTGCGGGGCAGGCTGCTCCCATAGCCTCACGTATTATCGTGTGCAATCACCGACCTGAACAGGCAGAAGAGGAATTAAAGCTAATTGTGGACTATGGTGTAAGTGTGCAGGATGTTATTGTGGAGCATCCGGTATATGGCGATCTAACTGCTCCGATACGAGTCGGAAATCGCAAGGAAGTGGAGGATTTTATTCGCAAAATCAACTCCACTCAAGCCACTTATTTGTCCCAGCTGACCGGGGGCATCCATCTTCATACCTTGCAAGCCTCGGATGAAGCTAAAATTAATGATGCCTGTGCTGCATTGGAGCAAGCCGGCTTTTTGATGACGGACTAGCCTTATATGTCTATTGCAGCTACAACGAGCACTTTGTCCAGCATATGGAGCGCAGCGGCGCTCCGTAAGGCTGATATGTGAGCAACGAGAAAATAAAAAATCCCGGCTCCCTTATCAAGGGAATCGGGAATGAACTATGTGAGCTTAATTTCGAGCAGCTCATATTTAATGACAGACATAGGGGCGTCTACATGAATGATACTGCCCACTTCTTTACCCAAAAGCGCCTTGCCTAAAGGACTCTCATAGGAAATTTTATTATCCAGAACGTCTGCCTCGGCAGGACTTACAATTTTGTACTCCATTTTCTCCGAAAATTCAATATCATTGAGAACGACAGTTGAGCCGACACTGACAGTTCGGAGATCCAGATTGCTTTCATCCACAATCCGAGCTTTGGTCAACATTTTCTCCAATGTCAAAATACGAGTTTCCATAAATGCTTGATCATCCTTGGCTGAGTGATATTCACTATTTTCCTTCAGGTCTCCGTAGCTGATCGCCAGCTTGAGACGTTCAGCCAGCTCCTTGCGTTTTACGGTCTTCAGTTCCTTGAGTTCTTCCTCCAGCTTGGCTAATCCCTCTTTGGTTAACAATACTTCTTCATTTGACATGCTTTATTCACAACTCCTATTTCGTTTGCTTTATTGTAGTTTACTCTATATTGAACCAACATGCGAAAATAATTTACATAACGATAGGAGCCTGGGAACACTCAGTCAGGATTATTCTTGCAGTAACCAATGCTTTTTTATCGCATACTATAAGATCATAACGCATTTGATGAGCACGTGCAGTGCCACTGTCCTTGTCCCGAACTTTCTTCATACCAGACAAGAACAGTTTATGGTGGGAGGAAGATTCAATGGCTTCCTTGGGAAAGAATGGAAATGGGAATCGCAGATCCAGATCATCCTCTAGCTCCAACGGACAAAAAAAAAGCGGGTTAAACACCAACTCGGCTATCTTCTCTGCTCTGCATGGGAAAAATGTGGAGGTCGTGGTAGCGGCCCTGCTGTTAACTGGAAAGCTACACGTCGATTCCGTTACTTTATACAGACAAGCAACTCTGCTTGTAGGATTAACGGGGAAATACAAAACATTAGCGTCGAACTCTACCAATGTCGACAACATGGTAAAATTTTTAAATGATAACGGGAATATGACGCTGGATCAAGTCATACAAGCCTTTCAAAAGAAAATGGAAAAGTAATACACCGATGACGAAAGGGGTTATTTGCGGTGAGTGAGCTTACGGCAGGTGAGTTTGACGGGGAGCATTTTGCAGAGTTTATCATTCTCACCATTCTGATTGTCTTATTTTTCTTTGGCTCTACCGATATAGATACGCTCTCGGCTCAGCCAACTTCATCTTCATCTACATCCTAAATGGGCAGGTCCCCGTTCCAGCGTGGCTTTTTTGATAATAAATAAAGAAGAGCATCTATCGGGCTCCACAAAGCCAATAGATGCTCTTGCTATTTATGAACGCTACTTCACTTTTACAGTAATCGTTTGGCTCGAAACCTTTCCTGCGTCATTGACCAGCTCGGCCCGATACTCATAGGTGCCCGGCTTTCGGCCTTGAATGTTTGTAGCTGCACTTTGAGCCTGGGGAGTTTTGCTCGCCAGCTCTTGCGTGTCGATCAGCTCACCATTTTCATATAAATTATATGTTGTTGCATTGGTACCCCACCACATATTCATGGAAGCCGTGTAGTTGCCGTCACCGTCCCAATTGTCATGAGAGAGCACCGGAATGCCCGGTAAAGCATCGGTCACTTTGACGACTAACGGATCACTGGTCGTTTTACCGGAAGCATTGATCAGTTCGGCCGTGTATGTGTAGGTACCATTTGCTTTCCCCGTTACTGAAATGATTGCATGCTGTGCTCTGGGGGAAGCGGCTTGCAAAGACTGGGTCCCGATCAGCTCGCCGTTTTCATACAGCTTGAGTTCATCGCCGTTCGTCCCCCACCACAGATTCATAGTGATATGATAATTACCATCCTTCAGGCCATTGTCCTGCCCGTTATCATCGGATAAAACAGGTTTGCCCGGCACATCACCAGCATTGGCTTTTCCGACGGTAACCGTTACAGGATTGGATACGACGGTTATGCCTTGTAGAGTGACGCTGGCTGTAATTTCGGCGCTTCCCTCTTTTACCGCTTGGAGCTTGCCATACGTGTCCAGTGTAACGGACTCATGACTGCTGGTATACTGCACAGAAGCATTGCTTAAATCTGCTTCGCTGCCATCCGTTAGTGTACCGCTGAGGTGTGTAGATGCGGTATCCCCCACGGTGAGGTTCTGGTGGTCCAGCGAAAGCTTTACTTCTTGCAGTTCTGCCCCTGCTTGAACTGAAAAATCATCCAGCCCGCGCGGCTTTAACTGGTAATTCCCTTTAAAAATCGCTGATATCCCCTTCACCTTTACCTGCTGCCCTTCCTGATAAGGAAAGGATGTCCGAGTGACGCCTGTACGTGCATCCACGCGAACATGGTGACTTGCCTCGCCAGCTACCGCATCAAATTCAAAGGAACCGGCCGGAGTCGCGTCGATTATATTACGAATGGTGGCTGAGGGAAGCTCAACCAGCTGTCCTTGATTGGCATCGTTTAATTCCGTGATTGGCATGGCCGCCGGAAGCTGTCCTGCTCCCGTTTTTTCAATAGCCACTGGATCGGTCAGTTCCAGTTCACTGTTGTACAATGCAAGGCTGGCTGTAATTTTTACTTGATCGCCCTGCTGAAACCCGTTTTGGTTTTGATATACATAAATGCCTCCACTTTCGTCCTGCATATAAAAGGCTTGACCGCCAAAGGCACCTGGCTGTGTCGTCACGACTCCCTCCACGGTCACAGCTTTGCCAGCCGGGAGGCTCCGTGCTTCGGCAATGCTAATACGTGACGGAACGGTATTTCCTTCCTCAGGCAGCGGCTCTGCCGGGACATCGGCCAGTACGACCGATTGGGTCAGCAGGTTGCTGCCATTTTGCCTCAATCGAAGATTGGCCGCACCGCTGGTTCCCGGCTTGATTCGTACGGTCAGGTCTTTGTAGGCATGCCCCTTACTGTCGGATGCCAGACTAAATGCTCCGCTATAGCCATACGAGGTTGGCCAAGTGCCATCCGGGTTTTGAATCTGGGCTACCTGAGTGCCCCCTGCTACATAAATGCCTGTGCTGAATCCACTAACCGTGGTATTGGGAGCCAGT
Organism: Paenibacillus sp. Aloe-11; assembly: GCF_000245715.1. NCBI lineage: Bacteria > Bacillati > Bacillota > Bacilli > Caryophanales > Paenibacillaceae > Paenibacillus > Paenibacillus sp. Aloe-11. The sequence goes on along the minus strand of NZ_JH601054.1, from coordinate 89,013 downwards.
TGGTCAGCAACAATTCGAATTTGAAAAGGCTGTGCATTCGGCAGCTGTTCCTGACGAACGATGCTGTACACAGGCTGTGCGCTGGTCGTGGGTCCTCCATAAGAGCCGGCCTTGAAGGTTTGCTGATCCCACCATTTATAGCCTGCTGCGGGAGCGGACCAAGGCTCGGCTTGCGGCTCCGTCGAAGCCTGCGGCTCTTCAAAAGGCAGCAGCGCCGTCGGCTGGTCAAGCTGCAAGCTTTTCACATCCGTCAGGCTGGTGTAGTCCTCCTTCTTGGATAACCAGTCGATCAGGTTAACCAGCAGTACAGCATCATCCTGCTCCTTAAAGCCGTCATATGTCGTCTTCTTGGTCCCTGTCTCTTCGCGCAAATATTTTGGCGTTGCATCCTCGACAGGAGATGAATCCCCGATAAAAGCTGCTTTGCCCAGTCCTACTTTCGATACGGCTGCATAGGGTCCTTCCGGTATACCGCCTCCGTTATAGACGCCCTGATCGACTGCATTGCCCCAAGCTTGATTCGTTTCGGGCAGGTATACGATGCCCTTGGCTTTGGTCGGGTCGATGATCGCCAGCGTGGACCCTGCATGCATCGCGACATTGCTCACCCCTGCTGTAATGCCGAACGCCTGCGTCGGCTCCACAATCTGATTGGCGGTAATATCGCCTAGTGCATTATAGCGGAAACGCACACCAAACTGGCTGCCCAGCCAGTCCGAGCTGACTACACCCTGCATCGCTGCCGAGCTTCTTTCCTCTGAACTCATCCCCTTGGCAGGGTCTTCCCATGCTCCACGGCGGTATCCGTTTATACTTTCCGAGCCGTCCCACCGATTTTTGTTGCGGTCTGCATTATAATGATCTCCAATGAAGAAAATGCTGTTGCCTGCTTTGACATACTGCTCCATTGCAGCCTGTTCGCTTTGTTTAAAAGGAATATTCGGCTCTGCCGTCACAAATACATCATAATCCTTCAGATCATTGTAAGTAATGGGCGTAGCTTTGCGAAGCTCATGTACATCATAGCCACGGTTCGCTAGGGCCTGTCCGAAGTCGGAAAACCCTCCGTCAATGACCCAGTCTGCGGCACCGGACGTCTGTCCGTGTGTATTATCGAATAATACTTTTTTGCCGGCATTCTCATTCACCACCTTGGCAGCGATGAACGGAGCCGGATCGGCCGGGCCTTCTGCCGATGCCGGCTGTATGCCGCTCACAGCGCCCGCGTACAATGACAAAGTGAATACCATCGCAGTAGCGTATTTGATGCTGCGGGATGCAAAAAGACGAATGATTCCCATTCTATTCCTCCTGTTGGTTAGTTTGTGGCTCCAGTTAAGGGGAACCAAATACAAATTTTAGCATTCAATTATGTTCGGACATGCAATATTTTGTAAACGTTCAGGAATAATGAATAGGGAGAAAATCCCAATAAAAAAGATATACCGTATGCAGCAATGTAAGTATGAAGTTGGATCATTGTGTTGACGGTGCGGTGATTGCATAGCGGAGCAGATATCTTCACTCCATATCGGAGCTATCTGCATGGCGCTATGTAATCATCGCACTTCCCATAGCGGGAGTGCGGATGATAAAGCGAATCCTGATCGAATCGCGTAAGCAGAAGGCTTCTTATCTGTTCGATCAGGATTCTGTCAGATTATAAATTAACGAATGCCGGACATATCATCGACCATTGGCTTTGAAGACCCATGAGCCATAGTTTGCCCCGTGCTTCGGGCTATGCTTTGTATTGCGGCACGGATGCATTTTGCATTTTCCTCGACAAAACCGGGTTCCAGCAGTTCATAATGACTGCCGATCAAGCTATGCTCTTCATAGCTTCCTTGTGTAGCGTCTTTCCATAAGAGTCGATTGTCTCCCGTCCCCTTCACCATTTCAGATCCGACAGCAACAAAACCGTGAATATTGGCCTGAACGGTCTCTGTGTTCACAAGCTGGTTGCCATACACCGCGTAAGCGATCATTTTACGCTGGTACGTGTCATTCAACAGCTCACGGTAGGACTCGGGAACCTGTTCCAGCATAGCATGAATATCGTGCTCTGTTTCTTCGGCTGTGAAGGGCCGGGCTTCCGTCCTTTTGACTGAATCAAGCATAAAAATGTCGGATACAGCATGACCTTGACGCTCCAGCGTGTCGGCAACCTTATGCGCCAGATTGCCTCCTATGGAATAGCCAAGCAGCATATAGGGACCTTGCGCTTGCGTGCTGACGATCAAATCAACATACCGTGCCAACATGTCCTGCTCATCCGCAGCATCCTCTACGAATTCCAATCCATACACGACTGCATCCTGATCCAGTTGTTTTGCAAGCTCCGCGAACGACAGCCCATATCCAAGCATGGGCGGAAAGCAGAAGATAGAGACAGGACCGTGTTCATTCAACCGAATGATTGGACTATCCGCCTTGTATTCCAGATCGGATTTCAATAATGCGAGCGCCTGCTCTTCTATGGTCGGAAACTCCAGAACACTGCGAATTGGAAGCTCGATGTCTGTGGCAAGGTGAACTTTGCGTACAAGCTCCAGCACTTTCAAGGAATGTCCCCCCAACGTGAAAAAGTCATCGTGGATCCCCACTTGCGGGATTTCAAGCACTTCCTGCCAAATGGCTGCCAGCAACTGCTCCACATCGCTTCGCGGTGCGACATATTCTGTACCCGTGTGCAACGCTTTGTCCAGTACAGGCAACGCTTTGCGGTCGATTTTGCCGTTGGTCGTCAGCGGAATATGATCCAGCTGTACAAAGGCGGATGGAATCATATAGCCTGGTAGGGCGGCAAACAATGCACTTCGAATCTCACGGACGGTCAGCTGCTCATCGGCAGTGAAGTAAGCACATAATTGATGCTGACCTGCTCCATCCTGCAAAGCGATAACAACGCTATCCCGCACGGACGGTACACTTGCCAGCCGCGCCTCCACCTCGCCCAGCTCAATCCGATACCCCCGGATTTTCACCTGATGGTCGATCCGGCCCAAATATTCGATGTTCCCGTCCGGCATCCATCTCGCCAAATCACCCGTGCGGTACATCCGCTCATAGCCTGCTTCGCCACCCGCAAACGGATCGGCAACAAATTTCTCCGCCGTTAATTCCGGACGGTTCAGATAGCCGCGTGCTACCCCTACACCGCCGATGCACAGCTCGCCTGCAACCCCGATCGGCTGCAATTGCTCCGTGCCTTCCTTCACGATGTATAGACGAATGTTCTGAATCGGTTTCCCGATTGGAATGACTGCATATTCCTCCGTCGGCTCGCAATCGAAGTACGATACGTCTACGGTTGCTTCTGTTGGGCCATACAGGTTGATCAGCTTCGCTCCAGCCAGGCTCGACACGAGCCGTTGGAACCTCGCCACATATTGCGGCGGCAACGCTTCGCCGCTGGCAAATACATGCCGCAGCGTGCCTAGCTTCGCCTGTATCACTTCCCGTGGCTGCTGCTCCACATACTCCAGGAACGCATGCAGCATGGCAGGCACGAAGTGCATCGTAGTGACTCCATCGTGGGCAATCGCATCTGCGATGTCCTCCGGATTTTTTTCCCCGCCAACGGGCAGCAAGCTTACCTTCGAGCCAACCATCGACCACCAGAACAGCTCCCACACCGACACGTCGAACGTGAAGGTGGTCTTTTGCAGGATCGTGTCCTCCGCGCCCAAGCCGTAACGGTCATGCATCCACAAAATCCGGTTAATAACGGAATGATGTTCAACCATCACGCCTTTCGGTTTTCCGGTCGAACCGGAAGTGTAGATGACGTACGCGACATGATGCGGCCCGGCCAGTGGCTCCAGATTCGAGCCATCCTCGTGGTAGATGTCCTTTCCATCCTGCTCTGGACCATCCAGCACCAGTACCTGGCCGTCGAAGCTCAAGGATGCCTGTTCGGCTACCTGCGTTTGCGTCAGCACCAGCTTCGCTCCCGAGTCCTCCAGCATAAAGCGTATGCGATCCACCGGGTATTCTGGATCAATCGGCACGTAGGCTCCGCCTGCCTTGAGGATCGCATAGATGCCTACGATCATTTCCAGCGAGCGCTGCACCAGAATGCCTACCGGCTGATCCGGCTGAACTCCTTCTGCACGCAGCGTCCGTGCGAGACGGTTGGCTCTCTCGTTCAGTTCACGGTAGGTTAAAGATTGATAACCCAAAACGACGGCAACATGATCCGGCGTGCGCTCAGCCTGCTCCTCAAACAGTTTATGGATCGTCTGATTGCGTGGATATGCAGAGGCAGTATCATTAAACTCTCCTGTAATCTGCTGCTTTTCCGCCGCAGTAACCAGTTCCAGCTCTTCAACACAAACATTCGGGTTAAGCAAAATTTGCTCCAGCAAACGTACAAAATGTCCATACAGACGCTCAATGCCTGCTTGATCATAGCTTAACGCGTTATACATAAAACGAATCTTGATGCCTTCTCCCGGCATAACGACGACGCTCAGATCGTAGTTGGTCTGCTCTGTAGCCACCACGTTGGAAATCGTGAATGTACTCTGCCCGTCATTTCCCAGCTCCTCGACCTGCTCATCCACCGGATAATTTTCAAACACCATAATATGGTTAATTAAATCCTGTTTCTGGTCGGTCAATGCCTGAATTTCAAACAGCGGATACGTGTCATACGCATGAGAAGCCAGCGCCTGCTCCTGCATGTTCTTCATCACTTCTGCAAATGATTCCCCTGGCTCGGTACGTACGCGAACGGGAATCGTATTAATGAACAAGCCGATGATGTCCTCAACCCCGATAATGTCCGATGGACGGCCTGAGACGACACTGCCAAATACGACATCATTGTGGTTGTTATATTTTTGCAGCACAATCCCCCATGCGGTTTGTAATAACGTATTCATGGTCACCTGATACCGCTTGGCCGTCTCCTCCACCCGGAGGGTCAGCTCATGCTCCAAATCCGTCACCCAATCGCTGGCTGTGTAGCCTTCATTCTTACGACCGGTTTTTACAGCAGGCAGCGCTGTTTGCTGCTCATACCCGGATAAATAGCTTCTCCAGTAGTCGGCTGACGCCTCGCGATCCTGTGCTTCCAGCCATTCAATAAAGCTGCTGTACGGCACTGCCGGTGCCAACTCTGGCACTCTACCCTCCTGAAGTGCTGCATAGCTCTCAAACACTTCTTTATTCACAAGGGACAGGCACCAGCCATCCATCACGATATGATGAAAACTCCACACAAAATGGTAACTGTCTTCGCCGGTGCGCAAAACCGCTACACGCAGCAGGACATCCCGGCGCAGATCAAAGCCCCGTGCTTTATCTTCCAACTTGAAGCTCTTCAGCCAGGTATCCCTTGTTTCCACATCCAGCTCGCGTAAATCTTCGTAATAAAAGCCGCAGTCCCGGCTTCGATACACCACCTGCAACGGCTCCGTATCCCGGCCAAAATAAAAATGTGTACGCAGCGCCTCATGTCGCCGAACCAGAATATTCAGGCTGTCTGCAAAAGCCCGAATGTCCAGCTGATCTCGCATGTCATAAGAAACCTGCTCAAAATACGCGTCATTCATGGCTGCTTGACTATCGAGCTGGCTATGAAACAGCATCCCTTTTTGCATCGGGGTCAGTGTATATATATTGTCGACCTCACCCGCAGTACCCATTTCAGATAACAGGCTGTCCAAGCCCTCTACACTCATTCCTTTATAGGAAATATCACTTGGGGTCAGCTCCGGGTGTTCTTTATGGATGCAATGCGCCAAAATTTCACGCAGACTCGATTCCAGTAATCTCGCCAAGCGCTCTATCGTCTCCGCTCGATAGCTGGTACGGCTATAGCTAATCGTCAAACCCAACTGGCCTGCCGAAATGATGCCGCCAAAATCCAGCGTATACGTCCGGGCCATGGTCGGGCTAAGTGGCATTCCTCCGCTGTAAGGGGATGACTTCAGGTCATTTCCCTTCATATCCTGATCGAATTGTCCCAAATAGTTAAAGCTGATTTCAGGATCTGCCTCAAATAGGGCTATAGATGCCGCTTGTCCCTGGCGATCGGCTAAGTATTTCAACACGCCGTATCCGATCCCTTTTTGCGGGATGCCGCGCAGTCCTTCCTTCACATGCTTAATTCGCTGCGAAAGAGACTGCTCTTCTGCCATATCAAGCAAAACGGGATATTGGCTTGTAAACCATCCTACCGTTCGAGTAATGTCCACCTCTGGTAAAATAGCTTCCCGTCCATGCCCCTCCAGATGAATCAGGAAACGCTCATTTCCGCACCACGCTTGCAATGCCATCCCTACCGCTGTCAACAGCAGGTCGTTAACCTCTGTACGGTAGGCACGATTTGCCTGCTTAAGCAGCTGCTCTGTCTCCTCACTTGTCCAAACAGCGGTAACCGACTCACTGTCACCCATTAACGGCTTTTCGTACTCGTTATGCCCATAATCCTGCGGCAAAGAAACCAGTTCCGTTTGCGCAAGCTCCTCCCAATACGCGCGCTCACGTTCAATGGCTGGACTGTTGGCATAAGCGTGCAACTGCTCGGCCCACGTTTGGAAAGAATCCGTTTTATGAGGCAACTGAATTACCCGTTCACCCTTGGAGGCCTGCTCATAAGCAGTCGCTAAATCCTCGAATAAAATGCGCCAGGATACCCCATCCACCACCAAATGGTGAATCACGATCAGCAAATGATCTCCATCCGGGCAACGGAACAGCCCCAGCCTCATGAGCGGGCCTTCACTTAAAGAAATACCGGATTGGATTTCATTACATTTCGTTTCAATAATCTTCGCCAAATCTGCCTCGCTTACTTGACTGTTCCTATAATTAAAACTCTCCAGATGGTACGGTTCGCCTTCCTCTACACTGCGGTTCCATGCGATATACCTGTTCTCCGATGAACGAAAAACCATACGCAATGCATCATGATGAGCGGTAATTTGGTCAAGTGCTTGACGGAGTGCCTGTTCATCATAGCCTTCCTGGCGATAGAGCATGACAGATTGGTTAAAATAGTGCGGCTCTGCCGCCTGCTGTTCAAAAAACCAGCGCTGAACCGGTGTAAGCACAACATTTCCTGTAACCTCGCCCTGCTTCGCCAGTCGGTTCACAGGCTGAATATATGGGCTCAGTCCCGCAATTGTCGGGTACTTGAATAAGTCCTTCATGTCCAGCTTGTATCCCGCCTGAAACAAGCGCGACGATACTTGGATAGCCTTGATGGAGTCACCACCCAAATGGAAAAAGTTATCCAGTATGCCCACTTGCCGAATACCCAGAATGGCCTCCCAAGCCGCAGCCAGCGACTGCTGAACAGCCGTCTCGGGTGCCACATAATTCACGCCTGTGTCTACATTATGCTCAGGTGCAGGCAGTGCCCTGCGGTCTACTTTACCATTGGGCGTCAAGGGCAGTCTGGAAAGCTGCACAAAGTAGGAAGGCACCATATAGCCAGGCAGATCCTGCGACAAAACGTTACGTATGTCGCTCGCACTCAATTCGCTGTCTGTTACGAAATATGCGCACAGCTGTTTTTGCCCGTTATCATCCTGCTGCACGGTAACAACCGATTCCTTCACACCTGCAATCGTGGACAATCTGGTTTCAATTTCACCCAGCTCAATGCGGTAGCCGCGAATTTTGACCTGCTCATCCATTCTTCCCTTGTACTCCAACACGCCATCTACACGCCAACGCACCAAATCTCCTGTACGATAGCAGTATTCTCCGGGCCGGAATGGGCTTTCAATAAATTTTTCCGCCGTGAGCTCGGACCGATTCAGATACCCGAGCGCCACGCCGTCGCCACCGACGATCAGTTCTCCCCATGCCCCGACAGGCTGCAGCTTTAACGAACGATTGACCACATATGCGGTCGAATGATGAATCGGACGTCCAATGGGAACAGACTGGGCTTGCGCTTCTGTAATGTCATAGGTGGTGGAAAAGGTGGTGTTCTCCGTCGGCCCGTAAGCATTGATCAATCGAAGGTGCGGGTACTCCTTCAGCACGCGATTGACGTGTGGTACGGACAACACATCGCCACCCACGAGCAATTCCTTCAAGGAAGCAAACACTCCAATATCTTGCTGTGAATGCTGATTGAATAAAGCTGCGGTCATGAACATGGTGTTAATACGATACTTGTCAATGGTCTGTTTGAGCTTGGCGGCGTCCAAAATCGTGTCATGACTTACCACATACAGTTGGCCACCGTTCAGCAGCGTTCCCCAGATTTCAAACGTGGAGGCATCGAACACAACTGCTCCTATTTGCAGCATACGCGTATTTTCATCAAATGTGGCATAGCTTTGGTTTTTCACCAAACGCACGACATTGCGGTGCCTGATCATAACCCCCTTCGGCTTGCCTGTTGTACCAGAGGTATAGATGACATGCGCAAGATCTGAGGAAGATCCGTCCGTTGAGATCGCAGCAGATTCATCTGCATGAGTATTAAGTTCAGGTTCGCTGCTCCATCCTGGATCATCACTCAAAGCGATAACCGGAATACCCGGTTCAAAAAGAACCTGCTCGCGTCGCTGTGCCAGTAACAGCTGAGCTCCGGAATCCTCCAGTAAATAACGGATACGCTCCTCAGGATAATCGGCATCAATGGGAACATAGGCCCCTCCAGCCTTCAAAATCGCCAGCATACCGACGATCAGTTCAATAGAGCGCTCAGCCATAATCCCTACCCGCTGTATTTCCGGCTCCAAGCCGCGCCGTATCCCATGGGAAGCGAGTATGCGTGCCAGACGGTTGGAACGTTCATTCAGCTCGCGGTAGGTAAGCTGTGTACTCGCAAAGGTGATTGCCACCCGATCCGGCGATTGTGCTGCTTGTTCCTCGAACAGCACATGCACAGCTTGATCACACGGATACGGATAGTCTGCTGCTGTATCGTTAAATTGCTGCACAATCTGCTCTTTTTCTTGGGCCGAAACGATTTCAATAGCCGAAAGAACGATATCCGGCTGTTCTATTACCACATGGATAAGCTGCTGGAAATGCAACGCCAATCGTTCGATGGTCTCCCGCTTGTAGAGCCGGGTTCCATATTGAAGACCGCAGATGATTTCCTCCCCATCTTCCAGCGCGAGCAGACTCAAATCAAATTTGGCCGTCGTTTGTTCACTCGGATAGGATGTCAATTGCAACCCTGCCAGCTGCTGCTCCTTTTGCTCCAGATTTTGCAGAGCAAACAGGGTATCAAATAACGGATTGCGACTTAAATCTCGATCCACACCCAGCTTGTCTACCAGTTCTTCAAACGGATAATCCTGATATCCAAAAGCCTTCAATGCGTTGTCCTTGACCTCCAGCACATAATCACGGAATGTTTTCCCGCCTTCCGGGTAATTGCGGATCGCCAGTGTGTTCACGAACATCCCGATCAGACTGCCAAGATCAGCATGGGACCGTCCCGCAATCGGCGAACCGACAATAATATCCTCCTGTCCGCTGTAATGGCTAAGCAAAGCCGTATAAGCAGCCAACAGCACCATATACAATGTTGATTCCGTCTGCATCGCAATTCTTTTTAATCCTTCGCTTTGCCGTGAGTCGAGTGTGAACTCCAGCAAATCTCCTTCAAAGCTTCTCACTGCTGGACGTGGATAGTCGGTCGGTATATCCAGCACGGGCAGCTCTCCCGCGAAGGTATTCAGCCAGTAGCTTTCCTGCTCCCGGTAGCGTTCACTTTGCTGCTGCTCCTGTTGCCAAGCGGCGTAATCCTTATACTGAATGCGCAGTGATGGCAGCGTGTCACCTGCATATAAACGAATGAAATCCTGAATCAGCACATGGATAGAGGTGCCGTCCGAAATGATGTGGTGCATATCCAGCAGCAAAATATGATGCTCTGGACTGATTACAATCAGGCCCACCCGGAACAGCGGGGCCTGCGCCAGATCAAACGGCCGGACAAAGTCGTGCACCAGCTTATCCGTTTCCTTCTGGTCGGCACCGTGGGCATGAATCAACTCCATGCGAAACGGAACCTCGTCATGCACCCGCTGGACAGGTTCGCCGTTCATGGTCTCAAAGCTTGTACGCAATGTTTCATGACGGGCAATAAGCTGGCGGAACGCTTTTTCCAGTGCCTTATAATCGAGTGAACCTGTCAGTGTCAGGGCGCCGGGGATGTTATAGCTAACTCCCGCTCCGTCAAGCTGATTGAGGATATACATCCGTTTTTGCGCTGAGGATACTGTATAAAACGGCTTGTTCTCAGCAACAGAGATGGATTCATAGGCGATTTGCTCCAGCGTTTCAATCACCTGCACAAGCTGTTCAATCGTCGGATGCTCAAACAAATCCTTTAGCTGCACATTTTTATGCAATTTCTTATGGATAAGCGATATGACATGTGTCGCCCGCAGAGAGTGTCCTCCCGCTTCAAAAAAGTTATCCTTAATCCCAATGCGCTCAAGCTCCAGCACCTCTTGCCAAATACTCGCCAGCTGTACTTGTAATGGATTTTGCGGAGGCACATATTCTGCGCCTGAGTTTACACTCCCCTCCGGTTGCGGCAGCGCCCGGCGGTCCACCTTGCCGTTCGGCGTCAGCGGCAACTGCTCCAACTGCACAAAATACGACGGCACCATGTAGCCCGGTAGCTCCTGGCTCAACGCGCTGCGCAGCTCATTGGCCACTATATCCGCATGGGTCACCACATAGGCGCAGAGCTGTTTTTGCCCCTGCTCGTCCTCACGTGCAATCACGACGGCTTCTCGCACCACCTCCAGCTTCAACAGCTGTGCTTCCACCTCGCCCAGCTCGATCCGGTAGCCCCGGATTTTCACCTGGGCATCAATCCGCCCCTTGTATTCCAGCGTCCCGTCCGCATTCCAGCGGACCAGATCGCCCGTGCGATAGCAGCGTTCTCCACTGCGGAACGGACT
>NZ_JH601054.1:75016-77773 GCF_000245715.1 Paenibacillus sp. Aloe-11 | reverse complement strand
TCCTGCTGGGACAGCTGGTTAAAGAGCGGTGCGGTCAGCCACATCGTCGTAATGCCGTGATTGCGAACAGATTCCTTCAGTTTGGGTGCGTCCAAAATGACATCCTGGCTCACCAGCACCAGCTGGCCGCCGTTCAATAGCGCTCCCCAGATTTCAAAGGTGGACGCGTCAAAGACAACGGCACCGGTCTGCAAAATGCGCGTGTCGGCATCCAATTGCGCATAGTTTGTATTTTTCACCAAACGTATGACATTGCGGTGCTCCACCATAACCCCTTTGGGCTGGCCTGTTGTCCCTGAGGTGTACATGATGTAGGCGAGGCGATCAGCAGCGGTCGCCTTCGGTTGTTCTCCGGCTGTGTAAGCCTGCTGTATCTGTTCTGCTTGTTCTGTTTGTTCTGATTGCGCAGCTTCTGATTGAATGGTTATTGGTTGATTGGTATCTGGTTGTGTCGTTGCAGTAGAAGCAAGCTCGGAACTAGCGGAAATGGAATAGAGCGGGTTTAGGCAGTCCACGTATCCCATATCAGCCGTGTCAGCATACGTCCCGTGATCATTTGGCAAAACGGGATTGTAACGATTAGCATCATCCGTTCCATAGATTGCGGAATCACTCAGGTCGAGCACAGTTCCTGCAAAATCAACGGGCCGATGCTCCATTCGCTGTACCAGCAGTATGTTTGCACCAGAATCCTCCAGCAAATAGCGTACGCGCTCATTCGGATAATCGGAGTCAATCGGTACATACGCTCCGCCTGCTTTGAGAATCGCAAGCATACCGACGATCATTTCAATCGAGCGTTCAGCCACAATGCCAACCGTTTGCTCGGTGCAGATTCCCAGCTTACGCAATGTATGAGCCAGACGGCTCGCTTTTTCGTTCAATTCTCCATAGGTCAGCCTGTCTTGTCCGCACACCACTGCCACCTGCTGTGGTGTCTGCTGCGCCTGTTCCTCAAACAACGCATGTATGGACGCATGACGCGGATAATCCGCAGCTGTATCGTTGAAGGTATAAGCCAGTTGCTCCACTTCTTGCTCTGACAGCACTTGTGCTGCGGAAATGGCCAGCTCTGGCTGATGTAGAACAATGGTGTACAACCGCAACAGCTGTTCAACAAAGCGTTCAATCGCCGCCTCGCTATAGCGGTCGCTACTGTACTTCACGTTCAGGGAAACGGCTGCATTTTCCCATTGAAATTGAAAATCCAGTTCAGACTGTACATGATTCAGAAAATCGGAAATATGGATATTTTGCATAGATATCGTGGTGTGAATAAGAGGCTTGTCATCCTCGCTGCGTGGAATTTCCAGTCCTTCGGTATAGTTCCAAAAGGGAATATTCTGGTGCTCAATCGCTTCGCTGACAGAGGTTTTGATTAGAGCCAGCAAGGCTTTGAAGGTTGTGGTGGAATCCAGCGTGTTTTTTAGTAAAAGTAGATGATTGATCGGCTTTGTTGCACTGTTGCCAGATTTGGCTACCGGAATGCCCAGCAGCACACGTTCCTCACCTGTGTATTTATGTAATAGGCTTTCTACTCCAGCCAGCAGAACCATAAACACTGCCCATGGAGCGCCACCTGTTATAGAAGATATTCGCCCGGAAATTTCAGATGGAAATGTGAGCGTGTACGTATGGGAATTTAAATTCGTTGTATTTGCATCCTTGGATACGTTGTTGGTATATGGCAGGCAAATGATATGATCCTCAGGTTCCAGCGTATGACTCCAGTAATTTTTTTCCTTCTCAAATAAGGCTTTCAATGACATCCCTCCTGCTTCATAGGGCCGTACCCCGGTTGGAATGGTGCGTTGATGCGTAGTTGAACGTTGTTACTGAACATGGTGTCGGAAAAATAATACTTTGCAGGCAAGGGCAGCGGACAAGCCGCCGCCTTCTGCACACGCAAAGTGAAATCATTGCATTAGAAAACGAATTTAGAAAACAAAGTCGATGGAATCCGGTGAAAATCCTTCTGGCTGCTCGTCCGAGTTCACCTGAATATCGCTTAACAGCAAATCTGAATTTGCCCCAACCTGTGACAGAATCGCTAACAAATCTCCCGTCAATCGTTCAATAGCATCTGCCCCAAACAGCTTCGTGCAATATTCAAAGGAACCCTTGATCACTCCGTCTTCATCACTCATGGATAAGGTCAAATCGAATTTGGAGATACTGTGCTCCTGAACATACGGTCTGAAGGACAAGGTCTCAAGCTTCGCTTCCTGCGACTCCGTATTTTGCAGTACAAACATCGTGTCAAACAATGGGTTGCGGCTTGCATCCCGTGCTACATCGAGCTTTTCCACCAACTCTTCAAGTGGATAATCCTGATGCTCGAAGGCTTGCAGCGTACGATCTCTGGCTTCCAGCAGGTAGCTGTGGAACGTTTGGTTGCCCTTTGGCTGATGCCGGATCGCTAGCGTATTGACGAACATTCCGATCAGTGGCTCCAGCTCAGGCAGCAAGCGGCCTGCTACCGGAGTACCGATGATCAAATCGTCCTGACCGCTGTACTTGGACAGCAGAACGGTGTAGGCGCTCAAAAGTACCATGTACAGCGTGCTTCCGGTCTGCGCCACCATTCGGTGCAGCTGCCCGGATACATTCGGATCAACTGTAAATTCATACAGCGCACCCTCGAAGCTGCGGGCAGCAGGTCTCGGATAAGCAATCGGCAGATCCAGTATCGGTAATTCTCCGGCTAAATGCTCCAGCCAGAAGCGTTCCCGGCGTTGGTATGACTCGCGCTGCATT
>NZ_JH601054.1:73210-74941 GCF_000245715.1 Paenibacillus sp. Aloe-11 | reverse complement strand
CCAGTTCCTGCACGATATTATTAGACGATACTCCATCCGAAATGATATGGTGCATGTCGTACATCAAAACGTGGCGCTCCGGTCCGGTTTGAATGAGGCGAACACGCAGCAGCGGTGCCTGCCGAAGATCAAAGCTGCGTACAAAAGACTCGATATACGCTTCGGTTTCGGATTCATCCACCTGCAGGCGCTCTACTGCAAACTCAACCTGATCGTAAACCCACTGAACGACCTCGCCTTCCACCATCTCAAAGGAAGTCCGCAGCGTTTCATGACGGGCAATCAACTGACGGAACGCACCCTCCAGCCGATCTGCCTGAAGCGGGCCTTCTACCGTTAACACACCCGGCATATTGTAGCTGACATCCCCACCTTCCAGATGGCTTAGGATGTACAGCCGTTTTTGAGCCGAAGAAACCGGGTAGTACGCCTGCTTAGCCGCAGCAGGGATCACCGTATAGGTGTCTGTCCCGTGCGCAGCTATGAGCTGGGCTTGCTGCTCAATCGTAAAGTGCTGGAACACCTCGCGCAGTGTAATCCGGCTGTCCAGTTCCTGGTGGATTTTGGCCACCAGCGTCGTTGCCCGCAGAGAGTGTCCACCCATGTCGAAGAATGAGTCGGTGACTCCTACGCTGGACAGCTTCAATACATCCTGCCAGATTTGAGCAAGCTTGGCTTCCAGCGGCGTCCGCGGCGCAACGTACTCCATGCCTCCTTCGAGGCGTGCTTCCGGCGCAGGCAGCGCTCTGCGGTCGATTTTTCCGCTTGGCGTCAGCGGGAATCGATCCATCTGTACGACATACGTCGGGATCATGTAATCCGGCAGCTTCGGCTGCAGCGCGTTCCGCAGCTCCGGCAAACTCAGTGACGCTGAGGCTACGATGTAGGCACACAGGTCCTTGTGCCCGTCTTCGCTTTCCCATGCGGTCACCACGGCTTTCTGGATGCCGTCCACGGTCAGCAGCTGCGCTTCCACCTCGCCCAGCTCGATCCGGTAGCCCCGGATTTTCACCTGGTGGTCGACCCGGCCCAGATACTCAATGCTGCCATCAGGCAGCCAGCGTGCCAGGTCCCCCGTCCGGTACATCCGGTTCGCGTGAGTGGTGCCCGCTTGTTCGCCTGTAGCCGCACTAGCAAACGGATTCGGGATGAACTTCTCTGCCGTCAGTTCCGGCAGGTTCAGGTATCCTCGTCCTACTCCGGCACCCCCGATATAGAGCTCGCCCACGATACCAATCGGTACCAGCTGTTGCTTGGTATTCAAGATGTACACGGACAGATTCGGAAGCGGTGTTCCGATGGATACCGTGTGTTCCCCTTTTTCCAGCAGCACGTTCAGGCTCTCCACATCTTCAATGGTATAAGTGGTCGCATCTACCGTCGTTTCAGTCGGACCATACACGTTGGTAATCACCGGACGATACTTGGACCACTTGTGCAGAAGCCCGTGAACCAGGGACACAGGCAACGCTTCGCCGCCGATCAGGTAGTGCTTCACTTCCGGCGCTTCCGTCACGTCGACGGTCTCGTTCAAGATATGCAGGTGCGCAGGTGTGCCGTCCGACAGGTCGATCCGGTGCGTGCGGTAGTAGCCGATCAACTGCTCTCCATTCAGGCTGACGTCACGGGATATCACATGCAAGGTGTGGCCTAACAGCAGGCTGGCAAAGATTTGCTTCACCGAGGCATCAAATACAAATGCCGACAGCCAAGCCACTTGAAGCGGCTGGT
>NZ_JH601054.1:69505-73170 GCF_000245715.1 Paenibacillus sp. Aloe-11 | reverse complement strand
ACCAGATTGCTGACACTGCCCTGCTCAATCATGACCCCTTTCGGCTGACCAGTGGTTCCTGACGTGTAGATCATATAGGCCAGATTATGGGGAGCAGCGACAGGGCTCAGGTTGCTCGCATCCTGTCCGGCCAGCCCAGCTTGCATGTCCTCATCGTCGAGGACTACAGCGCGTAAGACGGATGGCAAGCTGAGCGACAATTTAGCAATCCGGCTCGTAATCACGACCTGTGCCCCACTGTCTTGGAGCATGTAGTCAATCCGTTCCTGCGGATACATGAGATCCATCGGCACATACGCGCCTCCGGCCTTGAGTACCCCCAGAATGCTCACCAGGATATCCGCGGAACGTTCCAGCAAGATCCCTACCGGTTGATCGGCGTAAACTCCTTCCGCCTGCAGCACACGAGCCAATCGGTTCGCCCGTTCATTCAGCTCGGCGTAGGTCAGGGATTTATCCTCACATACTACCGCTACCCGCTCAGGGCTGCGCTGCGCTTGCTCTTCGAACCGTTCGCTCAGCGAACGAGCTTGTGCCTGTCCGTGTCCGGCTCCACGCATGCTATGCGCCTGCAGATCGTTGAACACGCTTAGAATCTGTTCGCTTTCTTCCGCCGTAATCAGTTCGATTTCGCCCAGCTTCACATCCGGATTCGCCGCCACAGCTTCAGCCAGCTGGATGAAGTGGCGTGTCATCCGTTCCACGGTTTCGCGCTGGTACAATGCGGTTGCATATTGCAAGCCGAACTGGATGCCTGTTTCTTCCTCACTCGCTTCCAGCGTCAGATCAAACTTCGCTGGCGTTTGCTCCAATCCGTATGGACGGAAGCTCAGGTTCGCCAACTGCAGATCGCCTTCCTCGGTAGTTTGCAGCGTAAACATCGTATCGAACAGCGGGTTGCGGCTCATATCCCGCTTCACATTCAGCTTTTCCACCAGCTCCTCAAACGGATAGTCCTGATGCTCGTAAGCTTGCAGCGCATGCGTCTTCACATCCTCCACGTAGCTGCGGAAACTTTGCTCTGCCGTCGGATAGTTCCGCAATGCCAGCGTGCCGACGAACATTCCGATGATTGGCTCCAGGTCTGCATGCGGCCGTCCGGCAATCGGCGTACCGACTACAATATCCTCTTGGCCGGTGTATTGATGCAAGAGCGCGGTGTACGCCGCCAGCAGCACCATATACAGCGTCGAGCCTGTCTGTGCCGCCAGTTCTTTCAGGCGCTCGCTGACTTCTCGTTCCAGTCCGAATACGACCGTATCTCCTTTCGTATTCCGTACCGCCGGACGTGCAAAGTCTGTCGGTAAATCCAGCACAGGCAGCTCGCCCCGGAAGGTATCCAGCCAGTACGATTCCTGACGCTGCATCCACTCCTGATGGGCCTCGCCTTGCTGCCATACCGCATAGTCTTTGTACTGAATCCGCATGGGTGACAGTTCTTCGCCGTCATACAAGCGGACAAATTCATCGGTCAGTACCCCCATGGACACCCCATCGGAGACGATGTGGTGCATATCCAGCATGAGCAGATGCTGCGGTGCTTGCTCCGGTCCTTGTACGCCCAGATCCGCCAAGCCTACCCGCAGCAGCGGAGCGGTTTGCAAATTGAACGGACGGACGAAGCGCCGTACCAGCTCTCGCGTTTCTGGGGTGACTACCATGTCTGCAGACGTGTCTGTATGCACAGTCGTATCTCCGGCCTGTACCTTCGTATACTCCACCGCAAACGGCACGTTATCCTCAATCCATTGCATCGGCTCACCGTCCACCAGGGTAAAGCGGGTACGCAAGGTCGCATGTCGGGCGATCAGTTGACCGAACACGTCCTCCACTCGCTTCACATCCAGCGGACCACTTACATGCAGTACCGACGGCATGTTGTAGTTCACATCATTTGGGTCGAACTGATGCAGCACATACAGTCGTTTTTGCGCCGAGGACAGCGGGTAGAAGCTGCGCCCTTCCGTCACCGGAATCGACGCATACGCCACTTGATCCCGGCTTTCCAGCACAGCTGCCAGCTGTTCAATCGTTGGTGCTTCAAAAATGCTGCGCAATGGAAGCGGCTTGTTCAGCTCCTTGTGAATCTTCGAGGCCAGCGTTGTCGCCCGCAGCGAATGTCCGCCAATCTCGAAGAAGTTTTCCTTCACGCCGACCTGCGCGAGGCCCAGCACATCCTGCCAAATTTGCGCCAGCTTCGCTTCCACCCACGTCCGCGGTGCAACATAGTCGGCTCCGCTTTGCAGGCTGCCTTCTGGTGCCGGCAGGGCCTTGCGGTCGATTTTGCCGTTTGGTGTCAGCGGCATCTGCTCCAGCTGTATCAAATATGAAGGCACCATGTAATTTGGCAGCTCCTGCCCCAGCTCATGTCTCAGCTGACCAGCTCCAAGCTCTTGACTCGCGACGTAGTATGCCACTAGTTGGTTTTGACCAGTTTCGTCCGCACGGGCCATGATGACCGCTTCTCGTACCGACTCCACCTGCAACAGCTGCGATTCCACCTCGCTCAGCTCGATCCGGTAACCCCGGATCTTCACCTGATGGTCGATCCGGCCCAGGTATTCGATGTTGCCGTCCGGCATCCATCTCGCCAAGTCACCTGTGCGGTACATCCGCTCATAGCCCACTTCTCCGGCCGCAAACGGATTCGGTACAAATTTCTCGGCCGTCAGCTCTGGGCGATTCAGATAACCACGGGCCAGTCCTAGACCAGACGCGCACAGCTCACCCGCTACGCCCACCGGTGCCAAATGTCCATGCACATCCACCATGTATACCCGGTGATTCGGCATAGGACGCCCGATGGAAATCACTCCTCCCGCTCTTTCGCCGGATACCGGCCATGCCGTCGTCGCTACCGAGTTTTCGGTTGGGCCATAAGCATTGTAGTATGCTACCCGATCCTTCCACTTGTATATCAGCTCTGTAGAAGTAGCTGAGCCCGCAGTGACCAGAATACGCAGGCTTGGCATATGGTCCGGTTCCAGATACACCGCATAGGTTGGCGGCAATGTCGCTACCGTAATTTGATGTTCTGACATGTATTGCTCGAATCTCTCATAGTTCAAAATCGTCTCTGATGTTGGCACGTATAACGTCGCTCCGCAGAACAGCGCCTGGAAGATTTCCCAGCAAGCCGCATCAAACGAGTAGCTGGCGAACAGCAACGTATGATCCGACGTACTGATCTGAATAGTCTGATCAAAATACGTTTTGAGATTGCATAGCCCGCGATGCTCCAGCATAACACCCTTCGGCTGCCCCGTCGTACCCGACGTATAAATCACATATGCCAGATCGTTTGGACCGGACAACGGCTCCAGATTGGAACCATCCTCGTGATAGACATCCTGCTCCCCATCCAGCGCCAGCACATTGCCGTCAAAAGCCGCTTTGTCCACCAGATGGCTTTGTGTTAACAACAGCTCTGCCCCCGAGTCGTCCAGCATGTAGCGGATACGCTCCTCTGGATAGGTCGGATCGATAGGGACATACGCGCCTCCGGCCTTCAAAATCCCGAAGATGCCCACGATCATGTCCACCGAGCGCTCGGTCATCAGACCCACCAAACGATCCTTCGTTACACCCTGACTGCGCAAGGTACGAGCCAAGCGATTCGCACGTTCATTCAGCTCGCGATAGCTCAGCAGCTCTCCTTCGAAGAA
>NZ_JH601054.1:66320-69478 GCF_000245715.1 Paenibacillus sp. Aloe-11 | reverse complement strand
GCTTGCGCCTCGAACAAGCCGTGAATCGTTTGCTCGCTTGGATAGTCGGCCGCTGTATCTCCCCATACGCCCAGAATTTGCTGACGCTCCTGCTCGCTTAGCACATCCAGCTCATACACCCGAATGTCTGGCTTCGCTGCCACCTGCTCCAGCAGTTGCACCAGATGACCCTGAACCCGTTCAACAGCTTCACGATCATACAGCTTCGTATTGTATTCAAATCGGATTTTCATCGCTTCCTGCGGCATGACGACCAGATTGAAATCATAGTTGGTCTGTTCAATCATACCTGCATTGCTAATTTCAAAATCCGAATCTGCGCCTTCGCCAAGCTGCTCAACCTGTTCCTCCACCGGATAGTTTTCGAACACGATGATGTGGTTGATCAGGTCTTGCTTTTGCTCGGTCAAGGCTTGAATTTCATACAGCGGATACGTTTCATAAGCCTGGGATGCCAACGCCTGCTTCTGATTTGCTCTGATCATGTCGGCAAATGTATCCTCAGCCCCACTGCGGATACGTACTGGAATGGTGTTAATGAACAAGCCCACCATATTTTCGATACCCGGAATGTCAGCCGGACGGCCAGACACTACGCCGCCAAAAACAGCGTCGTCACTACCGTTGTACTTTTGAAGCAGCAAGCCCCATGCCGTTTGCAGCAATGTATTCATGGTCACGTGGTGCTGCTTGGCAACCATTTCAATGCGTCCTGTCAAGTCCTTGCCCAGATCGCACAGCACATGCTCAAATTGCGCACCGTCCGCTTTCACGCCTGCTTTTCCGGTCGGAATCGAAGTTTGCTGATCATAGTCGAGCAAATAATCCTTCCAGTATGAAGATGCAGCCTCTACATCCTGTGCTTCCAGCCACTCAATATACTGACTGTATGGAGTAACCGGGGCAAGCTTTGGTTCTCTGTGCTCCACGGATGCAAAATAAGCTTCAAACACCTCATCCGTTACCAGCGCCACACACCAGCCATCCATCAAGATGTGATGAGAGCTCCACACAAAATAATAATTCTCGTCACCTGTTCGCAAAATCGCTACGCGCATCAACGCATCCCGGGACAAATCGAATCCGGCTGCCTTGTCCTTGCGAATAAATTCCTTCACATACGCGTCCCGCTCCCGATCATCCAGATGACGCAGATCTTCACATCGGAAACCAATATCCTTGCGACGGAAAATGACCTGCACAGGCTCATCCTGCCAGCCGCTGTAGAAATTAGCTCTAAAAATCTCATGCCGCTGCGCCAAACGATTCAAGCTGTCTTGGAAAACATCCACTTGGAAGCGTCCGCGCAGATCAAATGTCGTTTGTTCAAAATAAGCACCTGAATCTGCATCCATCAGACTATGGAACAACATACCTTTTTGCATCGGTGTCAACGCATATACATTTTCCAGCTCGCCAATGTCGCGAGTTCGCTCTATCAGTTGGTCCAGCTCGGCCATCGTTACATTTTTAAGCATGACATCGCTTGGAGTCAGTTCCTGCTGTTTGCGGCTTACGCAATGCGTAATGATTTCCTGCAAGCTGGTTCTCAACTCTTCGGCTAGCTGCTCCATCGTTTCACGGCGGTATTCCTGATTGCTGTAACTGATCGTCAATTGCAGTTCGCCTTCTGAAATCAGTCCGTTCATGTCCAGCGCGTATGATCTTGCCGCATGTGGGCTAAGCACTGCACCGCTTGCGTAGGGAGATACACCAATGATTTGGTTTTGCAAATCTTGATCAAATTGTCCCAAATAGTTAAAGCTGATTTCCGGTTCGGTTGCAAAGCTCGCATGCTCACGTGCTGCGGACAGGTATCTCAAAATACCGTAACCAATGCCCTTTTGCGGAATGCGGCGCAGCCCTTCCTTCACATTTTTGATGCGCTGTGAAAGGTCTTGCCCCGTGCTCATATCCAGCACAACCGGGAATTGAGTCGTAAACCAGCCAACGGTGCGAGTAATATCCAGCTCTGGCAAAATGGACTCCCGTCCATGGCCTTCCAGGTTGACGAGCACTCGTTCAATGCCCGCCCAGCGTTGAATAGCCATTCCCAATGCGGTTAGCAGCAAATCGTTCATGTCCGTGTTGTAGGCACGATGCGCCTGTTTTAACAGCTGCTCTGTTTCCTCAGCTGTCCACGTGGCAGTAATGATCTCGCTGTCCTTATTCAAGGAATATGGCTGTGGCTGGTCTTTTGGAAGCGGCTCATATACGCCCTGTTCGATTTCCTGCCAGAACGCGAGTTCTGCTGCCACTGCCGAACCGTTCGCATATCGGGACTGCTCATCGGCCCAGGTGCGGAACGAATCCGTTTTGTGCGGAAGACGAATCGCTTGTCCATTCAATGCCTGCTCATAGGCTGTCGCAATATCCTCGAACAAAATGCGCCAGGATACGCCGTCCACCACTAAATGATGGATAGCAATCAGCAAATGATCTCCATCCGGGCAACGGAACAGCCCAAGCTTCACCAGCGGTCCTTCGCTCAAATGAATTCCGGCTTGAATTTCGTTCGCTTTGGCCTCGATCGTCACAGACACCTCAGCCTCATTGCTGAAATCTGCCCGTTCCAGCGTATACAGCTCACCCTCACCAATTGCACGGTTCCAGGCTTCATATCCCTGCTCGGCAGGTCGGAAAATCGTACGCAGCGCGTCGTGATGGCTAATAATCTGATCCATCGCCGTGCGAAGTGCCGTTTCATCAAAACCGTCCTTGCTATACAGCATGATGGACTGGTTATGATGATGAGCTTCCGCCAGGTTCTGCTCAAAGAACCATTGTTGAACAGGTGTCAGCTCCACAGCGCCCACTACTTCGCTCTGATCCGCCAATCTTGTCACAGATTGGACTTTCAGCGCCAATGCAGACAGCATTGGATTGCTGAACAGGTCCTTCATGTCCAGTCGATAGCCTGCTTGCAGCAAGCGGGACGATACCTGCAGCGCCTTGATCGAATCGCCGCCCAATTCGAAGAAGTTATCCTGCGTGCCTACCGCTTCCACGCCGAGTACTCCGGCCCATACCGAAGCCAGTACCTGCTCGACCGTGGTACGCGGTGCTACATAGGCTGCGCCGGTATGGATGCTACCTTCCGGCTCCGGCAACGCCTTGCGGTCGATTTTGCCGTTGCTGGTCAGCGGGATCGCGTCCAG
>NZ_JH601054.1:62144-65374 GCF_000245715.1 Paenibacillus sp. Aloe-11 | reverse complement strand
TAGATAGCGAAGCTGATGTTAAAGGGCTCAGGTCTCCATGGAGAGCATCTTGTTCCATCGCCTCAGCGCTAACCGCCGTTTCCAGTTGCCCATGAGACTTCCCTCCGTCCAAGGCCCATTGACTTTCCTCCAGCCATACCTGAGCACGCTCCTGCAAGCCGGTTTGAGTCAGCAGCACCGTCGCCCCACTGTCCTCAAGCATAAAGCGGATTCGCTCCGACGGATAATCGGCATCCAAAGGCACATACGCGCCTCCGGCCTTCCATACCGCCAGTACGCCGACCAGCATATCCACCGAGCGTTCACTCAAAATACCGACAATCGACTCGCGTCCAATGCCTTCATTCCGCAACCTGCGGGCCAATTGGTTCGCACGCTCGTTCAGTTCACGGTACGTTAGCTGTTGCTGCTCGTACACCACTGCCACATGATCTGGTACAAGCTGCGCCTGTTCCTCCACATAGGCATGGAACAAGGATTCTGCTTCAACAGCTACAACATCCGTTACCCCCACATCTCCAAAACCGTAGATGATTGCTGCTTTTTCCTCAACGGTTACCATATCCAAGGCTGCCAGCGGCTGCTGCGGATGAAGCGTAATTGCACGAACGATCTCGGTAAAATGCTTGGCCATTCGCTCGATGGTCTCAGGCTTGTACAGCGCCGTGCTGTATTCCAGACTGCACAGAATGCCTTCCGGCTGCTCCACTGCATCCAAGGTCAAATCAAATTTGGCAGTATTATTTTCCGTCGGATACGGCTTAAAGGTCAGACCTTGGAGCTCAAACTCCTGCTGCTCAAATGTTTTCAGCTCAAACATCGTGTCAAATAGCGCATTCCGGCTCGTATCCCGTGTTAAATTCAGCTTTTCAACCAGCTCTTCAAAAGGATAGTCCTGATGCTCATAAGCGCTGAGCGCATGCTCTTTGACTTCCTGCAGGTAATCGAGGAACGTTTTGTCGCCAGACGGATAGTTGCGGATCGCCAGCGTGTTGAGGAATACACCTACCAGATTCTCCAGTTCCGCATGTGGCCGTCCGGCAATCGGTGTTCCGACAATAATGTCCTCCTGCCCCGTATACTTATGCAAGAGTGTGCTGTACGCCGCAAGCAGCACCATGTACAAGGTCGATCCGGTTTGAGCGGCCAGCTGTTTCAGCTGTTCGCTGCCCTCTGCGCCGATTGCAAAATCGTATCGGGCTCCTTCCAGACGCTGTACGGCCGGTCTTGCAAAATCCGTTGGCATATCCAGCACCGGAATTTCACCAGCCATCGTCTTCAGCCAATAGCTCTCTTGCTCACGAAGACGGTCACTTTGCATACCCGCATGCTGCCAAACGGCATAGTCCTTGTACTGAATACGAAGTGGCGGCAGCTCCTTGCCTTCATACAATCGAGAGAACTCCTGCACGATAATTCCATCCGTAACGCCATCCGCAATAATATGGTGCATGTCATAGAGCATCACGTGACGTTGCGGTCCGTTTTCCACCAGCTGAACCCGCAGCAGTGGTGCCTGCGCGAGGTCAAATGCGCGTACAAAGTCCAGTGCGTACTGCTGTGTCTCTTCTTCGCTTGCCTGCACATGCTCCACGTTGAATTCGACGATTGGATCAATCCGTTGAACGACCTCGCCATCCACCATGTCGAAGCTGGTTCGCAGGGTTTCATGACGGGCAATCAGCTGGCAGAAGGCTTGCTCCAGCCGCGTTTTATCCAGGGAACCTTCAATAATCAAGGCTCCCGGCATGTTGTAGCTAACCTCTCCACCTTCCAGATAACTCAGAACATACATCCGTTTTTGCGCCGAGGAAACTGGATAATATGCACGCTCCTCCACAACAGGTATGGATGCATACGTTTGCTGTGTCTGTTCACCCATTACCTGTACCAATTGCTCGATCGTCGGATATTGGAAAATATCTCGCAGCGCCAGCTTGTGATGCAGCTCCTGATGAATTTTCGCCACCAGGGTTGTGGCGCGCAGAGAATGTCCTCCCACTTCAAAGAAGTTATCCGTAATTCCAATCTGCGGATCATGCAGCACGCTCTGCCAGATATGCGCCAGTTGCTCTTCCAGCCGCGTCCGCGGCGCCACGTACTCCCTATCTGCTGCGAGACGTGCTTCCGGTGCAGGCAGGGCCTTGCGGTCAATTTTTCCGTTCGGGCTCAGCGGCATCTGCTCCAGCTGTACAAAGTAGGACGGAACCATATAGCTTGGCAGTTCCCGGCTCAGCTCGCTTCTCAGCTCGCTAGCACCCATCTTCTGCCCGGCCACGTAGTACGCCACCATGTGTTTTTGTCCCGTTTCATCCGCACGTGCCATGACCACAGCTTCTCGTATTGCCTCCACCTTCAACAGCTGCGATTCGACCTCGCCCAGTTCGATCCGGTAGCCCCGGATTTTCACCTGATGGTCGATCCGGCCCAAGTATTCGATGTTCCCGTCCGGCATCCATCTCGCCAAATCGCCTGTACGGTACATCCGCTCATAGCCAGCTTCCCCACCCGCAAACGGATCGGCAACAAATTTCTCGGCTGTCAGCTCCGGTCGGTTCAGATAGCCACGTGCTACGCCTACACCGCCGATACACAGCTCGCCTGCAACCCCGATCGGCTGCAATTGCTCTGTTCCTTCCTTCACGATGTATAGACGAATGTTTTGAATCGGTTTTCCGATTGGAATGACTGCATATTCCTCTGCCGGCTCACAATCGAAGTACGATACGTCTACGGTTGCTTCCGTTGGGCCATACAGATTGATCAGCTTCGCTCCGGTCAGACTTGACACGAGCCGTTGGAACCGCGCCACATGCTGTGGCGGGAACGCTTCGCCGCTGGCAAATACATGCCGCAGCGTGCCTAGCTTCGCCTGTATCACTTCCCGTGGCTGCTCCACCACGTACTCCAGGAATGCATGCAGCATGGCTGGCACGAAGTGCATCGTGGTGACTCCGTCGCGGGCAATCGCATCTGCGATATCCTCCGGATTCTTTTCCCCGCCAACAGGCAGCAAGCTTACCTTCGAGCCAACCATCGACCACCAGAACAGCTCCCACACCGACACGTCGAACGTGAAGGTGGTCTTTTGCAGGATCGTGTCCTCCGCGCCCAGGCCGTAACGGTCATGCATCCACAAAATCCGGTTGATGACCGAATGATGCTCAACCATCACGCCCTTCGGTTTTCCGGTCGAACCGGAAGTGTAGATGACATAGGCTACATGGCGC
>NZ_JH601054.1:61481-62109 GCF_000245715.1 Paenibacillus sp. Aloe-11 | reverse complement strand
TGGTAGATATCCTTTCCATCCAATGCCGGACGGTCCAGCACCAGCACCTTGCCGTCGAAGCTCAAGGATGCCTGTTCGGCTACCTGCGCTTGCGTCAGCACCAGCTTCGCTCCCGAGTCCTCAAGCATAAAGCGTATGCGATCCACCGGGTATTCTGGATCAATCGGGACGTAGGCTCCGCCTGCTTTGAGGATCGCATAGATGCCTACGATCATTTCCAGCGAGCGCTGCACCAGAATGCCTACCGGCTGATCCGGCTGAACTCCTTCCGCGCGCAAGGTACGTGCAAGACGATTCGCGCGCTCGTTCAGCTCAGCGTAGGTCAACGATTCTGCTCCGCACAACACTGCTACTTGATCCGGCGTATTCGCTGCCTGCTGCTCGAACAGGGTGCTCAACGTTTGATCCTGTACGTATCCGGCTCCACGCATGCTATGCGCCTGCGGATCGTTGAACACCTTCAGAATCCGTTCGCTTTCTTCTGGAGTAATCAGCTCCAGCTCACCCAGCTTCACATCCGGGTTCGCCGCCACGGCTTCGGCCAGACGGATGAAGTGGCGTGTCATCCGTTCCACGGTTTCCTGTTGATACAATGCGGTCGCATATTGCAAGCCGAACTGGATGCCTG
>NZ_JH601054.1:55006-61433 GCF_000245715.1 Paenibacillus sp. Aloe-11 | reverse complement strand
TTGCAGCTCACCTTCCTCGGTGGTTTGCAGCGTAAACATCGTATCGAACAGCGGGTTGCGACTCATATCCCGCTTCACATTCAGCTTTTCCACCAGCTCTTCAAACGGATAGTCCTGATGCTCGTAAGCTTGCAGCGCACGTGTCTTCACATCCTCCACGTAGCTGCGGAAGCTTTGCCCTGCCGTCGGGTAGTTCCGTATGGCCAGTGTGCCAACGAACATCCCGATGATCGGCTCCAGATCCGCATGCGGCCGTCCGGCTATCGGTGTACCGACCACGATATCCTCTTGTCCGCTATATTGATGCAAGAGCGCGGTGTACGCCGCCAGCAGCACCATATACAGCGTCGAGCCTGTCTGTGCCGCCAGTTCTTTCAGACGTTCGCTAACTTCACGCTCCAGTCCGAATACGACCGTATCCCCTGTCGTATTCCGTACCGCCGGACGGGCAAAGTCCGTCGGTAGATCCAGCACAGGCAGCTCACCCCGGAAGGTATCCAGCCAGTACGCTTCCTGACGCTGCATCCACTCCTGATGCGCCTCGCTTTGCTGCCATACCGCATAATCCTTGTACTGAATCCGCATGGGTGACAGTTCTTCGCCGTCATACAAGCGGACAAATTCATCGGTCAGTACCCCTATGGACACCCCATCGGAGACGATGTGGTGCATATCCAGCATGAGCAGATGCTGCGATTCTTGCTCCGGTCCTTGTACGCCCAGATCCACCACACCTACCCGCAGCAGCGGAGCGATTTGCAGATCGAACGGACGTACAAAGCGCCTTACCAGCTCTTGCGCTTCCGGGCTGGCTATCGTATCCGGTTCCGTTTCCGTATCTGTATCTGTGTCCGTATCTGTATGTGCAGTCGTATCTCTGACCTGTACCTTCGTATACTCCACCGCAAACGGCACGTTATCCTCAATCCATTGCATCGGCTCACCGTCCACCAGGGTAAAGCGGGTACGCAAGGTCGCATGTCGGGCGATCAGTTGACCGAACACGTCCTCCACTCGCTTCACATCCAGCGGACCACTTACATGCAGTACCGACGGCATGTTGTAGTTCACATCATTTGGGTCGAACTGATGCAGCACATACAGTCGTTTTTGCGCCGAGGACAGCGGGTAGAAGCTGCGCTCTTCCGTCACCGGAATGGATGCATACGCCACTTGATCCAGTTGTTCCAAGACGACGGCCAGTTGTTCAATCGTTGGTGCTTCAAAAATACTGCGCAATGGAAGCGGCTTGTCCAGTTCTTTGTGAATCTTCGAGGCCAGCGTTGTTGCCCGCAGCGAATGTCCGCCAATCTCGAAGAAGTTTTCCTTCATGCCGACCTGCGCAAGTCCCAGCACATCCTGCCAAATTTGCGCCAGCTTCGCTTCCACCCACGTCCGCGGTGCAACATAGTCGGCTCCGCTTTGCAGGCTGCCTTCTGGTGCCGGCAGGGCCTTGCGGTCGATTTTGCCGTTCGGTGTCAGCGGCATCTGCTCCAGCTGAATAAAATACGACGGCACCATATAGCTTGGCAGCTCCTGCCCCAGCTCATGTCTCAGCTCACCAGCTCCAAGCTCTTGACTCGCGACGTAGTACGCCACTAGTTGGTTTTGACCAGTTTCGTCCGCACGGGCCATAATGACCGCTTCTCGTACCGACTCCACCTGCAGCAGCTGCGATTCCACCTCGCTCAGCTCGATCCGGTAACCCCGGATTTTTACCTGATGGTCCATCCGGCCCAAATATTCGATGTTGCCATCCGGCATCCATCTCGCCAAATCGCCTGTACGGTACATCCGCTCATAGCCTGCTCTGCCTCCGGCAAACGGATTATTCACAAATTTCTCTGCCGTCAGTTCTTCGCGTTTCCAATAACCACGGGCCAATCCTTCCCCTGCAATACATAACTCGCCCGGCACACCGACTGGCTGCATTCCCCCATGCGCATTCAGGATATATATTTGTGTATTCGCGATAGGACGTCCAATATTGATTTGCCTAGCATGGGTCAGTTCCCGTACGGCCGACCAAACTGTCGTTTCTGTAGGTCCGTACATGTTAAATATGCGGGGACCGTTTATTTCCTGCAGCGCTGCCAGCAGCTTGGACGGAAGTGCTTCACCCCCGACCATAATTTCCTTCACGCTTCGCAGCGCGCGGGAACCTGCTTCATGACCCAGCAGCATTTGCAGCCGCGATGGTGTCATTTGCAACATATCAATATGATGATCCTCAATCAACTTGCCAAGCGCCTGAGGGTCCGCCTGATGCTGGCGGTCGCCAAGCACAACAGTCATTCCACCCAAAAGTGGCAGGATGGTTTCCAAGACAAAGATATCGAATGAAATGGTCGTGAGTGACAAAATGGTTTTGTCCGCTTCAAAGTCGATGAGCTCGCGCATCCCTGTGATAAAGTTGAGTATCGAGCGATGCTGGAGCATAACTCCTTTCGGGTTTCCAGTCGATCCTGAGGTATAGATGACGTAAGCCAAATCCTCTGGGCGGGCAATCGCCCCCAGGTTGCCGCTTTCTCCCTGATACAATTCTGCATCCTCAAGAAATATTGCATTGGCGTTGCAATGGTGCTCTTCTGCCAAATCACGACTGGTCAGAAGCACTGCAGCCTCGCTATCTTCCAGCATGTATTTAATACGAGCTGACGGAAACTCAGGATCGATTGGCACATAAGCACCGCCTGCTTTTAGAACCGCCATGAGACCGACGATCATTTCCACTGAGCGCTGCACCATCAAGCCGACCAGCTTGTCAGGTCCTACTCCCTGTGCTTGAAGCATTCGTGCCAATGAGTTGGCCCGTTCATTCAACTCCCGATAAGTCAGACTCTGATTTCCAAATACCAATGCCACCTGATCCGGTGTCCGTGCCGCCTGTTCCTCGAACACCACACTTAACGTCTGATCCTGCGGATAGGCTGCCGTCGTATCTCCCCACACCTGAACGATCTGCGCCTGTTCTTCCGGTGTGACCAATTCCAGCTCATTCACACGGATATGCGGATTGTCGATAATTTGCTCAATGACATGCAATACATGTCCCTGCATACGCTCTACCGTAGACCGGTCGTATACATTCGCGTTATATCTGAACATGATACGGAAGATATCATCCGGCATTACAATCAAGTCCAGATCATAGTTCGTTTGTTCGATAACCTCTACATTCGTAATTTCAAAAACGGATGGACGAACTTCGCCGAGCTGCTCCACTTGCTGTTCTACCGGATAGTTCTCAAATACCATAATGTGGTTAATTAAATTTTGCTTCTGCTCGGTCAGCGCCTGAATTTCATACAGCGGGAAGCTGTCATATGCTCCCGAAGTCAGTGCTTGCTCCTGCGTTTTCCGCATCATTTCCACAAAAGTGGCATTCCGTTCACTTTGAATCCGAACCGGTATCGTATTAATGAACAGGCCGATCATGTTCTCTACACCAGGAATATCCGTCGGACGTCCAGATACGACACTGCCGAATATGACATCCCCATTGTTGTTATATTTCTGCAAAATAACGCCCCACACGGTCTGCATCAGCGTATTAATCGTCACCTGCTGCTGCTTCGCAATCCGGTACATGGCTTCGCTCCACGTTTGATCCAGATCAACCGTTATTTTTTCAGAAACATATTCGTTAGTCTCACTCGCTGAAACAGATGCAGCACTTTCCTTATTGTCCAGCGCTTGATTCTTCATTGAAGCATCCGAACCAGGCAACAGCGTCTGCTGCTCAAATCCGGCCAAATAGCTGCTCCAGTAGTCTCTTGCCGCACGCTCATCCTGACGGTCCAGCCATTCAATATATTGGCTGTATGGTGTAATCGCAGCAAGCTCCGGCTGCTTCTGCTCCAGCAGTGCAAAGTACGTACCGAACACTTCACCTGTCACCAGCGACAGGCACCAGCCGTCCATTACAATGTGATGGAAGCTCCATACCAGGTGATATGTCTGTTCATCTGTCTGCAACACCTGTACGCGCATGAGCGCATCTGTACCGAGATCAAAGCCCCGCGCCTGGTCCTGCAGCTTGAACGACTGAATATACGCCTGTTGTTCCGCTTTTTGCATTCCGCGTAAATCCTTGAAGGAAAGATCGCTGCCTTTATGACGGAACACAAGCTGCAATGGCTCCTGATTCCGGCCTGTCTCAAACATATGGAAATTCGTCCGCAGCGCTTCATGCCGCTGTGTCAGCAGATCAAGGCTCTTACGGAAAACAGCAACATCAAAGCTGCCCTGTTGATCAAACGACGCTTGCTGGAAGTATGCGCCTGACCCCGGCTCCATCAGACTATGGAAAAGCATCCCCTTCTGCATTGGAGAAAGAGCATACACATTTTCCAGTTCACCGACAGAAGCCGTTTGCGCAGTCAATTGCTCCAACTGCTCTAGTGTCAAGCCTTTAAACAATACATCACTTGGTGTCAGCTCACTCCGCTCCCTGGAGGCGCAATGAACGATCACTTCCTGCAAACTTTCCTGCAGCAACCGCGCAAATTTCTCCACGTTTGGCCCATGATATACCTTGCTGTCATAGCGAATTTCCAACGTCAGCACGCCTGCTGTAATCATGCCGTTCACATTCAGTGGATGCTCTAAAAGGGTGCTGTCACTCATCGGCTCTCCACCTGTATGTGAGGACATACCGATATCACTATTTTCCAAATCCTGATCAAATTGTCCCAAATAGTTAAAGCTGATTTCAGGCTGCAAGGTTAAGGAATGATCAGCATCATCCTGAGACATAAATTTCAAAATACCGTAGCCAATACCCTTATGCGGTACATGGCGCAGGTCCTCCTTCACCCGTTTGATCCGCTGCCCTACCTCTGCCTTGCCGTCAACATCGAGCAGCACCGGATACTGGCTCGTAAACCAACCCACTGTACGTGTGATGTCGATATCTGGAACAATGTCTTCCCGACCATGTCCCTCCAGGTTGACCAGCACACGCTCCTGGCCGCTCCAGTTGTATAATGCCGTGCCGAGTGCGGTTAACAGCAGATCATTCACCTCTGTGTTATACGCACGGTGCGCTTCTTGAAGCAGCAGTCGTGTTTCCTGCTCGCTCCAAGCCACTGTCACAATTTCACTGTCTCTCAGCGGATAATGCTGTCCTTCCGCTCTCTCGTAATCCTTAGGCAGCGATACGAATTCCGTTTGGGCAAGACGCTGCCAGTATTCGCGTTCGTCTTCGCTGGCCGGACTATTCGCATATTGAGATAACCGCTCAGCCCAAGTGGAGAACGAATCCGTTTTGTATGGCAGACGAATCGCTTCTCCTCGAACTGCCTGCTCATATCCGGTGGCAAAATCCTCAAACACAATCCGCCATGAAATGCCGTCTACCACCAAATGGTGAATTGCAATCAGCAAATGATCTCCATCCATGCAATGGAACAGCCCCAGCTTGACCAGTGGTCCCTCTTCCAAACGAATGGAGCTTTGAATGGCATTTGCTTTCACTTCAATGGCCTTCACCACGTCCGCAGCGTCTTCGAAGCCCGTCAGATCAACAACATCCAGACTGTACAGCTGACCTTCATTCAAGTCACGGTTCCACGCTTCGTAACCCCGTTCGGTCTGACGGAAGACCATGCGCAGTGCATCATGATGCTCGGTAACCTTGGTCACCGCTTGATGCAATGCGTCTACATCGAAGCCTTCCGCTCTATGCAGCATGACCGACTGGTTGAAATAATGCGGCTCTGCCGAAGATTGTCCAAAGAACCATTCCTGGATCGGGGTCAATTTAACTGCCCCCGAAATTACCCGCTGATCGGCAGTACGGCTGACCTTATGCACATGACCACTCAGCAGCGATATGGAAGGATATTGGAACAAATCCTTCATTTCCAGCTTGTAGCCAGCTTGCAGCAAACGGGAGGATACCTGGATGGCCTTGATCGAATCGCCGCCCAGATCAAAGAAATTATCCAAAATCCCGACTCTCTTCGCGCCCAACACGGCCTGCCAAACGGAAGCCAGCGTCTGCTCCAGCGCCGTGCGCGGCTCTACATAATCCGCTCCGCTTTGCAGACTGCCTTCCGGTGTCGGCAGGGCCTTGCGGTCGATTTTGCCGTTTGGTGTCAGCGGCATCTGCTCCAGCTGGATGAAATACGAAGGCACCATGTAATTTGGCAGCTCCTCGCCCAGCAAGCCACGCAGCTCGCCTGCACTCACTTCCCGCTCGGCCACATAGTACGCCACCAGTTGGTTTTGCCCCTGCTCATCTGCCTGTGCCAGTACGATGACCTCTTGCACGTCTTCCACTTTCAGAATTTGGGCCTCGACCTCGCCCAGCTCGATCCGGTAGCCCCGGATTTTGACCTGATGGTCGATCCGGCCCAAGTATTCGATGTTGCCGTCCGGCATCCATCTCGCCAAGTCACCCGTACGGTACATCCGTTCATAA
>NZ_JH601054.1:41490-54882 GCF_000245715.1 Paenibacillus sp. Aloe-11 | reverse complement strand
TACCATATATACCCGGTGATTCGGCATAGGACGTCCGATGGAAATCAGTTGCCCTGCTCTCTCATCCTCGGATACCGGCCAGATCGACGTCGCGACCGAGTTTTCGGTTGGACCGTAGCCGTTATAGTACGCTACTTGATCCTTCCACTTGTATACCAGCTCTGTTGAAGACGCTGAACCTGCAGTGAACAGAATACGCAGGTTTGGCATCCGTTCCGGCTCCAGATACACCGCATAGGTTGGCGGCAAGGCTGCCACAGTGATTTGATGATCCGCCATATATTGCTCAAAACGCTCGTAGTTCAAAATCGTCTCTGACGTTGGAACGTATAACGTGGCTCCACAGAACAGCGCCTGAAAGATTTCCCAGCAAGCCGCATCAAACGAATAGCTGGCGAACAGCAACGCATGATCCGTCGTACTGATTCGAAGAGTCTGATCAAAATACGTTTTCAGATTGCACAGACCGTGGTGCTCCAACATAACGCCCTTCGGCTGCCCCGTGGTACCCGACGTATAGATCACATACGCCAGATCGTTCGGACCGGACAACGGCTCCAGATTGGAACCATCCTCGTTGTACACCGTCTCTACTCCATCCAGCACCAGCACATGACCGTCGAAAGCTACTTTATTCACTAGATGGCTTTGTGTTAACAGCAGCTTCGCTCCCGAGTCGTCCAGCATGTAGCGGATACGCTCCTCTGGATACGTCGGATCGATTGGGACATATGCACCCCCGGCTTTCAAAATCCCGAAAATGCCCACGATCATGTCTATCGAACGCTCGGTCATCAGACCCACCAAACGATCCTTCGTCACGCCCTGACTGCGCAAGGTACGAGCCAGGCGATTTGCACGTTCATTCAGCTCGCGATAGCTCAGCAGCTCTCCTTCGAAGAACAACGCTGCCTGCTCCGGTGTCTGCGCTGCTTGCGCCTCGAACAAGCCGTGAATCGTTTGCCCGCTTGGATACTCGGCGGCTGTATCTCCCCATACGCCCAGAATTTGCTCGCGTTCCTGCTCGGTTAACATATCCAGCTCTTGCACCCGAATGTCCGGCTTCGCTGCCACCTGCTCCAGCAGCTGCACCAGATGGCCTCGAATTTGTTCTACACTTTCACGTTCAAATGTCAGTGCATTATAACCAAAGCTCATGTGAATGGTGTTCCCCGGCAGCACCACCAGGTTAAAGTCATAGTTGGTCTGCTCGACAGACTCGGCTCCTGTGATACTGAAGCTGGACTCATCATCACCGTTGCCTAATTG
Organism: Paenibacillus sp. Aloe-11; assembly: GCF_000245715.1. Lineage (NCBI taxonomy): Bacteria > Bacillati > Bacillota > Bacilli > Caryophanales > Paenibacillaceae > Paenibacillus > Paenibacillus sp. Aloe-11. The sequence goes on along the minus strand of NZ_JH601054.1, from coordinate 53,613 downwards.
CTCAATTTGCTCCTCTACCGGATAGTTTTCAAAAATAAGAATATGATTAATCAAATCCTGTTTAAGCTCCGACAGTCCCTGAATTTCATACAACGGGTACGTATCGTAGGCGTGGGAAGCAATGGATTGCTGCTGATTTTGCTTCATCACGTCCGAGAACAAGCTGTCCTCTTGAGTGCTGATGCGTACAGGGACCGTATTGATAAACAGACCTATGATGTGCTCCACATTTGGAATTTCTGCCGGACGTCCAGATACTACGCTGCCAAACACCACATCATCCGTGCCATTATATTTCTGCAGCAAAATGCCCCAGACGGTCTGCATCAACGTATTAATAGTCACCTGATAACGCTTGGCTACTTGCTGAATACCAGCCGTTAGCTCCGCACCCAGGTCAAAGTCCAGACGCTCTGCCTGATACCCCGTTTTGCCCTGAATTTTTGCTTGTGGCAAGCGGGACTGTTCCTCATACCCTTCCAGATATTTGCTCCAGTAACCGGATGCAGCCTGACGATCCTGCTTCTCCAGCCATTCGATATATTGACTGTATGGCGTTACAGGTGTCAGCTCCGGCTGCTTATGAGCCAGTATTGCAAAATAGCTCGCAAACACTTCGCCTGTCACCAGCGATAAGCACCAGCCATCCATCACGATATGATGGAAGCTCCATACAAAACGGTACGCATCCTCACCTGTGCGTAAAACAGCGACACGCATCAATGCATCCTGCGCCAGATCAAAGCCTCTCTGCTTGTCTTTGTGCGTAAATTCGAGGATGTAATCGTTTTGCTTCACTTCCTCCATATCCCGCAAATCCTCTACATACAGCTCGCTGCGCTTATTCCGGTACACGACCTGAAGCGGTTCATCCTTCCAGCCACTGTAGAAATTCGTGCGCAGTGCCGTATGCCGCTGCACCAATATATCCAAACTTGCCGCAAACGCAGCAATGTTAAAATGTCCTTGCAAATCAAAGGATGCTTGCTCAAAATAAGCTCCTGATTGTGAATCCATGAGATTGTAAAAGAGCATGCCCTTCTGCATCGGGGTCAGTGCGTATACATTTTCCAGCTCACCGGTATGGGCAGCCTGCTCCGCAATTTGCTCCAGCTCCCCAATCGTCAGGCCTTTGAAGGACACATCACTCGGGGTCAGCTCCGGCTGTTCCTGAGCGACGCAATGTGCAATTACCTCTTGCAAGGTGGATTGCAGCAGGCCCGCCACCCGTTCCAGCGTTTCCTTGCGATACTGCTTGCGGCTGTAAGTGATCGTCAAGCGCAGCGTGCCTTCCGAGATCATCGCATTCAAATCCAGTGTGTACGGCAAACGGGAATGTGCATCCTCTGTCTCCCCTGCACTATAGGAGGACAACGCAATTCCGCTGTTTTGCAAATCCTCATCCACCTGGCCCAAATAGTTAAAGCTGATTTCCGGCTCTGCTGCGATCGTACGCACTTCATCCGCAGCGGACGCAGGGGACAGATAACGCCAGGTGCCATATGTCAGCCCTTTATGCGGAATTCGGCGCAGGCCTTCCTTCGTTTCTTTAATCTGCTGTGCCAGTGTCATTCCTTTGCCTGTTTCCAGCAGCACCGGATACAAGCTCGTAAACCAGCCGATCGTGCGCGTGATATCCACCTCTGGCAGAATGGCTTCCCGTCCATGGCCCTCCAGGTTCACCAGCACCTGTCCTGCACCTGTCCAGTTATGCAGCGCCAGCCCCAGCGCGGTCAGCAGCAAATCATTGACCTCGGTGTTGTAGGCACGATGGGCCTGCTTCAACAGCTGCCGGGTTTCGTCTTCGCTCCACTCTACCGTCAGCACTTCACTGTCGGCATGCAAGGAGCCTTCATAGACAAAATCCTTAGGCAGCGGAGCCATCTTGGCTTTGGCCTGCTCTACTTGCTTCCAATAGGACGCATCCGATGCAGCCGCAGAATGATGAGTGTAAGCCGTCAACTCGCGTGCCCACGTTTGGAAGGAATCCGTTTTATAAGGCAATCGTACAAGCTCGCCCTTCACCGCTTGCTCGTAGACTGTAGCGAAATCCTCAAACAGAATCCGCCACGACACCCCGTCCATCACCAAATGGTGAATGGCTATAAGTAAATGATCGCCCTCGGTTGTGCGGAACAGTCCGAGCTTGACCAAAGGTCCTGCGGACAGGTCGATGCTGCTTTGGATTTCCGTTGCTTTTGCTTCCAGAGCCTCCGCATAGGTCGCCTGTTCACGGTAATCCACCGTTTCCAGCGTATACAACGCGCCTTCATCCACACCGCGTGTCCAAGCCATATAACCGGAGGAAGCCTGACGGAAAACCGTACGCAGCGCATCATGATGCTTCACGATGTGATCCATTGCCTGGCGAACCGCCGTCTCATCAAAGCCTGTGGCGCTATAGAGCATAACCGCCTGATTAAAATGCTGCGGACACTCGCGCTCCTGGGCAAAGAACCAGTGCTGGATCGGAAGCAGCGCCGTCTCCCCGCTCACTTCACCTTGATCAGCAATACGGCTCACCTCGTGCATATGCGGTGCCAGTGTTGCGACCGTTGGATACTGGAACAGATCCTTCATATCCAGCTTGTAGCCTGCCTGAAACGCACGGGACGCGATTTGAATCGCCTTGATCGAATCGCCGCCCAGATCAAAGAAATTGTCTAAAATACCGACGGTTTGCACGCCCAGTACCGACTGCCAGACCGCCACGAGTGCCCGTTCCGGCGCCGTACGCGGCTCTGCATAATCCGCTCCGCTTTGCAGACTGCCTTCTGGCGCTGGCAGGGCCTTGCGATCGATTTTACCATTTGGACTCAGTGGCATTTGCTCCAGCTGTACAAAGTACGACGGCACCATATAGCTTGGCAGCTCCCGGCCCAGCTCACTTCTCAATTCATTTCTCAGTTCACCGGCTCCGAGCTCCTGCCCGGCCACGTAGTACGCCACCATTTGTTTTTGTCCCGTTTCATCCGCACGCGCCATAACGACGGCTTCTCGTACGGACTCCACTTTCAGCAGCTGCGATTCCACCTCGCCCAGTTCGATCCGGTAGCCCCGGATTTTCACCTGATGGTCGATCCGGCCCAAATACTCGATGTTCCCGTCCGGCATCCATCTTGCCAAATCTCCTGTCCGGTACATCCGCTCATAGCCAGCTTCCCCAACCGCAAACGGATCGGCAACAAATTTCTCCGCCGTTAGTTCCGGTCGGTTCAGGTAGCCGCGGGCTACGCCTACACCGCCAATGCACAGTTCGCCTGCAACCCCAATCGGCTGCAATTGCTCCGTTCCTTCCTGGACGATGTACAGACGGATGTTCTGAATCGGTTTCCCGATCGGAATCACCGCATATTCTTCTCCTGGCTCGCAATCGAAGTACGATACGTCCACGGTCGCTTCCGTCGGGCCGTACAGGTTGATTAGCTTCGCTCCCCCCAGGCTCGACACGAGCCGTTGGAACCTCGCCACATGCTGCGGCGGCAACGCTTCGCCGCTGGCAAATACATGGCGCAGTGTACCCAGCTTCGCTTGCATCACTTCCCGTGGCTGCTGCTCCACATACTCCAGGAATGCATGCAGCATCGCAGGCACGAAGTGCATCGTGGTGACTCCATCTCGGGCAATCGCATCGACGATGTCCTCCGGATTCTTTTCCCCGCCAACGGGCAGCAGGCTCACCTTCGAGCCAACCATCGACCACCAGAACAGCTCCCACACCGACACGTCGAAGGTGAAGGCGGTCTTTTGCAGGATCGTATCCTCCGCACTCAAGCCGTAGCGGTCATGCATCCACAAAATCCGGTTGAGGACCGAATGGTGCTCGACCATAACGCCCTTCGGTTTTCCGGTGGAACCGGAGGTGTAAATGACGTAGGCTACATGGTGCGGTCCGGCCAATGGCTCCAGATTGGAGCCGTCTTCGTGGTAAATGCCCTCACGATCCAGCACCGAATGGTCCAGGTCCAGGTCCAGCACCAGCACCTTGCCATCAAAGCTCAGCGACGCCTGCTCAGCCAAATGTGATTGCGTCAGCACCAGCTTTGCTCCCGAGTCCTCCAACATAAAGCGGATGCGATCCGCCGGGTATTCTGGATCAATCGGCACGTAGGCTCCGCCTGCTTTGAGGATCGCGTAGATACCCACGATCATTTCCAGCGAGCGCTGCACCAGAATGCCTACCGGCTGATCCGGCTGAACTCCTTCCGCACGCAGCGTCCGGGCCAAACGGTTCGCACGCTCATTCAGCTCAGCGTAGGTCAACGATTCCGCTCCGCACAGCACCGCCACTTGCTCCGGCGTGTTCGCTGCCTGCTGCTCGAACAGCGCACTTAACGTCTGGTCCTGCGGATAGGCTGCCGCTGTATCTCCCCAAACCTGAATAATCTGCGCCTGTTCTTCTGGTGTCACCAATTCGAGCTCATTCACACGGATGTGCGGATTGTCCACAATTTGCCCGATGACATGGTCGATATGACCTTGGATACGCTGCATAGCAGCTCGGTTATAAACCAGGGCATTGTATTCAAGCAAGATGGAGATATCCTCGTCAGGCACTACAATCAGGTTAAAATCATAGTTTGTTTGCTCTGCAATGGCCACGTTTGTTATGGATAAACCAGCCTGTGTGCTTATCTCACCGGAGCCGCTCGCCTGACTGATCTGCTGCCCGATCGGGAAGTTTTCAAATACCATAATATGATTAATCAGGTCTTGCTTTTGTTCGGTCAGCGACTGAATTTCGTACAACGGGAACGTGTCATACGCACCGGAAGCCAAACCCTGCTCCTGTGTACGCTGCAATATTTCAGCAAACGTTGCATTCCGCTCACTGTAAATGCGAACCGGAATCGTATTGATGAACAGCCCGATCATGTTTTCCACACCCGGAATTTCTGCCGGACGCCCGGATACAACACTGCCAAACACAACATCCTGATTATTATTGTATTTCTGCAAAATAATGCCCCACACGCTTTGCAGCAGTGTATTAATCGTTACACGTTGCTGCTTGGCAATTTCATTCAATGCCGCGCTCCGTTCTTCACCCAGCACGAATGGCAGCTTTTCCGAGACATATCCGGAATTTGAAGTCACACCGCTTCTGTCTGTTCCCTCAGCCCGTTCCATTACAGATGCCTGTACACTTTCCCCGGGCAACAAGGTCTTCTGCTCAAAGCCAGCCAGATAGTCGCTCCAATAGCGGGTTGCTTCCTTCGCATCCTGCCGTTCCAGCCATTCAATATATTGACTATACGGCTTGACAGGTGCCAACACCGGCTGCTGCTTCTCCTTCAGGGACAAATATGCACCGAACACTTCTTCTGTCACTAGTGACAAGCACCAGCCGTCCATCACAATGTGATGGAAGCTCCACACAAAACGGTACGAGCTATCAGCCGTACGGAAGACCGTTACCCGCATAAGCGCATCCTTGCCCAAATCAAAGTTTTGAGCCTTATCCCGAGCCGCAAATTCAGCTATACCGTCTTCATGCCCTCTGACATCCTCATAATGGAAGACAGGCTTTTTGTGGCGGTAGACGACCTGCAGCGGTTGACCATGCCAGCCACTGTAGAAGTTCGTCCGGAGTATCGCATGTCGGCTTACCAGCAAATTCAGACTTGTCTCAAATACATTCGGCTCGAAATGTCCTTCCAGGTCAAACGTCGCCTGTTCAAAATACACTCCTGATTCTGCATTCATCAGACTATGGAACAGCATGCCCTTTTGCATTGGCGTTAACGGATATACATTCTCCAATTCTCCAACGTCTTTTGTCTGCTCCATAATGGTGGCTAATTGCTCCAGCGTCAGACCTTTTAACAGTACGTCGCTTGGAGTCAATTCAGTCCGCTCCCGTGTAACACAATGCTCGATGATTTCAAGCAGGTTTGCTTTTAACAGGTCAGCCAGCATTTGGATCGTGTCCTTCCTGAAGGCCTTGCCGTTATACCGAATGTCCAGCTCCAGTTCGCCGTTCGTGACGAGACCGCCCACATCAAGCGCGTATTTCATCTTCGTCCGATCACTGACGACCGATCCAATCGGGTAAGGAGACATGCGAGTATCACTGTTGTGCAAATCCTGATCAAACTGTCCGAGATAGTTAAAGCTCACATGTGGCTCGGCGTAACCTGCATCGGATTGACCAACGACCTGACCGGATTGACTCAGATGCCGCCAAATACCGTAGCCGATTCCTTTATTCGGAATACGACGCAGGCTCTCTTTAACCTGTTTGATGCGTCCCGACAGACTACGATCACGACCGAGGTCCAGCAGCACTGGATATTGGCTCGTAAACCAGCCTACAGTACGCGAAATATCCATATCCGGTAAAATGTCTTCACGTCCGTGCCCCTCCAGATTGATCAGGCTGCGTTCATGACCGGTCCATGTGTACAGCATCATGCCCAATGCAGTCAGAAGCAGATCGTTCACTTCCGTGTTATATGCGCGGTATGCCTGCTTCAATAACCGTGTTGTCTCTTCTTTCGTAAGCTTGACGACTACGGTATCCGTATCAGCCAAGGTAAATCTGCCATCCTGTGCCTGATCCTCAGGCAGCCGTGCTTGATCAGCCAAAGCGGATGCGTTCAATTGCTGCCAGTAGGCGCATTCACTTTCCATTGCCGCACTATTCGCAAAAGTGGACAGTCGTCCAGACCAGGAACGGAAGGAATCCGTTTTGTCTGGCAGCTGCAGCACTTCCTGATTGACGGCTTGTTCATAGGCTGTAGCCAAATCCTCAAACAAAATGCGCCAAGATACCCCGTCCACCACCAAATGGTGAATCGCCAGCAGCAGATGATCCCCATCAGCACAGTGGAACAGGCCAACTTTGAAAAGCGGTCCTTCATGCAAACGAATACTGCTTTGAATTTCGCTGGCTTTTGCCTCAATCGCTGCGCTGAGCAAGGCTTCATCCGTCAGGTCCGTAAAGTCCAGCACATCCAGGTGATACAGCTCACCTTCCTGTAATCCGCGGTTCCATGCTTCATAGCCTTGCTCGGTTTTGCTGAACACCGTCCGCAGTGCATCGTGATGCTCTGCCAGCTTATGAAGCGCCTGACGCAGAGCCGATTCATCAAAGCCCTTCTCCCGGTGCAGAATGACTGCCTGATTAAAGTGATGGTCGTTCACCTGCTCCTGCTCTGCAAACCAGTATTGTATCGGCGTCAGCGGCACTTTTCCTGTAACCTCGCCCTGCTCGGCGGTTCTCTTGTCCGCCAGACGCAGATGCGGAGCCAGCTCCTTCACACTCGGATATTTGAACAAATCCTTTATATCCATTTTGTATCCGGCTTGAAGCAGTCTGGAGGAGAATTGAATCGCCTTAATCGAGTCGCCGCCCAGATCGAAGAAATTATCCAGCGTGCTGATTTGTCCAGCACCAAGCACCGTTTGCCATACAGCCGCGAGCGCCTGCTCCGCTGCTGTTTGCGGTGCTACATACTCAATTCCAGTCTGTAATCCGCCTTCCGGTGTCGGCAGTGCTTTGCGATCCACCTTGCCGTTAACCGTCAGTGGAATCTGCTCCAGATGAAGGAAATAAGAAGGCACCATATAGCCCGGGATTTCCTGCGCCAGCAGATTTCTCAGTTCTCCTGTACTCCACTCCCGATCAGAGGTGTAGTACGCGCACAGTACTTTTTGTCCAAATTCATCCTCGCGTGCCAACACCACAGCTTCCCGAATGGAATCGATATTTAACAGCTGAGTCTCCACTTCACCAAGCTCAATCCGGTAACCGCGAATTTTAACCTGTTGGTCAATCCGTCCGGCATATTCCAATATGCCATCCTCACGCCAGCGGACAAGGTCACCCGTGCAATACAGACGGTCTCCCTCCACCCAAGGGTTGGACAGGAATCTTTCAGCCGTCAGCTCAGGACGGTTCAGGTAGCCACGTGCAACCCCGTCCCCACCAACAACCAGCTCACCCCAAGCTCCAATCGGCTGCAGATTGAACGCCGAATCCACAACATACGCCGTCGAATTGCGGATTGGACGTCCAATCGGCACAGAATCTAGCTGTTCTTCTGTAATGTGGTATGTTGTCGAAAAGGTAGTATTTTCCGTCGGCCCATAGCCGTTAATGATGTTCATATCCGGATTATCGCGCAGTACCCGGTTAATATGCGGTGCGGACAGCACATCGCCTCCGACCAGCAAATACTTCACATCGCCGAACAGTCGACTGTCCTGCTGTGAAAGCTGATTAAATAACGGTGTGGTCAGCCACATCATGTTGATACGATGATCCCGTATCGTCTCCTTGAGCTTGGCCGCGTCCAGAAGATCATCCTTGTGCACAAGCACCAGCTGACCGCCGTTCAGCAGCGCGCCCCAGATTTCAAACGTCGATACATCAAATACAAACGCGCAAGTCTGCAGCATTCGCGTCGATTCATCGAACGGCACATAATCCGTATTGCGCACAAGACGCACGACACTTTGATGCTCAACGACTACGCCCTTCGGCTTGCCTGTGGAGCCTGAGGTATAAATGACATAAGCGGCATGATGACCCGCGCCAGCAATCTCCAGATTGGAGTCATCCGGGCTGTAAGACGTTTCATCATTCAGATTGACAATCTGTCCGTCAAAATAGCAGCGGTCCAGCAAATCCTGCTGAGCCAGCAGCAGCTTGGCTCCCGAGTCCTCCAGCATATAGCGGATACGGTCTTCCGGATATTGAGGATCTACCGGAACATACGCGCCTCCAGCCTTCAAAATAGCCAGCGTTCCGGTAATCATATCCAGCGAGCGCTCGGTCAGAATACCGACAGGTTCATCCGCCTTGACTCCTGCATCCCGCAGCGTATGTGCCAATCGGTTGGCCGCTTCATTAAGCTCCCGATAGGTTAGAGATTGATGTCCCAAAGCTACGGCCATATGATCCGGCGTCCGCTCAGCCTGCTCCTCAAACAGCTTTTGGATCGTCTGATTGTGCGGATATACAGAAGCAGTATCATTAAACGACGCTGTAATCTGTTGTTTTTCCGACACCGTGACCAATTCCAGCTCTTCAACACGAACATGCGGGTTGAGCGAAATTTGTTCCAGCAGACGCGCAAAATGTCCATGCAGACGCTCAATGCCTGCCTGATCAAAACTAAGCGCGTTATACATAAAACGAATCTTTATGCCTTCTCCCGGCATAACGGCTACGTTCAGATCGTAGTTGGTTTGTTCTGTAGCCACCACGTTTGAAATCGTAAATAGTTCCTGTCCTTCGCTTCCCAGTTGCTCTACCTGCTGCTCCACCGGATAATTTTCAAATATCATAATATGATTGATCAAATCCTGCTTCTGCTCGGTAAGCGCCTGAATTTCATACAGCGGGAAGGCGTCATAGGCATTGGAGGCCAGCGCCTGTCGCTGTGTTCGCTTCATCAGCTCGACAAAGGCTTCGCCCTTTTCTGACTGCACGCGCACTGGGATCGTATTAATAAACAACCCGATCATGCGCTCCACACCCGGAATATCACCTGGACGACCGGATACAACGCTGCCAAACACGACATCCGTACTGTTGTTATATTTTTGCAGCAGGACGCCCCATACTGTCTGAATCAATGTGTTGATGGTCACCTGATTTTGCTTTGCCACCCGTTCAATCTGAGCGACCAGCTCTGGCTGGAAGTCGCATTCCAGCTCTCCGGCGACATATTCCCCGGCTTGTGTGGATTTAGGCTGCATTTTTTGCTGTGGAAGCGTAATTTGCTGCTCATAATCAGCCAGATACCCGCTCCAGTATTGCAGGGACGCCTCACGATCCTGTCGCTCCAGCCATTCGATAAAGCGACTGAACGGCGTGACAGGCTCCAGCACTGGCTCCTGACCTGCACGAAGTGCCAGATAGCTGCCAAATACCTCCTGCGTCATAAAGGACAAGCACCAGCCATCCATCAAAATGTGATGGAAGCTCCAAATAAAGTGGTACGTTTCATCCCCGGTTTGCAGAATGGAGACACGAATGAGTGCATCCTCTGCCAGACGGAATCCTTTGGCTTTATCTGCAAGGATAAAAGCTTCAACCCGAGCTTCACGTTCCTCCTTTTCCAGTCCGCGCAAATCTTCGTAATACAAGGCTCCGCTGCGGCTGCGGAAGACGACCTGCACAGGCTCATCCTTCCATGAACTGATGAAGTTCGTCCGCAGTGCCTCATGTCGTTGGACGAGCAGATCCAAGCTTTTGCCAAAAGCAACCACATCAAAATGCCCATTCAACTCAAAGGTTGCCTGCTCAAAATAAGCCGCAGAATCCGTGTCCATCAGACTGTAGAAAAGCATGCCCTTTTGCATTGGTGTCAAGGCATACACATTTTCCAGCTCACCCAGATCCCGCGTATCTTCCACCAACTGCTCCAGTTCGTCCAGCGTGACGTTATTTAACAGAACATCACTTGGGGTCAATACCGTTCTTTCCTGGGCGACACAATGGCTAATCACCTCACGCAAGCCAGCTCCCAGCAGTTCTCCAAGCCGTGCAATCGTTTCATGACGGAATTGCGTTGTGCCGTAACGAATCGTGAAAAACAGTTCGCCATCCTCAATCACGCCATTGATATCCAGTGCAAAATCCATAGCCGCATTTGTGCTGACAGGCACACCGATGGAGTAAGTGGAAGGCTCCAGATCATTGCCTTTGTAATCCTGATCAAACTGACCCAGATAGTTAAAGCTGATCTCTGGCTCCACCTGGAGCTTCACACCTGCTTGCGCAAAAGCATTCGTATTTGACAGGTATCGCAAAATACCGTAGCCAATGCCTTTTTGCGGGATATGTCGCAGCCCTTCCTTGACCTGTGTGATCAAACGAGCGGTGTTTCCGCCTTGTCCCAGACTTCCATCCAGTACAACCGGGAACTGGCTCGTAAACCAGCCAACTGTGCGCGTAATATCCACATCCGGCAAAATGGCCTCCCGTCCATGGCCCTCCAGGTTGACCAGCACCCGTTCAGAACCGGACCAGTCATATACGGCTTTGCCGAGTGCAGCCAGCAGCAGGTCATTCATTTCCGTGTTATACGCGCGGTGAGCCTGCTTGAGCAGCAAATCCGTTTCCTGCTTCGTCCAGCGGACTGTGACAACCTCACTGTCTCCAAGCAAGGCATGATCGTTGGCAAAATCCTTCGGTAACGGCTTCACCATGCTTGCTTCCGCTTGTTCGATATGCTGCCAGTAAGCAAGCTCCCGCTCCATCTCCGCACTGTTCGCATAAGCTGACAGATGCTCGGCCCATGTCTGGAACGAATCTGTTTTATGCGGCAGTCGAAGGGCTTTGCCTGTTTTACCTGCAACAGCCTGCTCATAACCAGATGCCAGATCCTCCAGCAAAATACGCCACGAGACGCCGTCCACCACCAAATGGTGAATAACGATTAACAAATGATCGCCTTCAGCGCATTGGAACAAACCGAGCTTCACAAGTGGACCCTCGCTCAAATGAATGCTGGCTTGAATTTCACTCGCCTTGGCTTCCACAGCGCCAGCTTCGTCTTCAACCCCGCTGAAATTGACAATGTCCAGTGTATATGGCTCGCCTTCCTCTACACTGCGGTTCCAAGCTGCGTAGCCATGCTCTGTCGCGCGGAATACGGTACGCAATGCATCATGATGCTGCACAATTCGTTCCATAGTATAGCGCAGCGCGTCTACATCAAAGCGTCCAGCTCGATACAGCATCATCGCCTGATTGCTGTGATGCAGGTCAACTGGCTGCTGCTCGAAGAACCACCGTTGAATAGGTGCCAGCTCTACCTTACCTGCTGCCTCTTCCTGACTGGCGATTTTGCCATCTGTGCGGAGCAAAGGACTCAGTGAAGCTACCGTCGGATTGCTGAACAGGTCTTTCATGTCCAGTCGATAGCCTGCCTGCAGCAAGCGGGACGATACCTGCAGCGCCTTGATCGAATCGCCGCCCAGCTCGAAGAAGTTACCCTGCGTGCCTACCGCTTCCACGCCGAGCACTCCGGCCCATACCGAGGCCAATACCTGCTCGACCGTGGTACGCGGTGCTACATAGGCTGCGCCCGTATGGATGCTGCCTTCCGGCTCCGGCAAGGCCTTGCGGTCGATTTTGCCGTTGCTGGTCAGCGGGATCGCGTCCAG
>NZ_JH601054.1:22616-40122 GCF_000245715.1 Paenibacillus sp. Aloe-11 | reverse complement strand
ACATACGCGCCTCCGGCCTTCCATACCGCCAGTACGCCGACCAGCATGTCTACCGAACGCTCACTCAAAATGCCGACAATCGACTCGCGTCCAATGCCTTCATTCCGCAATCTGCGGGCCAATTGGTTCGCACGCTCGTTCAGTTCACGGTACGTTAGCTGCTGCTGCTCGTACACCACTGCCACATGATCCGGTACAAGCTGCGCCTGTTCTTCTACAAAGGTATGGAATAACAATTCTGCTTCCTTCACATCACTCCACGCAGACACGCCAACGGAACCAAAACCATCGATGATCTTCACTTTTTCTTCAGCAGTCACCAGCTCAAGCTCATCGACCAGCGCATCCGGTCTATTGATTGCTTCCTCTATAATGTGCAGCAAATGCTCACGGATTTGCTCTATAGCCTCGCGTTCAAACGCCAGCGCGTTATATTCCAAATGAACACTGATTTCATCGCCCGGCACAACTGTAATGTTGAAATCATAGTTTGTTTGCTCTGACATGGAGGCGTTGCCAATGGTAAAGCCGTTCGTGGCATGGCTGCCCATTTGCTCCATACGCTGTTCCACCGGATAGTTCTCAAACACCATAATATGGTTCACCAAATCCTGCTTCTGCTCAGTCAGGGCCTGAATTTCATACAACGGATAGGTTTCATAGGCACGGGAAGCAAGCGCCTGCTCCTGTGTCTGCTTCATCAACTGGGCGAACGTAACATCTTTGCTGCTATGAATCCGAACAGGAACAGTATTAATAAACAAACCAATCATTTTATCGATGCCTGGAATATCCGCTGATCTACCCGATACGACACTGCCAAATACAACGTCCCGGCTATGGTTATACCGTTGCAGCACCACGCCCCACGCCGCTTGCAGCAGCGTATTTACCGTCACCTGCTGCTGTTTGACCAGCCTATTCATCTGTTCCGTCATTTCACGGCTCAGTGTAAACGAAAGCTTGTCCGCCTCATATCCCTTGGCATGACTGTCCAGCGGCTTCGCTTGCGGCAGCACCGTCTGTTGTTCAAAGCCAGCAAAATAGTCACTCCAGAACCGTTCAGCCTCTGCGTTGTCCTGCCGTTCCAGCCATTCAATATATTTGCTGTATGGTGTTACCGGGGCAAGCTCCGGTTTGCGGCCTTCGAGCAGGGCAAAATACGTATTAAATGCTTCCCCGACAACCAGGAACAAGCACCAGCCGTCCATCAAAATATGGTGGAAGCTCCACACAAAACGATATGTTTCCTCGCTCGTACGTAATACAGATACTCTCATCAGCTCGCCTGTGCTAAAATCAAACCCCTCTGCTTTGTCGCGCTCGGCAAAATCGGCAATGTACGCGTCCAGCTCCGCTGGCTCCATGGAACGCACATCTTCAAACCGGAATCCGGCAGCCTTATGACGGTACACCACCTGTAAGGGCTGCTCATTCCATCCGCTATAAAAGTTCGTTCTGAAAATTTGGTGGCGGTCCACCAACAGATTCAGACTTTCGGCAAAAGCATCCACCTGGAAGCTGCCTTGCAGATCAAAGGTCGCCTGCTCAAAATACGCTCCCGATTGCGGCTCCATCAAGCCGTGGAACAGGATGCCTTTTTGCATGGGTGTTAACGAATAAATGTTTTCCAGCTCTCCTGCAGCAGCGGTTTGCTCTACAATGTGCTCCAGTTCTCCAGCCGTCAGTTCCTGGAAGGACAGATCGCTTGGTGTCAGCTCCGGCAGCTCCTTTTCCACACAATGGGCCAATACCTGACGTAAGCTTTCCTGCAGCAGATCAGCCAGTCTTTTGATTGATTTTTTCATGAACGTCTTGCTGCTGTAGCTAATCGTCAGTTCCAGCGCACCGTCCGTGATCATGCCGTTGATATCCAGGGCGTATCGCTTGGTCAACGTATCACTAATGGAAGCCCCGATGGAATAAGGAGACATGCGGAATGCATTATTTTTCAAATCCTGATCGAATTGTCCGAGATAGTTAAAGCTGATTTCCGGCTCGGCTATAAAAGGGGCTTTCCCTTCCCCACCAGCAAGATATCTCAAGATCCCGTATCCAATCCCTTTATGCGGCAAACGGCGCAGCCCTTCCTTGACGTTCTTGACACGCCGTCCCACATTCCGGTCCTCGCCCATATCCAGCACAACTGGGAATTGGCTGGTAAACCAACCGACGGTACGTGTAATATCCACATCCGGCAAAATGGCTTCCCGCCCGTGACCCTCCAGATTCACAAGCACGTGGCTGATGCCAGCCCACTCGTGAACGGCAGTTCCCAGAGCCGTCAGCAGCAGATCGTTCGCTTCCGTATTGTAGGCACGGTGTGCCTGCTTCAAAAATTGCTCTGTTTCCAGGGCCGTCCACGCTACCGTAAGTGTACGGTCATCGCGCAGCTGAGGCTTGATCTCGGATTTGCGAGTGTAATCCTTGGGCAAGGCTGCTTGAGCAGTCCCAGCTTGCTCCAGTCGTTGCCAGTACGCACGCTCCTTCTCCAATGCTGTGCTGTTCGCATAAGCTGACAGCTGATCAGCCCACAGACGGAAGGAATCCGTCTTATGAGGTAAACGGACAGACTCGCCCCGTAAAGCCTGCTCATAGCCAGTTGCCAAATCCTCCAGCAAAATGCGCCAAGATACACCATCGACCACAAAATGGTGGATTGCTATCAGCAAATGATCCCCATCAGCGCAGCGGAACAGGCCCGCCTTCACCAAAGGGCCTTTATCCAGGCAGATGCTGCCTTGAATTTCGCTGGCTTTTGCTTCCAGCGCATGAGCAAAATCAGGCTCATTCGTAAAATCGACCACTTCGAGGCTGAAAAGATCACCTTCTTGCACACCACGGTTCCAGGCTTCATACCCGCCGTCTGCATTTTGATGGAATACGATACGCAAAGCGTCATGATGCTCGACAATGCGTTGCAGTGCCTGACGAAGCGCCGTTTCGTCCATACGATCCTCACGATACAGCATCAACGCCTGATTATAGTGCTCTGGCTTGGATGGCTGCTGCTCTATAAACCAATGCTGAATCGGCGTTAACGCTACCGCTCCAGTGACTTCCCCTTGATCCGAGACACGGTTCACCTTCTGCACTCGGCCATTTAGCTCGGCAATCGTCGGATATTGGAACAGCTCCCTCATTTCCAGCTTATAGCCGTTTTGCAGCAATCTTGAAGACACCTGAATGGCCTTGATCGAGTCGCCACCCAGATGGAAGAAGTTATCTAGTACACCGATGTGATCGATACCCAGTACGGATTGCCATACCGATACCAGCGTCCGCTCCACATCGTTTCGGGCTGCTACATAGTCCTCGCCGGAATCCACACTTCCCTCCGGCTGCGGCAACGCCCGGCGATCCACCTTGCCGTTAGGCGTCAGCGGCAATTGCTCCAGCTGCACAAAATACGACGGCACCATGTAGCCCGGCAGCTCCTGACTCAACGCGCTGCGCAGCTCATTTGCCGCTACATCCGTATGGGTCACCACATAGGCGCAGAGCTGCTTTTGCCCCTGCTCGTCCTCACGTGCAATCACGACGGCTTCTCGCACCGCCTCCAGCTTCAATAGCTGTGCTTCCACCTCGCCCAGCTCGATCCGGTAGCCCCGGATTTTCACCTGGGCGTCAATCCGCCCCTTGTATTCCAGCGTCCCGTCTGCATTCCAGCGCACCAGATCGCCTGTGCGATAGCAGCGTTCTCCGCTGCGGAACGGACTGTCGATGAACTTTTCGGTCGTCAGGTCCGGGCGGTTGCGGTATCCACGTGCCACCCCGTCGCCGCCGACGATCAGCTCTCCCCATGCCCCGACAGGTTGAAGCTGCATCGAACGGTCCACGACATACGCCGTCGAGTTATGGATCGGGCTGCCAATCGGCACGGATTCGGATTGCACGCCAGTAATCGCATGCGTGGTGGAAAAGGTCGTATTTTCCGTCGGGCCGTAGCCGTTGATAATCCGCAGGGACGAATAAGCCTCCAGCACCCGGTTAATGTGCGGGACGGACAGCACATCCCCGCCGACCAGCAGCTCCCGTATCCCCTCGAAAAGCTCCAGGTCCTGCTGGGACAGCTGGTTAAAGAGCGGTGCGGTCAGCCACATCGTGGTAATGCCATGGCTGCGAACAGCTTCCTTGAGTTTGAGTGCGTCCAAAATGACATCCTGGCTCACCAGCACCAGCTGTCCACCGTTCAATAGCGCACCCCAGATTTCGAAGGTGGACGCGTCAAAGACAACGGCACCGGTCTGCAAAATGCGCGTGTCGGCATCCAATTGCGCATAGTTTGTATTTTTCACCAAACGTACGACATTGCGGTGCTCCACCATAACCCCTTTGGGTTGCCCAGTCGTTCCCGAAGTGTACATCAAATAGGCGAGTCGATCCCCGAATGTACCTGTTTGTGGAATCTCATTTTTCGGATTTGTATAATGGGTATAATCCGCATGATAAGCCTCGTTTTGCTCCGATTGTACGGTATTTAAGCCTTGATCATCCTCTGCTCCATAGACAGTAGCATCGCTCAGATCCAGCACAATTCCGCTGTAGTCATCGGGTTGCTGCTCCGCGCGCTGCACCAGCAGCAACTTCGCGCCTGAATCCTGCAGCAGGTAGCGTACACGTTCTGCCGGATAATCCGGATCAATCGGCACATATGCGCCGCCCGCCTTGAGGATCGCCAGCATGCCGACGATCATATCTGTAGAACGCTCAGCGACGATACCCACCGTCCGTTCAACAGTAACACCGTAACCGCGCAGCGTATGAGCCAGTCGGTTGGCCTGTTCATTCAGCTGTCCATAGGTTAAACGACTGTTTCCATACACAACCGCCGTCTGATCCGGTGTACGCTCTGCCTGTTGCTCGAACAGCTCATGAATCCCTGCATCGTGTGGATATTCTACCGCTGTAGCATTGAACACATCTACAATTTGCGCTCGCTCTTCTTCACTAATCAGCGACAACTCCTGAATCCGCTTCTGTGGCCCTTTCACCATATGCTCCGCCACACTCAAGAATTGTCGGATGATTCGGGCAATTTCCTGCTCACTGAACAGCTCTGTACGATAATCCAGGTACAGGACAAGTCTGTCGTCATCCAGCATTTCCACCATGTGAATATCGAAGTCGTTCACCGTATCTCCGCAGAAATCGTTGTTCACCTGCTGAATGGCTTCATCAAAACGGGAGAAGCTCAGCGTACGGTACTGAATGGAAACGCCAAACAGGCGCTGAATATCCAGACTGTTTTGCTGTTCACGCAAATCCTGAATAATTTTGTTGTACGGATAACGTTGATGCCGCAAAATGGACGACTGTTCCTTGCCCACACCTTGCAGGAAGGTCAACAGCTCGGATTCCGGCTCAACCAGCAGACGCGTAGCCACGGTGCTGACGAACATGCCAATCGTATCCTTTTCCTTTTTCGACGTACGGTTAGCGTACAGTGTACCTACTGTTAAATCCTGTTCCCCCGTCACTTTATGCAAATATATATACAGGGCGGCCAGGAAGAACGTAAAAATACTGATTTTATGCTCCTCACAAAAAGCCGCAACACCACGATACAATTCATGCTCCAGTATATAGCTTTCCCGGCGTGCAGCCGTGCTCAGTGTTAGCGGATTGTATGATTTTAAACCGGTGGTCTCCGGCAAATCGGCAAACTTCTCCGTCCAGTACGTCTTGTCCTTTTCATAACGGTCAGATTGCTCATAGCTTTGCTCCACCTGAATAAAATCCAGATATGGATTCGCTTTAGTCGCCCTATCTTGACCACTGCCATGCACAATATCCATGTAATGCGCGGTAATTTCATTAATGGCCTGATTCATGGATACACCATCTGAAATAATATGGTGCATTTTGAAATTAAACCAGGTTTCCTCTGCCCCCAGCTGTAAAATAACAAACCGGTAAAGCTGCGAATCCAGCAATGAGAACGGCTGTGGATTGTTGCGGTTTACCCATTGATCAGCTTCCTCCGGGGTAACCTGGAGCGTTTCTATGTTTTGAGCGGCAAATGGCTCTACATATTGATATGGAATGCCATCCTGAGCAGTGATTTTGATACGAAAAGAATCATTTTGCGCAATCACCTCGTTCATCGCCTGCTGCAATGCATCTATACGAACCGTTCCCTTGATTTTAACCGTTGCAATAATCGTGGACGTGTTGCGATTGGGGTACAAAAGCTCCGTATACCAAATACGCTGCTGTGGCTGGCTTAATGAAATCAATTGAACATCATGCTGAGTCATACGTCTCTCTCCTCGCAAAATAGTTATTGTTAAAAAGGAACTTCGCATATTTATGCGGTTTGTTCCTCAGGATGCTTTCGAAACTGGAGCTCATACAGCTCCGTATAATGGCCGCTCTGGGCAAGGAGCTGGTCATGGGTGCCCTGCTCTTTCAGCTCACCCTCGGCAAGGACACAGATGGTATCCGCCCGCTCAATCGTAGACAAGCGATGGGCAATAACTAATGTCGTGCGATCCTTCATCAGCTCATTTAAGCCCTGCTGGACTTCGTGTTCCGATTCTGCGTCCAGCGCCGAAGTCGCTTCATCCAGCAGCAGAATCGGTGCATTTTTGAGCAATGCGCGGGCAATCGCGATCCGCTGCCTTTGACCGCCCGACAAGTTGGCTCCGCGTTCACCGACTATGGTGTCGTAACCCTCCGGTAGATCGGCTATAAAGCCGCTGGCATAGGCCGTTTTGGCCGCAGCCTCTACCTCCTCATCCGTGGCATCCGGTGAGCCAAAGCGGATATTATCCGCTACTGTGCCGTGGAATAGCGTAGCCTCCTGCGGGACATAGGCCATCAAATCCCTGACCTCGTCCAACCGAAGCTCACCTGCCGAACGACCACGGACCCGCAGTATACCCTCATCCGGTGGATAAAAGCCCAGCAACAGCTTCATAACTGTGCTTTTGCCACCACCACTCGGGCCGACAAGCGCGGTTACCTGCCCTTCCGGCACGATCAGGCTCAGCCTTCGCAGTGTTGGACGGTCCGGCTGATAGCCGAAGGTGATGTCGTGCAGCTCCAGCGCGGCTGGAACTTGTTCAAAGGCGTGGCCTGGGCTTACGGTTTCGCCATCACTGTAAGATCCCTTCGTATCACTGGCTGAAAAAACTGCCGCCTCCGGGTCGATAAACCCAGCCCGCACCCCCTTCTGTTGTGCTACTGGGAAGTGCTCCTGCTCCTGCGACTCATCCAGAATTTCGCGGATTCGCACCAAGCCCGCCAAGGAGTTTTGCAGCAGTGATACAGCCGCCCCCAGCTCCAAAAACACCGTGGAAATGCCGCTTTGCAGCTGTACAATCTGTCCCAGTACTCCCAGCTCCATTTGCTTCTGCGAAACCAAAATCAATCCGGCGACAAGCACACCGCCCAGCGTAATGAATTCAATTAGAAAATTGCACATATCCTGCAAGCCCATATGACGTCCCTGCCGGATACTGATGCGGTTGATGTCCTCGCTTGTATCGTTACAAAGTCCACCTACCTTTGTCCGCAAGCCGAACAGCTTCACCGTCTGCAAACCGGAAAGCAAATCGCTCAACCGTTCCGTGAACCTGCTCATCCGTCCCTGTAACTCATCACTCGTCTGTCGCATCTTTTTTGCGAAATGAGAATTGACCCAGGCTGAGGCCAGCCCCAGTAAAACCGCCATAACCCCAAATCGCCAATCCAGTGCCATCATGATGATCAGCGAGCCAAAAAAGAGCGAAATTTGCAGTATAATCGAGCGAATATGAACGGTGTAAGCCTGCTCCAACGTCTGTACATCGTTGGTCATGCGGGATACAAGATCACCCGAATGGCGTTTTTCGGCCTTTTCATACGATAGCTTGACGATATGCCCGAATAGTCTCACTCGTACATTGGCAATCGCCAGCTTCACACATCGCTTGTACATGTAGCTGCACAGCGGGGAAATAATACTTAATGCCAAAAATGTACCGCTGACCAAATAAATCGCCCGGTAAAGCTCCTGCACATCGCCATTAACCGCAAAATTCAGCAAATAATGCACCACAAAGGAAAGTAAAATCGTGATGCTCGCATTGGTCAGGCTATTGCCAATCAGCCCGGTAAAATACCGTTTCCGGTGCGGCTTCATCAGGGACATCAGCTGCCTAAACTCATAAAACCCCTGCTTGAAGGTCACGCTTCTCGCTCCTTTCCTCCGGCATCGAATGGCCGTTTTCCGCCGTATGCTGTTCTTCTTCGAAATTTTGCAAATACAGCTTTCGGTACTCACCGTCGCGGCCCAGTAATTCCTCATGGGTGCCCGATTCCACAATGCTCCCCTGATCAAGTACAATAATCCGGTTTGCCTGACGCACGGTTGACAGCCGATGAGCAATGACCAGCACCGTCCGGTTGTGCATGGCCGCATTCATCGCGATCTGCACCTGAGCCTCCGACTGGCTGTCGAGCGCTGAAGTCGGCTCATCCAGCAGAAGCAGCGGAGCATTTTTCAGCAATGCTCTTGCTATGGAAATACGCTGCTTTTGTCCGCCGGACAGTCCGCCTCCCCGCTCGCTCAAAAGGGTTTCATAGCCTTCGGGAAGCTGAACAATAAAATCATGCGCATGTGCCGCTTTCGCCGCCTCGACAATTTCTTCCCAGGTCGCCTCCAGACGTCCATATCCGATATTTTCTGCGATGGTGGCCGGAAAAAGCGACGGCTCCTGAGACACCATCGAAATATGGCGGCGCAGGCTTGTTAAATTCCAATCTGTCAAACTATTTCCAAATAGCTGAACGGCTCCAGCCTGCTCTCCCGGTTCATTAAATCCACAAAGCAGCTTAAAAATTGTACTTTTGCCGCCACCACTGGCACCGACAATCGCTACCGTTTCCCCTTGTCGCACCTGGAAACTGATATCCTTGAGCACCGTGTTCCCCTCGTTGTAGCCAAAGGTCAAATGCTCAAAGCTGACCACGACCACAGCAGCGTCATCGTCGCTTTCTCCTCCGTCTGCCTCGCTTTCACTGATTTGACTAGCTTGGCAGGCTTCCCTATCTGCATCGTCTTCCAAACGAAGGACCTTATCTCCACGATCCTGACCGGCTGAGGTGATTTCGCCGCCTTGACGTTCATCTGGCCAATCCAGTACCTCAAACAAATGCTTGGCCGCTCCCCCCGCTTCCTTCATCTGCGAAATGATCGTTGGCAGCATGGCAACGGGCTGCAATATGAACGAAATCAGATATAAAAACAGGACAATGCCTCCAGCATTCAGCTCTCCATGTTGAATCAGGTATCCTCCGTACACAATGACCAGAATAATCGGTGTTGCCAGCATCATCACACCTACCGGAGTAATGGATGCATAGCGTTTTTCCAGCCCCAGGCCGCGCTTGACGACCTCCTCCGAAATCACCATATACTTCTTCAACAGCACAGCCTGCATATTGAATGCCTTGACGATAGGAATTCCACCAATCGCATCCTGCCCGACCGCATTCAAATGAGCCATTTTCTCCTGAAGCTGCTCTGAATATTTTTCAATCGGCCTGCTCATCAATGATGTTATGAGCATCCCTACAGGCATGAGCGCGAGGCTTGCCAAAACCAGCTTCCAGCTTGTCATCAAGAGCAGTGTTAATGATGCTGTAAACACAAGCGGCAAATAAAACAGATTGGCAAACTGCTGGATAAAAAAGTTCTGTAACATCGCCGTATTGTTCGTGAGGCGGGAGACCAAATCTCCGGTGAACTTCCTCTCTACGCTGGAAACCGGTAAATCGCAAAACTTATGTACGAGGTCGCCTCTCAGGTCGCGCAGCGCACTAACGCTAAATCGAGCCGAAGCGTACCTCATCACAAACTTACAGGGCATTCCAATGAGTGTCATACCAACAACCAGATAAATCATGTTCCGGGTGGAGGAGAAGGTCCCCTGTGCCATTTGCTCGATGGCCTTACCCAAAATAATGTCTATGGCTGCCAGGGATAAGGAGGCGATTACCGTTATGAAAACCCATAAATTGTACGGTCTTACATAACGGGCGAGCCTCCGAAAAGCAGAATTGGATCGAAACAAGGACATCCCTCTTTTTCGTTGCTCACACTTTCGCAGTGTGAACTTTTTTTAGATTATAGAATTTATAAGTTTTCAGCGGAGCTGAAACGTTTCTATAATCGCAAGAAAAGCTACGATCACATGCGGTCTGGCTTCTTGGAAAACACGTCGACAGACGTTTTTCTTAAGTTGCAATGGACATGGTGAGATAGACTCTGGCTCTGGATGTATGAGTATTTACATGGAATGAAATCGTTCTTGAATTATGCTGGGAGTTGCATCCTGGTGGTGGGTTAATAGATGTGAATCATGTTGTGTACGTGGTGTATCGTGATGTGTGGGTTATTTAACTCTGTCTGAATCGTGGTTGTAAGGTATTGGTGCTGTATGATGCATGAGCTGCGGCAGCGTGGTTCAGGGCTGAGGATGCGGACAAAATATTCACGACTGCGCCTATCACTTCTTGCTCTTGTTCATGAATGAAAAAGTGATTGCCTTCGAACATTCGCACATCTATGGGCAATGAGGTGTGCTGCTGCCAGGCATGAAGTGAATCAGTGGTCACCTCATAATCCTTCATGCCGCCTAAAATGGTCATCGGACAGGCCAATGGATTCCCCGGTTGATAAACATATGTTTCGCACACCTTAAAATCCGCACGCAGACGGGGCATAATAATTTGCATTAACTCTGCATTTTGCAAGACTTCTTCGGGTGTTCCCTGCATCAAACGAAGCTCTTCGGTGAAAGGCTGATCTGCTAAATCATGGAGTTGTTTTTTGGAATACGGAAGATGTGGTGCGGATTTACCCGATGCGATGATATGGACAGGCAGTCTTCCGGTTTGGCTAGACAACTGCCGTGCTGTTTCAAATGCAATCAGTGCTCCCATGCTGTGTCCAAAAAAAGCAAACGGCTTATGTATGTACGGAGCCATAGCAGGAAGCAGCGAGTGCACGATGTCCTGAATAGTGTCCATTGGGGCTTCGGTTGAACGGCTTTCACGCCCCGGAAGCTGTACAGGTAAAACAGTAATGTCGGGCGCAAGTCTAGACTTCCAGGAACTAAATATGGAAGCGCCACCACCGGCATAAGGGAAGCAAAATAGTTGGAGCTTCTCAGCCGGATGGACTGCAGTTTTCGCAAACCAAGATTGTGACCGGGTCGTCATGTGATTTTCCTCCATCCTCTATGCAGTTCAGGATTTTACAGTAAATCCTTATATCGCTTTTTTTCTTCCAACACTTTCTAGCTGTTTTTAAATATACAAACTTTAAAACCGCTTGACATGGGACAAAAGATCTAAATTGATAGCGTTCATAAAAATAAAACAAAATCCAGATTGTGCTATTTGTTTCAAGTCTTTAAAAACAACAATTTCACTTTTGACATGAATCCCCTGCCCGTTCTAATCTGTTATTTTGATTTAAAACGAGCTTTCAGATTTTCATGAATTTTGTAAAATCAAAATTATTATGATTTTCAATAGAAGATGAAAGCCTTGTACTACAACGATTTTACCTTAACATGCCATTAACATAAATGTAACAAATTTATCCTGATATCATCCGACAAAATCCGTCTTTTTTCGCAGTCTCCTTCATCCCCCTATTTTATGGTATTAAATTTAATCCAGCCTGCATCAATCGAAATTAATAACTCTTTAATTTTCTAATAAACACTGGCATTTTGTAGTTCTATAGAACTAATTATCATGCAAATTTTTTTTGACTCTCCGCCTAAAAATTTCAGTTCAGATTGAATTTTTACTCCTCAGGCTATGAATTTTCTTTTCAAACTTTAATAGAAACGTTTTTATCCACCTGCAAAAGTGCCGATTTATAGCAAATTTATATTTTGGTTATGTCCCTTCTGCAATGGGCAAACAACCGGAAACACCAAAAAGCAAGTCTCCATATGGTAAGAGACTTGCTTTTTTCAAGCTTATTATGACTTGGTCTTTGATGTAGCTGTGAAGACTTAAGAGGAAGCCGCTGCAGCGAGCGTACCGGAAGCGTCTGCTGTATGGTGAATACTGCGCACAAAGCGAATCGTTTTCGTCTCCGAATGCATCACGACCGAATGCGTTTCCGCTCTGTGACCAGGGAGAGAACGAACCCCCTGTAACCACTCGCCAGGGGTCACACCAGTAGCCACAAACATCACACCTTGGCGTCCAACCATATCAGCCATGGACAGCAATGCTCCTGGGTCCGTAATGCCCATACGTTTGCAACGCTCAAGCTCTTCTTCACCATGAGGCAGCAAACGCCCCTGGATTTCTCCGCCCATGCACTTCAATGCTGCCGCGGCCAACACACCCTCGGGAGCACCGCCGGAGCCGATATGCAAATCTACACCGCTATCCAGGCAAGTTTCAATCGCCCCCATCACATCTCCATGACCAAGCAGCTTGATTCGAACGCCGCTTTCCCGCAGAAGCTTGATGATTCCAGCATGACGTGTACGATCCAAAATGGATACTGTAAGATCGGGCAAGGATTTGCCAAGAATCCGTGCGGCTTTTGACAATGTAGTCGGGATCGGGTCATCCAGTGACAGCTTTCCAGCCAACGCCGGGCCAACAGCCATTTTTTGCATGTACATATCTGGAGCATGGAGCAAACTTCCACGAGGTGCAGCAGCAATGACCGAAAGAGCGTTGTTCAAACCGTTCGCCACCGTTTCGGTTCCCTCCAGCGGGTCAACAGCGATATCTATAGCCGGTCCTCTGCGATTGCCTACTCTTTCCCCGATATACAGCATGGGAGCCTCATCCATTTCTCCTTCGCCAATGACGACCGTACCGTCCATGGATACCGCATTAAAATGGGTGCGGATGGCTACCGTAGCCGCCTCGTCTGCGCTATTTTTATCCCCACGTCCTGTCCATCGCGCTGATTGCAGCGCTGCCGCCTCTGTTACCCGAACGAATTCCAATGCCAATTGACTCTCCATACCTATCCCTCCACCTCTCCTATATAATGATTACCCTACGCCAAATCATTTTTTTAGAGCAGCTGTGCTGCTGTTTTATCTTTTTATCTATATATAATCTCCTATATCCTACGGCCGATCCTTATCTTTAGAGCAGTTTTACTGCCTTTTATATATTACACTCCAGTATCCTGTGGTTCATGTTTTCTCTATATAACAAAGTTACTGTGCTACTACAACATTCTGATAATCAGACCTGCTGTCTCTTCAATTGCTTTATCCGTGACATCAATGACCGGACAACTCAGTTCCTTGAACAAAGACTGCGCATACGCAATCTCTTCCTCCACCCGCGCCGATGTGGCATACTGCACATTGTTAGGAAGCCCCATAACCTTAAGCCGCTCACTGCGTATTTTTAACAGCAGCTCAGGCTGGATCGTCAACCCGAACACCCGACCGTGCTGTACATCCTTCAGCTGTGCAGGCGGTGTCAGCTCCGGTACAATCGGAATGTTGACTGTCTTATAGCCTTTATGTGCCAGAAACATCGATAACGGGGTTTTGGAAATACGGGACACCCCAAGCAATACAATATCCGCTTTGAGAATGGCGCTCACATCTTTACCATCATCGTATTGCACCGCAAAATCCAAGGCTTCCACACGGCGAAAATAGTTGTCATCCATTCGATGCAGCAGACCGGGCTTCTCTTTGGGATCATTATGGAACGTGTCGGCAAATGCCTGCATCATCGGCCCCATAATATCTACCGCCCGCACATTCAGCCGGACAGCCTCCTCTTTCATCGCCTCTCTCAATTCCGGCTGAACCAGCGTATAAGCCACAAAACCTCTCCGCTCGGCGACCTCCTCCATCACCCGGCTCAGCTCATCTTCATCCCTTACATTCATGAATCTTTTGATCTCTGTGTCCGGTAGCTCAAATTGGCGCATGGTCGCCTGTACGACAGCTTCTGCCGTCTCACCAATCGAGTCTGAACAGATCGCTATAAAATGACTGCTCGCCTGAACCATTCGATTCCTCCCATTAATCTTCTGCTACCATATCGAGCAACATTTTAATAATATTCGTCTTCGTAATGCGTCCCACGACTTTCCAGTGTTCGCCTGGTTTGTTAGAGTCGGAAGGGATGACGACAGGCAGGCTGTCGATTTGGCGGGCAATAATTTTGCGCGCCGCCTCCAGCACGGTGTCCTCCGGGGAAACGGTGACAACATTCGCCTGACGGGTCATTACGAGACTGACAGGAATAGTCGCCGCATTCGGATTGCCTAACGTAACCTTGAGCAAATCCTTGCGGGAAGCTACACCCGCCAGATCCCCATCTTCATCGGTAACGATCAGATTGCTCACATTTTCCAAAAAAAGTGCCACCACAGCTTCCTGAATCGTTGTTGTTTCACGTACGATGACCGGAACCCCGTGAAGATCGCCAACCTTCATTTGCATAAGCCGGAATTTTTCCTCCCGGTTCGGCGTGCCCCGCTTTCCGACAAAATAGCCAACCTTGGGCTTCGCATCTATGTAATTTAGAATGCCCAGCTTGGATAGGTCGGTCCGAATGGTCGCCTTGCTGAGGTTGAGCATTTCTGCAATTTGATCACCGGTAATCGGGGCATGCTTTTGTACAATAGTTAAAATTTCCACTTGTCTTGCCGTAAGGTCGATGATGAACGCCCCTCCTTTTTTCTTGTCATCTGATATTGAATATAATACGTCATATATATTTATAAATCAACCTATAAAAGCATATAAAACATCACATATATAAAATTAAGGCGGTTATTCATGCTTTTTTATCGTTTAAAACACTTATTCCACCCTAAAAAGCGGATACTTTCCACTATACTCTTCCGAGCAAGGTGGTAATATCCGCTTCCCTTATTCGTATCTTAAAGCATCTATTGGACGCAGCTTGGACGCCTTCCGCGCCGGGTAGACTCCGAACAACACACCGACGCCCATACAGCACAGAAAAGAGTACAGCACTGGCTCCATCGAATACACAATCGGCATTTGGACGAATTTCTCGAGCAGCTTTGCGCCCCCAAGACCCGTCATCACGCCAACCAATCCACCCATCAGACTGAGAAAAACGGCCTCAGCCAGAAACTGCAGCATAATATCACTGCGCTGTGCACCAATCGCCTTGCGAATCCCGATCTCTCTCGTCCGTTCTGTAACAGACACCAGCATAATATTCATAATGCCAACACCGCCGACGCCGAGTGCAATCGCGGCCACACCAATCAGCAGCATATTCATAACCTTATCTACACCTGAAACCGTTTCAAGAATCTCCGTTTGGGTCGTAATCTGAAAATCATCCCCCTCCGAGGGCTTCAGTTCATGCCGTGCACGTAATGTCTGCTTGATTTCATCACGCGCCTGATCAATCTTCTCCTCCGTTGTCGCAGAAGCGTTGACCTGCTGGATGCTCATATTCCCCAGCCGTTCCATCCCCGTCGTGATCGGTATATACACCTGTTGCGAGCTATTATTCATACTGGAATTAGAATTCGTTAGAACCCCGACCACCTTGAAAGGAAGCTGTTTGATCATGATCGTCTCACCGACCGCCTTGGATGTATCCGGCCCAAAAATATTTCGGGCCGCGTCGCTTCCCAGCACCACAACGTTCAACCGTTTATCCACTTCATAATGGGTAAACGACCTGCCCTGAGCAAGCGACAGCTTTTTCACATGGACAAAAGCCTGGGAAGTTGCTTCAATCTGTCCGCTGACCTTATTGCGGCTCCACGTAATGTCCGCACTGGTCATGGCACTTGGAGCAACGTCGGCCACTGATTTTTGCTGCTCCAGTGCTTCAACATCCTCAAGCGAGATTCCTTTGGTCTGGCTAAAGGACATGGAGCTCGAACCATCATACGGAGCATAAGGGTAAATCATAAGCAAATTATTGCCCATACTGTTAATCTGCGACGTAATCGTAGCGGTAGAGCCTTTTCCAATCGCTACAATCGTGATTACGGCAGCTACTCCGATAATAATGCCCAGCATGGTTAGCAAGGATCGCAGCATATTGGTTCGCAAACTGTTAAGTGATACCCGGATAATTTCCCGAAATTTCATGCTTTCACTTCCTCTGCCGCCATTCTTCGTTTCTCGACAGGCTGATCCTCTTCAATCCGTCCGTCACGAAAATGAATTAGACGCTTGGCGTATTCCGCAACCTCCTGATCATGAGTAACCAGTACGACCGTTTTCCCCTGATCGTTCAGACGCTGAAAAATCCCCATAATTTCAACGCTTGTTTTGGAGTCCAATGCGCCTGTTGGTTCATCCGCCAAAAGAATAACCGGATTGTTCACAAGCGCGCGCGCAATGGATACCCTCTGCTGCTGACCGCCTGACAATTCGTTCGGCCTGTTGTTCATCCGCTCGCCTAATCCCACGCTAGTGAGGGCCTCCATCGCCCGCAAGCGCCGCTCCTTGGCAGGAACACCCGCATAAATCATAGGCAGCTCCACATTCTCCAAAGCCGTTGCGCGCGGGAGCAAATGAAATTTTTGAAATACAAATCCGATTTTTTGATTACGTATAATAGCCAGCTCATCCTCACGGGCATCCAATATCGAATAACCGTCCAAATAAAATTGTCCCGATGTAGGCAAATCCAGACAGCCGATAACATTCATCATCGTTGATTTTCCTGATCCAGAAGGTCCCATAATGGCAACAAAATCACCATCAGCAATGTCAAGCTGCACATCACGCAGGGCATGAATTTCCTGATCCCCGACCTGATACACCTTTTTCAGATTTTCAATTTGAATGACGTATCTCATACTTGTTTAAAATCCTCCCTGCATGCCGCCCATGTTGGAAGGGTCCGGCGGTGCTTCAGGAGCCGGGATAACAATCGTGTCACCCTCTTTTACACCTGATTTCAGTTCAACCTGGTCCGGCGTATAAAATCCGAGCTCTACAGGCTTGAACGTCCGCGCTCCCGGATTCGCAGGATTCGCAGCTAGATAGACCCCATCCTGGCCCCCTTCGGATCTTAGCGCAGTCGCAGGTACGAACAGTACATTTTTATGTAC
Source organism: Paenibacillus sp. Aloe-11 (assembly GCF_000245715.1). Taxonomy (NCBI): domain Bacteria; kingdom Bacillati; phylum Bacillota; class Bacilli; order Caryophanales; family Paenibacillaceae; genus Paenibacillus; species Paenibacillus sp. Aloe-11. The sequence goes on along the minus strand of NZ_JH601054.1, from coordinate 23,057 downwards.
TCCCAAAATAACAGCCACATTCATAATCATGCCCGTTTTAAGCTTCCCTTTCGGGTCATGAACGGACAGCTCCATCAGATACGTCGTCATCCCTTCATCTGTAGATGCTTCCGGTGAGACGAATTGCACCTTCCCCGGAAACGTTTCACCCGGATATGCATTGGTGGATAACACCGCCGAAAGGCCTTTTTTCGCCTTGACAATGTCGGACTGGCTGACTTTCACTACAACCTTCAGATTGTTGGAATCCGAGTTGTTCATCACAATAAACGGAGCCGTCGGACTGGTCCCTACATCCCCGTTCACCTTTAGGATCACTCCATCCCACGGTGCTGTGACCTGAAGCTTGTTAAGCTCATTTTTTTTCTGCTCCAGCTCAGTCGCCAGTCTTCGAACCTCTATCCGTGAGGCTTGAATATTGGATGCATCAGCCGGAACCTG
>NZ_JH601054.1:264-22606 GCF_000245715.1 Paenibacillus sp. Aloe-11 | reverse complement strand
GTCTTGCGAAGCTCAGCCATAGCCGTACGGTAGCCGATTTCAGCCTCTGCGATGGTGCGGCGCTTTTGTGACATTATTTTGCGAAATTGTAGATCCAGACCATCATAGTCTGTCTGTGCTTTATCCAGCGTTTGCTCTGCCTGCTCCAATTCACTGCTCGATACTGCCCCGGCATCATGTAAAAACTTTTGATCTTCATACGCCTTCCGCGCCAGCTCCAACTGCTTTTGGGAAGTCTTCTTCTGACTTTCGGCTTCTTCCAGCTCAAATGATTCCTGCGCTGTATCGACAGCCATTTTGGCCCGAAGTACGTTTGTCTTCTGTATTTCAATATCCTCCGCCTTCGGCCCTTTTTCCAATTCAGCCAGCTTGGATTTGGATATTTCCAAATTATCAGATGCACTTTGAATCTGCATTTTTATTTCAGAGCTGTCCAGATGCGCCAGTACCTGTCCTTTTTTTACCTTGTCCCCGGCCTTCACGTGTACCGCCGCCAGCTTGTTTTCACCTGCGCTCGTGAAGTTCAGCTTCACTTCCTTGGACGCTTGCACCGTGCCGGACGTATCCAGCTTCTCGCTTACATCCCCGCGCTCCACCTTAAGTGTCTCGTCCTGAACCAGTGGTGCAGCCTGCTCCTTGGGCAGATTCATGTATACTGCTGCTCCGCCCCCACCTACAACCAGCAGAACAATTGCAGTCCATATCCACTTTTTTCTCCGTTTTCTCCGTAACTTGATTAAAGCATCGTTTATAACCGTTTCTGCCAAAGCCTTTTCCTCCCTATGTGCTCCATGGCTTGTTCAACGTGTACTCATTCTGATTCAACTCAATCGCCAGTTCTTCCATTTGCCGCTCAATTTGGTCCACCTTCAACTGGCTGTTTTTGAGCTCCAGCTCAATAATCAAGCCTCTGGCCCACTTTTTGCGTGACAGTTCCAATCCCTCTTTGGCCGTAATCAGACTTTCTTCCAGTTGTACGTATTTTTTTTGATTGTCCTTGAACGTGGCATAGAGATTGCGAAGCGATTCGGCAAAATCCTTTTGTCCCTTGTCCAGCTCCTCCTTGGCGGTATCGACATCCAGCTTGGCCAGATCATAAGCGCCTGCACCGCTGTTAAAGTCGAAATATCTTACATTGAGCTCCGAAGTCTTGATGTTGTCTTCCAGCTTCCACAAGTTTGGATTCATATCCATCAGCTGTTGTATATGTACTTCAATATCCAGCTTCTTCGGTTCCTTGTATATAGGACGATCTACCAATTCGTAGACTGACCCGTTCGGCTGTCCCATGAGGAAATTTAGAGCATCCCGTGCTTTCTGGAGCGCAGTTTTGCTCTGCTCTACGGTCTGTTGCGCCTGGCTTCTGGCCTGTACGCTCTCGTTTTTCGCATACTCGGACAGCTTCCCGCGGGCAAACTTGGCAAGTGCAATCTTTTCCTCCGCCTGTGCAATTTCAAGCGCTTCCAGATCATTTTTCACCTGATTCTCTGCTACAAATACGCTTTGATAGGTTTTCATCGCATTAAAATAAAGCTGGTCTTTGGCGTACAGGGCCTGCTTTTTGCTGGCTAAATAAGATAACGTAGAAGAATTATAATTTCTCCAGGATACTTCATCGCCAACATATTCACCGTCTATCAAATCAAGATAGGCATTTCCCAAGTCCTTTTCCGCATTCTTAAACTCAATTCTGCGACGCTCCACATCGCGCTCTGTGGAACGGGTGTTGTAGTTGTTGGTCTGTGCCCATTCCACTGCCTGCTTAAGCGTTAATGCAGGCAAAGCCTGACCCGTTGTGGATGCTGTCTTTGAGGTCACTGCAGATGAAACACCTGACGTATTCGATGCTGTACTTGTTGCTGTATCTCCAGGTGCACTGTCGGCTTGTACGGTCGAAACCAGACCTGCTGATAATGACAATACAAGCAGCGTGGCAGCCGCTTTTTGCTTCATTAATGAATTTCTCCCCTTTCCGTGCATGATTCGCATCATTCAATTGCATTCGACATAAATTTCCACATCTATCCGCAATCTATTGTACTTTCCGGTTTATGTGGGTACAAGGTGTAAAAACAATACATTTTTGTAACCTTTACTTTCATGCCACTCGTCCCCAAAGCTCTTCATGTCTATGAGAAATATCAGAATCAGTCTGTTTTTACCTGAACTTTACCTAATTTTCAGCTAATCTTAAGGAAAACAACAGAATCTATTAAGGTTGGGGACATATACTAGAGAAAGAATAACAGCCGCTCACTAGGAGGGTTAATAGATGATAAAAGAATCTCGCATGACAACTGCTAACGAACCGTCTGATTTGTGGATGACCCGTTTTTTACGTGAATCGGAACAGCAAAAGATGCAACTGATCCGGGAAGCGCGAAAAAATAACGATATACCGCTGATGAACAGCATTTCCTTTCATCTTGCCCAACGGAATCAGCAGCACCTAATTGGATAAGCCGTTAGGCGAATTTAAAGCTATATATGAACGGGCATCCTCATCTGCCTGCATGATGTGTGCTAGATTAAAAAGAACCGGGACAAATCAATAGTTTGATTTGTCCCGGTTCTTTTGTGATGATCCAATCTGTGCTGTTCCTCGCCTACTCTTCGATCTCCGCTTGCGGATCATAAAGATATTGATCCAGCGGGATGCGTCCGTTTGCATTAAAACATATGCCCTCTTCCTCCAAATACAGACGCTGCAGCGATGCTGATCCATCCTCCTGCAAAGCAATCTCGCCCAAGCGGTTGACTACTCTATGCCAGGGAAGCCGGTGTTTCTGGCTTAGTGAATGCAAAATGCGTACCACCTGTCTGGCCCCTCTCGGGCTTCCAGCTTCTGCTGCAATTTGCCCATAGGTCATTACTTTCCCCTCAGGAATCAGCAATATAATTTGAAGCACACGGGCAGTGAAAGGCTGCATATTCTGATCCTCCTGCATTACTATTGCTTTTTCTATGATTATATCACCCCCGTTATCCCAAATGTAAACTCAGAATCCGTTCAGACCCTGTCTTTTTAAATCCTGCGCCACCAAACGTGCCAGCTCCCTTGCACCTGCAAAGTTCGGATGAAGAGAGTCACCATTCATATACAGGGCGAGCGTAGCTTCTTTGCCAATAGAAGTGAAATAAGCTGAGCTAAGTACGTTCAGATCAACCAAAGGCGTTTGTTCCTCTTGAGCCAGTGCCAAAATAGCACTTCTATACCATCTATGCTCAGCGTTGTGTACATTGCTAGCATTAAAGTCCGTGGCTCGGCCTTGCGGTGTTGACAGGATGACTGTCGCCCCCTTCGCCTTAACCTGACGGATCATATCCCGCATCCAGTCCTTAAACTCCGCTTCGCTTTCATTATGCTTGGGATTGGTATCATTAATGCCTAGCTGGAGAATGAAATAATCCCCCGGTTTAATATATTTGACAATGGCCTCCAACTGTCCGTCCTGATGGAAGCCCCTAGCAATTTGACCGCCGGACGCCATGTTGCGAATCTGAAAAGTATTGGGGTTCACAAACTTTGGCAGCAGTTGTCCCCACCCGGCCTGTACACTGCTATCCAGCGGATAGTAGTTACATACAGTAGAATCTCCACCGATATAAATCGTTCGATTGGTAACCGGGTCGCTAGACAATGGCCTGATTTCCAATGCACTGAGTGTAAAGGCTGCGCCCTCTTTGCCTTCAGTAACCAGCAGGTTCAGCTGTCCATCTGTCACTGGAATTTGGAAACGATCCTTGGCTCCATTTCCTGTCATATTAATGACCTGATACACGCCCTCAGCGGCAATACTCGAACGGGAGGTATTTCCTAACGTAACCGACACCTCATACAGTCCGGGAGGAAGATCAACATCAAAGGTATTCTCACTTTTTGTTCCGGTAGCCAGAAACTGTACCGCATCACTAGCCACTCCAGCCCCAGAGGCACTGACATTGCGCATGTTCTCGGGGGTACGGAAGCCATAGCCGCGTGCCTTGTTGTAGGACAGCGAAGCACTCACTCCGGTATAGCCCGCTTCGACCGTGCCTCCCCCAAAATCAAACTTATACTCGCCTGCGGCTGCATACGCGGGGGCAGCTATGCCCAAACCCGGTGCACCACATAAAAAAGCAGCTAAAAGCATACCTGTCAAACCCTTTTTCCACTTCAATCTTCATTCCTCCTCCAAAATTTAAATTGTACGTAAGGAACATTTCAAATCTTCTTTGTAAGCGTATACACAAAATTTTAGTACACAGATACTGACCTGTACCTATTTGATTTCTATGCAAAAGAAAAGCAGCTTATTCGTTAAGCTGCAACTTGTACTCGTCGGTCTGCATAGGACATCAAGGTTATACAATTTCTTAACAAATGTTAAGAAGTTGATAAGCGTTTCTTAAGCCTTATCCTTTCGGATTGTTAAGAACTTTATTTTTTAATAGAAAGAGTTCAACAAGATACAGTTCACGGCCGAAAGGAAATGAAGCTTATGAAACCTACGAACAAGGAAAAAATTCCCGAATTGCAATTAGTCAGAGCCATGGCGATTTTAGCCGTTATTATGGTCCACGCCACTTCCTATGCAACGGTTCAACTTACAGATTCCAGCCTTTATGTTGTATATAATGCGCTCAATGTGCTGATGAAGTATGGTACACCTGTATTTATCGCGCTAAGCAGCATGGTGCTGTTCTACAACTATAAGGATCGTCCGATGAGACGACAGCTATTAATCCGCTTTTATAAGCAGAGATTGCTGTACATTCTCTTGCCTTACTTTATGTTCTCTCTGTTTTATTTTGTCCTTTCTCTCATGGCTGGCAGCTCCGAACCGTGGAATATAGCCGCGCTTGCGGAAAGCTTTGCTGTGAAGCTGGCGACAGGTAAAGCGTATACGCATTTATACTATATTTTTATCATGATGCAATTCTATCTTGCATTTCCACTCGTGCTGTGGATGTTCCAGCGTTATCGGCATGTTCCACAATGGTCTATCGTTATGGGTCTGCTGGTACAGTGGTCATTTGTAATTGGCAACAAATTTCTATTTCAGGTTCAAAACAAAGGCAGCTGGGCACTGTCTTATATGGCCTGCTATATGCTGGGTGCTGCTCTTGGCTACTACTATCCGCAGCTCCGAACATGGTTCCTGATGCGCAAGGGGGAACGAAGCTTTGCCGGGGTACTGTCATGGATCGGAATTTGGGCCGGATGGTTGATTTCAGCTACTGTGCATGTCTATATGTGGTACGAAAGCAGAATGTACGGAACTTCCTACAATTCGCTGGTTTTTGAGCTTATGTACAATATGTACAGCCTGTCCAGTACGCTGGTATTGCTGCAAGTTTCCTTTTCAATGTATAGACGGCAACATTCCTTTGTCATTCGCAAGCTGGAACGTCTGGGCACCCTGTCCTTTGGCGTGTATCTGATTCATCCGTTCTTCCTGCTGCTGTATCGGCAGTTTTCGCCACACATCGGTTCACCGCAGCTCATTCATGTGTGGTACGCCGGAGGCTTTTTCTTTGCGCTTCTTTGCTCCTGGCTCGTCGTGTCGGTCATTGCCCGCTTCCTGCCATTTGCATGGATTTTGTTCGGTCAGCTGCCGGGAATACAAAAAAGCCCATTCAAACAGGCAGACTGTATCTCTTCACCCGAAAGGAGGCTGTCCAAAAGCTGATGACGCGAGACAAACGGTCAACTTTGATATCAGTTTATTTGTAAGAATATAGATACCGCATTTGTGGTAATGTAATGCTATTTCTCTAATTAATTTGTCATGCTTGCTTTGAGAAAGAGTATTCTTTCGACAATTAGCTCACCCCCTTTTAAGGAGTGAGCTAATTGTCGGATTTTTATTCTATTGCTCTACAAGATCATTTTTATTTATCTCCGTGTAATTTTGTCAGCAATAACTCAATCATGCGCTCGATCTTTTTAATGTTCAAATTTCTTTGTCCATATAAATAAATAAATTCTTGTACGCGATCCCAAGTCTTTAGTTCATTTATTTCTTCAATCTCCTGAGTCAGACCTTCAACATAAACAGGTAGCTCCCTACTTTTGAACTCCTCAATCAAGTTCTCTAAATCAGCATAATCCATACTCCAGTTAAAGTAACTCTCTATAAAATACTTTAAATTTTCATAATTCACTTCTTGGTTCATATATTATTCTCCTCTTTTATTTAAAAACAGGATAACCCGTAATAATTCTAAATCCGGTAGGCATAGAGGAATCTTTTACTAAATACAGTTGGGACTTCGATAAGTCATTTGTTACATGCTTTGAAGATGAGTTCCCTCCATTCTTTACGTCTACGCCTCGTCCAATAGAAAACTCGTGATCAGCTTTTGTTATGAGATATCCTCTAGAATTAGGGTTTTCTATCCATTCTGCAATCTTATCAGCGTTTCTTCTGATATTCTCTTGCGTTGATTTGAGAGCTATACTTTTATCAGAAAACGTTGTAGAAGGGACTCCTTCTTGGGAGGCACGTTTTATTAATTCTTCATTTGTCTTGCCAACGTGCTTTTGAAGTAAATGCCCACCATTAGATTCAATTTCATCTAATATATTATTATTTACGTTTTTACGTATATCATTAGCTTTATTTTTTAATATTTCGGTCTTAGAAATCCCTTCTCCTTTCGCCATTTGCCACAATTCTGCTGAGCTTTTCCCTATTCCACCCGCACCTTTAACTGCGGTTGTGCCTCCATGTGCCGCTAAAGCCGCTGAGCCAATCAATCCAGGTATTCCGATTATACTACCAACTCCCGTGGATGAAACAGCAACTGATAATCCTTCTCCACCTGTTCCAGCGATTACCTCACCAGCACCCTGCAATGTTGTAGCTACGTGACCAAGAATTTCACCTACTTTAGCTGCTATGGGATGTTCATAGTTCCGCTCTTTATCAGGCAACATTCCCAAGGTCAAATCTTCCTGAATGGCTCCTTTTGCTCCTTGAGCAGCATCCCATAAAATTTCTCCTTGAAGCTTAATAGCTTCCATCTGGGCTTCTGCCTTGGTGATCTCAGCATGTCCAATTTGTTCAAAAATTTTATGTAGCCAGCCTTCATCGCTGGATGCCGTTTTCATAGGTATACCATTTCCCGGTACATCTAATACGACCTTTTCTCCGTCCACCTGTGTGAAGTTTTTTGAAATAAAAATGAGTTCCTGTGCTACTGTTGATAGTCGTTCAAGCGTCATGCCCATGGATTGTCGAGAAACCTGAAATTCCTGAAAAAATCTCTCACGGGTAGCTCCAGACCAACCTTGTTGCACAAAATCTATTCGCCCACTCAAAAAGTTCAGCATACGTTCCATTTCATGTTTGCCTTGCAAGAACTGATCAGCCACTTCCATCAATTTGTCAGGTGGAACCAATATTCTCCCCATTCTACCACGCCCACTTTAATTTTGATGGAAATAATCTTATCAGAAGGGGTGATTTAGGGAAATCCACCTGTTATCCTGTTATTTCCTTTAATTGATATGACATTTGAACTGAAATAAAACAGAGAAGACTACGACTAAAGTAGTGTATATCGCTGTTAGATGATGCCTAGCCTAAGTTAGGATGTAGCAGTGATCGCTTTCAAATCTTGATCCTCAACCATATCCTGTAACTCAGGGATAAGTAAGCTGCCTTTGTCTCAGGTGAGCATACTCCTGATAAGACTCATACAGCCATACACATTTAATTACATACGATTTATTATTGGTTAATGTAAATTTTGCCAAACAACTTAACAAAAAAGTAAAGCCATCAGAAAATCTTCCTTTGGTCAAATAATAATATGATAATTCCTTAGAGAAGTGTATATAACTATACAAAAAAGCTCGCTCCCATTTTATAGTTGAGGAGTGAGCTTTCATGTGAATCAAAGTCCAGTCATCTTATTTGCCTTTTAATAATTCACATCTTTTGGATACTCAATATTAATAGGTTTTTTTGTTCCATTAACATAAGTGTATCCAGCGTTTTCCGATTGTCTATCTTGGTAAGTATTTCCAATATAATAATCATATCTAACAATAGTTGTATTATACTGATCGTAGTTGATAGCTGCATATAAGACTCTCCTTAACTATATATGCAATATTTGCATCAACTGTTGCTGTAATTGAAACTGTTCCACTTACTGTAAGGCTAGAACTACGTGTTGCAGTTCGCCCTTTAGCCACGCTAATAATAAGTGTTTGTTTTTGAATTGGCCCCACAGAATATCCAGTAATTTTGTTACTACCAAGTGAATATTCTGACTTAACATAAACGCGACGATCTCCAGCCTGAGGTGTGATCACAGAATTTTTCTGAACGAGCTTGGGATCAACAAATTCAACGCGCGCATTTGGATTACCTTGTGTTTCAAATCTGGTAATTGCAGATGTTGGAACATCCTGAATATTCGGCTCTGCAATTTCTACGGTTGTGTTTTGAATAGTTAATGCACTATATACTGCACAAAAATTCCATGCTATCCTTTTTGCAGCAAGAAAAGCAGAAAAAAATGATATAGTATGGATACAATTACTAAGGAGTGTGACAAATGAATAAAGATTCCAAAATAATCGTATCCTCAATAATACTTGGTGCTTCTTTTATATTGGGAAGCTGTATTAACGCGTATTTTAATTCGAACGAAAAAATTCTTAGCCCTCAGATTTCACAAACTTCTTCAAGCGATAATATTTTAAACAAAGAAGAAGCAGCAGCATATCTAAAGATTCCTGTGACACAACTAGACAATATTATAAAAAGAGATACTGAACAAAAAAAGAAACTATCGGTTTATGACACTTATCAATTTATCCCTTACGCTGACCTAAATGGTCAAATAGTATTTTCAAAAGATAACTTAAATAAATGGTTAGATTTCATCACACAAAAAAAATAATGTACTTTTCCATATTTTAAAAAGATGCACTAGGTAACCTAACATTCATCTCGCAGTTGCCAATTTGTACTTTACTATTTCACTTTTATTCACCACTCAAACGCCTGTTCCTATTTGACATACCATTTCCTAATATATACTAATTACTTATATAAATATAAAATGCACTCCCAAAACTTTATTGGCTAAACCTGTTGGTTCTTCTCCAATAACTGTTTTGGGAGTGCATTCTTTTAACGAACTTTAATTTGATTTGCGTTTAGGCTCCTCCATGTGTTGCAAAGATTTGAACTCCCCCATTATGACCGTCCAGATAAATAGGTACGGTTATAAAAAACAAAAAGCTACTCGCAACGATCAACATTACCACTTTTTTCAACATTGTTTAACCACACCTTTTCAATGAGATTGTAAAACTCTGCTTTGGTTTCAGGAACCGCATGGGCTTTGAAACGCACAAACAACCCCATACAATTTATAAAATATGTCTCATTATTTAGTATATGCGCTTTTACCATTGCACAAAACAACTGATTAAAACCATCGCTGTACATCTCTTGATTTAAATAATAATAAGCCAATTCATATCCACACAATGCCGAGTAGTCTGGTATCACTTGCTGGGTATACATGTCAGAAGATGATGGTCGCTGAGAGAAAGACGCAATCTCAGTTTCAAATTGTTTAAGTATATCATTTACATCAAGTTTATAACGGTTAGCTGCTGTCATAATGTTAAGTAGTTGAGTGACCCTATCTTCTTGAATTGTATCAGATGATACATCAATATAGTTTAGATATTCATGTAGCACACTTACATCTCCAGATAAAAGCCTATATGCAAGTATATTAGCTTGTGACCAGTGTTTAAACAAACCGATCCAGTGTTGGGCATCCTCATCGGTCTCTCTAACCCAATCTAAATTGGAGTAGGCATATGTATAATGTAATGCCTGCTCATAATCACCCTGCTCTTCACATGCATTGGCACACAGTAAATCAGCATAGGTGATGTACACAAACATGGGACGACTCAGCTTCTTAGCAGCCTCATTGAGCTCTCGGCTGTTATGTTGGTGTTTCAAAGTATATTGGATTTTCGCTTTATCTCTCATTTTTCTTGCCATTTCATCAACCTTGTCCCATTTACGCAAAGACCTGTACACGTTAGCCAAATCTTTCAATGCGTCAAGCTGCTCTACTTCATCCAGGCGCTCTACAAATGATTCAAATATCGAAGCTGCCCTGAGATTTTGATTTTGATCGTCTCCAATCTGAATCGTGAATATACGATATTGGCAGATGGCCAAACGTTCGGAGTGCTGATATTTCTCCGCTTCTGCAACCCCCTCATAGAGCAACGATGCAGCATGATGTCGACCTTGTGCTAATAGCGCTTCTGCTATGTCAAATAGTTTAGGTGAGTAGAGTAGATTGTCCATGATTTGTCCAACGATTCGACGGATCGCATCCAGCTTGTCCAGCTCTGCACAACGATATAGCAACCGCTCAATCCGTCTCATATTCGGGGGAAAGTCGATAATGTAGTTTTCTATAAATAAATCGTAAAAGTAGCCTTCCGCTAAACCCATAGCCTCAGTAATTCGGTCAAGCTGGTTAACAGACATAGACTTATTTCCTGTCACAATACTACTTATTATTCCCCGATTAATGCCTGCAATATGCCCAAATTGCGTTAGGCTCAAACCCTGTTGTTTTAAGTATCTATCTAATTCTGCTCGTATCGTAGGTGTGATTTGCATGGATAAACCACCCTTCCATCATAAAATCATTATATGATGCAAACTTAAATAAATAATGAAGTTGAGAAATAAGCAGTAAAATATCTTTTCTTGCTCATAATTGTACCATTTTTTAGAATAAAATCGTATACCTTTCAGATATTTACTTAAGATACCTTTTGGATAGTTTATTATGATTTTATGATTAAAGGTATTTTCATCTGGCACTATGTATATAGTTTTATTGTGGAAATCAGATTTAAACTCTATAGTCTATTGATTTCAAATACCGCTGATACCTGCAAATACCCGTAAGTGGGTCACTTTTTTCAAAGTTGCCCATCTTACGGATCACAGTTCAGAGTGAGCTAAATGTCGCATTTTTATTTATCTCCGTGTAATTTTGTCAGTAATAACTCAACCATGTGCTCGATCTTTTTTATGTTCAAATTTCTTTGTCCATATAAATAAACAAATTCTTGGACGAGATCCCAAGTCTTTAGTTCATTTATTTCTTCAATCTCCTGAGTCAGACCTTTAACATAAGCAGGTAGCTCCCTATTTTTGAACTCCTCAATCAAGTTCTCTAAATCAGCATAATCCATACTCCAGTTAAATTTACCACGCCCACTTTAATTTCGATGGAAATAAGATTACCAAAAGAGGTAATTTAGGGATATATACCCTTTATTTCCTTTAATTGATATGACATTTGAACTGGCGTAAAACAGAGATGAATACGACTAAAGTATTGTATATCGCTGTTAGATGATACCTAGCCTAAGTTAGGATATACAGTCGTAGCTTTGAAATTTTGTTCCTTAATAAAACAAAAAAAGTATCACAGCTTTTAGAAAGTTACATAAAACCTGCGATACTTGATTTGATATATTTAAGGAAGTCACAAAGAACTTCTCTAGCTCATTTGCTATGGCTCTAATATGTTATTTTCAGAGAGTTATTACTGCTGTCTAATTCAATTCCTGTACCTAATCCCCTAGCAAAAACCTGAGCAGGAACATATGTAACTCCCTTTATTACTTTAGGTGCTGCGCTCACTGTTTCAGACGATCCATTGTAGAACACTATTTTGCTTCCAATGGTAAGTGTCATTTTGCTTTTTCCTTTAGTTACGCCAATTGTTCCGTTATCATTATCATAAGTCAGGATCGCACCCAAGCCTTCAGCAATCTCACGAAGGGGAACCAAGTTTGTATTCTGATAAATCAATGGCTCACTACTAAAATTTAATTTATTTCCGTTCACATATACCCTTAATCCAGATTCTTTATAAGCTGGTTTAGCTACTTTTGGTTTAGTTACTTTAGGTTTAGTCACGCTTTTTTTATAAGTAGATTTTCTTGAATTTGAAGAAGAACTGCTTGAAGAAGAACTACCGCCATTGTGATAATGGTATTCACCATCTTGGAGTCCCCACTTAGCACAGTTCGTACGGCAATAATGTCCACCATTTGAGTCAGTTCTACCTGGATGTGCAGTTGCCGTAGCACTGGTTAGAATTAATGCTAAGGCGAATGAACTAGCTAATACCTTCTTTTTCATTTTTCTAGCATCCCCTTTTTGGTATGTTATACCTAATATACTAGCACCGTAGACTAGAAATAAGGGATAATTTTGTTTTGCATTTAAACAAATCCAAAAAATTGGTTAAGACTATACTTGTTTACTCCCTATGAATCGTGATAATTATGTAGTTATATGCTAAGAACAGAAAGGGTCACAGCCATGCATAACGGAACTATTTTATTAGTCGATGATGAACGCGAAATCATTAAGCTAATGCAAATTTATTTGGAAAACGAAGGATATCGGCTGCTCACGGCACAGGACGGTCTGGAAGCGCTGGAGCAGGTTAGCCGGGAAACGATAGATGTGATGGTGCTTGATGTGATGATGCCCAACATGGACGGGATCGAAGCCTGCATGAAAATCAGGGAAACCGAGCATTTTCCGATCATCATGCTATCTGCGAAGGGACAAGACATGGACAAAATTACGGGGCTTAGCGTTGGAGCGGATGATTATGTCACCAAGCCGTTCAGTCCGCTGGAGCTGGTGGCACGCATCAAATCCCAGCTTCGCAGGGTACGGAAATATACCCACCCTTCCCCTGTGCAGGAGCATGAAATGATACTGGATGAGCTATCCATTAACTCGGCTACACATGAGGTTGCTCTCGCCGGAGAGCCAATTAAGCTGACACCTCGTGAATTCGCCATTGTTGAGCTTATGGCTCGAAACCGGGGTCAAGTGCTGAGCATGGAGCAGATCTATGAGAAAGTCTGGAAGGAGCAATATCTGGAATCGAACAACACGCTGATGGTTCATGTACGTAAAATTCGCGAGAAAATTGAGACTGATCCGAGAAAGCCCAAATACCTGAAAACGGTGTGGGGTATCGGCTATAAAATGGAAAAATTCGATTAATGGAGGACTTGCATCTTGAAGGCAAAACGATACGATACGCTGGGCTGGAAGCTGGCAGCCCTTAGCCTTGCGGCATTCACTTTAACCGGACTGATTTTGATGGTGTTTTATTACGGAGCGTCATTGCTGTTATGGCTGAATCCCTCCCGTTCATTTTTTGGCACTCGTCTGATCCGCTGGACCGTAAATCACATTGGTTCCTCACTGATCATGCTGGTGAGCGGGCTGCCTTTATATATTTATTTCTTTTTTCTTTTCACCAAAAATACGATTGGCTATCTACGTGAGATTACGACAGGGATGCAAAAGTTCGCGGACGGAAATCTGTCCTATTCGATTCCGGTGTCTTCAGCGGATGAGCTGGCAACCTTGGCAAAAAATATGAATACCATGGCAGACAAGCTCCGTCTCTCTCTAGAGGAGGAACGGGCTTCTGCCAAAGCCAAAAACGATCTGATCACTGGCGTATCCCACGATCTTCGCACACCGCTTACATCCGTGATCGGCTTTCTGGAGTATATTGAAACCGACCGCTACCGAGACGAAATTGAGCTGCGCTACTATGTGAACATTGCTTATGAAAAATCACTGACGCTCAAAAAGCTGATCGACGACTTGTTTGAATATACGCGCGTAAGCGGTGGCAGTCTGCCACTGGAGCTGGAGCCTGTAGACCTCGGCAAATTGCTCACTCAGCTTGCTGAGGAATTTGTGCCGTCGCTGGAACAGGCGGATATGTCTTACCGGGTAAGGATCGTCGAGCCTGTCCGAATTTTGGCCGATACGGACGAGCTGGTGCGCCTGTATGAAAATTTATTTTCTAACGCCATTCGCTACGGAAAGGATGGCAAGCGTCTCGATATCACCATAGGACGTGAAGGCGACGAGGCTGTTGTGATCTGCACCAATTACGGTCCTCCCATCCCAGCAGAAGATATCCCCCACTTGTTTGAACGGTTTTACCGGGTGGACAAATCACGCTCCAAGGCAACCGGAGGCACCGGGCTGGGGCTTGCCATTACCAAAAGCATTACCGAGCTGCACGATGGCCGCATTTCGGTTAGAAGCAATCGCAGACAAACGGATTTTGAAACCCGTTTTCCACTCCATTATGCTCGTTAACCAGCATACAATAGCCCTAGCCGATCAATAGCGTTCGTACCAGATTCGGCCCGCTTCCATTCTACTCCTGCAGATAAAAAAACAAACCCGCCATAGATCGTATCTTTGGCCGGTTCGTTCCTGACTTTTATGGAATTAAGGATTATATCCCTTTATTTTTGCGATTCAAACAATACTTTCCCGTTGGATTCAATAATCTTTTGATACCAGTAGAAACTATTCTTTTTTCTTCTTTCCAGCGTACCCGAACCATCGTTGTTTTTGTCCACATAGATAAAGCCGTACCTTTTTTTCATTTCCCCCGTTCCCGCGCTGACAATGTCGATTGGACCCCACCAGGTATAGCCGAGTACTTCGCAGCCATCCTCAATAGCTTCATGCAACTGGATCAGATGCTTGTTCAGATAATCCACTCGCTCGGGGTCATGAATTGAACCGTCTTCCAGAATTTCATCATGACTGCCGTAGCCGTTCTCTACAACAAACAGAGGCTTCTGATATCGGTCATACATTTCATTACATACATAGCGGAAGCCTTTCGGGTCAATCGGCCATCCCCATGGCGTTTTTTCCAAATAGGGATTGTCGAGTCCCATAATTCCCCCTGTATTGCCCAAGATGGGCATCCCTGCTTTATGCGTCGTGCTTCGATAATAGCTAAATCCCAGATAATCAGCCGTGTGCTCCCGCAGTAATTGTTCATCACCAGGCTCCATATGAACCTTGATGTTATGTTCTTTCCAGATCCGTTTGGCATAGCTTGGATAATAGCCTCTAAGAAGCACATCGGAATAAAACAAGGATCTTCTTCTTAGCTCATAGGCGTCAAACACATCGTCCGGATTGCAGGTATTCGGATAGATCGGACTCAGGGATAACATAGCGCCCATCATCGCGCCCGGGATCATTTCATGACACAGCTTGGTAGCCAGAGCGCTGGCAACGAAAACATGATGACTGGCCTGATATATCGTAGGCAGCTTGTGCTCATCGTCTTGAACGACAATGCCTCCCGCCGCCAAAGGAATCGTGTGAAAATGGTTAATTTCGTTGAAATTCATCCAATATTTCACTTTGTTTTTATAACGTTTGAAGACAACTTCCGCATATTTTGTATAGAACCCGATCAGCTTCCGATTTTTCCAGCCTTCGTATTTGCGGATCAGATTCAAGGGCAGCTCAAAGTGAGAAATGGTGATGACCGGCTCAATTCCATACTTCAGCAGTTCATCAAACAAATCATCGTAAAATTGCAGTCCTTTTTCATTCGGCTCGGCATCGTCCCCATTCGGGAAGATTCGGGACCATGCAATGGAGGTCCGAAAGCATTTCATGCCCATCTCGGCAAACAGGGCGATATCTTCTTTGTAACGATGGTAAAAATCAATCGCTTCATGGCTGGCATAATACTTGTTCTCATCAATCGTATCATCAAACGTTCCGCCTACAATGCCTCCCCGGAAGGCGTCGCTGATCGCTGGCCCTTTACCGTCCTCATTCCATGCCCCTTCGGCCTGATTCGCCGCTATAGCACCGCCCCATAAAAAATTCTCAGGAAAACTTTTGTCTATATGTTCTGTCATAACTCATTTCCTCCCTTATTTAATGTATTGTGAGCACAACACTTTGCAAATCTACTGATTTTTGCTGTGTCTGGGTAACCTTTTGGTAAGCAGTGCTGTTGGTAACGATGATCGGAGTGGTCAGGTCATAACCGGCTGCCTGGATTTTCGGAATATCAAATTCAAGCAGCAAATCGCCTCGTTCAATCCGTTGCCCTTGTTCTACATGCTTTGTGAAATAGTCGCCTTTCAGCTTCACCGTATCCAGTCCCACATGAATTAACAACTCCAGTTGGTTATCGGAGGTGATGGCTACCGCATGGCCGGTTCGGAATACGAGCGAGACAACGCCGGACACTGGTGAATATACCTTTCCTTCGCTCGGCAGAATGGCAATACCTTGGCCCATCGCTTCCGTAGAGAATGCCGGATCATTCACTTGACTCAGCGGAACAATTTCGCCATTTATCGGTGCATAGACCTCTTCGCGGACCACGGTTTGTCCTGGTTCTGGCTGTAGGGCGGACACAGATTTATCTGATACCGTCTTTCCTGTCTCCGCATCCGTTGCCCCGTTACCTTCATTAAAACCAAGAATATACGTTAATACGGTCGTAACCACGAATGAAACGATGATACTGATCAAATAAAAAGCGATGGTATTTGTAAAGAACGCCGGAATCGTTGTTATGGCCGGGAACACATAAGCAAGCACGGTCGCCTGGAAATGACCGGCGATGGCCCCTCCGACCATTCCTCCGATGACAGCGGCAATCATCGGTCTTTTCAGTTTCACAGACAGGCCATAAACGATAGGCTCCGTAATACCGGCGAACAGTGAAGGGAAAATAGATGACAATGCGTAAGCTTTTAGCTTTTTGTCCTTGGCTTTCAGAAAGACCCCAAGAGCGACACCGGATTGGGCGAAGGTCGCGGAAGCCATCATAGGCCGGATCGTATCAAACCCTTTGAGCGAAAGATTGTTGATCATCGCTGGTGCAATCCCCCAGTGTAAACCAAACATCACCAGGAAGGTCCAACCGCCTCCCAGGATAGCCCCGGTCAAGAGGCCGCTTTGCGTACTCAAAAATTCAATGCCATCAGCAATACCTTTACCGGTATACACTCCCAGCGGACCAATTACAATGGCAGTAAGCGGAACCATAATTAATAAGGAGACGAGCGGGACCATAAATAGTTCAATGCTTTTCGGAACCACCCGCTTCAGGAATCGTTCCAGGTATGAATACAGCCAAATGGCTAAAATCGCAGGAATAATGGATGTCGAATAACTCATCAGGACAACAGGAATGTGGATAAAGGAAGCAATATCCCCTGTGTTCTCCATCAGCTTGGTAAAGTTAGGCTCCAGCAGAGCGGCCATAATGGCAGCAGATACGATAGGCTGGGTCTTGAACGTTCTCGAAGCTGAAAACGCCAACATCAGTGGCAGGAAGAAAAATACACCATTGCCTGCGGCAGCAAGGATAGCATAGGTACTGGAGGTACTGTCCAGCCACTCTAACTGCGTAAGAATAACCAGGATGGCTTTCAGCATTCCTGCACCAGCCAAAGCAGGTACAATCGGCTGGAAAATAGAGCTCATGACGGTAAAGGCACGACTGATGAAATTACCTTCCTTGGCATCAGCCTCTTTGTTGTCGTTGCCGCTTTTGACCTGAAGGTTAAAGTTCTTCGCAATCGTATCATAAACCTCGCTCACATGATTGCCGATCACCACCTGGTACTGCCCTCCGCTTTCGATCACGGAAATGACTCCGTCGGAATTTTCCAAAGCCTGTTTGTTGGCTTTTTGCTTGTCCTTGAGTGTAAATCGCAGACGGGTCATACAATGGTACAGGTCACGGATATTTTCTTCTCCGCCTACATTCGTTACAATGAATTTCGCTAATTCATCATGCTTGCTCATAAAGTCTGCCTCCAATGCTCTCTGGTTGATATAAAAAAACCTGAGTAACCTCTGATACCAAAATGCATTTTAGTATCGAGATCACTCAGGTAATGCCCACGAATGGTAACACCCTGTTAGTTTTCTGTTCGGTTGACCAATCTGGAAATGTGGATCATCAGATACATCATTTCATCATTGGTTAATTTCTGCTCAAACTGCTTATTCACATAAACCCCTATTTTTTGTACGCATCTGTGCTCTTCCGGAAATTTAATTTTCAGGTCTTCGAACAAATTCATATACTGTGGATCTGCCGATTCGTGGGCAAAAAGCCGCTGGGCAAAAAATTTAAGATGCGTTACAAATCGGTTGTAATTCCATGAATCTTCATCAAACTCGACATTAAAGTGGTATTTTACAATATCCATAATATCCTTAATGACTTTTGACGTTTTTAGCGTCAGGTCAAGCTTCTGGTTATCCAGACGGGCGTTGACGAAATGCAGGGCAATAAACCCGGCTTCATTTTCATCGAACGTGATATTGATCTTGTTGCGAATCATCTCCAGCGCATGCTTCCCGATCGCGAATTCCTCGCGATAAAACCGCTTGATTTCCCATAGAAACCGGTTTTCAATCGGGGTCCCCCGTTCATGCCGTGCGATGGCAAATGAAATATGGTCAATCAAGGCCAGGTATATATAATCACTGATGTCACCGGCCAATCTCGGTCTGGCATACTTCACGATTTCATCTGCAATTTCAATACACTCCATCTTTGCATCTTTCAGCAAATCCACCAGCTTGGAGGATAAATCCTGAGTTTTGACGACAAACAGCTTGGTAATTTTCCGCTCATCGATGGTATCTCCCGGCTTCAGGTTGAATGCAATTCCATTCCCTGTCGCAATGACCTCTTGGGCGTCCTCTTCCTCTGCTAATACGACATTGTTGTTAAGCGCTTTCTTCAAAATCATGCGACCACCTGCTTTTATTTACTGGAAGGCCATTTTTTAAAGAGACTCTGTTAAAAAATGTGCATACACTAAAAAACCTGAACAGAATACCGCTTAATAGACGTTATCGCCCATTTACCGGAACTCCATTCAGGTTATGCCTAAAATAGTAACACCCTGAAAATTATGAAATTCATTTTGTAATCGTTTTCTTGGCTTCATTATAATAGAGTTTCTTTTTTTCTGTCAACCCTTTATTAAAAAAAGCCTTCCAGCCGCTTACTGCGCCTTTGGAGCCCCTGAACGGTTCACAATCCAGATGCCTGCCAGTACTAAAAAAATGCCAAGCAAGGTAGCCGCTTTGAGTTCCTCGTGAAGAAAGATCCAGCCGGATACAACACCGACGATGGGAACCAGCAGAAGCGTAACAGAAGCTTTGCTTGCTTCCATTCTGGTGAGAATATGGGTCCACAGCAGGAATGCAAGAGCGGACGCCACAATGCCGGAAAATAAAATATAAAAGATCGACGCAGTGCTAAAGTGCGGCTCCCAGCGTTCAAACAACAGGGAATATAGCAACAATCCGAGCGCACCGAACGCCATCTGCCAGGTCGTGAACTGGGTTTTATCGCAATGCTGGAGCTTGAGCTTGATAATCAGGTTCGAAAGTGCCCAAGCGATTGCTGAGCTCATCCCAAGCAGCATAGCCCACAAATTGCCGCCCAAATGAATGTTCATAGCAAATAATAGCCCTGTGATCCCTGTAGCAATGCCAATCGTTTTGCGTGTATTCAGCCGCTCACCCGGAATCATAAAATGAGCCATAATGGATAAAAACAGCGGCATGCTGTACGTAAGCACAGAGGTTAAGCCGGCATTAATGTAGTTCAGGGATATCTGAATCGCAATATTAAAATAGGTCGTCTGGAGAATCCCGCAGAGTATAACCCATTTCATCGTGTGTCTGTCAGGATTTGGAACCCGTTTCCAAATGAGAATCCCGAACAGGAACAGCGTGCCTGTGAGGAACCGGAAAGCCGCAAATTGGACGGGTTCAAAGGCTCCGTTGCCCCATTTCATGATGACAAAATTAAAACCCCAGATCAGGCATAAGAGCAGGCTCAAGCCTTTCATACATCATACGCCTCCGTTTAGAGCACTTCTCCGCCCGACTCAATCACTTTTTTATACCAGTCAAAGCTTTTTTTCTTGTAGCGGTTCAATGTTCCGTTGCCCAGATCATCCTGATCGACGTAGACGAAGCCGTATCTCTTGGATGCCTGTGAGGTCGAAGCACTGATCATGTCGATTGGACCCCAGGCGGTATAGCCGAACAGATCCACTCCATCCTCAATCGCTTCCCTCATTTGCTCGATATGTTTTTTCAGATAGTCGATACGGTAATCATCGTTAATTGTGCCGTCGGGGTTCATTTGATCTGTCGCACCCACGCCGTTTTCCGCAATGAACAGTGGCTTCTGGTAGCGGTCATACAGGTAATTCAGCGCATAACGCAATCCCTTGGGATCAATCTGCCAGCCCCATTCAGACTGCTCCAGGTAGGGATTTTTCACGCCGCCAATCAGATTTCCGCTTGCTTTGGCATGCTGGTCGGCAGTGGCGCTGGCATTGTTGGACATATAGTAGCTCAGGGATATGAAGTCTACGAGGTTATCGCGCAAGATTTCATCGTCGCCAGGTTCTTTATGCAGGACAACGCCCTTTTCCTTGAACATGCGTTCGGTATAGGACGGATAATACCCCCTGGCTTGTACATCGCTGAAAAAGAACGACACTCTCTCTTCCTTTTGGCATTCAAGCACATCATCCGGATTGCAGGTATTCGGATAAAGCAGCAGATAGCTGATCATACTCCCAATTTGGGAGTTTGGTATAATCTCATGGCAAGCTTTGACGGCCAGCGCACTGGCTATAAACTGGTGATGGGCGGATTGATACTTGTCCTGCTCCAGGTTCGGATGATTCTCCTCAATGATTCCGGCGCTGACAAACGGATGGTGTTTGACACAGTTCATTTCGTTAAACGTAATCCAGTATTTCACTTTATCCTTGTAACGGGTAAATACAGTCTCGGCAAAACGGACGAAAAATTCAATCAGTTTTCGGTTTTTCCAGCCACCGTACTCGGTCACAAGATACAAGGGCATATCGTAATGGGTAAGTGAGATGACGGGTTCAATGCCTTGGGCCAGCAGGGCATCAAATACCTTGTCATAGAATTGCAGCCCCTTCTCATTGGGCTCTGTCTCGTCGCCATTCGGGAAAATACGTGTCCAGGATATAGAAGTACGGAAGCATTTAAAACCCATCTCGGCCATCAGATTTATATCTTCTTCATAACGGTGATAGAAATCATTGCCCCGGCGTTTAGGATAATTTTTGGTGCTGTTAGGGTCCAATGCTTCCTTGACCTGCGCATGGGTCATCATATGCCACTGATCGAGCCAGTGCTTTTTGTCGAGTGTCGGATCAAAGGTAAATACATCAGAGATGGAGAGCCCTCTCCCATCCACGTTGTAAGCACCTTCAATCTGCATGGCAGCCGCTGCCCCGCCCCACAGAAAGTCTTTGGGAAATCCTTTTGCCTGTTCCATGTCGCATTCCTCCAAGTAGGTTATAATTTGTGAAGAAGTATGACGGAATCCGTGTGCCTCCAATGCATTCCGGATTGCTGCATACGCTTTATGTTTTCATGCTACAATCTGGGATGCATTCCAGGTCAAGAACAAAATTATTGGAGTTGAATTTCATGCACAATATAAAAAGAATTGCGGAAGTTGCGGGGGTATCGACAAGTACCGTGTCTCGGGTGCTCAATCATCATCCTTATGTCAGTGAAGCAACGCGGACGAGGGTAATGGAAGTCATTCAGGAATTGGATTATATTCCGAATATTAATGCGGTGCAGTTGAAAGTAGGCCGTACCAAGGTGATCGGGATCATGACCCCAACGATTAACAATTATTACATGCAAATTATCAAGGGAGTATCCAATGCGGGTAAAGAGCAGGATTATCAGGTCCTGATCTACCAGACGGAGGAAAATCGGGATTTGGAAAGCGCGGCGTTAGAGCTTTTGAGGCAGAAAAAAGTGGACGGGATTGTCATTTTACGGCGCATGCTGGATTGGTCTGCTGTGAGGCATTATACCAAATATGGGCCGATTGTGACCTGCGAGCCATTAAAAAATAAACAAATTTCATCCATTTACCTCGACCATTATGAAGGATTTCGGATCGGATTGGAACATTTGGTCGAGTTGGGATTTGAAAAAATCGCCTGCACCATAGGCAGAAAAAACAGCGTCAACAGCCAAAGAAGACTCCAGGCCTATTATGACCTGCTTGCAGCAAGGAAGCTGCCAGTGAATGAGGAATGGTTGCTCAGCGGCATCCATACGGTGCAGGACGGAATGCGGGCGTTCGCCAAGCTGGAGTCGTTAAAGGAACGCCCGCAGGCCATCATGACCACCAACGATCTTGTGGCATGCGGTATAATCTCAGCCGCCCGCAGTAAGGGCTGGAATGTTCCTGGGGATTTGGCGGTGGTCGGTTTTGAGGCTGACGAAAGTCAGGTAGCCGACGCCATGGGACTGACCAATATTACGAACCCGTTGCAGCAAATCGGACAGGAAATGTTCTGTACGCTGCATCGACAGTTGAACGGTCAGCCTCTGGA
>NZ_JH601054.1:0-216 GCF_000245715.1 Paenibacillus sp. Aloe-11 | reverse complement strand
AGCTCCACCTGCAAATTAGCCAATCAACAACGTATAGACGATACCCGGCCCATGTACACCGATGGTCAGATCATTTTCAATATCCGACGAACGGCTCGGTCCGGTAATAAAATGAATGCCTGCGGGCAATTGCTCGCGCCCGGCTTCGTCAAAACGGCCTAAAATCTCGCCCAGTCGCGTTCGCAGACGCTCCACTGGCAGGAGAATGATCAGCAC
>NZ_JH601053.1:1004-16385 GCF_000245715.1 Paenibacillus sp. Aloe-11 | reverse complement strand
CTGACGGAAGGACTTTTTGGCCAGAGAGGGGGCCACACGGTACGTATTCCAGCCCTTTAACGGGCCAAGCTTAAGAGTGATTTCGCCCTTACGGACGACTGCTTTCTGGGCAATCTGCCCCAGCCTTATCGCTGCTGCGAATCGCTTTGAGCTGGAAACCACTGTTGCAAACCCCTTCATTCCTGCCGCTTCCAGCTTATCTCCTTGTCCCGCCTCCACCTTGCGTCTACGCAAATAAACCAGCATGTCATGCAGTGGTATTTTGACCGGACAGGCCTCATAACAGGCCCCACACAGGCTGGACGCGCTTGCAATATCGTTCCACTCCTCAATGTTGCCATGTAGAGCAGGTGTAAGTACCGCACCGATAGGGCCGCTATATGTCCCGCCATACGCGTGCCCGCCAATGTGCCGGTAAACAGGACAGGCATTCAGGCAAGCCCCGCAGCGAATACAATTCAACAGCTCTTGAAACTCGGGATTGCCTAGCTGAAGCGAGCGTCCGTTATCTACGATGATGATGTGCATTTCTTCCGGTCCATCGGCATCCTGGCTGCGCCGTGGACCTGAAATACCGGACATGTACATGGTCAGCTTCTGTCCGGTAGCGGAGCGTGGCAGCAATGTAGCCATCACCTCCAAATCCGTCCAGGATGGAATAATCCGCTCCATGCCCATCAGCGTAATTTGCGTTTTGGGCAAAGTAGATACCATCCGTGCGTTGCCTTCATTTTCAAACAGGACCATGGAGCCTGTCTCGGCGATGGCAAAATTACACCCGGTCATGCCAATATCCGCCTCCAGAAACTTTTCACGCAGCTTTTTGCGGACAAAGCCCGCCAATACCGTCGTATCCGCAGACAGTTCCTCCCCAGCCTCTTTGGACAGCAGTTCGGCAATCTGATAGCGATTTTTGTGAATCGCAGGGATAACGATATGGGACGGGGCTTCCCCTGCCAGTTGAATGATATATTCACCGAGGTCACTTTCAATCGTCTCAATGTCTGCCGCTTCCAGTGCCTGATTTAGATGCAGCTCCTCCGACACCATCGACTTCGATTTGACAACAGAGCGGGCCTGAGTGTGTGCAGCAATATCCAATGTAATTTGTACGGCATCGGTGGCTGTATCGGCAAAATGGATATGCACCCCATTGGCACGGGCATTTTCCACGAATAGATTTAAGTAATAGTCCAGATGGGCAATGGTATGCAGTCGGATTTGACGTCCCCGCTCACGCCATTCCTCCCAATTTCCGTGCTGCGTTGAAGCCACTTGCTTGCCGTTGCGCAGCCGCTCGGTGGTAAAACGAACAGCCTTGCGCAGAAAATCGTCGTTCAGGGCCAGCTCCGCACGTTTTCGGACCTTTTGACTCATAGAATGTGAATGTACAGCGGTCATGCATGCTTCACCCCTTCATACAGCAGCTCAGCCAGATGCATCACCCGAACCGGCTCTTTCCGATACCGTAGATTTCCGGCAATGTTCATCAAGCACGCCATATCCAGTCCGACCAGCACCTCGGCTTCCGTCTCCCTGATATGATCCACCTTTTCCGTTACCATCGCCCCTGAAATATCCGGCATTTTCACCGCAAAAGTGCCCCCAAAGCCACAGCAATCCTCGGCAAAAGGGAGCGGCACCAATTGCAGGCCCTTCACACTGCCAAGCAGTTGCATCGGCTCATCTTTTACGCCTAGCAAGCGTGTGCCATGGCAAGATGGATGGTAGGTTACCGTATGCGGAAAAGACGCGCCCACATCGGTCACACCAAGCACCTGTACCATAAATTGCGTAAATTCATACGTCTTTTGCTCCAGCCTGCGTGCCGAGTCCAGCCATTCGGGCTCATCCTTAAACAGCTCAGGGTAATGGTGAATCATGTATGTGCAGGAACCGGAGGGAGATACGACAAAATCGCTGTCATCAAATGCTTTCAAAATCGTTTTGGCCGCTGCCCTCGTCTCATCCCAATAGCCGCTGTTATAAGACGGCTGTCCGCAGCATGTCTGTACCTTTGGAAAATCCAGCTCAACACCATATCTGGCAAGCAAACGTGCCATCGCTTCCCCCACCTTGGGATAAATCGCATCACTCAGGCAGGTAATAAATATAGATACCTTCATACGAGACACCTCTTCCGTCCATGGAATAGCTATAATATAAACTGAGCTTAAAAGTTACATGTTGCGCCACTACGCAGTCGGATGGTGCTTCCCATCGCCACCGCCCCCGGATTTCTTGAATAAAGCCTTTCATCAGGGTAGAAATCCGGGGAAGTGATGCTTCCGAAGCGAGCTTTCCTACGGAAAGCTTTTAAAGCGACCGCTACCGCTTGTACAGCACCATTCCGCCTGCTCCGTTTTGATGTGAATTTTTCGAGTTCAGCTTATATGAAAAGTAAACGCTTTCTAATCATCTTGAATGCTGTATCTTTTCCTGTTGAGCTGTCTTAGTTAGTCTAACGTCACTATGTTTGAACCGATATCTACTTACTATCAAAAAATCTACTTATGGAGAATACCAGCGGAGCGGCTCATTTGAATCTGGAGAAGCGTCAGCGCTCGCCTAAAAGCTTTCCAGAGGAAAGCTCTCTACGTAAGCATAAGCTTGCAGTGGGATTCTCACCTATACGTGTTTTACATCATCAAAGAATCCCACTGCAACAGCGATCGTAAGATCAAATGAAACGCGGAGCGACACCCTCCACCTCGGCATTTTTAAATTTACACAACCGTAACCGGAATTGACAGCTCTGCGAGCTGACTGTGAATCGGGTCCGACAACCGCGAATCCGTGATGATTTCAGACACTTGCGACAGGTTCACGACATGCGTAAACGCCTGCTGTCCAAATTTGCTCGCATCTGCCAGTAAAATCACACGGTCTGCGATGCTGACCATTTTCTGCTTCAGACGAGCTTGCAGCTCATTCGACTCACTAATGCCGCGATCCAGATGAACCCCCTGGCTGGAAAAAAACAGCTTATCCACATAATAGGTTTCCAATGAACGCTCCGCAAGCGGGCCTACGAACGACAGCGAGCGTTGAAGCAGCTGACCGCCTGTGGAAATAACCTCGATTTTTTCCTTACCCGCCAGCTCTGTAGCTACCCGAATTGAATTCGTTAATATGGTCAGCGGAATATCCGGCAGACTTGACGCCATATACCAGGCGGTCGTACTGGCATCCAGCAAAATACGATCATGCGGCTCAATCAGCTTGACCGCTTCCTCGGCAATCCGGCGCTTTTCCTCTGCATTCATAATTTCCCGCACTGCATAGGGGGTTTCAGGCTGCTCGTTTTTGACGCTGACCGCTCCCCCATGCGAACGACGCAATCGTCCCGCCTGCTCCAGACGGTCCAGATCGCGGCGGATCGTTTCCTCCGTTACTTTGCACAACTCGCTCAATTCCGACACCCGTATGCTTCCTTTTTCATTCACGAGCTGTACAATCATTTCATATCTTTCTGCGACCAGCATGGCAATCTCACTCCACATCTTTAATGTACAAAAAGTCTCGCCACCTGCCGGAATCGTCCGTAGGCATCCTTCCACGCCTCTGAATCGGCAGGTTCATAAACCTCTACGGCAATAGAATCCGCGATGACCCGGCGTGCTTCCCATATATCGGCGAACTTTCCCTGTGCTATCCATTGTACCGCAAGATTGCCGATTGCGCTTGCTTCTGCTGGTCCTGCCCACACGGGTTTTTGAATCGAGTTAGCCGTCCACTGGCACAGCAGCCGATTTTGAATGCCGCCACCCACCATATGGAGCCCATTAAACTGCTGCCCTGACACACGCTCCGTCAACTCCAAAACGTAACGGTACTTCAAGGCCAGACTTTCCAAAATACAGCGTGTGATCTCCCCCGGAGTCTCCGGCAAGGGCTGCCCGGTATTGCGGCAGTATTGGCGTATGCGTGTTTTCATATCTCCGGCATGCAGAAACAGTTCATCATCCGGGTCAATCAAACAGG
Organism: Paenibacillus sp. Aloe-11; assembly: GCF_000245715.1. NCBI lineage: Bacteria > Bacillati > Bacillota > Bacilli > Caryophanales > Paenibacillaceae > Paenibacillus > Paenibacillus sp. Aloe-11. The sequence goes on along the minus strand of NZ_JH601053.1, from coordinate 12,401 downwards.
TGAACGCCGGAGCCTGCTCCGCCATGTGAACCAATTCAGGAAAGGAATAGGAGCTTCCCTGCCGCTCCCACTCTCTGCGTGCCTCCTGTAAAATCCACAGTCCCATGATATTTTTCAGCAGCCTGTAGGTCCGACCCACACCGCCTTCGTTCGTAAAATTATATCGAAGCGTGTCGTCGTTAATTACAGGCTGTGCCGTTTCCGTTCCCATCAGGGACCATGTTCCACAGCTCAAGTACGCAAACGAGCGCTCCAGCGCAGGCACGGCAGCCACAGCTGATCCTGTGTCGTGCTCTGCTACTGCAATCACAGGAATCGCTTCAATGCCCAGATCTGTCATGACCGATGAACGGATCGTACCTGCAACACTTCCCGGCTCCAGTACCTTTCCGAACCAGGAGCGGGGGATGCCGATCCCGGACAAAAGCTCATCATCCCAGTCTTGCTGCAACGGATGATATAATTGCGTGCTGGTCGCATTCGAAAACTCGTTGTACATTTCACCTGTCAGAAAATACCGCAGCAGATCAGGGATCATCAAGAAATGCGCTGCCTGCTCCAGCAAGGGTGATTTCATATTGCGCATAGTGGCCAATTGATAAATGGTGTTAAACGTCAAAAACTGAATGCCTGTGCGCTGAAAAATAAACTCTTTTCCCAGCCGTTCCTGCACTTCCTCCATCACCCCGTGGGTATGCCAATCCCGATAATGATATGGGTTGCCCAGCAATTCTCCGGTTTCTCCAATCAGTCCAAAATCGACCGCCCAGGAGTCAATTGCCAGGCTGGACGGATTCACCCCCATATGCTTGGCTTTGAGCAATCCCTGCTGAACCTCATGATACAGACGCAGTATATCCCAGTGCAGGCGTTCGCCAACCTTGACCGGATCATTCGAAAAGCGATGGATTTCCTCCACCTCTATACGTGAATCTGTCAATCGTCCGAGCAGAACCCTGCCGCTGCTTGCCCCCAAATCATAAGCGAGAATGCTCACCAGCTTGCACCACCCTTGCCTCTTTGCAAAATCTGCTTGCCATAATCAGACGCCAGATAGGCTTTCATCGGATCAGCAGGTAAGCCTTGCTCTTCACGTATCGCTTTGAGCAGTGGCGCCACATCAAACTCAAACGCCTGGCGCACGGCATCCTCTGCACCCAGCACATCCTGGCGGTTTGCCGCCTCTTCCACCTCTGCATGATTAATCAGCAAGGCCTTCGCATATTGAGTCTGCACATTCAGCACCGAGCGAATCATGGCCGGAATTTTGGGCTCGATATTGTGCGACTGGTCGATCATATAAGCAATTTTATCCACGGTATGGCGAATATCTGCATCCACATCCTGAGCTGCGTTCAAAATCTGATAAAAGATCAAAAACAGCTCATACGGATTGGCGGAGCCCACGATCAGATCATCATCCGCATATTTATAGCTGTTAAAATGAAAACCGCCCAGCCGCTTCTCATCCATTAAAAACGCAACAATATGCTCCACATTGGCTCCCGGCAGGTGATGCCCTGTATCCACAAGCACCTGCGCCTGCGGCCCCAGCTTGGTCGCGTAATGGTACGCCATGCCCCAATCGGCAATATCCGTATGGTAAAAGGCCGGCTCGAACGCCTTGTATTCAATCAGCATGCGCATATCAGGCGTGAGCGCCTTATACATTTCGCCGAGTGCCTCCAGCATCCAGTTTTTCCGTTTGCGAATGTCCCCCTGACCGGGATAATTCGTTCCATCTGCGAACCATAGACTAAGATCAGTAGAGCCCGTCTCCTTCGCAATATCCACACATTCCAGCAAATGGTTGGTGGCCTTGCGGCGGATGGCCGGGTCTACATTGGTAACGCTGCCTAGCATGTAGTCCTCGTCTTGAAACAGATTGGGATTCACGGCCCCAATCCGCAGACCGAGATTTTCGGCATGACTGCGGAACTTACCGTAATGGTCCACCTTATCCCACGGGATATGAATGGCGACCGATGGACATAAGCCCGTCACGGCGTGGACCTGCGCGGCATCCTCCAGCTTTTCAAACGGATCACGCGGCACACCCGTTTTCTGAAAGACTTTAAACCGTGTACCTGAGTCGCCATAGCCCCAGGATGGCGTTTCTATGCTCAGCGCTTTCAGCTTTGTCTTTACCTGCTCCAGATCAATCCCCCGTTGCTGCTGCTGTTCCTCGAATAAGGCGTAGGCTTTGTCACTCATCGTGATTCCTCCTTGGAAAATAAAGTGAGTTACGGGAGGAGGCCGCTTCGCGTGCGGATTGTTCTTCCGAACGCTGCGCTTCTCCAGAACAATTCCGCCCGCTCCGCTGCTGACCAGCCATAAAGTCACTTCTATTTTAAAGTGCTAGTGTGTATAAAAGACATCAGTGCGTAAATGAGTCATCATGACTTATTTACGTTTGTTTCAAGATCATTTCGCGATATTAAGAGACATACCGGCCTAAGCTTGAGCCGTACTCCACTGTTTACCTTGTAAAGGCTGCAGGTACGCCGCCGTCAATAGTCAGCATACAGCCTGTCGTTTTTTCTGCCTTGGATGAGGCGAAAAAGGCTATGCCCTCCGCGATATCCTGCGGATAGATATTGACCAGCAATGTCGTCCGCTTGCGGTAATGCTCCTCCAACTGGTCTGGCTCAATACCGTAGGCGGCGGCGCGCTCGTTGCGCCAGTTGGAGTTCCAGATCGCCGAGCCTTGCAGAATCGCGTCCGGTAAAATCGTGTTCACACGGATGCCGTATTCGCCGCCTTCTGCGGCAATACAACGGGCCAGATGCGCCTCCAGCGCCTTGACCGAGCTGTAGGCCGTTACATTTTTACCTGCGTAGACCGAGTTTTTGGAGCCGACGAATACCATGCTGCCGCCAAGTGTCTGTTCCTTCATCAGCTTGAACGCCTCGCGTGCGACCAGAAAATAGCCTGTTCCCAGCACGTTCACGTTTAAATTCCATTCCTTTAATGACGTTTCATCGAATGGACTGGAGGTAGCCAGACCTGCATTGTTGACGATGATATCAACACCGCCGTAGTTCAGAGCCGTTTCAGCATAGGCAGCCTGAATCTGGTCCTCCTGCGTCACATCCATTTTTACGGCGATGGCACGGTTTTCTCCGTAGCTGCTATTTATCTCTGCGGCTACCTTTTGCGCACCTTCCAGATTCAGGTCTGCCAGTACGACATGTGCGCCTTCGTCCACCAAACGGCGCGCGGTTGCACTGCCGATTCCACCTGCTCCGCCCGTAATGAGTGCGATTTTACGTGAAAATTCAGCTTCTGCCGGTGCGAGTGACAGCTTATAGAGCTCCAGGGGCCAGTACTCCACGTTATACGATTCGTTTTCACTGAGCGACACAAACTGCCCTAACGCAGTTGCACCCCGCATAACAGCGATAGCACGATGATACAAGGCACCGCTCACCTGCGCATTGCTCCAGCTTTTTCCTGTATTGATCATACCAACACCCGGAATCAAAATCACACGCGGTGCAGCCTCAAACCTAACATCTCCCTCATGACGATTGCGTTCAAAATAGGCTTGGTATTGCTCCTTATAGGCTGCTATGCCTTCTGCAAGCTTGATCTTCAAGCCCTCTACGTCTTCTACATCCGGCGTCCAATCCACGAAAAGCGGCTTCATCTTGGTATGAACCAGATGATCCGGGCATGCTGCCCCGACCTGGGATAAAGCAGCTGAATCCCGGCCGTTCACAAACTCCAGCACGTCGTCTGCATCATCAAAGGTGAGGATCATCTTTTTCTCATCACTGACCGCCCCCCGGACGGCTGGCATGACCTGAGACGCAATGCTGCGGCGCTCCTCTGAAGTAAGCGCTTTATAATTTGCGCCGCCAAACGGCTGTTTTGCCTCTTGACGTGCTTTGATATAGCTTTCTGCTTCCTGAATGATTTCGATCGTTTTCGCATACGCCGCTTCGGACGTATCTCCCCACGTCACCAGGCCGTGCTTTTCCATCAATACCAATTCGGCTTGAGGATGATCCAGTACACCTTGAGCAATCATTTTGGACAGCTTAAAGCCAGGTCGGATATAAGGCACCCATACAAAGCGGTCACCGAAAATTTCCTTTGCGATTTCCTTGCCGTTGTGCGCACAACACAAGCTGATAATCGCGTCCGGGTGTGTATGATCCACATGTCTAAAAGGCAAAAAAGCATGCAATAGCGTCTCAATCGAGGCACGTGGATGCTTGGCATCAATCATACAATTCGCCAGATAAGCAACCATATCCTCGTCAGACATATCCTCCCGCTCAAACAAAGGACGGATATCCTCCATACGAAGCCCTGTGAAGTTATGCGCTTTCATTGTTGCGAGATCGGAACCGCTGCCCTTGACATACATCACTTCCACCTCACGTCCGCGGAAATCCTGTATCGTTGTTTTGGCCGAAGTATTGCCGCCTCCCCAGTTGCACACGCTTCTATCCGTACCAATGAGGTTGGAACGGTATACTAGCTGCTCCAGCGTGTTTTTTTGCTCAGATGCTTGTGAAGAATTCCACAGACTTTGTACCATAGGAAAAAGACCTCCAAGTTCTGTTTAGTTTTGAATTGCTTTATTATAGTGTTTATTTTTGCTTACGGAGACTATAACATTTTTGTTTCAATTTGAAAATATGAAATACAAAAATAATCAAAAATAATTTTTAATTTTTACTAACCTGTAAAACGAGCATATTAGCTTAAAATATAATAAGGCCGTGCCGGGTCAGGTCATAAGAACCTTTTCCAGTACAGCCTTTGGGCAGGTAAATCACTTCTTTGCCAAGCATATTGCTACGAATTTGATTAAGCTTTGTTTCGAAGCAAGGAGGCTTAGGGCATATCAAGTCGTTTTTTAACGACTGCTGGTACACCTGCAGCCATGGTAAATTCGGGTATATCCTCTTTAACAAAGGCTCCACCACCGATCATAGACCAACTTCCGATGCGGCGTTTCTCCCGTACCGAGGCACCAATGCCGATATAGGCCCCCTCATCTATGGTTACATTGCCTGCCAGATTCACACCGGGGGCTATAGTTGCATAATCGCCAATAACCGCATCATGACTCACGTTAACACTCCGATTGATAATTACATGCTGTCCGATCTTAATATTGTCCGACAGGACAGCCCCCTCAAAGATCATGCTTCCCTCTCCAATGGTGTTTCTTCGAGACAAACGAACTCGTGGATGTATTAGCGGAGCTGCGATACGAAATCCCGATTGAGTTGTTTGATAAGCGAATCGTTTCTTTAATGCCGGGTCACCCACCCCGGCACATATCAGCTCTACCTCATATTTTAACGCTTCAATGTCAGCCAATGTTCCCAGCACAGGAACCCCATTTACGATCTGCCCTTTCGTCTCAGGCCGTTCGTCTAAAAAACCTGTCACTTGAACTCCCAGCTCTTCACATAACCAGTTGATTTCCCTTGCATGTCCGCCCGATCCCCAAATCACGATTTTCCTCATCCGGTTGTCTCTTTTTCCAGGCTTCCGAGAACGTTCACAATTCTTCGAACAATAATCTCGTCCAGTTCCTCCCACAAGGGCAGGCTGACAATATGTTTGGTAATGTGTTCGGTAACATGAAGAGTAGACCGGGTATAGCTTTGGAATTGCTTCTGCTGATGGCACGCCGGAGAAAAATAGGTTCTGGCTTCTATTGAATTAGAGGCTAATAACTTTACGACTTCTTGATTCGTGTGGGCATCTGGACTAAGAATAGGGATAAATTGATGAACAACTGATCCTTGCACTTTTTGTAAAGACCACCCTCGTTCTAATAAGTCTGCTTGGAGCAGTTCTTGAAGATAATATTCGTAGATCGTCCTTCTATTCTCACGTACAGCCTTGAAATGATCGAGAGTGGCTAAAGCGATAGCAGCGGTATACTCGGATATCTTACTGTTAAGACCTTGGGTGACAGACTCCCTGCTGCTAGAGAAACCGAAATTCCCCGCCTGACGAATTCGCTTAATGAGATCCTGGTCCAAGCTGTATACCAATCCACCCTCTCCAATACCAAAAGATTTGGTGGCATGAAAGCTGAATACGACGGCTCCTCCAAAGCCTTTGCCAAAATGGGTGGCTTCCTCGGGAGTTATCGTTCCAAAGCTGGCAGCCGCATCAATGACTACCGGAATTCCCTGCTCCTGCAGCTTATTGTATATGGATAAATCAATAGCTGTACCGAAAGTGGCATAAGGAACGATTACCGCAATCTCATCCCCCAGCAGCTTGACTGTCTGCTCTAACTGCTCCCTATTCATTTGCCAATTCTCCGGTTCAATGTCAAGGAAGTAGGGTTCAAGCCCGCACCACTCGGCAGCAAGTGGAGTGGCAGCAAAAGTAAAGCTAGGCATAACAGCATATTTGCCCTGTGGTCGCTTGCTTTGAGAAATCGCCAAAATCAAGCCAACGGTAGCGTTATGAACGGTCACAGCCGAACCGATTCCATCAAACATTTGCGCAATGACCCGCTCTTCAAACAGGTTATTTAAGGGACCATAATTGGAGTAAATCCGCGTCTCTTCTATTTTCTCAAAATTGGAAATAAATCGTTCCTTTTTTACTAAATTAGGTCGTAAGAAGGGAATGTCGAACATGAGCCAGCCTCCTTCGCATATGGGATGAGCAAGCTAGGATTCCAATGTTTTTAATATCATTTCAATTCGCTTGATATCTGCAGCAAATTGTGGACGACCCTTTATACGTTCCTGATAAGAATGAAGTGCAGTTTTAAACAAATCGTCAGTATCAAGAAACCCATCATCTCTTGAGGCAATCATAATATCTAACCATTCCGTGAATGCATTTTGACCAAGCGTCTGATTATTTTGATTGGGATGTATTCGGAAATAGCTTAGTGCTTCAGGAATATAAACTGCTTTTCCTTTGGAGAGTAAGTTCAACCAGGACGCTAAATCATTAAGAAGAGAATACTGTTTTCCTTTATATACTCCAAACTGTTCGATAAGATCTGTTTTTTTGAAAAACACTGTCGTAGGCTCACCAATCACATTTAAACAACGAGTTAAGGCGACGTTTGCCAGCATTTTTCCGTCCATGATCCTTGTTTCCTCGTACAGCCTTTCCGTTGCATAGAGCGGTGGGATAATAGCCCCTGATTCATCAATGGTTTGCCGATACGAGGTAACCAGTGTGATATTTTCGAAATTTTCAAAGAAATAGATCATCCTTGCTATTTTTTCTTTATGAAATATGTCATCATCCATCAAGTAATTGATATATTCACCTGACGCCAAATCAAAACATTTATGCCAATTTCCGAGGAAAAGATTTTTATCATTTTTATAATATTTAATTTGGGGAAAAGAATCTAAATAAGAATCTTCAAGCATTTCTTGTACTTCATTCGTTGTACTGTCATCACAGATAATGATTTCGATATTCGGGTAAGTTTGTTCCAATACACTATCGATGGCAATTTTTAGTGTATGCGGGCGGTTATATGCAGGTATAACGACACTTACTAATGGGCATTCCACGCTTACTCCACCTTCCTTTTATGCTTAGGTGTCTACGCCGGAGGTTTCAGCCTATTTACTCTGTTGGTTTCATATGGGCTGACCTGTTCCTCACATCCCCGAACACATACACATACATATATACTACTGGGAAATAAAATGATGCCAGGAAAATGGATGTTTTAATAAAAACAATAACTTGCGTCTGAATCGGCACCTCCCTCTCGTTGGTGTTCTAAACTGGTAAAGGGGAATGATCATGTCATTGAGTTTCACTCCGCTGCTGACAACTCATTTATTTGTATCGAAAAAGGTTCTAAAGGATGATGTAAAAGAATTGATAGATAGATTGGAAGAAAATCACATTACAATAAAACTGTATGAGGCTGATCAACCACTTATAGACAATAGCCTCCAAAAGCCTCGGGTTTACGTCTCGCTCGGAGAAGAGTGGGGAGAATTTTCAGCACTAAAAGCGTTGCCTAGTCACGAAAAAAAACGCTGGTTGCACTTCCAATCACCAGACGAAATTCAACCTATGCATTTATTTTTCTGCTGGCTCAAGGCAACAGATCCCCTTCCGGAGAATAGAACGATTCCTCCAACACATTTTTCTTCAAACACACCTTTAATATCCGTCTTTACTGCCAGCTACAGGTCAAAAGAAAAAATTCAACGACCTTATCAATCTTTATTGAAGCAGACCTATAAAAACTGGGAATGGGTAATCGTGGATGATTCCGGTGATGAAGATGAGACATACAAGGAATATTTACTCCCTTTAGAGGACCAGCGTGTGCGGAGATATCGCCAGGATTCCCGCAATGGCTATATAGGAGCCATCAAAAGGTTTGCAGCAGGTCTATGTACAGGGGAAATTTTAGTAGAAGTAGATCATGATGATGAGCTAACTCCTGACTGCCTGGAGAAAATCGTCAGAGCCTTTCAACAAAATCCTGACTGTGGCTTTGTTTATGGAGATTGTGCCGAGGTGTATGCAGGGAGCAATCATGCGCATTGGTATGGCTGGGATTGTGGCTTTGGTTACAGTGTTCATTATCGAGTCTGGCTGCATGAAATGAACAGATGGCAAAATGTACAAAAACATACGACTATTAATGGCAAAACCATTCGTCATTTGGTCGGTTTACCCAATCATCCCCGTGCGTGGACGAGAGACTGTTATCATCTGATCGGAGGCCATCGCAATGAACTACTGGTAGCAGATGATTACGATATGCTGGTCCGGACGTTTCTTTGTACTAAATTTGTAAACATCCCCGATTTGATATATATCCAATATCGTAACGAACATGGAAATAACACTACATTCCTCAGAAATAAGCAGATTCAGGTTCTTGTAGGGGAACTATATAGATGCTATTTCCAAAGAATTCAAATGAGATTGAAAGAGCTCGAATTACCAGAGCTATTGCCTTATCGTCGTATTTGGGAGACTTCTACGGATGATTCTGCCCGGAAATCTGCTCACGTTATTCAAGAAGATACCTCAAGATTCTCGATATTGTTCCCTATCCCCCATTCCTGCCCCGAAATAGAGCATACCCAATTAATTAAGACGCTCCAAAAGGGCATTGAAAACAACTTTAGGGAGATCGAAATTGTGGTTGTAGGTCGAATTCCATCAGACATCGAAATCTATGCCTCCAAAGCTCCCAGGGGAGCCATACGATGGTGGCCAATGGAGCCAAATGATTCATTAGAAACTTGTATTCAATATGCAAAATTTGTTGCGTCCTGCAAAGAGAAAGTGGTTGTGTTGCCCTAAATCTCAGGTAAGGCTGATTAGAACATTAGCCAACAGTTATTTTCCAATACCTTTGTCGAAGTCTCTTGGAATTTATTTCCACAAGACTTCAACAAAGGTTTTTTCGTTACAGCAGAACTGCAAACATGAACTTAAGACAAAAAAAGGACCCAAAAGTTATAAATAACTTTTGAGTCATCTAAATATACCTTGAGCTTAAGCTTACAGAATGCCTGCAGGTCCTTGTTCACCTTGTACGCCTTGAACGCCTTGAGGTCCTTGGTCACCTTGTGGGCCTTGAACTCCTTGAGGGCCTTGGTCGCCTTGTACGCCTTGAACTCCCTGAGGGCCTTGGTCGCCTTGCGCTCCTTGAACGCCCTGAGGGCCTTGGTCGCCTTGCACTCCTTGAACGCCCTGAGGGCCTTGGTCGCCTTGCACTCCTTGAACGCCCTGAGGGCCTTGGTCGCCTTGCACTCCTTGAACGCCCTGAGGGCCTTGGTCGCCTTGCACTCCTTGAACGCCCTGAGGGCCTTGGTCGCCTTGCACTCCTTGAACGCCCTGAGGGCCTTGGTCGCCTTGCACTCCTTGAACGCCCTGAGGGCCTTGGTCGCCTTGCACTCCTTGAACGCCCTGAGGGCCTTGGTCGCCTTGCACTCCTTGAACGCCCTGAGGGCCTTGGTCGCCTTGCACTCCTTGAACGCCCTGAGGGCCTTGGTCGCCTTGCACTCCTTGAACGCCCTGAGGGCCTTGGTCGCCTTGCACTCCTTGAACGCCCTGAGGGCCTTGGTCGCCTTGCACTCCTTGAACGCCCTGAGGGCCTTGGTCGCCTTGCACTCCTTGAACGCCCTGAGGGCCTTGGTCGCCTTGCACTCCTTGAACGCCCTGAGGGCCTTGGTCGCCTTGCACTCCTTGAACGCCCTGAGGGCCTTGGTCGCCTTGCACTCCTTGAACGCCCTGAGGGCCTTGAGCACCTAGAGGGCCTTCAGCACCTTGTGGACCTAGAGGGCCTTGAGCACCTAGAGGGCCTTCAGCACCTTGTGGACCTAGAGGGCCTTGAGCACCTAGAGGGCCTTCAGCACCTTGTGGACCTAGAGGGCCTTGAGCACCTAGAGGGCCTTCAGCACCTTGTGGACCTAGAGGGCCTTGAGCACCTAGAGGGCCTTGAATACCTTGTGGACCTAGAGGGCCTTGAGCACCTTGTACGCCTTGAACTCCCTGTGGTCCTTGGTCACCTTGAACGCCCTGAACTCCTTGAGGTCCTTGGTCACCTTGTGGGCCTTGAACTCCTTGAGGGCCTTGGTCGCCTTGTACGCCTTGAGCACCTTGAGGTCCTTGGTCGCCTTGGACACCTTGAACTCCTTGAGGTCCTTGATCGCCTTGTACGCCTTGAACTCCCTGAGGTCCTTGATCGCCTTGGGCTCCCTGAACTCCTTGAGGTCCTTGGTCGCCTTGAACGCCTTGTACGCCCTGAGGGCCTTGGTCGCCTTGTACGCCTTGAACTCCCTGAGGGCCTTGGTCACCTTGTACGCCTTGAACTCCCTGAGGGCCTTGGTCGCCTTGGACTCCTTGAACTCCCTGAGGGCCTTGGTCGCCTTGCGCTCCTTGAACGCCCTGAGGGCCTTGGTCGCCTTGCACTCCTTGAACGCCCTGAGGGCCTTGAGCACCTAGAGGGCCTTCAGCACCTTGTGGACCTAGAGGGCCTTGAGCACCTAGAGGGCCTTGAATACCTTGTGGACCTAGAGGGCCTTGAGCACCTTGTACGCCTTGAACTCCCTGTGGTCCTTGGTCACCTTGAACGCCCTGAACTCCTTGAGGTCCTTGGTCACCTTGTGTGCCTTGAACACCCTGAGGGCCTTGGTCGCCTTGTACGCCTTGAGCACCTTGAGGTCCTTGGTCGCCTTGGACACCTTGAACTCCTTGAGGTCCTTGATCGCCTTGGGTTCCTTGAACTCCCTGAAGTCCTTGGTCACCTTGTGGGCCTTGAACACCTTGAGGTCCTTGGTCACCTTGGGTTCCTTGAACTCCCTGAGGTCCTTGGGTTCCTTGAACGCCTTGAACACCCTGAGGTCCTTGGTCACCTTGGGCTCCTTGAATTCCCTGAGGTCCTTGAACACCTTGGAC
>NZ_JH601053.1:0-788 GCF_000245715.1 Paenibacillus sp. Aloe-11 | reverse complement strand
TGGGCTCCTTGGACACCTTGAGGTCCTTGGTCGCCTTGAACGCCTTGTACGCCCTGAGGTCCTTGGTCGCCTTGGACTCCTTGAACGCCTTGTGCGCCTTGAACGCCCTGAGGTCCTTGAGCACCTTGTACGCCTTGAACTCCCTGTGGTCCTTGGTCACCTTGGGTTCCTTGAACACCTTGTGGTCCTTGAGCACCTTGGGTTCCTTGAACACCCTGAGGTCCTTGGTCGCCTTGAACGCCTTGAACACCCTGAGGTCCTTGGTCACCTTGTGTGCCTTGAACTCCTTGAGGTCCTTGGTCGCCTTGGACTCCTTGAACTCCCTGAGGTCCTTGGTCACCTTGTGTGCCTTGAACTCCTTGAGGTCCTTGGTCGCCTTGGACTCCTTGAACTCCCTGAGGTCCTTGGTCACCTTGTGTGCCTTGAACTCCTTGAGGTCCTTGGTCGCCTTGGACTCCTTGAACTCCCTGAGGTCCTTGGTCACCTTGTGTGCCTTGAACTCCTTGAGGTCCTTGGTCGCCTTGGACTCCTTGAACTCCCTGAGGTCCTTGGTCACCTTGTGTGCCTTGAACTCCTTGAGGTCCTTGGTCGCCTTGGGCTCCCTGAACTCCTTGAGGTCCTTGATCGCCTTGAACGCCCTGAACTCCTTGAGGTCCTTGAACACCTTGGACGCCTTGAACACCCTGAGGTCCTTGATCGCCTTGTGTGCCTTGAACTCCCCGAGGTCCTTGATCGCCTTGTGTGCCTTGAACTCCCTGAGGTCCTTGATCGCCTTGGACGCCTTGAAC
>NZ_JH601052.1:166291-181511 GCF_000245715.1 Paenibacillus sp. Aloe-11 | reverse complement strand
TGGTCACCTTGGACGCCTTGAACACCCTGAGGTCCTTGAGCGCCTTGTACGCCTTGGACTCCTTGAACTCCCTGAGGTCCTTGGTCACCTTGGGCTCCTTGAACTCCTTGAGGTCCTTGGTCGCCTTGGGCTCCCTGAACTCCTTGAGGTCCTTGGTCACCTTGGACGCCTTGAACACCCTGAGGTCCTTGAGCGCCTTGGACTCCTTGAACACCCTGAGGTCCTTGGTCACCTTGGGCTCCTTGAACTCCTTGAGGCCCTTGAACGCCTTGTACGCCCTGAGGTCCTCGGTCGCCTCGACCGGTTCCTAAAAGTTCATCAGATACTAACCGATGGGCAGGTACTAATTGCCCCGATGTATCTTTACCCCAAACAGAAATTTGAGTTTCATTCTCTGCTGGCCCGCTTGTGGTAAAAACGAATTCAAATGCGTCGAAACCTGCAAAGAAATTCCTAGTTAAAACCACATTGGGTCCCACTGACACTAGTTGTTGTACATATAATGTTCTGCTGCCGTTTAAAATAAAACCCTCTATCAAAACAATAGAAGAATTGACAGAATTTCGGTTATCTATTTTTACTGTGACCAGTTGGGTGGGTCTGACTCCTAGAACAGGATCATTTGCAATCGGTCCAGTTGATAATACTGCCATTAGGTACTCCCTCCTCTCTAGTAAAAATAAGCTTTTTTTGTGAACAAAAAATCTTTCTCAAGATCCTGTTCCCTCTATTTTATGTTTCAACCATTTGCTGCGATTGTGGTTCTATCTCTATACATATGTTGAGTTTTAAGAATTTAGTTGCTCATCCGCAACAATGCGCTGAACATCAATGATTTCACCACTCCCGTTTCTTCCCCAAACTGAAATATCAGTATTTTCTTCTGCTAAACCACTTGTGGTAAAAACGAATTCATATGCGTCGAAGTCCGCTAGATAATTTTTTGTAATAACTGCATTGGGGGCTAAAGCTATTTGTTCTAGTACATACAATGTTCGTAAACCATTTAAAATGTATCCCTGAATTAAAATAGTTGAAGAATTGACTAAATCGCGGTTAATTATTTTAACGGTAACCTGCTGGATAGGCCTGATCCCACTAACAGGACTATTCTCAATAGGTCCAGTTGATAATACTGCCATTAAGTTGATCCCCCTTTCCTATTTATCAACTACAAATCCATATTATATAAAAATACTATATATATTGATCAGAATAGGGATTATGTAGCTCCATGTATCATATTAATAATTTGTTGCATATGATTGTTTGTTTGCCTATTAAAAATAAAAAGGATAAAGGCCCCCTGAGAAAAAAGGTGCCCTTATCCTTGTAGATCTACAACACTCTAACAGATTTATTTTTTAATTCCTCGAATTGTTCCAACCTTTGTTTTTCATCCCATAAATAATGAAATCCCCATCTATTTGCTTTGTCCCCTTCTCGCAGCCCTTGTTTTAAAGCCGGGAAACGTGAATTTATATAGTCAAATCCCAGGTATTTATAATGTAGCAATAAAACATCATTATTGGATGGCTTTACAACGTCCCCTGTAGGTGAAGCAGTATGCCTGCCAGGACTGAAATTTATTTCTTGAATCGCGTTTGGATTAAAGATTTGAGGCTTATCGTACGTTTGACTTCTCACACCATTCGTTACCGTTTCATGTAATGGTTGATCGCTACTTGGAAAAAAATCGGAAACCATCTCATAACCATCAGGGACAATCAAGGTTATTCCTTTAGAGGTGCATTCTTGCAGATATGTTCTAAGGTCAGGGTGATAGAAATGTTCATCTGCGTCACAGATAATAACCCAGTCTGCCTTTCCTCTGCTTCCTTTCCAAAATTGATTGAATTTATCTTGTGCTGATTTCACGAGAGAATTACCTTCTATTTCGAATCTATCTATAACAACTTTGGGATTTTCCCTTAACATGGATACAGAATTATCAGTTGAGCCATTATCGAAAATATAGTATTGATCCGCTATATTATCATAGTGCTTGAAAAAAAACGGGAGCATCTTTTCTTCATTCCAGCATAAAGCATATACATGGATTATCACGTGCTCTTCCCCTTTCAAACTCAAAGCTTATGGACCAACTTGCTTGATAATATATGCAACTTATATTTGTAGGGTTCAAGTCGTGAATGACGAACTTTTGGGTGAGGTGTACTATGTTTGAAAAAGATGAGCAAGAAATTCTGACTTATTACGATGGTGGCGCGGAAATAGGCAGGTTGGAACGGGGAATTGGAAAAATAGAGCTGGAACGATCGAAAGAAATCATTTCGCGTTATGTCAGCCATTCGTCTCAAGTCATTTATGATATTGGTGGCGGAGTAGGGGTTTACTCCTTTTGGCTGGCGGAATTGGGGCATGAAGTTCATTTGTTTGATCTGTCCCCCCAAGCCATTGAATTCGCTCGTCAGCAACAACGGAGCAAACCCGTAATCAGCAAGCTCGAAACCGCAGATGCCAGGAATGTGCACCGTGAAGATGAAAGCGCAGACATCGTTCTATTAATGGGCCCTTTATATCATTTGACGGAGCAGCATGAACGAATAAAAGCACTGCAAGAAGCAGCACGTGTCTTAAAAAAGGGGGGGACGCTGATCACTTCAGCTATATCCAGGTTTGGCTCGCTGCTTTGGGGATTATCTGTATACGGTGACCACAATACCATTGTCGAAGAAGACGTGTTCATGGACATGGTTAGACAAGAGCTGACGAATGGCCAGCATGTACGCCCTTCCGCGTATCCCTCTTTTATCGCTCGCTCCTACTTTCATACACCTGCTGCCTTGCGAGCCGACTGGCAAGCGGCTGCATTGCAGGAGCCTCGTATTTTCGGAGTAGAGGGACCTGTCTGGATTGCTCCCGGTTTTAAAGAAAAGTGGACGGTCCCAGACCATCGCAGACGTTTGTTGGCTATTGCACGGCAGGTGGAAGAGCAGGAATCCATCATCGGTATGAGCCCACATATGCTTGCGGTCGGCACCAAGCCGTGAAATGTTTACCTTTTCAGCCGTGCGTTCAAAAGCTGATTGTATCCGTACTGCTGGCGGGTAAGCTCCTCCTTGCGCTGTTTTTCCACTGCTTTTACCCCCAGCTCCCATGCTGCCTCCGGTTTCAACACAAAAACGCCATCGTCATCGCCCAATACGAGGTCACCCGGATGTACACTGACTCCAAACAGGCTTATCGGTGTATTCACCTCCCCTTCCAGTTCCAGTGTGCGTGTAGTCAAGGCGCTAATCCCTTTTGAAAAGACGGGAAATTGCAGTTGGTTCAGCACGCTAACATCCGTGACACAGCCGGAAACAATCACCCCCGCCAGTTGTTTTTTCATCGCTACATAGGCTCTGAATTCCCCCCAGCAGGCTCTGGCATCGTCTCCAGACATATCGACGACCAGCACATCACCCGCTTGTGCCAATTCCAGTGCATGACGGATCGCGGTGGAATCCAGATGGGGAAGCCTCACTGTAACCGCATTCCCCAACAAACGAATAGGACGGAACAATGGCTGCGCTCCCTGCATACATCCAAAATCCGTAAAATGCCCTATCGTGGAAGCACTAACATGCTGATAAAGCTCCAGTAACTCCTTCGTTACACCCTCGACACGAGGTTGAATCCGAAACATGCAAGTCATCTCCTTTTGGGATCATAGTTCCTGCTTAGCTCGTACCATGTATTTTGGGACAGGTAGGGCAATAGCTACCCTTGTCCTTCATCTGATAAAAATAACAGCAGGTTTTTCGCACACGTACTGCTTGCACCGTGTCCATAGATGTGGTGGATACAGAGATCATCGGGGTACGCTGTGTACGAGCAGAACCCGCATACCGAGCCAGCGGGTTGTGTCGTTCACCAAATAAATAAGCCGGTGCTTCACAGATCAAGTATTTAAAATCCTCTTCTATCCGCAACCGATCCCCGCCATTCAGCTCCTGCCGGATGCGGTTCTCATACAGCGCATAGACATAGATGGCGGTGTTTTCCCATAACACCGTTCTCGGAATGGAAGCAACAGCAGAAACCGAGCGCCATATCGGGGCCAAATGCTCTGCAAATACCTGCCCGATGACGTAATCACGCCAAGCATGACGCCGATGCTGGTCCGCATCACCATTGTCCCTGTCCCCATGTTCCGTTTCACCACCATATTCCGTATGTTTGTTATATTCACTAACCCGCAGTCTGTTCAAATGCAGCCTTGGAAGCCACGTATCCTTGACAAAATCAGAACGAATCGTACAATCGGCAATCCCGACTCCCAACGTCTTGTTATATACAGACATCGCATACAGAGCCGGGGATACGATCAGAAAACCGTACCGTTTCGCCAAGGCAGAGGCCGTCACCTTACGTGAAGAAAAACCATGCAGTTCCGACAGGCGGTCCAGATAGATGGTACATGCAGATGCATCAAGCAGATCTGCAGCGGGTAGATCGTATCGGCCAGTGGGTGCTTGTGCATCGCTGCTGATTCGCAGTTTGTCCGTGAGATACGACCATTCCGCAGGCTCAAACGAAGACGTTTTGCCGTACGGCATCTATCTTCCTCCCCTTTCCATGCGGAATAAACATCGGAGTCCCGTACAACGGATCAGGAATGACTTGACAGCGCAGTTGGAATACAGTCTCCACCGTCTCTGAGGTCATGATTTCTTCCGGCTTTCCCTGCGTATAAATACGCTTATCATGTACTGCAACCATATGGTGCGCATAACGGCAGGCCAAATTCAGATCATGCAGCACCATAACAATGGTCCGTCCTTCGCGTTCATTCAGATCAAACAGCAGGTCCAGAATCTCAATTTGATGTGTCATGTCCAAATAAGTCGTCGGTTCATCCAATAAAATCATGTCCGTCCCCTGCGCCAAAGTCATGGAAATCCATGCACGCTGACGCTGTCCACCGGATAAAGAATCCACCGGACGGTCCGCGAAGGCCTCCAATTGCGTTGCCCGCAGCGCGTTTTGCACCTGCTCCTCATCCTCTACCGACCACTGTTTGAGCCAGCTCTGATGCGGATATCTGCCCTGCTTGACCAACTGATATACCGTTAGCCCTTCCGGGGCCGAGGGTCCCTGCGGCAAAATGGACAGCCTTTTGGCAATTTGCTTGGAGGGGAGCTCAGCAATCGCCTGCCCATCCAGCAGCACCGCTCCTGTTGCAGGCTTTAACAGCCGCGCCATAGCACGTAAAATCGTCGATTTTCCACAGCCATTACTGCCTACCAGCACCGTAATCTTTCCCTCCGGGATTTGCAGGTCCAGCTCTTGAATAACCGGATCTGCCCCATAGTTAATCATCAGGTCCTTCATCTCTAAACCCATGCAGCTTCCCTCCCATATCGTGAAGTCATTCTATTTCAGTCCTTAATGCCGATTCCGTCGCTGAAGCAGCAAATACAGAAAAAACGGTGCCCCTACGCCAGCTGTAAAAATACCTGCGGGAACATCAATAGGATAAAAGGCCGTGCGGGCCAGCAAATCAGCGAGATACACCAGCAATCCCCCTACCAGTGCTGACACCAGCGTCAGTCCGCCCATAGAGCGGCCTACCAATCGACGTGCAATATGTGGCGCAATTAATCCGACAAAGCCAATCGCTCCCGCGACTGCTACCGCAGTTCCGGCGAGAATTACACTGAGCAGCAGCAGTATCACACGGTGCCGCTGCACCTCTACGCCCAGCCCGGTGGCTACATCATCCCCCAGCTCCTGTGTGTTGAGGCTGCGTGCAAAATAGAGAACCAGAGGTGTACAGACTCCAATGGCGATCAACATCGTATATACGTTGCTCCACGACGCTCCATACACGCTGCCCGTCAGCCAGATATAAGCCTTGCCGGCTGTAAAGGACGAGCTCATAACCAACATCAGCGTCGTAACCGAACTCATGGCAGAAGCCAAACCAATCCCCACCAGCACCAGCCGGATGGGTGTTACGCCGTCCTTCCAGGCCAACACGTACACTAGCAGCGATACGACCAGTGCGCCAGCTACAGCCGCTACAGGCAGCCATTGGAAGCTCAAAACAGCTCCTCCATAAGCAATGAACGTCACTGCAGCAGCAGATGCCCCGCCTGTAATGCCCAGGATATCCGGAGATGCCAGCGGATTGCGAATAATGCCCTGAAGCACCGCTCCCGCGATGCCCAAAGCCGCGCCAACCAGCACTCCCGTAACCGCTCGCGGAAACCGCAGTCTGTACAAAATAAAGTCATGTTCGCCTGAGCTGCGTCCCCATATCGCTCGAAGCACTTCCCAAGGATGTACATACGTATCCCCCCAGCCCACACTGATCACACCTATGACCAGAAGCACCAAGGCCAATCCACCCATCATCCATAACGCTTTCTTTTCCAACTGGATATGAAATTGGCCGTTCCTGCTTCGCAGCGTCACATAACGCTTCTTGTTCAACCTACCTGCACCGTTACCATGCTTCACCTTCATACGCTTCATTTCCACGCCCCTCCTTTACGGGCAATGTAGATGAAAAAGGGAACCCCGATCAAAGCCGTAATCACACCAATCGGAATTTCCTGTGGTGAAATCAGCACTCTGGCGGCAGTATCGGCCGACACCAATAGCAAAGCACCCAATACCGCCGAAAAAGGGGTAATCCAGCGGTAATCCGCACCAACCAAAGCACGCGCCACATGCGGAATGATCAGACCGACGAAGCCAATCGCCCCCGCAATCGCAACAGAGCATCCAGCCAGCACCACAATAATGAGTCCCATGGCGCATTTTACCCATAACGTATTTTGCCCCAGGCCCTTCGCTACATCTTCCCCGGTTACGAGCAGATTCACCGCTCTACCCATCAACATCGCCGAGATCCCCGCCACCAGCATAAAAGGAAATAAAGGCTGCAGCATCTCCAGCGAACGTCCGCTGACAGAGCCAGCCATCCAGAACAACACATTTTGCATCCCCGTTTCATTCATCACCAAAATAATCTGGATCATCGACATAAACAAGGCGTGAATGGCAGAGCCAGACAATACAATCTTGATCGGCGTCAAACCATCCCGACCTAATGAACCGATGACATATACCAGCACAGCCGCCAGTCCTGCACCGATCAAGGCAAAGCCCATCAGAGACATCATGGACTCGACCGCAAAGACGACCGCAGCAATAGAGACAAAGAACAAAGCGCCCGCATTGATACCGAACGTGCTCGGCGAAGCCAACGGATTTCGAGTAAGTGCCTGCATGAAGGCTCCTGCCATCGCCAAGCCCGCGCCTACAACAGCAGCAATGATTGTGCGCGGCAAACGTTCGGTATGTATCAGCACATGCTCTACATTTTGAGCATCATAATACAGTAGAGAAGATATCATCAATTGCGGTGGAATCAGCGTTCTGCCAAGCAGCAGGCCAAGGAACAAGGCGCCCGCGAGCAGGACCAGACATACACCAAGTCCGGTCCATTTTTTCACAATCGTCGTTAGCATCGTTGCATATCCTCACTCTTTCAGCAGCAATGTACAACACAAAAGAAGGATGAGAGAAATAGACCCCTCACCCCTCTGCTGTATTTCCGTCTTGCTTTATGATAGTTATTTATAATTTCAGATCATACAATTGATAAAGATCATTCAGCATCAGATTTGCGCTCAAATAGCCACCGGCCAGATTCCAATTCACTTCATTAACCTTAAAAATGCTCTTTTTCTTGTATGCATCAAGGTTTTTCCACAAAGGATGGCTTGTCCAAGCCTCATAATTTTTTTCAATAGCAGCCTGATCCTTACCCGAGTTAAACACGAATAACGTATCTGCATTCATGTCTGGTATGCTTTCCTTGCTGTTGACTTTGATTCCCCATTTGTCCGCTTCTTGCTCAGGAGGGCGGGTGAAGCCCAGCTCCTTCAGGATCTGTCCTGCGAAGCCCATATAATAAATACGCGCATGGTCTGCCCGGAAATTAACGATGGAAGCCTTGATCGGCAGGCGATCACCCATTTTCTTTTTAAAGTCCGCTACACGCTGATCCCAATCCGCCAGCAATTGTGCCCCCTTGTCCTCCTGATTCAACACTTGCCCGATCAGCTTCACTGTATCTTTCCACTCATATAGCTGATCGACGGCGACCGTAGGTGCGATTTCCGACAATTGCTGGTACGTCGCTTCGTTACGGAATTTGGTTGCAATGATGACATCCGGCTTCAGCTTATAGATTTCCTCCATATTCGGCTGTGTCTCCAGACCAACTGTCGGAATCCCTTCGAGATCCTTTTTCAAATAATCATACACCGGCTCGGTTCCACTCGCCTCCACAATCCCCACAGGCTTTATGCCATAGGCGATCATAACATCGTTGGCTCCGTTATACAGCGTTACGACCCGCTTGGGTGTACCCTTAATTTCGGTTTTACCCAAGACATGCTCGATGGTGCGTACGGAGTCGGTTGAGGAAGCTTCTGGCGCTTCATCGGCATTCGTACTCGTACCCCCACCTCCAGCACCGCAGCCTGATAAAAGCAGCAATACAACCATGAGTGCAACCCATATACTCCCTTTGCTTGATACTCGAAACATTTCTCTTTTCCCCCTATTTAGATCGCCAATAATGATATTCATTCTCATCATTAATTATAAAGAGGGGTCTTAGTATGACCATGGACGTTAACGTTCTTTATTTGGACGAATCAGACAACAGCAGCTCTAACGATTTGTCCAATAATAGATCGTGAGACAACGAAGTATAGCATGTATACAGGTGTCTGCTATCACACATATGGTGTACGGCCCCATTCCGTACCGCCTTTAGCTGCTGCCATTCGGGGGAACGCCACAGTGCCAGACACTCCTGCTGAATTGCTTGTTCTTCACAGGCGTTGCCATAATGGCGATAACAAGTCAGCAGAATGCGGTCTGCATCAAATTCATTCAGCTCACTCACCGTTACCTCCCGGTAATGGGCGATATTCTCGACCCCCGCAGGCATCGCCAGCTTCAAGTCTCCATACAAAACCGATCCCACATTCCGCTGTCCATACACACACATTTTCTGGTTCCCAACCCCAACGATCAGCACGCTCTCCCCTCCGAGCTTTTGCCTGACCTTTCGGGAAATCCGTTCTGCTTTCGTTTCATAGCGCTCCAACCATTCAACCGCTTCTGCATCCTTGCCGACAATGCGGGCAATCGACTGAAAATGAGTACGCCAGCTTTGGAAAAAGGGTACGGTGACGGTGGGCGCAATTTGCTCATACATTTTTTCCTTTTTTGATTTCTCAAAATCCCTGAATTCACAGGTTAAAATCAGCTCAGGCCGGGCCGACATCAGCCTTTCCAGATCGGGCTGAACCTCACCTACTGATATCGTATTGCAAAAGCCTTGGGTGACAGGGTAAGCCTTGTTAATCACCGCCGCATACGGCTCTATGCCCAGTGCAATCAAATGTCCGGTTAACAGATGCTTGAGCGAAGCAATTTTATCCGTATATCGAATCGTATTGACGTAGGCTGAGGGGGAGCGTCCAGTAGCGGCTTTAAATTTACGGCTAAAATAGAACTCATCGCTAAAGCCGACACCGTGAGCAATTGTGCGAAAAGAATCACGAGTGAGCACCAGCGCTTGCTTCGCGTGATTCATACGAATGTCTGTCAAATATTCCATTGGGCTTTTGCCGATCATTTTTTTGAACATACGCGAATAATAATCGGCACTCATTCCTGCCAGCTCTGCCAGCTTGTCCCGCGTAATATCGGAAGCGTAATGCTGCTCCATGTAGTGGAGCGTCAAGGTCACCGCCTGCTGCACGTCCGGCTTCTGATCCCGGCTCGCATGCTGAAACAATGACATCAGCATTTCCTGAAATAAAATATTGGCCTTCATTTGGTCCCATATACGATCACAATGATGCTTCTTCTTGATTTCCTCGACTCTGTCCATCACAAAACGGAAGTGGGGAATGTTCCATTCTTGTGGTCCGATGGCCTCTGCAGGTATGTAGCAGTCCAGCTCCCCCGACGGCTGTAATGCCAGAAAACGGATGACATAATAATCTGCCGGAGCGCCGGACAACAGATGGAGCTTCATGACTGCGCCAGGAGCGAGCATAAAGCCCTTTTGGCGGTAAAGAGGATACGTCATTCCATCAATGACGATATCCCCTTCCCCTTCATTGAATAATAACAACGTATGAAAAGACGTTTCTTGCCGGGAGAAAGATCGGCCAGAGCACACATGCTGAATATCTTGCAGTTTATAAAGAAATGAAGTAAAGGATTGATCCTGCGTATTCATGGCTCCCAGCCTTTCTATATATTGATCATTATTCTCCATGTTATGAGAACTCTTTTCATTATATATAGACTGGGTCGGATTTTGCAAAATGGAATTGCGCTCAAGCTTATAAAGGATTTACATTTTGGGCATAGGCAATATTCAAATGATAAAACGGGTTCTGTATACGGCTTTGACCAGACGGCATACTGCCAGGTACACCAGATTGCTCCAGCAAAGGTTTCACCAGCAGCTTGAGCGGCCACTCCGGATTTTCAAATACAATTTGCTTGATTTCCCGGCGAACGTCAGCCTTGAAGGGCACGCGGTGGATAGCGTTCTCCAATTGTTGCCTTAATACAGACCACAGAGACGGTTCGTCTATGCCATAAATATCTGAAAGTGTATCTATAATCGCGTACAAATTAACTTGAATGCCCAGCGTTTGCAAATAGAATAGCAATTTCTTTGGTGTTTCATTGTACAGGCTGTTGGAATAGCCGGGGCGGATTTGATATTCAGGATCGGCAATCCCATGCTCTGTCAGCCAGGGTAGATGCAGACGCACAGAGTCATGGTCACGTAGCAAAATGTGTTCGATCTTTCCGTTTTTCCAAACCAGCACACAGTTTTGCCCATGGATCTCAGGCATGAGCCCGATGCGGTACAGTCGCAGCATGATTTCAAAAAATGTCAGGCAGACTTCACCGAATAGTTGTTTTACCGAAGCTGCCGTCTCAGGAAGTCTACGTTCAGCAGCCCATTCCCGGAAAAAATGATGCTGCCTTGCAGCCAATGCAGACATAGGAATGAGGCGCACGGCAGGATCATGGATTAATTCGTGCGGATACATCCGGGCCATCGCCGCCAAGTGCCGGGGCGGATCATCATACAGGCTGCCGTTTTGCGGCATATAAGCCCACCAGGAGCCTTCATCGCATAAAAACAATCGCTCCTGAAGCTGCGGGTCACGTGCTTTGGCCTGCTGCAATAAGGCTTGTCCGCGATCCCCGTTAATCAGCTTCACAGCAGGCAGATAGCGGGATGCCCCCAGTGAAAATACGCTCAAGGGCAGCTTCACATAATTGGGACCACCATCCTTCGGAGACAAGGAGCGTACAGACGAGGTCGCCTGAAAGGCTCCAGCCTTTACATCCAGCGGAATCCACACTTTGTCTGCCTGCTCGGCGTGCAGATGTTGGGGCAGTATATGCGTGAGCTGCCACGGATGAACAGGTATCGCGATATAATCCGCAGACAGTCCGCGTTCCTGCATTTCCTGCTCAACCAGCTGACGTTCGGAGCTGGACAGAAGAAGATCGTCAGGCTGCTGTCCAGCATATGAACGTTGCATGTCCGCTTCAGCTTCGGCTGCTGGTGCTTCTGTTTCTGTGTCCGCAAAATGAGGCCCCTGTGTGATGCCCGCTCCGGTCATAATCGCGTCCTTGCGAAGTGCTACCCAGCTTAGCGTGATATCCTGTCCAAATTCAGCGATATATTTTCGATAGTCCTGCTCGTTCAAGCCTGTTTTAGCCTTGGATACGGGGTGAAAAGGACGATCACGCAACGAGGAATGCTGTTCCAGGCGTTGAAAAGCCTCAGTGGGCGATATTCCCAGGATATTGTCATCCCCCAGCCCACTATCCAGCGACCATGCAGTTTGCTGGATAGTCTGCTCCAGTAGCTGGACAAACCTCCCCACTCCTTCCTGACGGCGATATTCCTCGTCCAGACATTCCTCAATTACACGCTGCATCAGCGTCACCGGGTGAAGCCATTTGGCATGGAATTCTTCTCCCTCTGGCTGCCGCTGAATTTCGCACACACCACCTGACCGCAGGTAGCGATAGGGCTGAACCACCGCAGCGTGTACAGGGAATAAGATACTGTGCTGCTGCTCCCGATCCACCCACCAGCGGTAAAGGCTAATCGGACCGCTATTTGCAGCCGTATCCCTATTGGAGTCAGCAGCTTCATTCTCCCTAAAAGAAAACAAGTCACCTAATTCAGGCTGAATGCTAGTAAAGTCGTTTTGCCATTGCGGGATAGACAACAGTTCAACATCGGCATGCTCCCAAAATCCTTCCGCCAGCAGTGTATTTACAAGATCCTGCATAACCTGGCTTTCAGCCTGTTTTTGTCTGTGCAGACGCGTTGCTTCTTCGGATGAAAGCACCAGGTTCGTGTTTAATGTGGACTTCATACAGATTCATTCCTCCTTCTTTATGTTAGATGGGAAGCACCATCTGTCTGCGCAGTGGCACTAAAGGTAACTCTCAAGTGTGGTTTATATAGTAGAAATGCGGATGGGGATGGCTGAGGAAGTCGTGATGCGAAATCGTCCAGCCGTAGGCTCCGGCAATATGGAACAGCAGAACGTCTCCGATCCGCAAATGCTCTACGTGCACCTCGTGTGCAAGCACATCCTTGGGGGTACAGAGCTCTCCTGCAATCGTCACCGCTGTCTGTCGCCGCTCTGTTCGCGGAAATGGATATGGCCAATCGTCAACAGCAATTACCTCAAACGGCTGATTATGCTGCCACGACACCGGCAAACGAAAGTGGTGGGTTCCCCCGCGAATAATGGCGTAATGCTGATCATGATTTGTTTTGAGATCGATCACTTCTGCGGCGTAATACCCGCAGTGCGCCACGATGTAGCGCCCGGATTCAAAAATCAGCTGGATGCCGGGGATACGATAGTCCTCCAATACTTGCTGCAATTCCTCTATAAAATCATTCCATTCGAACCTGCGCTCCAGATCGGTATACGAAATGCCGAAGCCGCCGCCTGCATTCAGATAGCGGATGGACAGGGAATGCTCCTGAATCCAGCCCTGCACGCATTGCAAATACGTAGCAACCATGCGGGCGTGCAGCCAGGCATCCAGATTGTTGGACAGGGAATGCATATGAAAACCCTCCAGCTGTACAAACGGCAGGCTTTGAACAAGTCGGATTGCTTCCGGCACTTGAATTTCGTCAATGCCGAATTGAGTGGCCCGACCGGACATCGTAATGCTCGCCTCTGGCAAAGCACGTCGCAAATTAACACGCAGCAAAATAGCTACGCGCTGCTGTCTGCGTTCTGCAATCCAGCCGATACGCTGCAGCTCATGCAAACTTTCGGCATGAATCAGCATCACATTACGCTCCAGCGCTTCCTGAATTTCAGCGTCCTTTTTCCCCGGACCGCCAAATATAATCGGCACGTCGGCTGATACCTCACGGATGGTACGAATTTCTCCAATCGATGCCGCTTCAAAGCCCTTCACAATGGGAAGCAGACTGGCGATCAACTGAGGATCGGGATTGGCTTTGACCGCGTAAAACAAACTGCAATCATCAGGCAAGCTACTTACACAACGTTGTGCCCGTTCCCTCAGTGCCCCCAGGTCATAGATATAGGCGCATACGGGTTGCTGCTCTCGTTCCTGCTTTTGCTGGATAAGCTTTTCCACATACGAAACGACCTGCCCTCCAGACCATGCTGTAACAAGCTGACTCATGTTCATCCTCCTTTATGTTGAGAACTAGTATAGGTCAGACCTTCTTGCTTGCAGGGCACGAAAAGCAATTCCCCGCTCATCCCCCAGCACGAAGGCATGAACCCCTTGTTCTATCCATGCACCGTATTCTCCAGCCTTTCGCGGAATGGCACAGTATGGAACCTTCGCTTCCCGTGAAGCTTCAAAGACCCGCTGTAGACCCTCCTGCACAATCGCCGCATCGGTCTGCCATGGCACACCGTATGATTGCGATAAATCTGCGGCTCCTTCCAGCACCATGCCAAGGCCTGGTACGGATAAAATATCTGCAATACGTTCCACGCCCAGTTCGCTCTCAATCATCGGCACCAGCATGATCTGATCATTGGCCTGCTTCATGTAATCCACCAAACTTCCTTTGCCAAATGCAACAGGTCTGCCACTGTTCAGGCTTCGCTTGCCCTCCGGGCTATATTTTGCAGCCTGCACCAGCTCCTCCATCTGCTCCCTGCTCTCCACATGCGGAACGACGATCCCCTGTGCTCCGCTGTCCAGCACCCGCAATATGACCTTGGCATCGACCTCGGGCACACGCACCAAGGGCGTGATTTGTGCGGCTTCCGCAGCACGGATCATATGCTCTACGGTTTCGGGATTAATCATGACATGCTCCATATCAATGATGACAAAGTCATATCCGGCATGTCCGATCATTTCGACCGTAAGCGCCGCCGGGATGGAGGCAATCAGCCCGAATACCTCCTGCCCTTTCCGCAGCTTCTCCTGAAGCCGATTGATCGTTAGCATTGGGGCTCCCGGTGTGCATACAACGGATTGATCCCTGGCTTGAAGTGAAGATCCTCATCCCCGAGCAGACGTCTTTTCATCAGTTCTTCAATCTGCACGGTTGGGGCGAACAAGTCAAACAGGCGGAAACGCTCCTCATGCTGAGGATGCTGGCGCTGATAATCATGAATGACCTGCGCAGACATCTGCCAAAATCGCTGCTCGTCCAGTTGATAATGCTCGGTAAGAAACATCGCCAGCTCGGCGGCTGCAATAAAGAAAAAAGCATCGTAAGTAAAATCACGCACATCCTCCGGATTACTCGTTTTAATAAACGAATTGCGGTTAATGCGGGCATGACTTGGCGGCTCAGGATGAAGATGTGGACATTGATCCGGCTCCGTCAGATGGTTCACGGAAAACCGGACGCCATCATGAAAATCTTTAAGTGCCACCCGCGTTGGTTGTCCGTTTCGATGAATCAAAATAATATTCTGACCGTGAGATTCCATACCGATCCCATGCGCATACAACATATGAATAAGCGGCGATATGGTCGCCTCCAGCACCCGGCGAGTCCATTCCTCTACTCCGAATTGCTGTACCCATGGATCAATGAGCGGAACCCCGTTTTTCTGCACATAACATAATCCGTTAAAAGGTATCGCGTCCTCATCCG
>NZ_JH601052.1:148297-166274 GCF_000245715.1 Paenibacillus sp. Aloe-11 | reverse complement strand
TGCTTTCCCGCCACACCGTCCCCAGCGAACCATACGTTTTCGCCTGACGGTATTCGGGCAACTGCTCGTAGTCAAATGTGATACCCAAAACCTCACGCAAAACAAAAAATCCCTGTTGAACGGCGTATTCATCGTGCTCCAGCAACCCATGCAGCCAGTCTGTGATAAGTGCACCGTTCAGTACGGTATGTCCAGCCATAATCCGGCTAGTGGAGGTGTTCGTAATGCTGAGCGACAGCTTCACATAAGCGCGATCAGGTGTCGTTCGGTTGGACAATGTGCGGATCGACTGCTGCGCCTGATACACATCGCTTGCTTCACCGAGCCATATGATCTGTTGCTCCGCCAGCTCTTGATGGAAGCGGGGCAAAATGACCTGCTGCCACTGCCACGGATGTACAGGCATGAGCCGATAAGCCTCCGGTTGCTGACCATAGCTGGTCAACAAGGCTTGGAAGCGTGCAAATTCGCCTTCTCCCAGCTCCTGGCGAATAAATGCTTCATAATCAATCGCCTGCGATTTCCCGACCCGGCTGTGGCTTTTGGCAATGGCCAGCCACACAGGACGAATCGGCTGCTTGAACTCCGGACCATACAGCTCATTATCTGTCAGCGTGAATCCAATCCTGGATTTATAGCATGGATGGTAGGGATGGCCGTCCCCCAAATTGCCTTCCAGCTCATCATATCGACGCTGGTCATCTACGAGAGATGGCGCTGTCAAATAACTTTGCGCCTGCACATCCTTGAGCAAAGTTTGCTCCAGCTCTTCTATAAAGCGTTGAAGCCGCTCTCCCTGCTGTGCGGCGCTGAGGACTTCGTTCGCAAAATCTGCCAGCGCAGCCGTCGTTTCGCTTCCGTCTGTCCCGACCCGTATGACTGGAATACGAGCCAGCCGAATACGCCCAAAGCTGTCCATTCGTTTTCCAACAGAACGATATTGAACGGGCTGCCCTGTAGTGTCCTTGCCGTATAATATATAATGCTGGCAGCCATCTTCCACAGCATCGTCGCGAGTGTCATAGGGCAAAATTTCTTCATATAACAATGCCTGAATCAGTTGTCGGATGATGCGCTGCTCGACCTGTGTAAAGGTATCTGAGCGAAGCGCTTGAATAAAGCGCTGAGTGGTCGAAGCGATGCCAGAGGAGGTTGCAGAAAGATTGCTTGTAGACAAGTTATCTGAATTGTTAGTTCCTGAATTGTTAGTTCCTGAATTGTTAGTTCCGGGAATGTTCGTTATCGTCATGAAGTCACCTCACGAATCTGAATTGGATTAGGAATCGGGATAAACGAAGGTGTATCCCCTCTGGATTGAAAGCAGCTTATAAAATTGGCTTTGGCAGGCAGTGTAGGATTAGTCAATAAATCCTGGATATAGGCGGCTAGACGTACACGAGCATCTGCATCTTGCTTCGAGCCTGTTTCCCGCTCCTGTTGTACTTGTACTTCATCCTGTGCTTCTAGTTGCTCCTGTAATTGCTCCAGCACCTTGCGGACCACTCCCCAATACTCCTGCTCACTATACTGTTGATGAACCGCAAGGGCATGAATCAAAGCACCCAAGTGATTCACAAAAAAATAATAGCGGGTACGCAGCCACGGCTCTTGTGCACCATATAAGACAGGACTATCCTCAGAGATCAGTGAACCGACCCATCCGGCTGCCTCAGCCTGTTCACGCACAATACTCACGCCCTCCAAATCACGTACATAGTAGCATTCCGGCCATCCGTCCTGAAGGGACAGAAGCGAATTTTGCACATGGGCTTCGAAGGCGATCCCTTTCACCGCAAGCAAACGCAGCATGGGGACCATGGATATGTGGAGATACCGCTCCAGCCAAGCTGACAGGTTCGGCTGCTCTCCAACGTTACTCGCAGAATGGTCCCGAATCACTCCAATCAGCCGCGGCTCCTGTTCGCCCGGCAGCGGCTCCAGCAAGGAAGCCATGACATAGGTCGATTCCGGGTTCAAGTCCATCGGACGGTAGAGAACTGTAAACTGGTCCGACAGTTGCTCCAACTCGTGAACCGCTGCTGTTCCTTCTTCTATCGCCACTGGACCAGACTCCTGTCCAGCATCATATCTTGCATCCGAACTTCCCGCCCATTCTGTCTCGTTATTCGGCTTGAAGCATACACGGCTATAGCCCGTTTCGGTCAGCACCTTGAAGCCCTCGGATTGGATATGGGATGACCATTCGGCTGAAAGATCATGGATGACCTTCGCAGCATCCAAGGTACGCCGAGCCTGTTCCTGCGTATTATCGCGCACCAGATTCGTAATTCGGACATGCAACGGCAGCTTGTAGCCATTTCCAGTTTCTAAATTCCATACTGTTCGTATTGAAGAAGTCGGATAAAAAACAGGACCTAGCGCTCCCATAGGAATCAGCTGCCGCTGTCGTATTAGGCTTTGAATATACGGTTGCCGCAACACATGCTCGGCCTGCCAAGGATGCATGGGCAAGATACAATAGTGTTCCAACTCCTTTCCCCATTGGCGCTCGGCATGGAGCAGCACAGACGGGTCGATGGCGCCCCTGCGGTACTCTTCACCAATCCATTCCTCCTGCACGTTATTCTTATGAACCGCGAAATAATATAGCTGGAACACCGCGCTCATCTCAGGACTGTATAATGGAAGCTCATCATCGGCAAAACCCTCCGTGCTTTTCGGAAAAGGATGAAAGGGATGTCCGATCAGCAAAGACTGTTCCGAGCGTACATACGCCAGCCGATCTCCCTTACTTGAGGATTCGGTTCTGCTCTCGCTTGCAAGCTTCAGATGCTTGCCCATAAAAAGCGTCATTTTGTGCAGGCTGTTGCGAATGCGCTGCTTCATCTTTTGCTGCTCCGCTTCCCGCTGCTCGGGATTGGCGTGGTAGCCCAGCTCGTCCAGCAGCCATTGTATGATCTCATCCATCTCAAGCAATCTGCCAGCTCCTTCTTCCTCCGCCTCGTACCACTCTCTCCCATACACATGTTGTCCGGTCGCAGAAAAATGAAGCAGCGTACCTCTGACCTGTCGCCCGGTCCGTGGCAGAATCACCCTCATATCCTGTGCCACCGCATCCATTCTCGGGTCAAATTGCTGCGTTTCCCGCAGATAGCTGTTAACCAAGGCCCGCAGTGTCGCTTGTTCCGCCCATTTTCTACTCTTGGACCATTCTCCAGCGGCAGCGGAAGCCTCCTTTGATTGTGTCAGCATGTATTTATCCTCTCCCTTCCTGTTCAAGCTTTAGGTACAGACGCAGGCGCTTTCACTTCCGAGGTATCACGGGATGTACGACGCGCTTCTTTTTCAGGAAGGAATGCGGGTGGCTTGAGGAAAAAAGCGGCGGGAATCGTGAGTAAAATGAGTATGCTCATTCCAATAAAGCCTTCCCTGATCGCTTGCAGCGTCCCCGTTTCCACCGAATAGCCCGCCACCAGCAGCTGAGCCTTGCGAACTTCAAAATAAATCGAAATGACGACCATTCCAAGCGAAGAGGTCAGTCTGCGCATCACATTATTCATCGCCGAGCCTTGGGCTACAAGCTTATCGGGAATCGCATTCAATCCGGCGGTGGTGGCAGGCATATTGGACAAACCCAATCCAATTCCCCGCAGCATCATGAGGACAAAAATGACCCAGAGCGGTGAATGGAGCTGGAGCATACCGAGCATCGCCGTAGCCGTACACGTAAGGATGAGCCCCGTGCTGATAATCCCTTTAGGCCCCTTGCGATCCAGCTGCTTGCCTGCAAGGGTGACGAACCAGCCTGTGCATATAGCAGAAGGCAAAAACACAAGTCCTGTCATCATGGCGTCATAGCCATATACTTGTTGAACCAGCATCGGAACCAGAAAAATGCTGCCAAACATCGCAATCGCCTGTACACTCGCCACGATTACGCTGAGGCTGTAGGTAGGTATTTTAAAAATGTGTACATTCAGCAAGGGCTGTTCCTTGATCAGCTCCATTCGTACAAACATCACCAGCAAAATCGCTCCGGCAAGGAACAGCAACATATGCAGCGGGTCAACTACATCTGCCGCCGTCGTTGTTCTGCCCAGCGCAAACAGAATGAATCCTACCCCCAAGGTGATCGTTATAAATCCGCTGCAATCAAAGGTGCGCGACGGATTGCCACGCGTGGCGGCCAAGTAGCGTATTCCCAGCAGCAATCCCAGCAGTCCAGTTGGCACATTCATAAGGAAAAGTACCTGCCAGCTGCTGAGCGATAAAACAATTCCGCCAACTGTAGGCCCGAGCATCGGGGCGGCCATAATTGCAATCCCCCATATTCCCGTAACCCTGCCGCGTTCCTCCTTGGGAAAGGCTTCAAAAATCAGCGCCAGCGACAACGGAATCATCAGCCCGCCCGCTATCCCTTGCAGTCCACGACACATGATTACAGCGGTGAGCCCCCACGATATCGAACCGAGTAAGGAGCCTGTAACAAAAAGTGCAAGTCCACTCAGGTAGATTTTCTTTTTTCCAAAGCGATCCGCCAAATACCCGGTTAAAGGCATGGTCATCCCCATCATGATTAGAAAAATGGTAATGAGCCAGCTCGCCGTGGCAGCGTTCGTATCGAACACCTTAATGAAGGACGGAATCGCCGGATTCAGCGAACTGTTATTCAGTAAAACCGTAAAGGTGCCGAGCATCACCGTGATGACGACCTTCCATTGCTTAGCCACAGCATGGTTTTTCATCCCGTAGCCTGCGCTTAGTCGTGTTCGTGCTGCAACCCGGCATAGGCTGCATGCACCGCTTCATTGAAAATAAGGAATATGTCGTCAATTTGGCGCTCGGTCACAATCAGCGGCGGTAAAAAGCGGATCACGGCAGAATGCCTTCCCCCAACCTCCAAAATAAGTCCACGTTTCAGGCATTCCTGCTGTATTCGAGCAGCCAGCTTTTTGTGGGCCGGATAATGTCCCAAATGATCCACCGACTGTCGGTCGTCCACAATCTCTACCCCGATCATAAGCCCCCGGCCGCGTACATCTCCGATGCAGCCTGTTTGCTGCTTCAAGATGTTCAGGCGGCTCATGAATTGTTCGCCTCTGGCCGCAGCATGGTCGGGTATATAGTACTCCTTTATATATTTCAGCGTAGCCAGTCCGGCAGCCATGGCCATCTGATTGCCACGAAAAGTACCGATATGCGCGCCCGGATTCCATACGTCGAGTGCTTCGTTATAAATGACCACCGACAGCGGCAGACTGCCGCCAATCGCTTTGGACAAGATCAGTACATCGGGGATAATATCCGCATGCTCAAAAGCAAACAACTTGCCTGTACGTCCAAGTCCGGTCTGGACTTCATCAATAATCAACGGGATATTCCGTTCCTTGGTGATGCGGCGAATCTCCCGAATCCACTCGACAGGCGCAGGAATGGAGCCGCCTTCCCCTTGAACTATCTCCAGAATAAAAGCACATGGCGTAACGATTCCGCTCTCGGGGTCATCCAGCAGATTCTCAATATAACGACTGCTAAGCGCATGCGTCTGCTCTCCACCTACTCCAAATGGGCACCGATACGCATAGGGATAGGGCATAAAATGAACATCCGGTATCAAGCCCTGCACCCGCTCTTTTTGTCCCAAAGTTCCACTGAGACTCATCGTTGCGTGGGTCGAACCATGATAACCGCCTTGGAAGGAAAAAATGCTTCGGCGCCCCGTAGCCGTTTTGACCAGCTTGATCGCGGCTTCCACCGCATCGCCTCCGGTTGGACCACAAAATTGGATTTTGGCTTGACGGGCAAATTCAGGAGGCAGACTGGCGAATAGCTCTTCTACAAACTGCTCCTTCACTGGCGTGGTCAAATCCAGCGTATGCAGAGGCCGTTTTTGATCCAGCAGCTCTCTGATCGCTTCCAGGACCACGGGATGGTTATGACCGAGTGCCAAAGTTCCGGCCCCGGCCAGGCAGTCAATATAGTTTTTTCCATCCATGTCCTTGACATAGATGCCTTCTGCTTCGGCGATGGCTATCGGAATACGCCGGGGGTAGGATCTGGCATTGGATTCCCGCGCAGCCTGGCTTTCCAGGTAACGGGTGTTTTGCGAGATAGCAGTTGCAGCTTTTGACAACTCGATCACTCCTTTGATATTGATAATCATTTTCATTGGATTCACCTCCTTATTATATGGAATAAATATCCTGATTCCATGGACATTTCAGACCGGAATTTGGACAAAAACTATTTTTAATTCCTAAAATAGAATAAAAAACCACAGCAAAATCGTCATTTCGACCATTTTTACTGCGGTTCCCTGGCTTTCCTTCCTGAAGAATCAGGAACGTGGTTTTTTATATGAGATTTTCGCTATGGCATCATGCAGATGAATGGATTCTTCATTTCGGCACTCCACCGTGAAGGCACGAACGGCCTTCAGCTCGACCAAATCAGCGGCAATTAGCCTCACCATATCCTCGACAAAACGCGGATTTTCATACGCTTTTTCAGTTACCGCCTTCTCGTCCGGGCGCTTAAGAATCGGATGCAGCGGAGCGCTAGCATTGGATTCTGCTGCATTCAGCAGCATGACCTTCCAGTCCTGCTCCATATCCAGTTCATCTATGTGCGCTTCCATAGTTACTACGCCACGCTGATTGTGGGCGCTGTATTCGCTGATTTCCTTGGAGCACGGACACAAAGTTGTTACCGCCACTGTCAGACCAACCACGACACAGCTTCCCCGTCCTTCCTCATAGCTGATTCGGATTAACCCCTCGGCATGGTTTAGTCCCGTTTTCCCCAGCATAGGGGAGCGCCGTTCGTAGAACCACGGGAACGAAAGCTCCAGCTCAGCCCGTTCCTGATTCATCCGCGCGGTCAAACCTTTTGTAAAACGGATGAGCTGTGCCAAATCCGTTGTTCCACCCTGCTGCCGATACTCCTCCAAGTGCTCTGTCAGGCGGCTCATGTTAATTCCTTTGGCCTCACGATTCAGCGAGGTTGTTAGCTTAAAGGTTCCGATGCTTACCTGTGAAGCAGGGGCTAAACCCGCCTCTACGGTAATGGGGTGCTTTACTCTGGCGATGCCCACCTGTTCAATGTCGAACAAATAGTTGCGCTGCTCATTTTGCAAATCGGACATATGCTCTTTCAATGTGGGTTTATCTCCCGGAGTAGGGTCCACCGAACCGAACAGCCGACGACGCTCTGCCTTGGAAGGCAGTTTCGAGGTTACTCTGTTTTCTCTCACGCTGATGACTCCTTCAATTATGATTGCCAAGGCTCCCGGAAGCTGTTCTCATCATCCCGCCTTTTAATTGTAATAATTACGATTAGTCTATATTACTACAAAAGAAACGCATGGTAAACCTTTATAATCCCCTCTCGACGAAAAAAGCCGCCAATATGGCGACCTCCTCTATGCACTCTATGATTTTATTTAACGGACCCAGAAAGAACATCGGCGATCTGCTCCATGTGCTGCTTTAGCAAGTGCGCTGTTTGCTTCGGTTGCGAGATCGGAAAATGATGGGCTGCCGGAATATGCAGCGTGTGCAAACCATGAAATTGTTCGGGCAGCTTATAAATTTGATCCTTCATCCCCCACACAATCGAAACCTTCTCCTTGAACGATGGCCCGAGATTCTCGGACGCGAACCGGAAGCTATCTGACCTTGTTAACATGGCCAGCGCTTCCGCAGTCGTCTTTCTTATGCGGGGAGAACGCAATTCCTCAAGGACATACGTGATGTATGCTGGCGGGATTTCCTCCATGTTTTCAAAACAAGTCTGCGACAGCAATTGCTTGCGTAAGCCTGACTCGCTGAGTCTGCCCAGCACACTCTCCGTAATTCGTGCACTCCGATACCTGCGCGGAGCGGGATGGAATACAGGCTGCAACAGATGCAAGCTGCTAATGCGTTCAGGTAGGCGTTCCCACACTTTGGCAGTCAATAATCCGCCGAAAGAATGACCCACAAGGCGGATCGGTGTTTTAAAAGTTTGAATAGCTTGTACTAACGATTCGATGTGCCCCTCCAGTATATCCTCCTGATGATGGTAAGGAGATCGCCCAAACCCGGGGAGATCCACCAGGCAAACAGAGGATTCCGGAAATTGCTCGGCCAGCGGTATCAAGCAATCTGCCCCACTCAAAGTACCGTGAACAAACACAATCGGTGGATTTTCATTTTCCACTTTTCGTTCTAGCGTAGCCAAAGGCCCGCGCCTGCTGCGGACAAATCCATCTGTATCCATGCGGGAATGTGCAATTCTGTAATCAAGGTCCGTAATAACAAATGGGAGAACGTCCGTATTTACCGCCTGTGTCAATCCGTGTTTATGCTGAATCGCTCGCGTCGCATCCAGTGGGTAGTCCACATCCACAATAAAATCGAGTGATTCCTTGGGAATCCCCAGCTTTCGCCCCATTGGAGTGCCTAAGATGCTGGATAGCCAAGCGGGTGAAATGGAGCCCCACGGTTTCCGAACTCGAAGCTCCTTCGCCATATTCGTTCCCAGTTCCATCATGGTCGGGCTCTGCTGCCTTTCATCCATTAGGTAGTATGTTTCACTGACAGGGTGTGTTTCCTTGGCAAGCACACTGATGAATTCGGCTGCATGATCTACGTGAACCATAGGAAGCCAATGGGACTTGCCGCCCGGAATGAGACCCATGAGCTTGCGCGCTGTAGAGGCTACAAGTATGCCAAGCCCACCGGTTTGAGGCGTATCCCCGTGCGCTGAGTCACCAATGACCACGCTCAAATGGATAACCGACAGCGGAAATCCTTCTTTGTGCGCCCCCTGACGGATACGCAAATCAGCCAGGAATTTCATACGTTCATAAGGAGGAGCCTGTTCCAAATGAGCAATGACAGGCTCCGGGGCATTCCAGTTGCGATGATTAAAAGGGCTTTTGAATCCAACCAAATGGATAAA
Source organism: Paenibacillus sp. Aloe-11 (assembly GCF_000245715.1). NCBI lineage: Bacteria > Bacillati > Bacillota > Bacilli > Caryophanales > Paenibacillaceae > Paenibacillus > Paenibacillus sp. Aloe-11. The sequence goes on along the minus strand of NZ_JH601052.1, from coordinate 157,370 downwards.
ATGTCGTAACCCCTTGCTTGCATGAATATGTGCAGCCAACGTCAGCATCTCTTCTGCTGCTTGTAAAAAAGCGCCTCTCGCCTCCTCCTCTCCCAGCAATATGTCCATCGGTCCTCCTGCGTGAATCACCACATCTGCTGTCTCAACCCGCTTCCTGTCAGAAGAACTCAGCCCCAGAGCGGGTGCACTTAAGTCACCGATAACCGGTGTTAACTTTCCCGTATGCCATGCGGTCTCCAGATTCATTTGCCTGCATATTTGTTCCCACTTCTTCAGCGAGCGAACAAGAACGGTAACGGTATGCTCCTCCCGGGAAAGTTGCTGTAGCGTATGCATGCCGATAAAACCTGTACCGCCCGTGATCAAGATATGTGCCATAAATATAACCTGCTTTCTGTATTTTTTAGTACTATATAGTGCTAATCATGATTAAAAAAATCACTTTAGCAGAAACGCTAAAGTCATTTTTAAATTTACAAGTATGCCCGGGTCTTGACCTGCATGTTGTAAAAAGAGTGCACCTTCGATAGCTGAGACAATGAATTCAGCCGTCGATCTGGCAGGAAGTTCAGCCCGAATCTCCAAACTCTCCATCCCCTCGTTCAACAACGCTTCCACCGTGGTGATTTGGCTTTGAAAAAATCGGCTCACTTTCTCTCGAAACAAGGGAATATCCTGAGGCATTTGCGTGTACAGAGTAATAAAGGGACAGCCGCCTAAATAATCTGTCTCTTGCTGAGTCAGCAACAGAAGAAGGGTCTCCAGACGTTCCTGCACGGATTGATCCTTACGTGAAACAACCTCAAAAATCAGCTCGTTATACGTTCGAATCAGTTGATCCAGAATAGCTGACAGCAGTTCTTCCTTGCTTTTAAAATAATAGTAAATGTTCGTTTTGGATACATTGCTGACAGCCACAATTTCGTCCATGCTTGTTGTATGATAGCCTTTAGTGAGAAACAATGAAGTCGCAATGCTCAGAACAACATCCCGATTGGTCGTTTTATTTTTTTTCATCATAATTAGCACTATACGGTACTAAAACATACTTGTCAAACTTCACTTGTATTTGTCTGCCCCAAAATATTAGTTTTCGGCCAGCACCCGGTCACCTCTAGTCGCAGGCTGAGAGATCACCAAAAACTCAACATCCTCATTCGTTTCATTAAACATCTGATGAGCGATCAAAGGAGGAATCTCACAGCCTTCCTGAGATCCTAACTGAATTCGTTCGCCGTCCACTTCAAGTATCGCTGTACCGGATAAAATAAAGAAAAATTGACGGGCATGATGGTGATAATGTCTGACCTCGTGTGTATTGCCAGGCATACGCTCATGGATAATGCTCAAATCTTTATGATTCACCAAACGCCAACCATCACATTGATCTCCCCATATATAGTGTTCAGCATTGCTTTTGCTTACTTTCAAATTGAATTCCTCCTTCTTTTTGCAGCTACTGCTTCATTTTAAACGTGAGCTTATACGACTACAATCCTATTGTTGCTATATATTCGCCTCGATAATTTCCTCCAGCTTAATCCAGCTAAAGTCCTCTTCTCCGCGGGACAGCTTTACTTCTCGCCGACTCGTGTTAATCACCGTTACAAGCCCACATAACTCCTCGTCATCAAACGGATTAAATACCCGCAGCGTAATAGACTTCCGTTCATTATAGGAAATGATAAGGGCCTGTTCAATCTGCCACATTTCCTGATCGTCCAGTGTCGGCTTGTCACGTCTGCCCTGCTCCTTCATCAGTCTCAGATACGCATCCCGATGCTCAGGCAAGATCATGCGCGAGCTTTCCCATATGCCATTCCCTTCAAGCTTTTTCCCCATCGTAAACGCCTCCTATGCTGTTTGGGTTACAGGATGCCATGCCAGTACATGGTCTAATCGAAAAACGCGTGGCTGGCCTGTCAGTAAACAGGCAGCCCGTATCAAACCATTTTGCACACGATGCACCTCAATGCGCCGATGAGACAGTTTGCCCTTTCGGTCCATATACACGATTTCCACGATCTGCCCCACGTATTTTTCCAGCATGATCCTTCACTCCTTATCAGAACGTTTGTTTGTATTATATGCGAACATGCGTTTGATTATCAATGTAAAAAATCCCCTGAGGGATTTGACTCTCTCAAGGGATTTTGATACCTATATAAGCTGAACTTAAAAGTTACCTAACGTGCCACTGCGCAGACGGATAATGCTTCCCATCGCCACCGCCCCCGGATTTCTGAATAAAGCCAGAGTCGCAGTAGAAATCCGGGGACAAAAGCGACCGCTTCGCTTGTACAGCACTATTCCGCCTACTCCGTTTTAATGTATTTTTCGAGTTCAACTTATATTGAATTTTATTATTTAGCTTGTTCCATGACAGCAAAGTAATTATCTTCATGATCAGCAAAGTTAAATACTCTTCCGAAAGGCATAGTTACAATTTCTCCGACTTTGACATTGTTAATGGATAAGTCGCCATATAATTGATCGAGATTTTCCGAAGAAAACATTAAGGAGGGTGTGCCGAGATTTAACTCAGGCGACATTTTCAGCAACAAATCCCCTATTATGGAGAATGATACTTGTTTCTGTACCCTCTGCAGGAGCAATTTCAATCCATCTCATTCCCTGACCATTATTTTCTTCGGAAATTACACTAAATCCTACTTTTTTTGCCCAAAAATCCAGTGCCTCATCCTTACTACAGCTTTAAAATTCATAGGTGGACAGCTTGATATCCTCTTTATTCAAATCTTTTAACGGATAAACAGGTCCATTCCAATAAGTCAAAATATCAACGGGCTTACTCGTGCCATGTTTTTTTAAAGTAAAAGCCAGTTCAAGCAACAAATGAGGAAGCTGATAAGAGCTTGTTATAAACTGCACCTCTTCCGGACTTTCACAGTCCTCTGCTCGATAGAACACAAAGTACCCCTCGGTTTGATCCCCCATAAGTACAATATAACGAGCCAGAAACATAATTTCACCACTGGAAAAAGGAATGGAATACGTCGAAGCAGGAATCAGATCCGTCTCTAATCCCTCTATACGCACCGTAAGCTCATTGTTAAGAGCATCCATTCTATCTCTATGTTCGCTTATGAGCTGTTCATAATTTAGAGGAACAAGCCCTCCATTCCTGATCGTAGTGATCAGTTCATCTATAAATACTTTTTGAGACAATACCCGATTGCTCATCTTCTTCATCTCCATATTCGTGAAAATAACCATGGATTTCTTATTTCAAATTGTTCAATTTTTATGTATTAAAATCTGTATTTATTAACTATCAAGCATTTTTGAGACTGCATTTACGACCCTTTCCATCTCAAATGGCTTAACAATAAAATCTTTTGCGCCTGCCTGAAATGCTTTTATAATCGCTTCGTGCTGACCCAAAGCAGAACACATTAAAATATTGGCTTTTGGATCAAGCTCGGCAATTTTTTTAACGGCCTCAAGTCCATCCATCTTAGGCATATTGATATCCATGGTGATTAAGTCTGGACGAAAGTGCGCGTATTTCAACACAGCATCATACCCATTTTCTGCCTCTGCAATTACAGAGTGACCTAAATCCAAAAAAATATCTTTAAGCACAGATCGCATAAATAAAGAATCATCCACTATTATAACTGTTGCCAAAATAATCGCTCCAATCCGTTGTAGGTTACGTACACACTTAAGTTTCAATATCGGTGAAAAAACGAGCAATATTAATAGAAAAAATCTGTAAAAACAAAAACGCTACCATTGAATTATAAAAGCAATTGGAAACTAGCTACCATAGAATTAGTTTTCAAAAAATCGTTTCACAATGACGTAATTCGTTCCTGTAGGGTAAAGATCACAAAGTACTAGGTATTCAGTGAAACCTTAGCACTATGTAAGCTGAACTAAAAAATGTTTATCGTCAAATGATTATTTCATAATGCTTACTAACAGGGTAAAATACTTGATAAGAGGTGATTATCTTTGGCGATAAACATAAAGTTAGAAGAAACATTGGGCAAAGCAGGAATCACAAAAAATGCCTTGGCTCGAGAAGCAAAAGTTCGACCGAACTTAATTTACGATATGTGTGATGGTAAGACAAAACGCATAGATCTGGAAACATTAAGTCATATTCTCGACACATTAGAAGATCTTACAGGTCAGAGACATAACCTGAGTGATGTTCTGGAATATATCCCACGCAACGAAAAAAACGATCCCTCTCCTGTCTAATGGAGATAGATCGTTTTTTTGTTATATCGCAGTTATCTCCACACTAACATGAAATGATTACTCACTAGACAGACATAAAAAAAGACGCCGATATTATTCCGACGTCAGTTTTTTAACTATTGGTTTAAAGTCTGTTTATTCATTCAGAGCTTTCTTCAAAGCCTCCAGATTGTTTTTCATCACACCAAGGTAGTCCAGGTTGTTCTGTTTGTCTTCATCTGTCAGTCCTTCGAGCGGATTCAGAACATCCGTTTTGGCACCGATTTCAGTGGCTACGGTCTGAGCCACCTTTGGATCTACGAGGGTTTCAAAGAAAATGGTTTTTACATTGTTTGCTTTGGAAAACTTGATGATACCTGCCAGTTTGTCCGGTGTAGGCTCTTGCTCGGGAGAAAGTCCGGCAATCGGCACTTGAGTCAAACCATATTGCTTGGCCAAATAACCAAAAGCAGCATGCTGTGTAATAAAGTCTTTGCGTTTTGCATCCTTCAGACCTGTTTTGAACGCTGTATCCAGCTCTTTCAGCTTGGCAATATAAGCATCAGCGTTTTTTTCATAATCGGCTTTATTGGCAGGATCGGCTTTTACAAGCCCCGCTTCAATAGCCTCTACTTCCTTTTGCGCCAATACAGGATCAAGCCATACATGAGGGTCCAGCACATGATCGTGATCATGGCCTTCCTCTGCGTGTGCTTCGCCTTCTTCCTCCTCAGCAGTACCTTCCATCAGGTTTAGCCCTTTACTCGCTTCAACTACAACACGCTTGTCGTTGGCCGCGCTGCTCAAAGCCTGCTCTGCCCAGCCTTCGACGATACCGTTATAGACAAATACGTTAGCGTCCTTGATCTGTGCCATATCCTTGGCGCTCGGTTCCCAGTCATGGGGCTCCGCACCAGCAGGAATCAGGGCCGTTACATTCGCATGGTCTCCGGCAACCTGTCTTGTAAATTCATACATCGGATAAAAAGTGGTGACCACGTTCAGCTTGTTACCACTTTGTGCCGTACCCGGCTCGGTTGGGGAAGCATTTGTAGCTGTATGATCAGATTGGGCTCCACAGCCGGACAAAATAAGTGCCAGTCCCGCAGACAAAACAAATGATTTTTTGAACCATGCATTCATGTTCATAACTCCTTTATCCCTGTATATTTTAGTTACTATTTTTAATTGCTCTCACTGCGTGCCGCATTTTTCCGCCCGGAAGCCTGCTGCTTGCTCAGCTTGCGGACCAGCTTATGAATACCAACTCCCAAGATCAGGAATAATAACAGCACCATGGCAATGGTTCCTCCTGGGGGCGTGCTCAGCTCATACGAGGCAGTTAACCCCATAAATACGCCGATCAAGGCAGTTGCCATAGATATCCAGATGGCCGCCGCGAAGCTCGGTGCAATTCGTATGGCCAGCGCAGCAGGGAGCACGATTAGTGAGGAGACAAGCAGCACACCGACAATCGGCATGGCAGCAGCTACAATCATCCCTGTCAAAATACTAAACGCAAATGAAATGGACTTGACAGGAAGACCATTGGTCTTCGCTGTTTCTTCATCAAAGGTAATTTGGTACAAAGGGCGCCGGAAGACGAAAAAGAAGATGCCTCCGATCACAGCCACTACGATCATCAACAGCAATTCTGTCTGATTGACCGCTACCACCGAACCGAACAAATAAGCGGAAAACCCTTTATTAATGCTCTGATTCAGATTCATTAAAATAACAGCCGTCGATAAGCCGCCGACCATAATAATAGCCACCGAAATCTCACTATACGTTTTATAGGACCTACGGACATATTCAACGATAATCGCGCCGATCACAGCTACAATAAAACCGGTAATCGTCGGGTTCATGCCCAAATAGGCACCCGCTGCTACCCCTGCCAACGATACATGCGAAAGCATGTCCGCCATCAGAGCCTGACGCCGCAGCATCAGGTACACTCCAAGCACCGAGGCCAGCAATGCAATTACCCCACCGGCACAAAATGCCCGCTGCATGAAGTCGTAGTGCAGCATTTCCATCCGCCATCTTCCTTCCTCTCAAGCTCAATAATACGATCCAAATAATGTTGGACTTCCGATAGTCCATGCGTGACCATGACCACCGTTCTTCCATATTCCTTGACCTGCTGATTCATCAAGTCATAGAAATGATGGCGGCTTTCCTGATCCATACCTGTTGTAGGCTCATCCAAAATAAGCAAATCCGATTCCTGGGCGAGCGCGCGTGCAACACAAATGCGCTGCTTCTGTCCACCGGACAATTCGCCAATCTTACGATGGCGCAAATCCCACATCCCTACCTGACGAAGCGCCTGCTCTGTCAAGGCATGATCCTCAGGCCGCATACGGCGCAGCCAGGAGCCATGCGTGTATCTTCCTGAACGGACAAATTCCAGAATCGTACTTGGAAAACCACCATTGAAGGCAGCGATTTGTTGCGATACAAATCCAACAACGAGCTTCTTGCCTTCACCTGTGCGGTCAGACATAAACACCTTGCCCTGCCAAGGCTGAAGCAAACCCAGCAACAGCTTAAGCATGGTTGATTTGGAAGCACCATTCGGTCCGGTAATTGCCACAAATTCTCCGGAAAAAATTTCAACATTGGCATCCACCAAGTTAGGAACATCTCCGTAGCCAAAAGTGACTTGTTCCAATGAGGCCAATAACATGACGCAAATCTCCCTTTCCTTTAAAAAGCCTGGAGCCACCCAAGCAATCATCATTGCGCAGATTCTCCAGGTCGTTTATGATCATTAAACCATCTACCGTAATTATTACGATTTGGTATTAAAAAAAGAAGCGCTTGATAAACGTAACCTTTACGCATTAGCAAGTTTAACAGTTTGGGCAAGGTTCGTCAATGCTTTGACAACTCTTTTGTTTGTTTACTTCACTTTGTCCGGGTACAGACCTGCAGCCAAGGTTCTCAATGCAATCGGTGCGCGTATGCCTTCAGCCGCTGCAGACAGGGGCAGTACTATAAAACGTTTGTTTTTGATCGCTTCCACACCTGCCAGTGCAGGCTTGCTCAGAAGCAGCTTCTCCTTATCCTCCAGTGAAGTGTCTCCGTAGTCCAGAATGACAATGACGTCAGGGTTGCGGCTCACAACCTCTTCCCAGCTTACCTCTGCAAAACTTTTGTTGATATCATCAAAAATATTTTTCGCCTTTACGCTTTTAATCAATGAAGTCAGATAATTATTGGCAGCCGTAAAAGGCTTATCTTCGCCGCTGTCATAGACAAACACCTTTGGTGCCTTCTCTACAGTACCAATTTGAGTCTGAATGGACTGCACTTGTTTACGAATGTCACCTACCAGCTTGTCTGCCCGGTCCTCGACCCGGAAAATGCGTCCAATATTTAGTATATCCAGATATACATCTTCTAACGTTGGACCCGGCTTATTGGATGATTCCTGTACATAGGTCGCCACTCCCTGCTCGGCAAGCTCCTCACGGGAACCAAGATTTTTATCATTAAAGGCGCTCTTCCAGCCCGCATAGGCAAAATCCGGCGCAGCAGCCATAAATACCTCTTTAGACGGATACTGCTTGGCCAGTACCGGGATTTTATCATATTGAGCCTTATATTCCGGCAAAATCTGATCGTCCAAATACGCAGTTCCTACCATGGAGGATTCCAGTCCAAGGGCCAGCATCACCTCTGTTGCGTGCTGGTTTAGTGTAACTGCACGTTTGGGGGCTTCGGGAAATATCATCTTGACGCCCATATTGTCTATCTCTACTGACGTTTCCTTGGTCACCGATTGCGATACGACAGGCTGCTGTCCATTTGTAGCTGAATCGGTTGTTTGAGCTGTGTTACCTGATCCGCAGGCTGATAGCAGCAATACCATCGCCAAAGCAAGCATAATCAAGGATATTGCGCGCTTGCTATATTTTTTCATATGTACCGTCTCCTCTTTCATTCGCAGTTTATCTTACCTCATCGTATCGCCTTCTTAGTTAGCGTCATGGATGGCCTCCTCTCCTGAGAGAATCCGGTAAAAAGGTAATATTCGGCTTCCCGGTTTTCGGATGGATACAGACTTCCGTCTCCACTCCGAAGACACTGCGCAGCAGGCTCGGCTGAAGTATATCCTCTGTGATACCGGAAGCAACCACCTTGCCCTCTTGTAATACATACATTCGGTCACAATACAAAGCCGCCAAATTCAAATCATGCAGCGCGGCGAGCGTAGTTACCTGAAGCGCTTTGACCAAATCAAGAATTTGCAGCTGATACCGGATATCCAGATGATTCGTCGGCTCATCCAGCATGAGAAACTTCGCCTGTCCGGCCAGCGCTCTGGCAATCAGCACCCGTTGTTTTTCACCACCGGACAAGGTAGCAAAGCTCTGCTCGGCCTGAGTGTCCATACCTACCCGCTTCAATGCCTGCTCTACCAATTCATAATCAACAGCGGTATCCGCCTCCAGCAGCTTTTTATGTGGATGACGGCCCATCAAGACGATGTCCCGTACTGAAAAATCAAACGTCTGAGTTGCATCCTGACTCACCACCGCCATTTGCCGGGCCGTCTCCTTGTACTTCATGCGCAGCATATCTCGTCCATCCAGTGTGATCCATCCGTTGTCAGGCTTTAGCACACGGTACATATTTTTGAGCAGCGTCGATTTGCCGCTGCCGTTCGGACCGATCAGACCGACCAGATCTCCCTTTTGGACCTGTAGACAGATGTCATCGATCAGCTGCTTATCGTGAATACTGAAGGTCACGTGCTTAACTTCTACATTCATTTTTCGCCTCCAAATGAATAGGAACTACGCCGCAGCAGCCACACAAAGAAAGGCCCTCCGCAAACGGCTGTCAC
>NZ_JH601052.1:147886-148274 GCF_000245715.1 Paenibacillus sp. Aloe-11 | reverse complement strand
AGCCAGCACGAGCCGGGCACATACGTCTGCCCACACCACAAAGATCGCTCCCGCGAGCAGGCTGACGGGCAGAACACGTCGATGATCCGATCCCACCATCAGCCTCACGATATGCGGAATCATCAGCCCGACGAAGCCAATGGAGCCACTAACCGCCACAACCGCTCCGGTTAGAAGTGAGGCGACAATGACGAGCAGCACGCGAAACGTCTGTACGTTCACACCGAGCGTCACTGCTGTCTCTTCGCCTGTCAGCAAAGCATTCAGTGAGCGGTATTGAGTCAGCAGAACTATCGTTCCGGCAGCTATAATGAGGGTCGGAACAAGAAGCGTATCCCATTGCGCGCCTGCCAGACTGCCCATCATCCAATACATCGCATCACGGATA
>NZ_JH601052.1:131930-147818 GCF_000245715.1 Paenibacillus sp. Aloe-11 | reverse complement strand
CCTGCCAGCAGTAATCGTGTCGTCGATATCCGTCCGGCCACACGGGCTAATCCGAACACCATAAGCATCGCTGCAAGCGAACCTAAAAAAGCAGACAAAGGCAGCGCAAACCGTCCAAGGATACCAAAGGCTCCAAACACAATAACCAGCGTCGCTGTAACAGAAGCCCCGGACGAGACTCCTAAAATATAGGGGTCTGCTAACGAATTGCGAATTAATGCCTGAATAGCCGCCCCTGTAACAGCTAACCCTCCCCCTACGATAACGCCCAGCAGCACGCGTGGAAAGCGGATTTCCCAGACGATATATTCCTCCGGCCTGGTCCATGTCACAGGTAACCACTGGTCCAGCCAGGGAAGATGCGACAGTGCAATTCGCCATACCGTTCCTGGCGCGACAGCCACAGGACCGAGCATGACTGCAACTGTGACCGACAGCACCAGCCCGGCAGCCAGCAGCAGCAGAATGGTGGTAAATCCCAAAGCAGATTTTCCAGCTATATGGGTGCGAGAATTATGTTTTGATGGATAAACGCTACTCGTTCCCGATGTCATAACCCAGTCAATGGCTTTCGGGCCAATTCCAGCGTTCTCAACCGTTCTTCAATCTCGGAAGCCGAGAAATTTTCACCCATAAGGACCGCAACATCGTTCACCGGCTTTTGCGGGCGAATCGGAATGATTTCCAGCTCCCGATAAGCAAACTGGAACATCATCTGACCCTCTGTTTCGAGAAAACGTACAATTCCTTTGGCACGGTAAATTTCAGCAGGCAAGCTGCGGAACAGCTGTTCAAACCTGGAACGCGGCACAGGTTGCCCGAAGAAATGCGTGTGAACGACAACATGGTCGTAGGAATGAACATGCCCCCCGTGTCCGTGATCATGATCGTGGTGGTCATGATTGTGGTGGTGATCATGATGGTCATGGTCTGCATGGTGATGGTCTGCAGGAACATCATGATCGTGCAGATGATTTTCCGAATGATGATCATTCCCGTTATCGGCTATGGGCTCTTTTGAACGCGAGACATCCATGCGATCCTCTCCTTGAATGGAGAAAAAAGCATTTGCGTCTACGTCGCTCCGTTGTGTACTCACAGTCAGCGCATAGGGATTTAATTCCTTGACGAGGGCTTGTACTTTCTGCAACTCACCCGTGGCCAGTAAATCGGTCTTGTTGATAATCAGCTTGGAAGCGCAGCGAAGCTGATCCTGCATCAAACGAAGCGACTTGCTTCTCTCGTTACCTGAGGCATAATCCAAAAATTGACGCGCGTCCATCACCGTAATAACGGATTGTAAAACCATAGCGGAATACATAGAAGCATCTGTTACGGCATCTACAATTTCCATCGGATTGGCTACTCCGGTACATTCGACAATAATCACGTCCGGCTTATATTCCTCGGCAAGATTCATCAATTCAACACCCAGGTCCCCGCGAATGGTGCAGCATATACAACCACTGAGCATTTCCTTCATGGGAGCTTGACCGTTCACCACACTGCCGTCCAGATTCACATCGCCCAACTCATTCATCAAAATAGCTGGCTTGAGGCCCTGCTCTTTATAATAAGCCAGTGCATGCTGAAGAAGAGTTGTTTTACCGCTGCCCAAAAACCCGGATAAAACAACAATCGGTATCATATGATCCTCCTTATCTTTACAACATTTAATATGGATCGTACCGTAAAAGTTTCCTTCTTGCAATCATTTATCGAATTTTAATCGTAATAATTACTATTAACAAACATAAATATATATGACCCGTCACTGACTTGTCAACATAGGAGGTGATTCACACACTCTTCTGCAGGCATGTTTGTCCTGCAACAGACATAGGATGTAGACAACTACCCTTATTTTCGAGGAGACGTGTAATGAAAAACAGTACGCTGTTGAAGATGCTGCCTTTTATGATTCCATTCGTCTTTCTGATCCCCGTGCTTGTTACGCTCTCTCCCCGGTGGCTTCGCTCATTGGATATGAGTCAGATGCAGTCGTTAAAAACGGTATTTATGGGTATTTTCCTGGAAGCCATGCCGTTTCTCCTTATTGGCGTTCTGGTCTCCTCCCTTTTACAATGGCTTGTGCCAGAAGCATGGATACGTAAAATGGCGCCTGCGCATCCTGTTCCGGGTGTTCTGCTGGCCTCATTGCTGGGGCTGCTGTTTCCGATCTGTGAATGCGGCATGATTCCTGTTGTTCGCCAATTGATGCTCAAGGGAATGCCTGCCTATATGGGCATCACCTTTATTTTAAGTGGGCCGATCATCAATCCCGTCGTGCTGGCTGCAACGATGATGGCTTTCCCTTCCCATCCAGAGGTCACGGCCGTTCGTATGGGGCTGGCCTTTGCCGTTTCCGCAATGATTGGGCTGATCGTATATACCTTTGTGCGTGTGCATCCGCTCAAACGGTCGTTGCTGTCTTTTAACCAGCAGAAGCAGAGCGGCCAGACTCATCGGCATCATCGCACCATGCGAGGCTTTTTTGTACATGCTGGCGATGAATTTTTGGACATGAGCAAATATCTCATTATTGGCGCATTATTGACGGCCTGTATCCAGACATTCATCCCGCGCGATGAAATGCTTTCGTTAAGCAGTGGAACAATCGGCTCATATGTCTTTATGATGGGCTTTGCCTATGTGCTGTCACTGTGCTCCAGCTCCGATGCCTTTGTCGCTACCGCTTTTTCGCATACCTTTACATTAGGTCCGCTGGCAGCCTTTCTCGTGCTCGGTCCGATGCTGGATTTCAAAGGTACACTTATGCTGCTAAGCACCTTCCGTACCAAATTTGTCGCCGTCCTGTGCCTGCTCATTATTTCGCTTGTCCTGGTGGGATCTATAGCTGCTGAATGGTTATTAGGAAGGTGAGAATTAGGGAGGTGAATACTGGCAATGAATTCAGCCTTTAGCATCCGCTGGCAATATGGTATACGCTCCTTTCTTATGATTGGTTTGGCCCTGCTTATCATCCTATTAAGCCGCACGAATGCACTTCATTACTACTTGGCTCCACACATGCAAAAGCTGCTTCTGCTTTGCCCTGTGCCCTTGCTATTCATCGCTTTCGCGATGGCATGGCATGGAATAGTCGGAGCGCGAGACGGTGAGGATATGTGTGATTGCGAGCATCCTTTACCTCAAGGCTGGTTCAAAAAAATGCTCGTATATGGAATGTTGCTCATTCCGCTGCTGTTCGGCGCTTTGTTGCCCAATCAGGCACTCGGCAGTGATATGGCGGCCAAAAAAGGCATGTCCTTCACCTATCCTAACCCGGATATTCGCCGCAAAACAGATATACCGCCCGTTCCTGTACCCGCATCCGCTATTTTATCATCGGCGTCTTTTGGGGCAGCTTCGTCTCCACCCAAGGACAAATGGAGTCAGGAAACGCTGGATAAGCTGTTCGTTCCGCCTGACAAGTACAATACGGAATTCGCCGAGCTGGCAAAACGCCTGTATCAGCAGCCCATCATACAGATCAAGCCGGAAATTTTCTCTGAAACCATCGGAGCCATCGAATTATACAAGCATGCTTTTGAAGGCAAAAAAGTACAGGTGACCGGCTTTGTCTATAAAGACAGCAGTCTGCTGGATAAAGGTTTATTTGCGGTGGGCAGGTTCCTCGTCATGTGTTGCACTGCTGATGCCATGCCCTTCGGGGTCATCGTCCAATCCCACAAGACCCCATCCTTTGACAAGGACACCTGGGTGACCATTGAAGGAACATTGCATACCACGTATAAGAACCATGCTCCTATACTCGAAATTCGATCCGGCAACATAACCGAAGTCGAGCAGCCGGAATCCCCATATGTCTATACCCAAGCAGACTCGGTAGCCACCTTTGATCGCTTGAATGCAACACACTAATCCCGGCAAGGAGGATACATGATGAACAAGGTTCCAGTGATTTTAATCAGCGGTTTTCTCGGAAGCGGCAAAACGACCCTGCTTCTGCGCCTGCTGGCCCATACCCGTCAAATCCCGCTTCGCGCTGCTGTATTAATGAATGAAATGGGTGAGTATGACGTAGACGGTGCGATTATTTCAGAAGAAATGCCTGACGTAGCTGTGGAAGGATTGCTGGAGGGCTGTATTTGCTGCAGTAAAAAAAGCGAGCTGCCAGGTGCTCTGCATACCCTCCTCAGTCAGGAGCCGGATTTGATTTTTATGGAAACGACAGGAGTGGCCAACCCTGAGCAAGTGCTGGAAGAGCTGCGCTCCCCGCTGCTGGCAAACCGGCTCTATCTCGTTCATAGCATCAGTGTTGTGGACGCAGAGCTTTTTCATGAATACAACAGCCGCTTCACCGCTGACAAGGAGCTGGTTCGAACTCTGCACGGGCAGCTTCGCACCGCAGACTTCATTGTGGTGAACAAGACGGATGCCGCAAGTAGCCGTGAAGTGAAGAAGGTCGTCAAGAGCATTCGCAAGCATAACGATACGGCCAAGCTGCAAACGACTACATATAGCCAGGTTGATCTTGAGCCACTGCTGGAGCCTGTTCTGGTCCGTTTATCCGTTGCTGCCAAGCCTGAGCAGGTGCCTCAACCCGCACCAGTACAGGCTCAGCCAGCCGATGCAGTCGCAACGTCGATCCCCACTGCTGGCAAAGAGATCAGACGACCCGCCAGTATGTCCAGAAGTACGGCATTCAAAGTTATTTCTGCGCACAGCCATAGCTACAGCTACGATCCCAACCAGCCCGATTCGTTTTCCCATCTGGAGAGTGTGACACTGCATCAATATTCTTCGCAACCACTGGAAAAACAGCGTTTGGAAAACTTTCTGACCGGACTCGGCTCCTCACTGCTTCGGGCGAAAGGCTATTGCGTACTTCCACAGGAAGGTACAATGCTTTTGCAATTTTCGGGAAACCACTTCGAATGGCAGTCTACGGCCCTTCCGGTAAGTCAGGGATATGTCACGCTTATTGGGGAACAACTGGACAAGACATTTATTGCCGATCAATGGGAGCAGTGCTTCGTTTCGCTTTAACCGACAGATTGAGTTCGAGATAAAAAAGGCTGTTCCTTTGACCTCTACAAGTCATGGAAGAGCCTTTTTCAACAACTATCCTGTACGTGGTATGTACCTCCATTTTAATGAGTTATTTGCAGAGGGTTTTATCTGCAGATAATAAAAAAGCGTTGTCCGCGAATTATTGGCATAATCCACGAACATAACGCTCGACGGGTCTTACTTAAGGTTGTATTTTTTGTTAAAGCGATCCACACGACCACCGATATCCACGTTTCTTTGTTTACCTGTGAAGAACGGGTGAGAAGCGGAACTAGTATCTACACGGATAACCGGGTATGTGTTGCCATCTTCCCATTCCATCGTTTCTTGCGAATGTTTAGTGGAGGCACTCAGGAAAGAGAATCCACAGCTAGGGTCCAAAAAGATAACTTTGTTCAAAGTTGGATGAAGATCTTTTTTCATTTGTTTCACCTAAGCTTTCATGTCATTTTAGTTTCAAACTCAAACGTACTGGCGCAATACTCCATCAGTTGGCAAAAGGAACAGTTATTCCCCAGAAAAAAAGACGACAGATCGCAACGGTTGTGCTCAGGCCCGTAAACGACAAGCAAACGATGCCACATTTTTCGCATCGCCCATTGTACGAACGCCCCACATCTTTCGTCAGCCTTCATCGTTATATAAGCATATCGTGAATGGTCCTCCGGCTCGTCCCGAATGCTGACACCAGCACAGGAGAACTCGGCAACCATGCTCTGTCCATTGGACTAATTCAAGTTTTCGCCGGTTCCATAATACAGGCCGCTATGTAGCCAGCCTCAAATTATCTAGTTTCACGATGGATCGTGTACTTTTTCAGACGCGGAGAGTATTTTTTCATTTCAAGACGCTCCGGGTGATTTCTTTTGTTCTTGGTTGTTGTATAGTTGCGATCACCGGATTCGGTGCATGCCAAGGTAACAATTACGCGCATTTCTCTTCCTCCTTAACTGGAATACATGGTATACAATTACAATAGTAATTTTTACGATTAGTTCTATTCTATAATTCACGCTGCTCTTTGTCAACCTTAGTATGTCGGCTTATCGCTTCTTCTATCGTATTCCAGCGATTGTGATACTGTGCGAGCTTCGGATGAAGCTCCAATGGTTCACTTGAAAGCACTAATCTGACGTTTCGGACCCATTCCTCAAACGATGCATAGGAAGCGCACAAATTTGCAATTTCAGGACTCATGTACAAAAAAAGCGGAGTCGTATATTTTTCCATCAAAAAACGGATGGCTGCTTCAATCGGCGTATATTTTTTACGCTTACCTTCCCAGCTTTCAATCACAACAGCGCTCAAAGCCTGTTCTCGCTGCCACTCCCCCAGCTCGTCCATCCGCTTGTAATAGGAGCGTATCGGCTGCTTCCACATTCTTCTGGCTGTTTCTTCGTGTAGCGGATACAGCACCAGCTTTGTAAAAGATAATGCTGCCCCCGTTTCCGCAAAAAGCTCCAGCTCTCTCGCTGTAATCTGCTCAAACGTATCATAGTAGACCATGGTCCCTTTATGCGTCTCGATCGGAGGCTCATAGCCATAGGGTACATATTGAAGGTTTCTTGTCATACCGGACACTCCGTCCTTCCATAGATAAACTTTTCCTTCTATATTATACCCTTGTTTTGGCATGAGTTTGCATCAAATGATCATCCTTGTTCGACACTAGGTGTATTACGACGTGAACCCCGCTGGAACTGCAACGCGTAAAGTCCCATCGTCACAAGCGCAATCAGTGCAAGAACCGTAAATATATTGCTAAAATTAAATACCTGCACATTGGAAACGACAGGATTCAAATGAAAAGTAGCTGAGCTATCGAGCGTTTTGCCCAAAATGCTGGTGGTCATCGCCCCAGAAATAAAGTTCAGCAGAGACAACAGTCCCATGCCAACCCCTACCTGCTCCCTCGCCAAGGTACGGGAAATCGTGTTGGACATGGCGATTTGCATGAAGGTCTGACCTACATTTCCGAAAATCAGCAAAAATAAAATCAGGTAAGGCGACGCACCTACAAACGTGGACAGGCTGATAAAGCAGATAAATATCAGCGTAACCGCCGTGTAGACGAGGAATGAGTTGCCTTTGCTATCCGCCAAACGCCCACCACTTTTGCCGAGCAGTGCCGACGCAATCGCAGCCGGAAACATAATCAGTCCAATCGCGGCCGGCGTAAGCTGATTGAGACTGTTCAAAAACTGCGGTGCCAGGTACGGTAGCCCGAAGCTGACCCCTGCCCCTAAAAAGGCGATAAGCAGACCGTAGGAATATTGCTTGTTACGGAACAGCTTCGGCTGGATGAATGGATCATTCGCAGTGTTAATGCGCCATATAAACAAGGCAAATAACACAACGCCGAGCCCCAAAAATGTCATGTTCGCTTGCGAAATCGAAAGCAATAGGAAGGCTACTGTTCCGCCCAGCAATAATCCCCCAAGAAAATCAAACCTCTGATCCGCTCCACGCTGGTCGTCTAGGTATTTGCGGAAGAACGGCAAGGCGATAAGCGGCAGCATGGAAATAATAAACAAAAAGCGCCAGCTCGCAAAGCCTGTAATCAAACCGGAAATAATCGGAGCCAGTGCAGTACCTAGTGCCAGACCGATTGCCGTGACACCCAAGGCCTGTCCTCTTTTTGCAGCCGAGAAATAGCGGGCAGGCACGATCATAGCCGTTGCCGGAATGACAGCAGCCCCGGCAGCCTGAAGTAAGCGAGCTATAATGAGCATCCAAAATTGATGGGCCAACAGGCCTATTAGCGAGCCTAGCGCAAAAAAGATAATCCCAAACGTAAGCAAATCCTTGAGACGATATTTATCCGCCAGCTTGCCGTAGGTCACCGAGCCAACCGCATATACGATCATATAGCCGGTCAGCAGCCAGCTTACATCAGAAGCGCTAATATGAAATTCCTTGCGAATGACAGGCATAACTACATTAAACATAAAGGCGTTCATCACTGAAAAAACAAGTGTGAAGGCCAGTACACGCATAAGCTTATCCGCATTCGGATAAGTTTGCTCTTGGGTCATATGGTTTCTTCCTCTCCTGTAAAATGCCCTCTATGCTGAAAAGACTTAGCTCTCTATAGATCCACGCAAACGCCAGTATTCGCAGGACGATAGTCGTGAAGTATTTTTCTTAACAACCCGCGCAGTGTCTCCGATTCATCGACAGATAGTGTTTCGCCTACCGAGCTTTTAATTTGCTCAATGGTGCGTTCCGCTGCCTTGTGAATTTTCAAGCCTTCCTCGGTCAAATATATTTGCTTCATTCGAGCATCCTCCGGGTGGCTTTGACGCACTGCCCAGTTTTTTGCAACCATCCCGTTGACCAGGCTGGTAACACTTGATTTATCAATAAGCAATAGCTTTTCTAAATCGGTGTTGGTCACCCCAGGCGACATCGCCAGAACATAAAGCGTCTGCGATTGCGAGGAGGTCAGACCCAAAGGGCGCAGTGCCGTTTCAATCTCGCGTCGGACCGTGGTAAAGATCCATTTAATTAAATACATCGTGCTTTCTTCCTCCCAGGGAAGACAAACGGGATACACCTCACTTCCCATCTCATTCCTAACCTCCACATCCGCCAAATTTTAATAGTTTGAATTCCAACTAATTTTAAACAGTCATCTGCCTCGTGTCAATACTTTTCGTAAGGTACTTTATTATTTAAAATACATAACAAAAAGACGAGCCTGTAAGGGAAGCTCATCTTTTTGCTTACACATAAAATATGTGGTTGCTTAATCCGCTGACTTCACTTGAACCAACGGGTATTCTTTGCCATCGACCGTAACTGTGCCAGCATCGTCCAGCTCCAGCCGTTGCCAAATGGTCAGGAGTGTACGATAAGGATACTTTTCCAAATCATACTCCGTTGGCGCGTTAGCATCTGTGTTGGCTCCATCGCCTGAACCTGCCCCCTGGTTAGCCGTTGTTGCTGTAGTACCAGACGTTGTACTTCCTGTGGCTTGATTGGCAGTTGTGCCGTTGCCCACTCCAGGAGTTGTCGAGTCACTACCTGCGGATTCTCCAGCCGGTGTCGTGCTTCCAACGGTACTGCCGGTTTTCGCGTCACCCGACTGTCCTTTGCCGGTTTTATCGATTGCGGCCTTGTCGTTTTGCTCAGCAAGCGTAAAATTTTCGTATGAATGCTCCTGTTGATCCGCGCCGACAAGGACGAGCTTTTCTGGCTTAAACGCCGCCTGCTCCGCCGATGTTTGAAACGCAAACAACAGCTTGACCATTTTCGTAGTCGACTTGGTGTTAGGTATATGGGTCACTATCGTCGTCGGTTCCTCTTTTACAGGCACTGTAGGCTTTGCTACAGGCTGCTGCACAGGCTTAGGAGCCGCAGCAGGCGCAGTTGAATCACCAGATCCGATCACCCCGGCAGCTTTCAGGCCACCCAGCGTACCTGCAATGACAATCAGCACGATCCCCGAAATGATGCCGCCTTTGCGAAAGCGGCGCAGCGTTTTGACCAAAGACGTATCCGTCTCGCGCTTCGCTGTCAGATAGAAATTTTTGAAGACCGGATTTGCAGGTTCAAAATATTGACGCCACAGCGTTTTTTTATGCAGCCCCTCGCGCCCTTCCTTTTGGAAAAACAACAGCAGCGCCCGTCGGTAGGCCGGTTCAAAACCACCCCGTGGTGTAGCAAATTCAGTCTGTCCCTCGGACCAGCGGATAAAGCGGTACATCGTATCGTTATCCTTCGCCCATTTGCGGACAGAGCTAACCAGGCGGGCAAAGTCCAATATGCCTTCACCCGGACCGTCAGAGCGGTAGAATGCGGGCAGCAGGCGGGCAAAATGGCCTTCCGTTAGCTGCTGGGGCAGCCATCCGTAAGCCCAGTCCTGCACCTTCTCTATTTCGCCCGGCTCCAGACCGTCCAGCACCGACGGTTCCGGGTCCTCTGTGCTAAACCAATCATAAGCCGCGATCAAGCGTACTGCTTGTCCCTTGAGAGGAGCGGGCAGCTTGCCGACCCACTGTACCAAGTCAGGCCGCGTGAAGAACGGAATTTGTACGAGCTGATCAGGTGATATTTCTTTTAGCTCTACTTCGGTAAGCAAATACCGATCCGACGCCTCCTGCAAACGCTCTGTCAATCCGGATTGCTCCAACGGGGAAAGCTTTCCTCCCGTTGAAGTGCTATCCCATTGACGCAAGCGTTGATGAATGGCAGCCACAGTCTCTATCGGCTTTCTTTCGGCACGCAGTCTGCCCATCAATGCAGATTCAGCCAAAAGCTGAAAATCGGCATTCGCTGATACCTCGATATATCGACTGCCCCATTCATGCACGACTGCCAGCAGGCCCTTTACATCCGTTGTTCTTTTCATCTGACTGTCCATGTAGGGAATGAACAGCATTTTGGTAAGCGCCGGATTCCCCAGCACCTTTGTAAAATACGCCTTGCCTAATGACGGATTCTCTTCAATTGTATGATAGATATACGTTACAGCTTCCGTATTTCTGGCGGTATAAGCGTTATTCAGCGAGCGGATTAAATATTCCACCAGTCGATTTTCGCTGGTGCGAGCATGAACTTTATAATAGTCCTTAAAGCAATCGACCAGTCCCGCCTCTGGAATATATCCATCCTTCACCCGGTCAAATTCGTGATCAAAAAATGACAAAAACAAGTCATTCAACTGCATTTTACGTGACAACGCATCAGGTGACGATAAATAATCAGTCAGGCTTCGCAGCACAGCAACTCGTCGTTCGTTGTATAATGCGCGCTCCCCCTGCTCAATTCTGTACAGTGTAATAAGCTCATGATAGCTGGCTAGGGTCAGATTACGCCCTGCCTCCATGCCTGTCAGCATTTGCTCTGCAAATTTGAAAAAATCGTCCGGCGTCCCGCCACCAAGCAGCGTACGGACAATCCAGTCAAAATAAGGCTGTCTCACCTGCTCCGCATCCACATTAAGGATTCGACTATTGGCCGACAGGTCAAATACAAAATCCTTATCCACGTTCCGATCACCAGGCCGGATACTGAAAGGCTCCACGAACATCAAGTGAATACCTTTTCTGCTGTTCGGCTCCAGCGCATATGTAAGAAATCCGATCCTGTTACGATATGCATAAGGCAATGCCGCGTATAACACACCGAGCAGCAGCTTGGCTGAAGATGCCACCTCTTCTGCAGGAACATTCAGCGCAACATATACTTTTTTGCGGCCTGTGGCCGACATCATAACAGCGTATAGAAGCTGCTTGAACACTTCTTCGCTGAGCTTTAATTGAGTCAGCACCGCTGACGGATCAACAGACGGAAATACGCTTCCACCCGGCAGTCGCTCCAATTCTGGCAGCTCCGTTCCCTGCTCAATATCATAGGCATCAACAAAGGATGTGTTCAGCCACTGCTTGTAATCAGACGGAGATTCACCATGTCCGGCCGGAATCACATAGTTATGCGTGAAAAAAGCGCTTCGCAGCCCGGTAAAATCCGTTGCTTTATAGATGCTCCGTCCCAGGACCACATCCCCGGACTCGGTACGCACCAGATGTATGGCTTCAGGATAGACGCTCTCTTGCTTCTCGCCACGGGCTGTTAAGGCAGCAGGAGCATCATATACGCATAAAGGATGCAGTACCTTTTTTATAAAAGAAGCATCCAGCCCTTTGGAATTAGCCACCGTATCGAAGCCTTCCGTGGAGCGGAAAATTCCACGCCGTTCCCGTGTGTACATCTGCTGCTGTATCAAATGAGAGGTTGAATGACTCACTGTGATTCTCTCCCCTCAATGTACTGCAACTTATAAAGCAGCCAGATGAATGGCTCATCCACCCGGATCGGACTGACCAGCCCTTGCAGCTTTTGTTCGACCGGATTGCTACCCAGAGCGGAAACCGCGAAATAAGCCGTATCTGTAAAATACACATCCATCGTGCCCTTGAACGGCTTATCCACCTTCTCGATAAAGCGCCGGACTTCGCCATCAATGTTTGCGAACTCATCCAGATCCATATACTTGCGGTGCTCCATTGGATTAAAAATGTTGCTGTTCGTCTTGATGTATGTGCCTTCCTCATCTGCCAATGCAGTCAGCATGTCACTTTTGGTCAGGACGACTGCGGTCGGAATGTCCGTTTTCCCCTTATCCTGATATGCGATAAAATCACCGAACATCGTCAATACGACATCACGCGGCTCATCATATTGCGAAACCCATTCGCCCGGCTTGTCGCCAAGGTTGATCTTAATACGTTCCCGAATCGAGCGAATTTGCAGCGGATCGACCATAAACAGAATACCCGCCGAATTCTTAATATGCTGTCCATGCAGCCCGAGATAGTCCTGATCGACCATCCCCTCGCCGGCAACATCAAAAAATACCAGCGTCAGCGGCGGCTTTTCCTCATCCTTAAATACAAACTGGAAAATAAAAGGCTCCTGCATCTTTTCTTTTTGTGTCGATGTCAGCAGATCGCCTCGCTCAAACAACGGTTCCTCATACATGCTGCGGAATTTACGGCTGATCTCTGCATTGAGCGGCATGCAAGCCGCATCAAAATGATCTGCCGTTACATGCTGCAGCGTGTGAATCAGGGAGGTCATATAAACTGATTTTCCTGCCTGCGAAGCCCCGATAATCGAAATGATATTGCTCGGCACCTTACCTGCAGTCACCGGCAGTTCGTTGTGGCAGTGCGGACACAATCGGTGACGCGTCAGCTCACCATAACGATCCGTCAGACCTGTCAGTACATGATCCGAATATAATCTGTGCTCCTCCGGAACATCGTGTGGATAAAGAATCGCCTCCATATCATGCACGCTATCCAAACCAAAGCGTTCCCGATATTTGTTCAACAGCTCATCTTCACCCAAAGCGTAATCCTCGTCATCTTCGCGGTGGTGGGAAGCACGGAATACCACTTCCTCCGGGGAAAATTTACTAAAGCAATACGGGCACACAATATCATAAAATAATGGCCTTGGCGCTGCCTGCGGCTTTCTTCTGAATAAATTGCTAAGAAAACTCATGGGTTGCGGCCTCCTTTCATTCAGGAACTAATTCATATATCGTGCCATATTTCTGACCGTCCGTAAAAAATAACCGCACATATTCATCTCCGCCCACTTCAATCGTGGGCAACACATTCCGTCCCGCGGCAAAGGGTGTCGTGAACGGATACAAGGTCCCATCCTCCCGGTCGGCCGGGTAACCTCCACGTTTCTTCACGTAGCAAAGTGCCTCCTGCGGAACAGGAACCTCAGCTGTCACCTGAATCTGAACTGTTTTGCGGCTGCGAAACCAGCCTTTTTTATGTTGAACTGCATATCTGATTTTAGCTCTACCCGTACTCAGCTCCAGTTGGTTGGCTCGGTCTTGTTGACAAATCACAAAAGTGTCGCCATCCTCACGCACAGCCGGATACACGGTATAGCGCACGCGTCCAAACCCTTCAACCCGGTCACGGTAGCTGCCTGCTGCCTTATATTCCTCACGCGTAAATAGCTTCAGGCTTGAAAAAGGCGGTAAACCTCTACCCTCATTCTGCTCTCCGGCACTCGGATCAGATGATTCCTTCGCAATATATACCACGGCCGCGCCTTCAGGCCACTGCCAGCGAAGCACAACCCGGTTGTCGTCGATTTTGTAGCTCAGCTCCGAAATGACAGGATCACCGGGCTGTGCATCCCTATACTGCATAAATTTCAGCCCCCGTTCTAAAATCCACTGCTGCGTCGATTGCGCTGCGGGCCTTCCGGTGCACCCCTTCGTCGACCTGACGGCCCACCCGGGCTTCCTCCACCAGAAGAACGACGCGTATTTTCCCCAATCGGAAGAACAAGCGAAAAGACAGCAATGAGCGCCGCCAGTACGAGCGCTGCCACCAAACGAATCATCAGATCACCGATCGACGAGCCTGACAGCCCCTTTTCCAAAATGAAACCGGCAAGCAATCCGGCAGGGACTCCGCCAATCGCAAAATTCCGTGCCAGAAAGCGATTATCGAACATCAGTCCAAGAGCCAATCCCAGCAGTGCTCCGATAATGACCAGAGCCGTTACGCGATAAATGGCAAAATACAGATTGTCCGCATATTCACCTGTCCGCTCCGTTACCAGTGTACGATCACCAATTTTATCATAAATTTTACCAAACGCTTGAGCAAGACCCTGAGCGTTGGCTACATTAGAATAAGTTCCACCTGTCAGACTGGCGATATTTTGCAATAATGCTATCCCTTTCGATTCAGCCAGCTTGAGTCCGATGGTATTAATCGGAATCTGACGGGCGATAAAAGGAGCTAATGCTGTCTGGGTATCCAGCTCGCTAAAGC
Organism: Paenibacillus sp. Aloe-11; assembly: GCF_000245715.1. Taxonomy (NCBI): domain Bacteria; kingdom Bacillati; phylum Bacillota; class Bacilli; order Caryophanales; family Paenibacillaceae; genus Paenibacillus; species Paenibacillus sp. Aloe-11. The sequence goes on along the minus strand of NZ_JH601052.1, from coordinate 133,464 downwards.
CGTCAGACAGCATAATAACGAGCGAACCTTTATTGGCATTGCCCTGGTTTTCAATCTCCTTGATCGTCTCGTCCAATGCAAGTCTAATTTCTGTGCTGGCGGACTTTATGGTATGCATACTATCAATTTTGGCATAAACCGCCTGCTTCTCTGCCTCCGTCCCAATTGGAGTAAACGGCTGAACCAATTGCGCAGTAGATTCAAAGGAAACAATGGCCACCCGTTTGTCTCCATCCATTTGTCCAATCAGGCTCTTGGCAGCCGACAGCCGTTCATTACCAGGATCTGTATCCTGCATACTCCCGGAATTATCAATCACAAGCACAAGGTCCTGGACACTTTTGCGACCTTCCGGGTTTACCTGATAGCCCAGCTCCAGCAGCAGACCTGCCACGAACAGCATCACCAGTGTAGCAGGCACCAGCAGCTTCCAGGACAGTCCTGAGTAGCGTTGTCGCCACGAATGGCCGTTTAATTGTGGTGAAATCCATTCGCCGATAAGACATCCCAGACCAATGCATAGCGCCAAGATACCAAAATACAGCCCAATCACAATAATATGCGGCCAGTGTCCTATCCATTTGTGAAGAATAATCTCTCCTACAATGAAGCCCACTACAGCGCCCAGCAAGCCGAACAGCAGCAGGAGAACATTAAATTTTCGCTGCTTCATAAGAATCGTTGCTTCCTTCCATCATTAAAGTAGGATTAACAGGTGGCTACCGCAATTCCGGCAACCGATCCGCGGCGATTCCGTGAAACTCAAAACCGTTCGCGGTATATGTCTCATAATACGTCTTGCCGTTGCGATACACCATCAGATCCTCCAGATGGAAGCCGCCCATCAAATGCAGCTTTTCCACCCCGCTGCTGCGACGTTCATGCACAAACCCCAGCTTGTAAATACGCGAGGTAATGTCCACATCCATCGCATAAGGAAGAAATTCGCCTTCATAGTCACCAAAGAAATACTTTTCTTCATACCGATGCTCATGGGTATAATCCAGCAAGCGCACGTTAATTCCGCCATGCTCCTCTAATGTTTGGTACAGCTTTTTAAACAGCTCATCCTTTGGAACGACCAGCCGATTTTCATATGCAGCGGCTACATTGGCACGCCGTAGCAACTCCTCTTCGAATGTCTGATTAAACGGCTGTGAGCTGAGAATCATGGTACGGCAGGTCTGTGTAAGTCGATCCACCAGTAGGGACAGACCTCCGTCCAGCAATCCGGACACAGGCCCCATATGACGGGTATCAAAGAATACAGATTTCCCCCGTTTGGTTTCCAGCTCGTGCATGACATCCTCTGTTACCCGCTCGTAATATTCGAACAGGTTTTGACCCGTGTAGCTGTCAGCCTGGCGAATACTGTCCGCTGCGGCTTGATGCAGTTCACGCTCCAGGCTGGCAAGCTGTACCGTAATATGCTTTGCCTGTGCATGCCATTTTTCAAGCGCCAGCTCATAGCGCCGCAATAGCTCCAAATCCGCTTGAATCCGCAGCATATGCAGCTTATGCCCGTAGACTGTCT
>NZ_JH601052.1:125661-131874 GCF_000245715.1 Paenibacillus sp. Aloe-11 | reverse complement strand
GTTGAAAGGGCTGATCCTCCACTCGGCCGCTATAGAGGGTATCCAGCTCAGCAGCACTAACCTGCAAATCATTGGACGTATCACGAATCATTCCCCGAATAGCCGTAAGCACATTTCCCGGTTTATCTTCATCTGTCCAGTCTGCCAGCTCGAATAGGCCGATTTCGGGATGCTCCTTGGCAGCTGTGTTCACAGCCGTCTGCAAACGTAATTCCGCCTGAAAATCGCCCAGACGTTTGTGTACGATCCGTTCACAATTATCGCGGAAAAAGGTTTCGCAGCCTTGACCAAACAAGACTTCCTCTGCCTCACGTAATGACATCCGCTTCAACGAGCCATAACTGGCTCCACTCGTCATCAGCGCGCCCATGTCTGTAATCGCATCATTCCCAGGCACAAGATCATTTCGCGTACGCCCGCGCTCGGCAGCATCCAAGCCAAAATAAGTCAGCTTATCGCGTACGTCCCATTCCCTCTCCGTTCTCATACGTGTCAGCAGCTTCACATAAAAGTGATACAGTACCGTAAGTGCGATCGACTGGTTGGGGCGCTTGACCCGGGAAAATCCGGCCGACACATAGCCCTGCCGCCCGGATTCCGTCATAATATTGTTCTTAAACGATGTATTGTTGTAGCCCCCATCCTGTGACCGATAGGAATCTCCTGCCTGATAACGGTTTTTGAGGAGCTGAATGTGACAAATGATGTCGCAGCTCTCGCGCAGGCTATTAGGCACCGTTATGCCGCGCTCGTTCTTGTCGGACAGCACATAAACAAGATCAAACAACGGCGATGGAGCATGGAATACCGGGATGGTCAATTTGTCCTCGGTCATATGGAGTGGCGCCGTAAACGTATACTCCGGGCTCTGGATATAGTCCAGTTCCCGCATAAAAGCAACGGACGTTGCACTACGGTAGCCGAATTGGGCAGCCTGATCGCCTTCACTCACCAGCACATACAAATCCATCTGTACGGACTTGAAGGACTGCGCAAAAATATATTCCGCCAACAGCGTAATCTCGGGAACCAATACATTCATCGGATCATCGGCTGTCGTCAAGATCGACAAATGGACACGCTCGAACGAGGAATACAACCGACCGTAATCCGCCAAGTGCCCACTAGCACGGCGCAATGCGGTGTTAAGTTCAATCAACTGCGATTCATGTGTATAAAAAGCCTGATGCAAATCACGGCGTATCGTTTGGTGACTGCTATCCTCCGGTACGGCTACCGTATGCAGGATAGTATCTACAGAACGGTCTACACCCGTCTGCTCATCCTGTGAGCGAATCTGAATATAGGTTACCCCTGTGCTGTTATCCCACTTGGTCCGGTTGATATCTGCAATAGTGTTTATCACCGATCCCATACCGTCACCGATAAAAAGAAACACGGACGGGAAATGGATGCTGCTGCGTCCATCCCCGCTTCCGATTAGTTGGTCCTCTGCGGCTGCATAGTCAGCCGCATAACGCAACAGCTGCTCTCTCATACTTTTACTTCAACTTTCTGCGAATGTCGTTTAATTTACCGGCCATTTGAGCATAAAACGCATAAAGCTCAGCTCCATTAGCCAGCTCCACCTTTTCATACTCCAATTGATTACGGGCTTCTGTAAAGGTCGCAGCGAGTCCATCCAGCTTTGTCAGCAATGGTGTAATATCCTCCGACGAAGTCAACACAGCATCACGGCGATCCGCTTTACGCATCAGGGCTGCAAGTTTCTTCTCTTCCAGACCACGGAAGTTTGTAAACACTTCAAACTCCACATAATTACGACTCTTCATAACGTTGGCGAACGGCTCCCAAGCCTCTTCCTCTTCGTCACGATCATAGACGTACAAAGCGCCTTTCTTCGAAATCGTGTCGGTATAGAGGACCTGGATGAATTGATCCAGCCATTTTTCCTCATCCTGATATTTGCCCAGCAAAGCCTCCAATTCCGCAGCCTTGGCTTCGATTTCAGTATATTTCGCCAGTTCTTCACGAACCACCTGCGTAAGCTCCGGTGAACGGATCAGGTTTTCCTTGGCCATGTCTTCATTGATGCTGCCAAAGATGTCTTTGCTTCCCGTCTGCTCCAATCCTTCAGCCAGTAGACGTTTCAGCTCAGACCATGCTCTCTTCACCTCACCCAGATTTGGCTTGGATTCCTGCAAACGCATATCGTAGCCTGCCAACAGCGCATTCAGATCCAGCGCACGTGAACGCAGCACGGTAAAGCGGCTGCTCGTATTCTGATCGACATCCTTCTCACGGATAACACCTAGTGACTTCGCATGGTTGAAGTCATTTCGGATACGGGCATTGTAAGCCTGCACACGCGGATTGACATAGGTTTCGCCCCATGATTTTTCAGGAATTGGCGAAGGCAGATTGGTCCAGTTATTCTGACCTGTCTGTACCAAATGGCGGCCAATACCTTCGCGGTCAAGAATCGTTTTTTCATAGCTTTCTTCATACACTTTGAGCGGCGTATATACAAACAGCGGGACGCCATTGCGCGTATTGAGCCAGAAAATACGGTTACGGACTTCACTCTCTTTAATCGTAAAGTGCGATTTGCCAATCGCATTATTTTGATAATTGCGAACACCCTTCAGAATGTTAGGCGACTGAACAGGTACCGATACAAATCCCCATGACGGGAAGTACAAATTACCAGAGCTGTTGCTCAGATGGAAGACAGGTACAGCCTCCTCATCCAGCTTGCTCGCAATGTAGCGCTCCACAAATTTTTCAATTGCTTCATCTTGCCCGTATTTCATGACGAGGAAATCCTCCATGGAACGGGTAATGAGATCACCGAACTTTTCGGTCAAGAAATTGGAGATGGAGCTGATGATGTCCATATCCTGATCCTTCACCCATTGATCTGAATTTTCCAGCAATTCCTGGGCAAAATCACGAATCAAATCATCACCGTTACGCTTATCCAGCAGCTTGGTCACGACTTCGGAAATATCCGGGACGCTTACCAGATTCCAATAGTACGTTTTGTTGCCTTTATGATCGGACTGTTCCTCGCCATTGATCAGCAAATCGCCATTCTTTTCGAAAATGGCACTCAGTGCGTTCAAAATTTCAGTAAATACATTATAAATGCGGTTGTTTTCCTTATTTAGCAGGTCATACAGGTCTTCATAAAATTCAATAAGCTGCTCTGTACGCTCCACATCGGCCCGAAGCCAATATTCGTTGATTTTTGCTTCAATATACGCATTTTTCTTTTTATCCTTGGACACAAACGCGCTCTTGGCATCGCCCAGCTTCTCATTCGCCTGCTCCCGCGCCCATTCAATATCCGTAGGAATACGGTGCAGGGATTCACGCAATGTCTCGATATAAGACAGCAGCATTTTCAGCAAGCTGAATCCTTTTTCCGTATAAATCATACGGGATACATAGAACGGTCCTTGCTCGGGGTGCAGGAACATCCGGCGGATCTGATCTGTAAACTGCCCCGTAATCTCGCCTGGAAGCTGTTTCTTTGCTTTGATATATTCTTCACGGGCACGTGTCAGGAACGTCTGCTCCAGCTCAGTGTCCATATTGACAACTTGCATTTTCACAACATTGCTATAGCTGAGTCGTTCACTATTTTCAAATCCCGGCAGTGGCTCTGGTACACGTGATTCAAAGTTTTTGATCATGCTGTCCAGATCGACGCCCAATTTGCGGGCAAACTTCTCTACGTCCTCCTGATTCGGCGCCTGCTCGAACATTTTGGACATTTTACCAAACATCCGGTAAGCCAGATACGTGGTCATTTCCTCCATGGGCAGCACTGCCGAGGAAGCCCCGATAATATTGTAATCGTAGTTTGCCGGGTAGGTCTTATTCATTTGTGCAATGTTCGTACGAATGTTGCTGATATAGTCATGGATGGCGAACTCTTCGCCCGACTGTTTTTCCTCACTCGCCATAAAGTTGGTGATGTTCTCGGCGGTGACATTCATGCAATAATCATAAGCATTTTCCAGCAGCTTGCCTTCCGTATTCGTGGCCGAAATAAGGTGACACAGATTAAACGGCGGCAGCGGCGAGTTTACGGTCAAAATGTTACCATACTGCTGCTTAAAGCGTTCGCCGCGGTTATCCACATTCATCCAGTAGTCCAGCTCTTTTAGTGCGGCATAGCCGTTCTTTTTTATATATTCACGTGTATGCTCGCTCAGGCTCTTGTTGGCCAGGTTAATATCCGGTGTAAACAGATAACCTAATGTATTCACACGGTCTACACCTGCGGAGCCATAGTCGCGCTCAATAATTCCCCGGACGATATAGGAGATATCGAGGAAGGTGCCGCTTCCTGTACCGCCAGACAAACCGGACAGCAGGAACACCATCAGCTTCTTGTTGGTGCCTTCAGACAGGGTTTTGATTTTTTTGTCAATGCTTTGTACGACCTGATTGATTTTGGTGAACAGCAGCAGGCGTCCAGCCTGACGTACCCCTGCGGCTCCGTTCATTCCATCCGTAATGCTCAGCTCGGGAGACAGCCAGTCAGTAATGTACGGCTCCAGAATGCTGCGATTTTGCAGCAAGCCACCGATTTCAGCATTGGACAGCAGTACAAACTCATTGATCGGGTCCAGACCAATGCCTTTGTATTTTTTGTTGCGATCCTGCTCATTCGTTTCAAAAGCGAGAAATTCCACATTGTCCGGCTTTTCGCTCTTTTTTTTGGAAATCGGATCTGCCGGCAGCTTGAATCTGCGGTTAATTTGATATTTCAAGCGAAGGAGGGCATCAATCCCCGTACCTCCAAGTCCGATAATTAATATAGGATTATCAATGGTATCTACTCTGATCTTGTCGCTTACGATTCCCCCACCGAGTGATACGTCTAATTGTTGAATATGCTCTCTAACTACGGGTTTCATAGATTTGACCTCCTAAGGGTTCGTTTAGCTGTTCACTGAAATAAATTCCAGTAAAATGGTTTTGTCCACACTAGCCAGCGGGATCGTCAGACGATCACCGTTTTTCAGTTCTAGACCGCTGCCTGTGTCTACAGCGCGTCCGGATTTTTCAATCGTAATCTCCGGGGTGCTGCGCACCATGATTCGATCCTGATTGGCTGGCGTGAACACCACCTTGTCGGTTCCGGCAAATTCCGGTGCCAGTTGCAGCAACTGGTGCAGATTAAATTTGCCCCGGAAGGTGTTCAGCTTCTTGTATTGCGGATACGTTTTTTCACCGGTATTTTCATCCCGGATTTCCAGTACAATTTGGCCGACAAAACCACGATTGGCTTTTTTGACAGCCTTCCAGATGAAAAATGCGGCAACCAGCAGAACAAGCAATCCCAGTCCTGCAAGAATGAGTGGCAGCAGGTTGGACTTTTCGGCAGGTGCTGCCGTTTGAGTTGTACCTGTATTCGTGCCACTGCCCGCCCCTGCTTTAGCACTGATGGTTATGGGCTGGGTTTCACGGTAAAAGCTCTTCTCTTCTGCTCTGACACTTAGTTCATAGTCATGCTCATCCAGAATCGTGTAAGAGCCGGTAAAAGCATCGCCTGCATTGGTTAGCGGCACCTCATTCGTTGTCCCGGAATCCAGGTCCTTGACCTTCAGAACAGCATTCATATTCGCATATAATTCCTGATCCTGAAACTGCTGGTTATTACTCGTCAGATAGGAACGAATTTGAACCGAGTCACCTTTTTTGTACGATTGGGCAGGCGGTGCGTCCAGCTTCAATTCCAAATCATAGTTAAATACCAGATTAATATCGATCTGATCCTGCCGGACTCCCTTGACCTGGAGCTTCCAGTCGCCAGCTACAGGCTTGAGCAGCTTAATCAGCGAGTAGCTTTTCGACTTGGACAACAGTACATCGCTTGAAGGAATCGGCTTGGTGTTGCCCGACGGATCTATCAGTCTTGCATCCACCGGTTTCGAGGACATAATCGAAATGTTGGCCTCCAGCACGCTATCGTTCGGTACGGTTACCGTAACATCCTGATAGTTGCCGTTAGCCGTAATGGACTGCAAGGGCACAACCTTCAATTTCAAATTGCTGGCGAAAATTTCACTCAAAATGTTCGGCAGATCATCCGCCGAGCTTGTAATAAAGGACTTGCCGCCCGTTTGCTGCGCAATGTCGGCGAGCTTGTTTTTATTCAGCTTTCCGTCTGCATTGAGACCGATGGTATAGATCGGAACACCGCTATTTTTAGCTTCGGCTACAGCCTTCGCCATA
>NZ_JH601052.1:89385-125638 GCF_000245715.1 Paenibacillus sp. Aloe-11 | reverse complement strand
CTGCCTGTCGTTTTATTAAAATCGTTGTTGCCATCGGCCAGCATAACGATCATAGGCGCATGTCCGGCTGTTTTGCCATCCTGCAAAATGCGGATCGCTTCCTTGACGCCTACGGAGGTGTCAGTATACGCCCCCCGGTTCAGCCCGTCAATAAATGCCTTCAATTCCTGCTTATCCGCTTCAGACGTGATATTAAGCAAGGCTTTTTCGCGCTGTACAACATCCGTATATGCCACGATCCCAACCTTGTCGTTTTGCGTCGACAGCATATCAATAAACATTTTCATGGCTTCATTGCCAATTTTCCCAGGATCACTGGTGTTCATAGAATTACTTACATCGACAACCAGCACCGCATCTACCTTGGAGGCAGAGGGTGAAGCGGCATTCGCCGTCTGTGGCTGCCATGCCGAAATCGAAGTCATGATCATTGCACATATGATTCCGATGACCAAAAACCATTTTCTGTCTCTACTCAACATCGCTTGTACCCCTTTGCCGGTTTAATTCTCATTTCTAGAAACTTTTCACTCTAAATTACAGTTGTACTCCCCTACTATTAAATTATAATGAGTTTTACATGAGTGCCAGCTGAAAATACTGCCTAAGTGGTCATAATACCGCCAAGAAGCCTGTTATACCGCGAGATTTTACCAATATCCTGCAGTAATGATATAATTATACCCCAACCAGGGCAATCGGGCACCAGCCTTCTCCTTTATACGACAAAAATGACAGCAGTGAAACCTGCCCATGTAAAATATCAAAGTCAAAATCCAAGCAGAAAGAGGAAGTACACTATGATCTCATACGGATGTCTGGCGATTTTGTTTCTTTTTGTCGCCATTAAATTAATCATTTACTATATACATAAAAAACGTGCTCCGTTGATTACGCAAATCGACACCGAGCTGCTGGCACTGCTGAACCGGAGAAGTGAACGCAATGAATAGCTCCAAACAGGCTGTACAATTCCGTCCATTCACCCGCACGGAGCATGCCTTCCAAAAGCTGAGAATCTGCAGGCATTGCGGACAATTCACCGCCCTCTGGGAAGAAAAATGTACATCCTGCGATCGGGATACGCTGGTTCCTGTAGAGCAATACGCCAAGCTCAGTGCCAGACGTTATTTCCGTAAAGACCTCGCCGTTGGCATCATGCTGTTGGCCGCTGCTGTCTTTTTCGGTCACTCAACACAGCAAATGCTTCTGAGCGGTATTGTTGGTGCACTCCTCCTGCTGCCGTTGGTGCTTCTGCAGCAGCGTATTTATCCTTTTGAAAAGCGCAGACAGCTTATACGCCTGTTCAGAGGACGCATTTCACAGATCCATGAGGGACTGGGCGTCAATCATAAAAACGCGGTTGCCCTGCGACAGCTCAGTGAGCGTGTCTCCTATGAGATGCTGCGTGAGATTGCTGTTCTCATTCACAACGACCGGATAAGGCTCCAGCAGGTTGCCCTGCTGCAATCCTTTGTTCTGCGCAAAGATATGGAGTTGACCCTCGATCCTCTCCTGATCAAAAGCTTTGAACCGCTTATGGTCAGATATATCGGAGAAATTGCCAGATTAAATCGTGAGCTGATCAAGGATCGGACATTCCGATATGTCACCTTTTATGAGCGTCGCATTCTGGAAATGGCAGGAGGCGAGGATATTCTCGTCCGCGTAGCCAATGCGGCTGTCCGCAAAAAGCGTTACGTGGTTACCCATGCCGCATTTATTTCCAGATATGTACGCAAGCTACCCAAGGAAAGAGTCCAACGATTATATCATATCATTCAGGAAAATCCGTTAGAACCCTTCGGAGATTTGGCCGATGAGGTGAAGATCATGTACCTGATGGAGCAATATAAAAGCTAACCTGCTACAACGCCCTTTTATATATGACGTCATATCGATTGCAAATCACTGCAATAAATCAGAAAAAAACCGTCAGGATCACCAACGTGCCTCCAGACGGTTTTAATTTTGGAATTTTATAGGATATATGTGTCATGCTGATTGGATATAAAATTAAAAGCACGCACACCCTTGCTGTCATATACAATAATCTCCTTATTCAAATAAGGGTGCAAACCGTTAAAATAGCCGGGTATGATCAGCTTGCGCATAAACAGGTTTTTGCCTAGCATCCGTGGTGAATTGGTCGCTACGACAAGCATTTGTCGGTGTGCAGACCAAGGGCTAGGCTGAATATATGACAGACAATATTCCCCTGCTATAAAATCACCGCCCAGCGTATAGCCTTCCTCCGTACATACGAATTGCAAATTTTCCTGGTGTCGTTGAAGCAGCTCATGTCTGGTCAAGCCCGAAGCGATACAGATCAAATTGCTGTCAGCCAGCTCTTCCTCCGAAATGTCATGAGCAGACACAACAGGATAATGGACACCGATATAGGGATTCCAAGTCGCTGTCCGCGGACTGGCCAAGGCGTTCGCTGTCCGTTTCATCGCCTGCTCTTCCTCCGGTGTAGCATAGCTGGATGGAAGGACAATATGAAGACGGTCCATATAAACGTCAAGCACGCCCATACCGTGGCTCCGAGCATTTCTTCCTGCGCTTTTTATCCCACTTGTTCCCTGCTCGGTCTCTGTTTCTTTTGCAGAGCTTACATCGCTTCCTCTCCCCCGTTCAGCAATCAAACGGTATTCGGGCGAGGGGCGCTTCTGTGACTCCATTCTAACAAAGCGAAAGCGACTGTATTCCAGCAGATCCAACACGAAAATACGAGCTCCGATACGTACCTGGACCAGCTCCAAAGCCATGACTTCATGAGAAAGATGAATGATAAATTCGTCAGCGTGAACGGCCGTAATGTCCAATTCGCCTGTTGTGCTCATTTCACCGTACAGCTCAGCATATTCCTCGTGTTCATCCATTTTCGCCAGTTCCAGCCAATAGGCACGATTATGTCTGCCCCGTTCTGTCCGGTAGGCTATACGCTGAGGTGCGACATCTCTTTTCCATTGCATAAGCCAGCCCAGCACACCGTCCAGAAGCCTCAGCTCATGTGTGTCCCAGTGATTAGAGCAATGCTCCACTACACCTTTGAAATGGCTGGATGCAAGCTCAGTTGCAGGAGCCGTATACGCCTGATCAAACAGATAATCCTGCTCGCCAACGATGTTCAATATAGGCAAATTTGACAGATTCATTAGCTGCTTTGGATGCGGCGCACCTGCAATCACAGCAATAGCTGCAAAACGCGAAGGATACGCCTGTGCCATCGCCCAGGCCGCATAAGCGCCGTTAGAATAACCTGTCAGATAAATTCGTTCTTCGTCCACCGGGTACGATTGCAGAATGACATCCAACGCCTCCAGGAAAGCGGCTTCGCCAATATAACTGCCCAACGTTACGCCACGACACGAAAAAGTAACAAATATCGCCTCTTCCTCCCAGCCCTGCCCAAAATCACGTTGCTGGAAATCAGGCAGACCCAGCTCATACCGTTTGCCCGGCATCAGGACAATCAAAGGATACTGTCGTTCTGCCGAAAAGCTTCTTGGAAGCTGTAAGGTATAGCGCTGTAAGCTGTTATCCAAGCGGGAGACAAAAAAGCCTTCGCCAATCCCTTCAGGAGACACAAAGATGTTTTTTTCCTGAAGTGAGAATGAATGCTGAGACTGTTCGGCACATCCATATGTGAAAATTTGTTTTAATAGCTTGATATATTCACGCACAACCCGATAGTCCCAGATTTCAAAAGGATCTTCCGGCAAAGCCGTTAACCTTTTTAGTTCCTCCAGTAGACCTTCTATCTGTATTTTTCGTGCAGCATTGAGATTGAGAGCATCCCTGACATGAGCCTGCTTGTAGTGGTCATACTCTTCCTGCAAACCCTGCACAACGGCAGACAAAGGACGTACAAGTACCGAGTACACAAAATGGTGCTCTCCTGCCTCATGATCGTGATATGCAACCGTAAAATGCAGCATCCCTGTGTTCCCGGTCATTTCCTCATCCCAGGCATACCTTTGCTCCTGCTCCCAGGTCGCTTGAAACCGATCCAGCTTCGTTCCCGCATCATCCGTTACCTCGACCCATACCGTTTGATCTGCAGGCAGATCTACGCGATCCTTACGCAGCAAATAAAACGAGATCGGACTTTTTTCCCCTTCCCTCTCCGCACTTTTCTCAACCTCTAGCCAAGCCATATGAAAACGTATATTGCGCTCTACAAATTCACGCTGCAGCTCTGCCACATCTGGATGATCGCATATCTGATTTCCGCTAATACGAATAGAACGGGCTTCATCGGGAATAAACGCTGCGATGATGATCACTGTGTGATCGCCTTCCTCCAGATGCAAGCGAAAAGGACCGGATTCCGCATATACCAGCATGCCGTCTATCCAAATTTGTCCTGTCCCTTCAAACGGTCTGATAACGACTTCCTGTGCTGCCATACAACGAAGGTTGGAAACCAGCAAAAGCCTTTCTTGCTCGGCCAAAGGTGGGAAAACCCCTAAATTCAGTTCCGCGTTCCGGGGGTCCAGCTCGGTTAATAGTCGGCAGGCTGCCCTTCCCCCGGCTGAAAGCTCCAGTCCCTCTTCACATGCCCTTTCCAAATTCCAGTCTTCATGGGTGAAATAATTCGACCATTCCCTGCCCACACCGCAATTTTCCGGCAGCTCGACCGGACCGATTGCATAAGCAGACGTCAAACGAACCGGATGATCCGACAGCACAGTTGTTGCTTTTTCCAGATGCGTGAACCTCATAACATTCCCCCTCCAGGTTTTTGTTTCCTCGAAAGACGTAGCCGCGATATTCTTCCGGAAATTTTTCCGTTAACACTTAAAACAACTATATAAAACTATTCGTTATCATCTCTGTTTACTCCTCTGTTTTTCCAAAAAAAAGAAGCTGTGTATAAACAAAAAACGAAGAAAGCAGAGTGCTTCACTTCGTTATTAAAATGTCTATATTTAGTTGACTTTTGTCTGCTCATAACCTTCTATGCTGATGTTTATAAATGTGAATAGCTCGCTTGTATTTGCTTTTCCAACTTGATTTGTTCCAATTTCAGCTCCCAAATTTGTTCGCTCCACGAGTTTCGCTCCACCGCGTTATTACTATTTCGTAAAAGATCAAATAGCTCCAGCAGCCTGTCGTTAATCTGGTCAAAATGCCGCCATAGCGCGTTAATTTTAGAATCCTTAGTCTCCTTGCCGTTTTCCTGCAAATGATGCTGCAAGGCTTCCTTGAGCTCTTGTTGCCACTTTATATCATGTAATTGTTTCGCATAATTAAGAAGATCCAAATAGTCATCTACCTGCAGGTAACTGTGTGTTTTTGCCCGTCGCATATGCTCTCTCTCCTTATGATACATTCTATTACCGAGTATTATACTCGGTTTTTAAGGGAAAGCAACATTTTTGGACAAAAAAGAGGTAGCCTCAGCCACCTCTCTTAATCTTTACGTTTTTTGGCCCTACAATGCTGCCTGCAAGTCTTCGATCAAATCCTCCAGATCTTCAATCCCCACTGAAATCCGCACCAAACCTTCCGTAATGCCCAGCTCTGCACGGCGTTCTGCTGGAATCGAAGCATGGGTCATACGTGCTGGAACGCTGATCAGGCTTTCTACTGCCCCCAAGCTCTCAGCCAGCGTAAAATATTTCACCTTTTTCAGTAGTGCAGCTGCATTGGCATCGCTGCCTATATCAAAGGAAATAATGCCGCCAAAGCCGTCAGCCTGTGTTTTGGACAGCTCATGCTGCGCGTGGCTTGCCAGCCCAGGATAGTACACCTTGCTGACCTTTGGATGCTTTTCCAAAAAGGCTGCTATTCCCTTCGCATTTTGCTCGATCGCTTCCATGCGCAGACCCAGCGTTTTGATGCCACGGATCAATAGCCAGGAATCCTGCGGGCCGAGAATACCGCCAATGGCGTTTTGCAGAAAATGAAGCTGCTCGCCCAGCTCTTCACTGTTTACTACGGCCAGCCCGGCTACAACATCGCTATGCCCGCCCAAATATTTGGTGGCAGAGTGAATGACGATATCCGCTCCAAGTGTAATAGGCGTCTGCCAATAAGGCGTGGCAAAGGTATTGTCCACAATCAACAAAAGCTTATGCTTTTTCACCAACTCCGAAACTGCGCGGATATCTGTAACCTTCAACAGCGGATTCGTTGGCGTTTCCACATACAATGCCTTCGTATTTGGACGGATCGCTTTGGAAATGGCCTCAAGGTCTGTCGTATCCACGAATGTGGACTCGATCCCGATCCGACTGAGCACCTTGCTTACGATACGATAGGTGCCTCCGTATACATCATCAGTCAGCAAAATATGATCCCCTGCTTTAAACAAGGAAAATACCGCATGAATCGCTGCCATACCGGAACCGAAAGCAAAACCGCGTTTGCCTTCCTCCAGCTCCTTGATCAGCTCCTCCAGCGCAAACCGGGTCGGATTGCCTGTACGCGAATATTCGTAGCCCTTATGAACGCCGATTTCCTCTTGCTCATAGGTGCTTACCTGATAAATAGGAACGTTAACCGCGCCAGTATGAGGATCGGTAGGGAGCCCGCCGTGAATCAGTTTTGTTTTACGTTTCATTTTATATCCCGCCTTCATATATTTTTTTGCTCAGATAACGTTCGCTGCTATCCGGGAAAATGGTAACGATATGTGCACCATCCGGTGCGCTCTCTGCTTCCAGTAAAGCAGCATGCAGGGCTGAACCGGAGGAACTGCCGACGAGAATCCCTTCACGCTCCGCCAGTTCCTTGACCCGGTTGAATGCGTCCACGTCGCTAATGGTATGAATGGCATTAAAATACCCTTTATCCACAAACTCAGGGATCAATTCCATGCCGATTCCTTCCGTTTTATGCGGACCTGACTCGCCGCCATTCAAAATGGACCCTTCCGGCTCCACAATGACCGTTTTAATAGCTGCATTTTGCTCCTTAAGATAACGCGAGGTTCCCATAAATGTGCCCCCCGAGCCTGCTCCTGCCACAAATACGTCCACTTTACCGTCCAGATCATTCCAAATTTCAGGGCCCATTGTCGTATAATATGCCTCTGGATTATCCGGGTTGCTGAATTGACGTGGCAAGTATGCATCTTTGATTTCCGCAGCCAATTCCTTCGTTTTCTCGATGGCCCCTTTCATCCCCGCACTTGTCGGAGTATGAACGATACGCGCACCCAGCGCCCTCATCAGATCCTGTTTCTCTTGACTGAACTTCTCAGGCACAGCAAAAATAACCGAGATGTTATAATGAAGCGCCGCCATAGCCAGGCCGATGCCTGCGTTGCCTGCTGTTGCTTCAATTAAAGTCCCTCCTGGCTTCAGCTGACCTGTCTTCAATGCTTTTTCAATAAGAGCCTTACCCACCCGATCCTTCACACTACCGCCCGGATTCATAAACTCCAGCTTGGCAAACAGACGAATTCCCCTCGGAAGAGAATAGCTGTTCAACTCCACTAATGGCGTGCGTCCGATTAATTCAAGGGTGTTGCGATATACATTCATAATTTTCAAGCTCCTTTTAATAACGAATCCTAAATAGACCAATGGTCAAAAAATAGCAGGGTATTGCCGGAAAAGTTTACTTCTTTTCCCGAAAAACACAGTAATACGGTGTGTATTTGTGCAATAAGATTTTATGTGTAATTGGTGCATTTGTCAAATAGCAACATTCTTGCCCCATAGGGGCTTACAGAAAGGAGTTCCTGACTGTAAACCCTGCTTTTTTGGACAATTAATAACCAACTTTATAGCTTAATAACGTATTCCATTTCAAATCAAAGGACGATGTATGTTTTTCCAAAAAGGGATCATTTCCTTGGAAAATAATGAGATCGTCTCCAGCTGGCCGGGCTCTCCCTTACCATCCAAAGCTATTCCTAAATTAAAATATACTAAATAATTTCTATTCACAAAGACCTCTTCGTTTGATAATATCAAACTCTTAGAACCAGTCTCGGTTATCAATTCACCTTGCAAAATGACAGTCTGTTTTTTTCCCAGTTTTACTTGGATCAATTCGTCATTTTGATTATACCTTATCTGGATATCTCCCCGATTTTCTATCAAAATACCATTGTTCATTTTATTTATTTTCTCCGGCTTCCCTAAAATAGTTTCTATGTCTTTATGGGACATTTCAAAATGCAAAGGACCGACTGAAGTATAGGGAATAACATTATAAGTTATTTCATTCATTTCATGAGTAGATTTCAATTCAAGATAACGTACATTATACTTAATATTATCTTCATAAAAATTTTTGAATTTATCCGAATACATGGTAATTTCTATACCATTTCCGTTCTCTTCAAGTCCATTTATTGCTATATTGTAATGTGGGAAAATATAATTTCCTAAGTAATCCAAGAAAGGATTTTCTTTAGACAAAAACTGATTACTTGTGTTAATTAAATCTATCTTCTCATCTTCTAGTAGTATTAACTGAAAACCTTCAACAGATATCATCTCGACTTTTTTATCTACATAATGTAATTTGTAGCTTCCCCATTTCTCAATATACTCTTTGCCATTGATCTTATTCACCACTTTTTCTGAATCGATGCCCAAGATACTTTGTACCTCTTGAGAAGTCATTTTTAATTTCACATCACCTAAGCCAATTTTAGGGTCAATTTTTATTTCTTTCATAGCAACCTTAACCACCTTATTTAAATGATTTACTACTTCAGTACGCTTCTAGTCGATCCATCCATATTGTTATTCTTGAAAATTCTTGCTAATACACTATTTTATTCCACAAAAAACAGTTGCTACACCAACAACATTTATGTATAAATCAAGGCTATCTCTAAAGAACTACATAGAGCTTTAGAGATAGCCTATTAAAAAATATTATTATGCAGCATATTCATAAATTTGCTTCTTTAATAAATATTTTAGCTAATACATTTGGTAATCAGTTCTTCAAAGAGATTAAGGCCAAATGACAATTTTTTTTGTGAAGGCTTTTTTGAATCACTTTCCCACTCTCTATCATCAACTCTTTGAATTTAATCAAAAATATCTCTTGGTTTACTATTTCATTTTCAGACCATTCCGTTTCATCAATACAAATATCAACATAAAAAACTTTGTGTTTTGTAATATACCTCGCTTTTTAAACCCCGCTTTTGTCGTAATATTGAACCAATTCACCATTTATACATTAAAGATAGTCAATTGAGCTAATATTATCTCCAAAGTCAACAGGAACAAACGTGGAATCTAACTGTTTTCTTAAATTAACCACTAATGGCATAATAGTATTACTTATATCAGAAGTGCCTCCTAATCTAACACCAATATTTATTTTCAGTGAGAAATCACTCCTTTCTTGAATGCTTTTTTAGCATCGGGATTCCAGAGATTTGTAAAATAGCAACATATTTGCCCCGCAGGGGGCTTACAGAAAGGAATCCCCGATTGTAAACCCTGCTTTTTGGGACAGTTGCTTGATGCCCTCTATTTCAATCTCTGGAACTGTAATTAGAACAAAGCTGTCACTATCTATATCTAAATAGGCAAGGGATACAGCGATACTTTTTAACCGTCTTGCTGCTTCATTCAGAAACATTTCGGTGGTCCATTCCGAGTAATTCTT
This sequence comes from Paenibacillus sp. Aloe-11, assembly GCF_000245715.1. Classification (NCBI taxonomy): domain Bacteria; kingdom Bacillati; phylum Bacillota; class Bacilli; order Caryophanales; family Paenibacillaceae; genus Paenibacillus; species Paenibacillus sp. Aloe-11. The sequence goes on along the minus strand of NZ_JH601052.1, from coordinate 116,041 downwards.
TCCTTCAAGCTCTTTCCAATTCACTGAAGGAAAATGTTTTCTCACAAGTAGACCGTCGATCACATCACAGACGAAGGTTCCCTTTTCTTTCCAATCTATTTCAAAAGCTAAGTCATACTCAAGCAGGACGTCAACCAGTGCAATCCAAACAAAGGTCCTATCAGCAACCTCTATTCCTCTTTCATTCAGTCGATCTTCGTATCGTTCAAAGTAACTTTCAGGCTCTTCCAGCGCCAACTTTACATCTTCCAGAACCTTCTCCTTCAGATCATACGCCAGCTTTTCACTAAGTTTCAGCATCGCCGCCTTGTTCATAAGCTGCCCGTTCCTTTCCCCTTATCTAATAATCCGCTGCCAGTCGGGAACCTTCTCATGCTGGAGAACATATTGTAAGATTTCATCTGCGTCCACATCATAGCCGGGTCTCTCTTTTGGAATATGTCCTAAAGCCGTTTGCAGAAGAGGATGCTTAATAGAAGGTGTCTCTAATCCTTCCTGTTCCCTAATCATTTGAATGCAATAAATATCGTATGGAATATGCACAAAAGACAGTATTTCTTTGGATTTCTTTGGTGTGTCACTCGCACTATAAATATGAAAGTCACATACTTCGTAAAGCAGTTCCTCTAATTTCTCAGAATCATTCCAGTGCTTCAGCAACCGCTGATATACATGATCCTCAGGTAAAATATCGAACAAAGGTGGCATTTGCCCTGTTTTCCATTTATGATATAAGCATGTCATGAACACATGATGTGTTTTGTTTTCTGCATAGAACTCAAGATCCTTTGCAAATAATTTGTTTGCATACTCATAGGTCAACTCGGCTATATCTTCATAATTCCAAAGCACTGATAAACCAATAAGACCTCCAAGTTGCCAGGCACTTACTCTTCCACTATTCGGTACGCTTTTAATAATTTGTGTCAGCCATATGATCTGTTTCTCTATCAACTTCCATGCTTCCGCTTCTCCATTAAAAATTTTATTTTTTGCGTTTTGTTCGAGATGTACACCTATTAAATAACCAAGAGCTAATGCCAGTTCATTTCTTTCCTTATCCATAATCTTTTCATCAATGTCTTCTTTGACATCAAGCAAAATTTCTTCAATTTCCTCTTGTGGAATTATAGTCTCTTTATACTCCTTAATAGCTCTATTGAAATACTTTATATACATTGAGTAATCCAACTCGTCATTCCTCATTTCATAAGCAGGATATATTCATAATTTATGATTATCATTAAAATCAAGGTCTATTCTGACACCATTTTTTTATTTTTTTATAGGTAGCTTGAAGTGAGCTGTCTACTTTATAATGGACTTCATAGCTAGACATACCGTAATTATTTATTGCTTTTTTTATTTTTTCTACAGTTTTAATCGTTTTCCGATCTACTTTCTGCCCTCTCAATTTCCCGTCATTTTGAATTTCATTAAATATATCCTTGATATAATCCCTACCTCTTTGCTTTCTACTCAACCTAGAAGAGTTCGCCTTCACTTCAAAAATTAAAACTTTATTTGTGCCCATATGCTGAGCGATAATATCCGTTCCATTATTGGAGTTATTTTTTATTTCCATAAAAACTTTATATCCATATTGCTGTAGCTTGTTCTTATACGCTTGTTCAGCAGCGTCACCCTTCAATGTGTTAAAAGATGTTAGACCTAATACATCTACCCAACCACTAGGATCATGTACATAACCATATAAGACAAATCCACCACTTATTCCAATAGGGTCCTGCTGTGTATACATCCCTTCATGCGGAAAGTAATACCTGAACCGATTATAATACAGCCCTGTCTCTTCATCCTCGTATTGTCCAGGGTAACGGAATGGACAATCGCCGCGCTTGCCTTGCAAATGAACTTTTTGTACGTTTCCGTAGATATCAAGCTCGCTTGCCCATACCCGACTTCCGGCCTCATCATACATTTCAACCGGAGTTCCAAGGTGATCGGTCACAATGCTGTAGCTGTCTTGTCCCGTAATCTTCGCGGCAGGATGGAATGTTCCGTCTTCAAACACCCATGTAATAAGGCTTTCAGGGATAACGGAGGATGAAATGCTTTTCGCTGGCTCACCATTCCGGTTGCTTGCTAATGATGAATCTTCCTCTTTCCATTCATGCAGTATATTATTTCCATCCCACACAAAACAGTCTACCACACCGGCAAAATGCTTCTCAATTCGCCTGCCCATACTATCATATTTAAATGTAACTTCCTGACCGTCCGGGCGGATGACCTTGCTCATCATTCCGTTACCGTAGTATTCATATTGCCAGTGTGTGCCATCCGGCTCTGTTTTATGGATCAGGTTTCCTTCTTCATCGTAGCTGTAATGAATCCCTTCATACTCCAGCAGCCGTCCGCCGGAGCCGTATTTGCGATCGGTCTTTTGACCTGTAGTGTATAAATTGCCTACTTCATCGGACATACGGAATATTTTGCCGAGCGGATTCGCAGCACCGATCAAGGTATCGAACTCATCATGAGCATACCTCGTTTTCTCGCCAGTGATCCCATTAACAATCATTTTAAGACGATTATTGACGTCCCATTCATATTTTTTGGATCGGCTCTCGCGGCCCCCTGTCCTGATGCTATGCTGCTCCGGCCGTCCAACCACATCATACTGCCATGAACTGACCACTCCGCCTGGCAGCAGACGTTCCAGCTCCTGTCCAAGCGCATTATATTTCATCTGAGCCATCCAAGGGGCTGCTGCCGTTTCTGCTTTGTCCGCAGTCTGCTGTGCCTGCACCCGGCTGACTTGTCCTAACAGATCACGCTCCATGGTGATGGACGCGCCGAGACTGCTGCTGATTTGCAGCCGATTCCCTAACGTATCATATTGACTTGATATCCAGTAATCATCCCGCCATTCCTTCACCACACGTGCAGCCTGATCATATTCCAGCTTCACGGTAGTAAATGGGTTCGATGTTTCTACCAGCTCACCCATGCGATTATAAACAAACGTTTCCACCAGGCCATCGCTATATTCGGCGCGGTTGATACGACCTGTTTGATCATATTCATAGCTCGTCCATCTTTCATCGGGACGCTCAACTCTTTGCAGTAGTCCGCCAGCACTGCGAATATACCGCCTTTCGATCCCGTCAAAACCTGTTTCGCGCGTAATTTGCCCGTTCGCATCTCGTTCCAGCATATAACGCTCACGCTTCTCATTGACGACCTCGATCAGCTCATTTTCCTGGTTATAGACGAGCTCTATCCGTCTTCCCTTTTGCTCGCTCCACTTCATGTCTCCCAGCGGAGTATGTCCAAATGCAATCCGGTGCAGATGATCCTCAGCCAAAACGATATCGTCATATGCATTATATTGCAGCTTCATGACATTACCGTCCGGCATTTCGGTCCGCACCACCCGTCCCAGTGCATCATAGACAAAGCATTGCTTGGCGCCCAGCGGATTGATTTCCTGCTCACATTCTCCACGCTGATTGTAGCTCCATTGTCCACTCGTACCATCCGGCAGGGTCACCCTAACCAGATTATCCTGCTCGTCATATGCCAGCTCCGTGATGGCGCCTTGCGGATTGTGCACTTCACGGATGCGATGCTGTTCATCATAGACAAAACGGGTAACCGTCTCATCTGCTGCAATAGATTGGACCACACGTCCGTCGACATCATAAATCCAGCTTCGTAACCTTCCCTCCGGATCTGTCATCTGCTTCAGGCGTCCGTCTGAGTCATACGAATACTGCCACTTGCCTTCATCCGGCTGTGTCTCTTCCACCATACGACCGAATGCATCGTACGCATAGCCCGTCACTCTGCCATCCGCATCTTCGATGCGAAGCAGCTCTCCGGTATCGCTATACAAGTAACGAATTTCACCGCCCAGAGGATTCAGGATACGTGTACAATAATATTCCGGTGTATACTCATACCTTGTTACTTGACCTTGGCTGTTGGTGACCTCATTCCATCCATTAAAATAGGCAATGCGCCCTTCCAGCAAACCGTCATCTCCATAGGTGTGAATGCATCGTGCCCCAGTGGTAGGACCATCATAGCGCCAATGAAAGCTATAACCGTTGCGGTCCTTCTTTTGGATCATCAAATGACGGTCGTAGTACATATACGTTGTTTGTCCAAGTGCATCCGTCACGGCAGCAAGATCGCCGACTTCGTTATATTCGTACTGAACCAATACATCCCGCTTGAGAACCTCACCCTTACGGCTGTCGTCTCCTGAAACATACACATGAGTTACACGAGTAATTCGTCCGACATGGTCTGTATCGATTTCAAAAATCCGGTCTACGCTATCTGTAACCTGCTGCAAAAAGCCTTTTTCATTATAAGCTAACGCAATATGCCGTCCGGTTTCCAGCTCGATCCGCTCCAAACGGAACCCGCTCTCTTTTCCCGTTTGTTTTCCAAAGGAATACGTCAAGCGGCTTTCTTCCCCTGTCAGCGCATATCCTGCACCTTGACGGCGCAATACCATTTTTTCAATCGGATTCCTTGTTTCCGTCAGGCCATGGTACAGGCGCTCGAACGTGGCGGCTCGTCCATCTCCAAGCAGCACACCGATACAATCATCCAGTACCTCCAGGCGCATATCCAGCACATGATGCACTCCATGCCCTAGCCAGCCTTCATGGTGGCTGTCACTAATCCAGCGTCTTTCCCAAGATAGCGGCAAGGGACCCGGGAATTCAAAATCACTGGCTTCGCTCACCATACGTCCGGTGATCAGGTCCACAGGCTCAAATCCCCATTGGCAAAATTTATCTTTTAACCCCTTGGTACATTCAAACTTGCTCAGCACCTTATGATTCAATTGGGTAAGCCGTTTGCTGGCACCCGATTTTTCCAACGCTTTTTTCATTAAATTCTTACTTCGTTCCGCAATTGCTTTTTGCATGTCATCCATGCGCTTGGCTAGCTGCTTCTGGAGTTCATCTGCCTGATGCTTGAGCTTACGTGCGCCTGCGAGCACCTTATTCATCGTATTTTTGCCCAGCTTAATTGCGTTTTTCGCCGCAGCCCGACCGATTTTGCCCGCTACCTTCCCACCGGCTTTGACCGCTGCCTTCGCGACCGTTTTGGCTACCGCCTTGGCAGCTCCTTTGGCCGCCAGTTTCGCAGCACCGAACATGGAGCCGCCAAACGGGATCATGGAACCAATCGACAGCGCCGCACCCAGAAAATCTCCACGACACAGGCTGACCACTGCACTTGCTGCACCTGCAATCGTTCCCAAGCCCGGCACCATGCTTAGTACATCCAGAGCCGTACCAAGCTTCTCAAGAAAAGAATCTTTTTCCTTATCGCTCTTGGCTTGTTCCGCCGCGGGATCACTTAACGCTTCATACGCCTGTTTTTGTGTTCCCGTCATAATTACATTTGGACCCATTATTTCAGTCTCATCATGCATCATATAGCTACTGTTTCCGGCGACCAGCCATAATTCTTCCTCTGCCTGCACGCGAAACGCCTTCATTTCGGAAAATTCAATTTCCTCCGGAGCCGTGACCACGATATCTTTATCGCTCAGAACCGTAATCCCGTCCTTTTCACTGATGTTAAAAAATAGTGCTCCTTCCTTGGCTGTAAATGAAATATCGGTGGTACCCAGCTCAAACTCTTTGCCTCCGCCTGTTGAAAAGGATTTGACCGTTGAATCCGCCATTTTTTGATTTGCTTTCTGAGCCGATTCGCCTTGTGCAGAAAACGGGGTTCTTACCGAGTTAATGAGCATCGCATCGGATTCAACAGAAGTAGGGAAATACAGCTTGATCCGTGAACCGACAGGTGGCATAGCATGAAAAATATTACTGGTGGGCGAAGAGTACGGAAACCATACCGCTTCATTTTCCGGCTGCTCTCGGTCAATATCCAGATGGACTTTGGCCTTCTTCACGCCTATTGCCAGAATCTTGCCTTCCATGCCCAATCCGGCCAGATTTTCATTATAACGACGATTGGTGCGAAAGCCTGCTGGAGTCGTGCATGTGTAGTCAAACTCCATCACTCCTTTATCGAGCTGGCCCTGAACACCAGCAATGACAAACGCGCGCCCGTCGAATTCAATTTCCCAGCCCAGTTCCAGCCATTGATTCGTCGTTAATTGAAAACGGGTAAAATCGTCATTACTGAACTGCTCGCCTTGCGTTTCCAATGCATTCAGAAAGATATCCCGTTGATGCTCAAGCTGATAGGAGCCTTCCTTTAATTGTAAATACCGATTTCCCGTCGGGGTTCCGATCCAGATTCTTGGAGTATGATCATTAACGTCCGGTGTTACGTGTGCTCCTGCAATCGAAGCGACCCGCTGAATAAATTCCCAGTCCGTTTCTTCGTATTGCAGCAATAGATTTCCCAGCGTCGCTCCTCTCTCAAAAGCATCCGTTTCCAAAAAGCTGGAGCCTGGATGTGCCTGGAACACCTCGTGCAGCACATCCGTGTAAAGCATATCGGATTTCTGAAAGGAACGGCTTTTACGTTCAATATCCAATTGATAACTATGTGAAATGATGTCTACACATACGGTATGTACACCCTCAGCCTTTACGTCGATCACATGCAGCTGTCCCAGAAATAACGGGTACTCCCCTGCTCCGGGAACAGTTAAATACAGGCCTGCCTGATCGCGGTGGCTTCCGTGCCGAAGCAACTCCTTGCTGTCCTCCTGACTCATAATGCCCTGTAACTGTAGCGTGGAATGAACACCCGGGAAACGATGCAGCTTTACCTTTTCCAACCTTAACCTTCCATAGGGCCATTTGAGCAGCAAATTTTGTACAGTCAGGTCAGAAAAGTGGTCTGTCTGGTTGGTTAACATGCTTGTTCCTCCTTCATCCTGTCTGTTTATCCTTTCTGCTGCCCATCATCGGCTATATAAATAATCCCTTGCGGATGTTTCATACACATGACATAGGAGTCACTCGTCAGAACGGCTTTTCCATCGATGAGCACATCATTTTTTCCATTCAGCCACTCCATATTGACCTGGGGCTGGCACGGCTCTCCCAGTGCTTCACAGACCCCAAAGGTCGCAGGAATGTTGACTATATTTTTGCTATCCCCTACATTCATCAAGGGCTTGCCCTGAATGTAGGCGCCGTGACACATGGGCAAATTGAGAATATTCGGATTACTGCCACACTCACACTCCAGCACGGCCCCTCTAACCACATAGCTTATGGAGGGATCGTTACCGACCTCTACTGCCGGATCGGAAGGTTTGCTAAATGCTCTAAAACTAGCCATAAAAATAACTTCCCCCTTTTATTCCATCGTTTCATCAAGTTCAACCGGAATGCATTGAACCCCCGTAAAAGCACGTCGAAATAAACTTTCAGAAATGTCCAGACGAATAATCAGTACGTTCTCCCGCAACCCGGCAACACGAAAAATACGCTCATTTTTGATCCTGCGCTTGTTTAAAATAAGCTGTTTGCAGTTGCCGTTCATATCCACGTCAGCCTTTTCAGACAAGCACTCCACATGGGGTGGCTCCATGAGCCAATAAGTACGCTGTTGCTGTGTGCTGCGCTCGGTGAGAACAGCCACTTGAAAAGATACAGACGGATCACATTTCTCAAGCCATTCCTTCATGGGATGAGATACAAGCCAGCGAGGTTCTTCCATAAAATCGAGATAAAGCGGTTCGTCCCTGTTTTCATCCACAAAAAATTGATTTCGTTCCTGAAACTCGGTATTCCGGCCCACTTGCTCCAAGGACAATGGTTGCTGATAAAGGGGGTCCTGTTGCAGTTGAAAATAATACACGGGCTTATTCCCTCCCATACTCAAGGTGACGCACTTGGACAAAGTTTCCCTGCTCATCTTCTTCCATCCACATAATCTGCTGTTTTTGTTCCTCGCTAAGTGACCATGAGGCGGACTGGGAAGCAATGACCTTGGCTCCGTTCATATTCGCGTTTTCAAAACAGGCATGTGTAAGATCAGTAAACAACAGATTGGCATTTTGGAGATTGGCGCCAGCAAAGTTAACACCAAAAACCCCCAGCACTTGACCTTCCAGAATAATCGGTTCACCTCCAGCAGCTTCCTGAAAATTAGCCCCCTGTAAGTCACAGCCGCTGAAATTGGCATCATAGATCACACTTTGGGCCAGATCGATCTGCTGCATTCGGCTATTGCTAAAATCAACCCCGACGCAAATGCTTTTTCGGAAACAACAATTAGACAAGTGAGAGCTAGTCAAATGGGTATAAGCCAAATCACTGCTTTCGTAGTCTCCGCCACCAAGATGCACTCCCCGCCAATCCTGATAACGGTAAAGCGATCCATCCTTGCTTTCCAGCCATTGATGCACAGCTGCGGCATCCACAGGTTCGTTCAATTCAACCCAAACATCCTCGCTCAAATCCATGTATTCTCCAGCACGTATGCGAAAATCATCTGCGCGTCGGACCTGCTGAAATTCTGCGCATGCCGCCATACGCGAAGCCATGGCCCGAACGATATGGACAACATATTGACCAGCCACTGCCGCATCTTCCATTAGAATACGGAAGCTTTCGGTATGCGGGATGTTCTTGTCCACCAGTTTGCGGGTTGATTCAATCGCTTGGTAATAGGTTGTTACATGATCGGAAAGCCAAGGCACTTCAAAAATCTCCATACAGGACGTTCGATCCAGGTACCAGGTATCATCATAAGCCTCCAGACTGCATAGCATCTTTCCCTGTCTCAGCCAAGACCGCAGCCAGGAGACATGTACAAAAGCAATAGGCCGTTTATTGCCTGCTGACTGCATCGCCTGAATTTTTACACATAGCCTGCGAAAAGGCTCCATCCATTCATCGATCAAGCTGCCATCTTGAAATCGGGTACGAACCACTGTACCAAGCTGGCGGATCAGCGCTTCCCGGCGGGATTCCACTTCTTGCTTTAGCCATAGCTGTAAAGATTGCTGCTGCAATGTCATTCCTCCCCTAGTTTTGGTGTACCTGTGTTCCTTTGATGTCCACCAAATCTTCCAGAACCAACGAGCTTCCCTTCGAGGTCATTTCTATTTTTTCCTGAGCCGAGATTGTCACTTTTTTGGAGGTCAGGATCACCTCTTCTGTTGCTTTTACGTTGACATTTTTGCTGCTGGTTATGGAAATTCCATCTGCATCACTCAGGAGAATCGACACCCCGTCCCCTGTAATGAGGATGTGATCCGGTGCGAGAACGATCATTTTTCCGTTAATTGTTTTGATCGTCTTGATTTTAGGATCTTGCATGGGATCGTTTCCGCCGCCTCCGGCATTCGCCCCGCCTGATCCTTTACTACCCGATGCTGCAGTCGCACCGCCGCCGCTCCCTTGAGGACCTTCAGGCTCCGGCTTTTGTACCGAACTGATCGCAATCGCATCCTCCTCCTTGTGCGTAGGGAAATAAATGCGAATGTCATCTCCTATTTCCGGCATACAATACCAGCCTGCGTTATCTTCTGAAGCGTAGATCGTAGAGTAGGGAAACCAAAAGGCCTTGTCAACATCCTGGGCTGAATCAATATTCAGGTGCGCTTTAATTAAATCTTTGGCCACAGCAATGACCTTGCCTTGCAGCGAAACGCCAACAATAGGCATGTTATATCGTTTCTGCTGGCTGGCACCCAAACGCGAAGCCAACGTATATACAGGCTTTAACAGTCCATCTTCCATTTCAATCTGTACTCCGTATACAACAAGCTGCTGCTCGTCAAAGCCGACCTCCATTCCAATATCCAGCCACTGATCCGTTTCCACTTCATAAAAAATACAGTCGCTTTCCTGCAAAGTGGGAATTTGTCCCCGCACCGATTGCTGAAAAAGCTCCATTTGCTTGCGAACACGATAATGAAAAGCACGTACTTCTCCTTTGTAGCCTAAGGAAGGAATACCAAAATGAACCTTCGGCGTATCAAAGGCAGTGGCTGGAATCAATCCCGTATAAAAACGGGAGGCCATTCGCTTTAGAAATTCCCAGTCTGTTTCGCGATACTGCAAAATCACTTTCGCAATAGCAGCACCATTCGAAGCCTCATCCACCATTTGGGCACCACTGTAATCCTGTACGACCTGATCAATCAGCTGCGTATAGGTCATTCGAATATCCTGAAATGTTCGTTCTTTTCGTACAACATCCAGCTTATACGACAGGGATACGGCTTCAATTTCGATGTGATACACATTTCGCACCTGATGAACCTGTATATTTCGAACCATGCCTTGAAACAGCATCGCCGCATCCATTTGATCACCCTTGAGTCCCACGGAGATATTTTGTTCGGCATGACTCATTTTCAGATACTGGATGCCCTGTTCCTCCTGCACGATACCCTTCAAACGGAGCGTAGCGTGCTCATTAATCTGCTTCACAATGACAAGCTCCTGAATGGAGTCAAATTTAAAGGGTGCGATTTCAATATCCAGGTATGTAGCGTAATTTCGTTCCACCTGCTATACCTCCTGTTCTGCCTTTTTGTCCACAATATGCAAGGTATTCATGATTCCGTGGGCAATAGGTTGCCACTTTTCCTGATGATGCTCCATACAATTCAATCCAAAAAATACTCCCTTCCCATCCAGCTCAATGAAAAAAATACCGTTATACATCACACCGTCCAGCACCGGCACTGTAAATTCATAAAATCCCATCTTGCGCTGACTCACCTCGCGGACACCTTCGCCAATCCATCGGGCATTGGGCTGCATCCGCTTCAGCATCGTGCTCAGGTCTTTCACAAATGACTCCATCTCGTCGTTCACCAATTGATTGTTTGTTGCATTCACACTCAGATTAATCTCCAGCGTCTCATCCGTAAATATCGTTTGTGGACGACGATCGGCAGGATATTTCATTTTGGCATAATCGTCCGGCAATGGGACAAAAGAAGCAGGTACGAACATATAAACCCTGCCAGGTACAACCTCCTTTGCCTCAAAATGAATCCGTTCATCCCCTATAACAAGCTCACCCTCTTGAATCGAAGAGCTGATATTCTCATCAGACAGTGCGTTCCGCGCCGATCTCTGTTTCTCTTTTTGTTCCTGATCGGCAATCATCTTCAACCATTGTTCGTCTATTCGGCCCATATTCTCCCTGCTTTCTGTTGTGTATTTTTCGTCATGTCACAGCCTTATGTAAGTCATATGTGTCGTCTTAAGTCTTTCTATGTCATTTTAAATCTTTAGAGGATAAATTTACTATTGTACAAAGGGCTAGTTTTTGGAAGAGTTCTAATACATAAAAATGTATAGCGTCTAGGGGATAATACCCATTTCCAAATCCCCACACTTCTTTATGCAAAGATTGAACTAATAAAAGAAAAAAGAGGCTATTTGCCAGTCTGGTCAGACCAGCGGAATAGACCTCTTCGTGATATCACTTTATAAGCGCCGGGGAATTCCCCCGCCAGGCGCGGTAACCGGCGCCGATGACTCCGGCCTCCTGGTTGTCCTTAGCATAAATATAGTTCAGTCCCTCGGCGGGAAAGGGCTTGCGGGCGTGGCTGTATATTTTCGCCTCAAGCTCTTTTTTCGGGAATCCCGACATATGCAGTACGCCGCCGCCCAACACAATGTAATCCGGGTCCAGTATATTGATTTCTGTGGCTATCACCACCGCCACCGCTTCGAGAAAATCCTGGATAATCTCATGGCTCCCATACTTCACGAAAATATCCCCAAACGGAGTTCCGGCAAAATGAAGCTCATGCAGCTCGCGCAGCCGCTTGCCCGAGGCATACTGCTCTATGCAGCCCGGATTGCCGCAGCTGCATAAATCCTGCCGCCCCAGCACAGGAACATGTCCCAGCTCTGCTGCCGATCCATGCTTGCCGGCAATGAAGTGATCCTCGTAATAAATCGAGTTGCCGAAGCCTGTACCAAGATAAAAGCCCACTACAATGCCTCGACGTTCCAGTTTATGCGCGACGATCTCGGTCAGCAGCAGAAAATTCACATCATTATCCAGATAAACAGGGATGCCCAGCGCCGACTCCAGCGGATCAACCACATTCACCTGATTGAAGCCTTCAATATTCGGCGTCGAATATACGGTCTTCTTGTCTTTGCTGACCACGGATGGAAAGCCGATGCCGATCCCCTTAATCTCAGCCTCCGGATGCTTTTGAATATAAGAAGTAATATAGTTCCGCAGATTATCCTGGGGCTCCCCTTCTGCATATAACAAACGGCTGCTCTCGATATGAAAATGGCGCAGCTCCCCCATCTCGGACAATAGTCCGATACGAAAATTCGTTCCGCCAATATCGATTCCGATAGTGTATCCCCCTTGTATACGTTCATTGCTGTCCATACGCTAGCATCTCCCATCCGAATTGCCTTGAAACGCTGCGAGGTCTCTCCCGATCGCTCTCATACAAATGGCTCCTGTCTCTCTTGATAGTAACTTAAATAGTATCTTAATTTGCTCTTTCTATATGGAATACCGCAGGATGATCTCCATAATCTCCTCAGCAGATTGCGAGCGGAACAGCTTCTCAATGTTGCCTTCGTCGGTCAACAGAGAGGTGAGCTGGGACAAGGCTCTAAGATGGGTTTCATGATCCATCGCGGCCAGTGTAAAGATAAGCCGCACCTCGTGCTCCGGCTGCTCTGAAAAGGCTATTCCCTCCTTCAATACCAGAAGGCTGATCCCCGTTTTATGAACGCCGGACAGCGGATTGGCATGTGGAACCGCTACTAGCGGCGCAATAATGATATACGGCCCCCGCTGCTTCACGTTCTCAACCATTGCCTCGATATAGGAATCAGCAATGGCCCCCTCCTTCAGCAAGGGCCAGGCCGCGGCAGCAACCCCGTCTTCCCAGCTGCCCACGCGATCCATCCGTTGAATCCGGCTCGGCGTCAACAGCTCGTTCAGCATCGGACGCGGTGCCTGGTCGATTCGAATCCAGTCTTGGCGGGCCATATAATCCCGCAATTGCCCGTATAACTGTTCTTCATTGCGGATAAGGGCATGTTTGCGGATGATCTTGATCAATCCCTCAATGGATTGGCCAACATGGTCATAAGTCCCTAACTTGGCATAGATTCTCTTAAGCAGGTTGATCTTTTCAACTTCGCTCAAAATCGGGCTTACGAGCAACACCTCATTGCCGCCGCTTCTAAGCGGTGAAGTGCTGAATACAAAATCCGCCTGTGGCATAGCCGTCTCATAATCGCAGATGGCCATCGTTTCTATAAAGTCGATCATCGGAAAAAGCTCCTGTAGCTGCTTTTTCAGCATTTGCGACGTTCCAATACCGCTGGCGCAAACGACAACTGCCGTGACCCGCGACAGAAACAGGACGCCCTCTCTTTTCATCCATCCGCCAAAATGCATTGCAATAAAGGCTACCGCATCTTCATCAAGATGTACGCCCGCTTCGATTTCAAAATGATGCACTACTTTTAAGGTGAATACATAAACATCCTTATATTTCTCCTGAATCATTTTTTTCAAGGGATTAGGAGCATCCAGATTATACTGAATCCGGTGATAAGCGGATTGAAGGTGTACAGTCAACCCCTCCTCCAGCCCTGCGCGCTCCTGAAATACGATACAGGCCTGCTGCTGAAAGTCATCAATCATCCGCCTCGCGATATCCCTGATTTTCTCATAGGAAGAGGAGTCTCTGCGGGATTGCTTCATTTCATGCAATTTTGCATCCCGCAGATGCATCGTTAAATAAAAGATTTCATCACTGGGAACTGGCAGATCCGACAGACGCTCCAGTGCAGGAACTACCGTCTTGCTGGCGGCGCTGAACGCAGCCGAATCCTTTAGTGTTTCTTTGAGTTGGGCGTCCACCATAATGTTTCGCCGCCGCAGCATTCTTCTAAGAAAATAAAATAGTTGAATGCTCAGATTCCGCAGCGTGTCATCTGCAAACCGGATCTTGAGGGTACGCTCGTACAATGTCAATGATTGATAAATACTTTTCACCTGCTCGATCTCGAACAATCCGTAAGCAGGCTGCCGGTCCAGCTGAATGTCATCCGCGGTGAACAAGCTCTTGCTCCATTCCAGATCAACCGTTAACTGGGAAAGGTAATGAGTAAGCGCCTTGCGAATATTTTCTTCTGAGCCCTTCATGTAATAGCCCGTATGCCGTTCACACAACAGCGTAGTCTGAAAATCCTGCAGCTCGCTTCTCAGCAGCTTGAGGTCCTCAATTGCCGTATTGCGACTGACCCGCGTGCGGTTGATAAGATCCTCCAGTTGCACCCGCTTTTCTCGTCCGATAATATAGACCGCGATCAGCGCTTTGCGCTCCTTCTGTGAGTACTCATAATTCCATTGCTGGATATTGCTGAACTTGTCCGGTGCTTTTTTTCTTGTATCCTCATCGAGATGAAATCCTGCCGAGCGCACATAATAAACGGGAGAAAGCTTGTTGTCCTTCAACCAATCATTGATTTTCTCGATGTCATAATATATCGTGCGTTTGGATACCTGAAAAGCAGAGGTAAGCTCATTTATGGAAATATGGGAGCTGGAACCAAGCAGCTTGGTCAATATATTGGAACTGCGCTCATCCAATGACATTTAACCACTCCCTTTACTGGGTATTCAGACTTCGGCGTTCACTTGGGAATTGAAATGCTCCATCATTTGGTCCCATGCCTTGTTCAGGTCGCTATCGAGGTTGAACAGGCCCGATGTTCCAACGATAAACACTTCGACTCCCGCCTCTTCCAATATCTTAAATGTTTTTTCATTGCAGGAGCCGTCGATTTCAATCAGATAGTTATAGCCATGCTTTTCCTTGAGCGCCCTCGCTTCACGAATCTTGTCGAGCACCTCCGGAATGAACTTCTGTCCGGCAAATCCCGGATCGACCGACATGAAGGTGATTTTGTCCAAATGGTGAATGTAGTGCTGGATGTGGCTGAGCGGTGTTGCCGGATTAAGCGCGATTCCCGCCTTGCAACCGGCACTCTTGATCGTATCAATCATGCGGAAGGCTTCACTGTTAATGACCTCGGCGTGCGGACTGATGTAAGTGGCACCTGCATCAATAATCATTTTGATAAATTCGGAGGGCTTTTCGATCATTAAATGCACGTCCATCGGTATCGTTAAAGACTCGCGGATCTGCTCCATAAAATAGGGGGAGAGCGTAATATTCTTGACATAGTGACCGTCCATAATGTCTATGTGCACCATATCCGCTCTTTGGTTCAGCACCTTGAGCTGGTTTTCAATATCCATCAAGTTCATACACATTAGGGATGGGGAAAATAAATGCTTTTTCATCGTTTTTTCACTCCTGTCTGTTAGGCTGCCAGTTTTTTACTTCCGAAGAGACGGTCTAGGAACACCGCTAGGATAATCAGACCGCCCATGACGATTTGCTGATAATAGGTCGGTACACTCAAAATGTTCAGTCCGTTATTAATCACACCGATGATCAGTCCGCCCATGACGACCCCGATGACTCGGCCCTTTCCTCCGAAAAAGCTGGTGCCTCCGATAATGGCCGCAGCTATCGCTTGCGTCTCATAGCCCGTGCCGGCCAGCGGTTCCGCTGCCCCCAGGCGGGCGGTCAATACAACGCCTGCAATGCCGGCGCAAATTCCAGAAATGACGAATACGATCAACGTATGTCGTTTGATGTTGATTCCCGAGAACCAGGCTGCCTGGCTGTTGCCGCCCAGTGCATAAATGTTGCGGCCAAGTTTGGTTTTAACCGTAATAAAGATGAATACAAGAGCTACGATCAAGGCAATCAATACCGGAATCGGAACAGGTCCGAGCCAGCCGGCAATGCCGCTCTTGAAGCCCTGGGGAAGCCCGAACACCGGCGCCGCCTCCGAGATGATCAGTGTTAGCCCGCGATAAATCGCCAGGGTCCCCAGTGTAATGATAAAAGGGTGCAGGCCTGTTTTATTCACCAGAAATCCGTTGAAGCAGCCCAAAGTCCCGCCGACCACAACGCCGCCGATGAGGATCGCAACCGGCCACGGCACGCCCGCAATCATCATTTTGGCGGAGATCATACCTGTAAGCGCCATGATAGAGCCTACAGAAAGATCAATTCCAGCGATTAGAATAGTGAAAAATTCGCCAACGCCGATCAAAATGGTAACCGCACTCTGCAGCAGCACCTGGGTCAGATTGCTCGTTGTCAAAAAGTACTGGGGAGAGCCGATGCCCAAGCCCAGTGTAATCAGCAGCAGGATACCGAAAGTTCCGTACTTTTCCCAAATCAGGTTGAATTTTTGCATAGATGTTTGCTCCTTGACTATGATGTAGCGGCCAGCATGATTTTTTCTTCCGTGGCCTCTTCATTCAGTAGAGTTTTGTTAATGGTGCCTTCCCGGAATACGGCGATTCGGTCGCATACCGACAACAGCTCCGGCATTTCCGACGAAACGACGATGACGCCCACACCGGACTCCGCCAGATCGCGCATGATCTTGTAAATCTCGCCTCTGGCTCCGATATCGATTCCCTTGGTCGGTTCGTCAAAAATAATTAAGCGTGAGCCGGCGGCCAGCCATTTGGCGATCAGCACCTTCTGCTGGTTGCCGCCTGACAACTCGGTTATGTTCTGCTCTACACTGGAGCATTTAATATTGACTGTCTGCTTGAATTGTTCAGCCAATTTGATTTCCGCTTTGTGGTCTACGAGTCCCCAGGTCCCTCCGGCGGTTGACTCCTTCAGCAGCTTGGAGATCGAGATGTTTTTCCAGATTTCGAAGTTTTTCAAAAAGCCCGTCTCTTTGCGTGCCTCCGTTACGTGTCCAATGCCCAGCTTGATGGCATGGTATGGATCCTTGACCTTGATTTCTTTGCCGAACAGTTCTATTCGCCCTTTTTGTATTGGTGCCGCTCCGTAAATGGCATTCATGAGCTCCGTTCTTCCGGAGCCGATCAAGCCGGCAAAGCCGAGAATTTCCCCTTTATGCAGCTCGAAGCTGACATCGTTCACCCGTTTGTCTTTTCGGGTCAGATGCTCCACCTTCAAAATCACTTCCGAATTTTTGTGCTGACTGTCCTCCGATTTCAGGTGGCGTTCGCTGACTGCACGCCCCACCATCATCGTAATCAAATCCTCACGCGTAACGTCCTTGATATCCCGTGTGCCTACATACTTGCCGTCCTTCAATACGCTGACTCTGTCCCCGATTTCCAGCAATTCTTCAAGCTTATGGGAAATGTAGATAATGCCTACGCCATAGCTTTGCAGTTGGCGGATGATTGCGAACAGCTTGTTCGTCTCGTCAATCGTAAGCGAGGAGGTCGGCTCATCCATGATAATGACCTTGGCGCGCGCTGCAATTGCCTTTGCAATTTCAACCTGCTGCTTCTCCGAAATGGATAGCGTCTCCACCATTCGGGTGGCCGGACATATCAGACCAACTCTTTCAATCATCATTTGTGCAAGCGCATGCATCGTCTTGTGGTCAACGACCGGGATGCCGAACTTTTTGATCATGGGCAGCTTGCCCACAAAGATATTTTCCGCGATGGACAACTCGTCGATCATACTCAGCTCCTGATAAATAACGCTGATCCCCTGTTCGGTCGATTCCTTCGGCGTCAGCTTTTTAAATTCGCTGCCGTTAATGATAATCTGGCCCTCGGTCGGTTCGTATACGCCCGACAAAATTTTGATCAGCGTCGACTTGCCTGCCCCATTCTCTCCAAGCAGTACATGAACTTCGCCTGGCTTCAGTGTCAGCGACACATCCTGCAAAGCCTTTACGGCTCCGAAATGCTTTGCGATATTTTTCATCTCCACAAGATATTCCACTTCGGTTTCTCCTTCCTGGAGCGGTGTTCCCCAGGGAACTCCGCCAGAGTGGTCCGGTACCGGAATATCAGCTTCACTCCGGCACCGTCCTTTTCTCTGTATAGTTTTACTTCTTCGTGATCAGTTGGGCATCGATCCAGACCGTTTCCGGTTCAGCCTCAACACTGCCTTGCTTCTTTGTGTTAATCGCATCGATAAGTTTGTTAAGGGAAGTGATTCCGATTTGGGCAGGGTCCTGGGCGATTGTCGCATACAGGCTACCTGCTGCGACGGAATCCCGGGCTTCCTGATCGCCATCCGTTCCCACTACCACTACCTGATCTTTTTTGCCCGCATTCTCAACAGCTTGCTGCGCCGCCAGAGCCATCGTGTCGTTAGCCGCATAGATGCCCTTCAGGTTCGGATAACGCTGAAGCAGGTTAGCCGCTACGTCCAGCGCTTTTTGACGGTCCCAGTCAGCCGGCTGGCTGTCGACAAGCTTGATTTGGGAAGCCGCTGCAAAAGCGGATTCTGCGCCCTTCTTGCGGCTTTCTCCTGATGCGTTGCCTGCTTTTCCTTCGATGATTGCCACTTCGCCGCCTTGTTTACCCAGCGCATCTACAATAGCCTTACCGCCTTGCGCCCCGATTTTCTCATTGTCGGAGGTAGCGAATGCCAGAACATATCCGCCGGCATTTTTCAGCTCATTCATATTGATCTTCTCATCAATGTTAACGACATAAATCCCCTTGTTATTGGCTTGAACGATGGAAGGAATCATGTTGACCGGAGTCAAAGGCGCCACAGCCACGCCGTCAAAGTCTTTGCTCAGAATGTCTTCAAATATTTTTACTTGACCCTGCAAATCGGTTTCGTCCTGGGCAGCGAAAATTTCGACATCAAAGCCCTTTTCGTCCGCTTCTTTCTTGATTCCATCTCTCATCTGGGTCCAGAACGGGGAGTTAAGCGTTTTCAAAATGACAGCTATCTTAGGCTTCCCTGTCTTTGTGTCCGATGCTCCTTCATTTGCCGGAGCCGTGCTCCCGTTCCCCGTCTTCGTAGTGGAGGTTGCAGTTCCGCCATTGCCGCAAGCTGCCAAAATCATTGTCAGTGCAAATACAGTAAGTAATAATACAGTTAGTTTTTTCATCGTTTATAATCCCCCTAGAGATCATATTATTTTGAATAGCTCTGACACCAGGCTGCTTCTGTGCGATCCTCACCTCCCTGAGAGCATTGCCCGCAGTAACTGAGCTGCTTCAGCCATTTCACCGTTTGGCTCGGGGCTGACCTTGCTTAAACACAGTGTAGTGGGTGAGGATCGAAAATTTAAGTCCAAATGACGCAACATGTTTTGTGCAATTATAGACCGCTCAGGGCAGACCTGTAGTGCTGCTTCTTGCGAGGAGTTTTACATCCAGCTGCTTCAACTGGATCGGACTGCTCTTGTCCTCAATCTGGTGAATAAGCTGATATACCGCTTGTTCGCCCATTTCATAGATCGGCTGAGCAATGGTGCTAATCTCCGGTTCGGTAAGCCCGGTCATCTCAATGCCGTCAAATCCGATCAGCGCCACATCATCCGGCACCTTGCGCCCTGATCGAAGGAGCGCTTTTAAAGACCCGATAGCCATAAGGTCAATGGTGGCGAAAATACCGTCAATCTCCGGGTGACGCGCGAGCAAATCCTGCGTCAGCTTAAATCCGCTCTCCATCGTGAAATCACCTTCCACGATATACGAAGGGGTAAAGCGCCCGTACCGGGTCAGCGTATCGATATATCCCTGCAGACGGTCCTTAGCGGGAATGACAATTCCCGGTCCGCTAATGTGAGCAATATTTTTGCAGCCCACCGATAACAGATGCTCAACAGCCATCACTGCCCCTTTATAGTGATTGACCTGAAGCATGGATATGTTGTGCACCGCCTGTTCAGAGGATGCACGGTCAATCGAGACAATCGGGATTTTGGCCCCTAGCAGCTCATTGATTTCGTTCGTGGCAAGCATTTGTGTGGCAAAAATAATGCCGTCCACATGTCTTTTCTTCAAAGCCTCAATGTAACGAATCTCTTTCAAACTGTTTCTGTCCGAGTTCGCCAGCAATGTCGTATACCCGAGTTTGGTCGCCGTATCCTCGACCGCTTTTGCCAGGGCAGAGAAAAACGGATTCGATATTTCTGAAACGATCAGGGCAATGGTATTGGTCTTATATCCCGCCAAACCTCTGGCCATCGTATTGGGTGAGTAATTTAACTTACCGACCGCGTCCTTAATTCGATCCTCTGCATCCTTACTGATATACCCATTCTGATTAAGATATCTGGACACCGTCGCTACGGACACATTCGCCAGTTTGGCAACATCCCGAATGGTAGCGATAACAATCACCCCTGCGTGAATATGATGTGTAACCGTTAACACATTCATATCATTAAAATGGCACCTACTTATCGATATTTTCCAAAAATCGCCTATATACAAAGAAATTCAAGGTTAAAATCTTATAAAATGAATCCAATCAATAGTGTGGTATCGGTTACACATTCATAGTAATTGAATGCGCTTTCTTTTTCAAGCATGAAATTCAAATTTTATATTCACAAAATCACTGCAACTTACATGCTCCCGCGTATTGCATAAAAAAAAGGAGTCTGGTCAAACCAGAGCTCCTTTACCTATCCCGTTATTTTGGGGCTATACGCTGACGATCACCATCAGCAGCCACAGCGTTTTATTCACCTGTTGTGTCCTGTACATGCTCTTTGCAAAAGTTCTCAACGGCCTGCAGCTCATCTTCTTCGAGTTCAAGATCAATGTAACGATTCGTTACTTTTTCAATCAACTCATATTTCAGCAATCCCGTCTTTTCTTCGTCTAACAAATAAAGAGCACGGATATACAGTCCGTTTTCGGTGTAAAGCTCGTCGTCCTCCTCAACTTCCACCTCAATGATAAATTCATATCGCTGCCCGCTCAAAATACCAAAAGCGTCTTTAATCTGTTCCATCGTGTACGATGTAAAATTTAACATATCTTCATTCCCTCCGATTTTCCAGCAATTACTGTGCATTCTACGCCCGCAGGCAGCAGCTGCTCAACTTGAGTGCGTACTTCTTGACGATTCAAATCCTGGCCCAGGATAGAAATCCAGCCCCGATCATTGCGTGAGCGAATTAAACGTCCTATGCCCTGTCTAAGTCGAAGTGCCATATGAGGCATATCGATCTGCATAAATGGTTCCGACGCATCCTTGCGTAAAGACGTAAACACAGGATCGTTCGGAGGAAACGGCAGCGACCAGATGATGACATGCGACAGAGACGGCCCGGGAATATCCAGGCCTTCCCATAAGGTAACAGCACACAAGACGCTTTCCTCATCATTCTGAAAAGCCGAGATCAGATGGCTGATTTCCGCCGAGCCTTCGTACAGAAAACGATAGGCAGATGCCTCCCGATAAGCGGCGAGGCCTGTTTGGAAGACAGCCAGCTCCTCCTGTGAAGGAAATAAAATAAGCGCTCTGCCTTGCGATTTCTCCAGTAGTGCCAGCACTCTCTCGATTGGATCATGCTCCGGCTGCAACGGATACAAGGCCGCTTGCATCTGATCGGTATAGTCATAAGGTGAAGCAACGGAAAATGTCAGTGGATTTTCAATTCCGAGACTGTGAGCCATGTAATCAAATGAGTTCTCCACGGAAAGGGTAGCTGACGAGAATACGATTGGCATATGCTGGGCAAATACTCGTTCCTTGAGAATCTCCTTTACCATTTTGGGCATAACCACGAGCGTTAATCCGTCCTGATCCTCAATTACCCACGAAATCAACAGCTCAGGGCGTTTAAACAAGGCCAAGGCCGTCTGGATCATTTCAAGATGCTCTTCCACGATCTTGAGCTGATATTCATCCAACGAAAATAACCCGCTTTCAAATACAAGCTCTTCTTCGATGGTCCCGATCAGGTCGCTAAAACGGTTCACCTCTCGAATCAGCGACTCATTCAGATTAAATTCCTTTCGGTCAGAACCTTGTACAGGTTGACTATTCTTTTGAAGCGCAGCAAACAAAGCCTCACTTTGGGATATTGCATCTTCAATCGTCATGGCCAGAGATTCCCGTACTTCCCCCTCCAGCAGACGAGTGATAATCGCCTCAAATTGTGTATGCTTCAGTTTGTAGGTGAGCGCATTCTGTGCCGCCGTCTCCAGCAAATGTCCTTCATCAAAGACAACAGAGCTGTGCTCCGGCAGCAACGGCAGCTGACCCTCACGCTTTCTTGCTTCATAGGTCCATACATGCTCCATATAAAAATCATGCGAGCAGATGACCAAATCCGCCGCTCTGCGGTAATGATCACGGGACAACGTCTGCCCGCATCGATGACGCTGATGACAAACGAGACAGTCTTGAAAAACGTCCCAGCCCAGTCTGCTCCATTGTCCGTCCGTCAGCTCGGGATATTCCTTGCGGTTCCCGTAAGGGGTAAAGGACTGCAACGTGTCTGGAAAATGGACAAAATCCGGCAAGTCCTGATAAATATCGCGAAAGACATCCGCATCCGCATCCAGCCCGCTACGGGCCTCGTCCAGCTTGTTTAGGCAGATATACTGATCCGGCGACTTGCCCAGTCTGGCATCAATCGTCAAATTCAAATGCCGTGCCAGCTTGGCAATATCCCCTTCCGGCTTTACCAGTTGTTCGATCAGTGACTCGTCCGCACAGGCGATAATCGCAGGTTTCCTCATGTACCGGGCATAGGCAATGGCGTACAGCAGGTACACCAGCGTTTTGCCCGTGCCCACACCTGCCTCCGCAAATATGGTTTTTTTCTCCTTATAGGCACGCTCCAGCTGAAATGCCATATAAATTTGTTCATCCCGAACCTCAAAGCCGACTTCAGGCAAAACTTCATAAAATACATCCGCAATCCAGTCACTTGCCTGCTCAATAAACGGCTTGGACGGATCAAAGGCAAAAGGATAAGTACTCAATCGGGCTGTGCCTCCAATTCGTTCATAATGTGCATCCTTTCATTATAACGCAAAACAAGCCAAAAGGAATATGTAAACTGTAAGAGCAGCTTATATTTTTTATGTTGGTATAAAGACTCCCTGAGACTCCTTGAAAATAAAGGCACATGCTTTCGTCTGAATGAGACGCTCCGTGTAGTATTTGATCCTACGATCGCTGTTGCCCCGGGATTCTCAGATTTTTATAAACCTTTTCAAGGTTAGAATCCCGGGGCAAAGGCGAACGCTTCGCTTCTCCAGATTCAAATCCTCCACTACGCTGCACACCACCGTTATATTGGTATTTTACAAAGAAAGCTACATAGACATCTACAAGGAGATATATTTTTGACTATTGCCCATAATAATAAATGAGGAAAATTATCATATCAAAATTAAAAAAACAAGAAACCAGCTAATCTATTGCAGGCATTAGCTGGTTTCTTATGGTTTGGAGAATATGATTTAAGCAGAAGCCCGTTCTCCTTAACTCATGTTTAAAATTCGCCAATTAGATCCGATTTTTCCCACTCTTACTAATACAGGATTCTGTTCTTCTCCATCTATATAAAGCTTAATTTCAAGCACCTGTATTTCTTCAATATTCATACTTTGCTCCATAACATTTTTATTCTTTTCACTATGAATCGCAACTATTTCAGGCTTGGAATATGTGCTGTTTGCCTTCATTTCCTTGATTTTCTTCAGTTCCGTAGCGGCATTGGCTTCGCCCATAACGATACGTTTGCCCATGATATCCGGGTTTGAATTTAGGAAAAGGAACATATAAAATTTCTCCCAATACTGTTCATATTCCAAAAAGCTTTTAAAAAAGTTATGGCTTTCAAAGGAAGGAATGGGAGTGTCCGCCTGAAGCTCATAGGTATGAAGCATACTGAAATGATTATCTACCGTATTCGCACGATACTTTTCCATAATAGGGAAACATTTCAACGCGCTGTCGAGATCATGATCATTTACAGCTTCAAAAAAGGCTTCTACCACCGATTCAGGCGTGGAAAATTGCCCCTCAGTGGGTTGTGGCAGATCTGCCTGGAAATTTTCCAAAAAAGTGCTTCCAGACTGATCTTTTCTAGCATCTCCAGAGCTGATCTCTCCGGAGCGTCCTTTATTCGTACAACCCGCAACCGCTATGAGCAGCAGCAGGACTATTACTGAACAAAACATCCATTTTCGTTGTTGCATGAATTCATGTTCCCCCATTATTTCGAAAATCAAAGACTACTTAAGTTTTCCCTACGAATTGGTGATATCTGCTGATACTGGTAGACAAGCCGATTGCTGCTCATAGCGCTGCAGCTCTTTTTTATTCACAACCAAGGTACTGGCACAAAGATCGTGAACTCCCTGTTTTTTCGCAGTAAAAGCAACCACGATGTAAATAATATGTACAATCATAAAAGAAATAACTTTAATCCAGTAACGCCCGGAGGCGTGCCAGAATCCAAGCCGCTTTCCTTCCTTGTCTACGACAATTAGAGAAAACACAAGCTTTCCTGGTGTTGCTTTTACATTCGATGACTCCCAGAGCACACAATACAGCCATGGCACTATGAGCCACAAGATCAGCGGCAACCACATCATTAACACTTTTATGAAACCAGTCTCCTCTATGCCCAGAAGGAATGGAATACTAAACACTCCTCCTATTAAAAGAACAAGTACAAAGACAATGAACAGATCAATCACAAACGCTGCTGTTCTTATCCAAAATCCTCCGTATATTCGTCTTGCATTATCACTTGTTGCTGTCATGATGATGTATAACCCCTTTGCCTATGAGATTCAAATTGCTTATGTAATTTAAATTCCAGTTTATTCCTGTATCCAAAAAGATATCATACGGCTACCCGCCTATATTTGTCAATCTAAGAATAAAATTCAGCCTTTTCGCGCATAAAAAAACAGCGCATATGTAAATGAGATTACACACACGCTGCCTCACAGTTCATTTAGCAAACACTAAACAAGCCTTCTTCCCCGCGCAGCTTTGCCAAAGCCTCTACAAAGAAATAATCGCCGTAGATAATGGGAACGTTGATGTATTTTTGCTCAGGATAATGTACAGTTCCGTTCATCAGCAAGCCCTCATGCTCCTCGCCCCACGCCGTGCATGTGTGATGCAAGCCCATAAGGATGGATTCAGCCCTTTGGGTGAAATGCTCCGCACGCTTCGAATATTTGGCCAGCTCCAGCAAACCGCTTGCTGCAATGGCCGCAGCAGATGAATCCCATGCTCCGCGATGTCCCTCTGGTGCTCTAAAATCCCACACAGGCAGACAAGCATCTCCCAGTTGGGACAGGAAAAAGTCTGCTGTGTTTTCGGCTACCTTCAAATAACGCGCATCGCGCGTGTAACCGTACGAAAGCGTAAAGCCGTACAAAGCCCATGACGTGCCACGTGCCCAGGCGGAGCCGGGAGCGAACCCCTGCCCACCATGCTCGGCGACCTTTTTTCCGATCTCCGGATCAAATTCGACCACATGTGCGATGGAGCTGTCCGCACGGACAAATTCACGCGCCACGGTATCCGCATGCTGCACAGCCAGAGCAGCAAAACGAGGATCTCCGCTTTCCTCCGAGGCCCAATAAAGCAAAGGAAGATTCATCATACTGTCTATAATCGCGACGCCCCGTGTATCCATGTCCTTCGAATGAAAGTTCCACGCACGAATAAAACGGCCATTCACGTTAAAACGGGCGGCCAGCAGATTAGCAGCCAGCAGTCCCCGTCTTCTGGACTCAGCATCCCCCGTCGACCGATAAGCGGCAACACCGCTGAGCAGCCAAATAAAACCGAGATCGTGGTCTACCGCTTCGCTGTTATAGAGCACGTTTTCCAAACGACTCTCGCACCGCTGCGCAATCCCGGCGGCTCCGCTGTCAGGGCGGGCCCGATTTGCCAGCCATAGCAGCCCTGGATAAAAGCCTGCTGTCCACCACGCTTCCTCACGATTGTCATAGCGTCCCCCCTCCGCAACATGTGGAAAAGCGTCTCCCAGTCTTGCCGCCAAGGCAAGCGTTTTGTCCAAAGCCAGCTCCCACGATTGCTCCAGCCATGCTTCTGTTTTCGTCATTTCTTTTCCTCTCCCTTTCTCCAACACTTCGAAAACGCCTATAACTACAGCCCTAATTATTCAGGCAGCCGAATGATAAAGGAAATACGACTGCCTGTGCATTCCAGACGCGCTCCCTTGAGCAAGCCGTTCCGGCAGGCCACGGAAGTCAATTCCTGCGGCCATACCACGTTCGTTCCTTCCGTTGTCGGGATGACTTCAAGACTGGCGCCTGCGTATTCCACCCGTATGCTTTCTGTTTCTTCCCCGGCTGACATCACATGATGAATTACGCTGCGCTCCCGACCGTCATACGCCATTAAGGGAATTAGCGCTCCCACATGCTGAATATTGCCTTGAAGCTCATACTCCACCTCAATTTTTCCGCGCATCTGACGATAATGTGTGCGGATTTCCCTCACCCCCGGGAAGGGTCCTCTCCATAGCAATGTAAAATCCGTTGCTCCGTCAGATGCCGAGCTTTGCTCCACCTGTACGGACCCTCCACCATCCTGCGGGTCAATCCCTCCGTCCCGGTCGAATTCCAGCGTTCCGGGGATGCCTTCCGACAGGCTGTGCCACTTTCCGTCCTCCGTTTGCCAGGCCGGAGAATAGCTTAGCGGGAAAATATCTCCTTCCGCGAAGCCTGTAAAGCCGCGGTCTGCATGCCCTGCTGAGGACGGACCCATCAGTGACGGCAGCGAGGTCTGCTGAATACGCACAATGCCGGGAATATTGTACGGGTCATTGACCGACGTCTGCACAAGCATTTGCTGACCGTCTACTGTTGCAATGACCGTCTGGAACCAGCCATCCGTTTCCAGCACCCG
>NZ_JH601052.1:88806-89193 GCF_000245715.1 Paenibacillus sp. Aloe-11 | reverse complement strand
CGGCTAATCGCCTGCCAGCACAGGTCTGCTGCCCGCCGGAACGCACCCGCAAGCCCGCGCTCGCCTGCTGTATAAGCCTGCTGCGCATGGGTCGTGAAGACAAAGGCCGCAGCCGCTTCGTTCCACTGATGCTGCGCGCTTCGACCGCGCGGCGGAATTTCTCCGTGCGGGGATAACGCCAGCAATGAGCTGAGCGCCCCTCTGCGAAGATGGTCACGCAGTTCAAGAGCGCAGCTGCCATCATATCCGTTCTCCAGCATCACGCCCAGATGAAAGCGAGTGACGATATCGTAGGCGAACGGGCTATTGGGTCGGTCCAGCGGACCGTCCTGATACAGTCCCAAGCCGGTAAAGCGAGGCAAATGGTAGCTGCGGATATACGCCTCC
>NZ_JH601052.1:65244-88796 GCF_000245715.1 Paenibacillus sp. Aloe-11 | reverse complement strand
GGCATCGGCTGCAAGCCCTTCCGCGGCACGCAAAAACTCGCCGGACATCATAATCGCGTTCCAGTTGATCATCCGGTTCGGATTTTTCATTTTGCTCATCGTAAAAATGTAGGTCTGCTCCGGCTCAATCCTGCTCAACTGCTGCTTCCAAGCTGTAGCTTGCTCTGGCAGCAAATGTTTCAGGAGCCGGTACGCTCCCATCATCATGATGGGAAAAAAGTCCGGGTGCTGATCCGGCGCTTTTTCCTCCACTACACAAGCGATGCTGTGCGTCAAAGCCGCAGCCGCAGATTCGAGTAAATCATGCCGACCTTCTTTGACCAGTACCGCTGCAGCCAGCGCATAGGATGGAGTAGAGTAATACCGTTCACTTTCAGAATGGGGGTCAATGATAGCTCCGGTTTCATCCTGATGCAGAGTATATGCACGAACGAGCTTTTCCAGCATGGTAAGCTTGCGTTGGCGTGTCCAGCTGTCCTCCACTCGATTCCGTGTGATCTCCAACTGCTCTAAAAATCTCTCCAGCTCCGTCTGCCAAGGATACACGCTACCTGTATGCAGCTTATTCATCCTGTCTGCCTCCCATTCAACATGAAGATTGATTGATGATAAAAAACAGATTGCAATCTACGCTTGCAGAATCGTTCCAGCGATCTGAAGCCAATTTCAGTGATGTTTTATAAAACACAAAGGGTACTCCATCATGATCCATATGCTTCACAGCCTCTACCCTCGGATGCATCACACTGGCATCATAATCCAGCCTGACCACAGCCTTCGTTCCTTGCCATTCCACGAAACCCGTTCCTGTTCTAGGCTGAAGACGGCTGATCAAAAGCTCCTCCACATCCCATGGCTTCGTACGCACGCCGGACGGTTCAAACTCAAAATGATCTGTGACAGTAAGCCTCGCTCCCTCGTTTTCCTCCAGCACAGTCCATACAAAGGAGCGGGTGAAAACCGTTAATTCCTCTACCGGATACGCAGATGTCAAATCAAGTTTTAGCCTTGTGCCCGTCCGTGTCTCCTCCTGCTCATCCACAGCAATATCCAGTACAACCGCCTTTGCCCTTGCACCCGATTGCTGCATGGTCCCATTGATTATGGGCACAGAATGGCCGCCGGAGGAAATGTTGATGATCGACTCTCGTCCCGGTGAAAAATAGGCTTTCGTATACAAGCCTGCTCCCAGATCACACAGCAGATTTTCACCACCGCCATGAAGGATAAAATGTCCAAGATCGTTATGATTGTGCGGTTCATTGTTATGCCCACCCTTGGCTGAAAATGCAAACATTGCGTCTAGTTCAGGCTTTTGTCTTCCAGCTCTGCCATGACTGGAACTATGCCTAAAGCTACGGCACATCAGCCATCCTAGCTGTGGCAAATAATCGACGGCAGTCTCACCGCTTCCAAATGCCGAAGGATTCGTCCATACCAGGTTGCGCAATACGTGTGCCCAGCGACGACAAGGGTCCTCCAGCAGACCAGGTACGTGAAAAGGGAGTGACGAGTGGCCTTCCTGCAAAGAATTCAAATACGAGATGAGTCCAGAGGGCAAGCGTTCAGTTTCACTGCTGTCTGAATAATTGGCGAAAATACCATCCGACAGATGCACCCGCTCCGCAAAGGCGGCGATTTGCCTCACCTTTTCCGAGTTCAGAATATCTACGGCTTCCCCGGTAAACGCACGCAGCATATCAGCAAAATACATGAAATAACCATAGCCGTATACCCAATAGCCAACGCCCTCAGGACACCCTCCATCTTCCCCGTAGCCTGCCAGGAAGCAATCCAGCGCACCGAGCATTTTCTCGATGGCCTCGGCTTTGCCCAGACTGTCTTCCGCCAGCAGCAATGCAGCAATTCCGCAACCGGAAGCGCATACGGCTGCCCAGTTATGGTCCGCTGTCTCCCATTCAAAATGGCGAGGCTGCCAAAACACAGGCTCCAGCACACGGCGCCCGACCTCTTGGCGCACCTGAGCGACCACATGTCCATCCAACTGCTCGCCCAGCAATAATAAAATTTCAGCCAGCATCTGTGCTGTTTCAGACGCGAATAAATCCACCTGCTGCCAAGGCGGTGTCACCGTGTCCTCTTCCCTGACATGTGCAGGAAGCGCCCATGTGTACTCGCGACATATTTCCAGCAGGCCGCTTTCCACCTCTTTCATCCTCCAGGGCTCCGGATCGGCAACAGCTGCCAGCACCAAAGCAATCAGTCGTCCACGCCGTTCAAAGTACACATCCTCATACGGCTTGCGCTCTCCCGTATATGCAAATTGTCGGAACAAGGTCAACGGAAGCTCAGGCCATGGTGTTTCCCAATTAGCGTTGCAGACACGTTCGATGTCCATCCAAAGCTCGGCGTATACCGGTTCAGCAACAGTCGCCCGCAGCCTTTTTGTCCATTCACTCCTTACACTTTGCCTTGCTGTGTCCTGCACCCCGTCAGACAGCACCATAACGAGCCGCGAAGCAGGCCAAGCCTCCTTCAAAAGACTCATTCGCTTTTCCTCCCCATAAGAAGCATTCGTTTCACCTTCTTTTTTTGTTAACGCTTTCATTGTATCTAACAATGAGCCTAAATTCAAAGGGGTAGCCCCACCATTTGGAAAAATAAAAGAACCTCCACGCCACGTTTCCGTGGTCATGGAAGTTCTTGATTAGCGTTCCTGCCAGACTCCGTCTAGGTTTAATTGAATCTATCGTTTCTGGCCTTGAGAGGCCTCCTGCTTCCAGTTTTTAACCCCATCATCTTCTAGAATACCTAATGCAGCATCCGAAATATGAGGATCACGCAGCAAAGCATCCTCGACTCTGAACTTGATATCATCCGCATCTGCCAGCGTCATTCCCGGTGTAAGCTCAATCAGTCCTTCCACGTGATAATAGCGTCCTTCCTGCAAGATACGCATTTGATAAATATCCGTTACATGCGTATCGGCAAGAATAATAGAAGCCACACGTTCTTCAATATCCGGGGGAGCCGATACACCAATCAAGCCCACCATATTATCGTAGCCGACCCGAAACGCAACGCCGACCATCAGACAACCGATAAGAATACTCGAAATCCCGTCCAACAGCTTAAAATCTGTCAGCGATGTGACCACGACAGCCAGCAAGGCAAGCACACCACCCGTTGTTGCTACCAAATCCTCATAAAATACCAGACGGGTTGGCGGTGCAGCACGTCCCACATGACGGAACGCAGACGTAAAAATGCCGAATCCCTTAGCTTCTACTCTGGATTCATGCAGCACTTCTTTCATTGCTTTGCTCCAGACAAATCCGTCAACCACCAGTGACAAAACAAGCACCACTACATTAATCCAAAATCCCTGTGCTGATTCAGCCGGGTGCTGCAGCAAATGAATGCCTTCCAAAGCTGTTTCATAGGCCATAATCGTTACGACAATAACGGCAACCATGCAAAACAGGTTAATCACGCGACCAAAGCCGGTGGGAAAGCGTTTGGTCGGCTTTTTCTCTGCCAGTACACTGCCTGCAAATACAAACATTTGGTTCACTGCATCTGCAATGGAATGCATCATCGTGGCAAACATGGAACCGCTGCCTGTCAAGGCAAAAGCAATTCCTTTAACCAGAGCAATGCCAGTATTACCTAACGCCGCCGAGCCTGAGGACTTATTCCCCTTTTTTACTAGACTCCAAAAGGAGTCCTCTCTCTGTTTCTCTTCCATCCCGTAGCTTCCTCCTGAGGTATACATAATCTGATATAGCCACATTATGTAATCATTTGCTATGTATTATTTTCAACCCGTCCATATTTTACCTAACCATCTGAAGAGAATCAATACAAACTATAATATATATCACATGAAAAACAGCTAAAAAAACATGTTCCTCAGAATCTGGAGCATGTTTTTCTTTAGTATTATTTTTTTCTTTTATTCAACCATAAGTATAAGAGCCAAAACAAAGATATCAGTATGCCGGCGACCACTGTTAATTTCAGCATGGTTCCAAAATAGGATAACATCGGATTTGGTGCATACGCGGTTGCTGACATGATCATACAGGACAAGCCGACGAAGATTATCGAAACAGCAATTGTCCAATCCGATTTATTCATCATTCACCTCTATACTTTAAGCGAGTAATAAGACGAATCATCCCATTTGTAGCCTATTCCCCAAACCGTTTTTATGGGGTTATAAGACAGTCCAGCAAGTTGCAATTTTTCTCGAATGTTTTTGATATGAGTATCAATGACTCGATTTTCTCCCAAAAAATCGTTCCCCCATAAGCGTTCAACGATAGCGTCCCGTTCGAACGTTCGTTGTGGGTGCTGGGCTAATAATTGTAAAATATCATACTCCTTTTGGGTTAAGTCGATGTTTTCGTTCATCACCACTACCTGCCGCCGTTCCGGATATATAGTTAAATCCGGGAACGTAAGCTTCTGCTCCCTGACCACAGCATGGGCTTGATGGCTGGAGCGTCGCAACAATGCATAAATTCGGGCAATAAGTTCTTCCGGGTCCACAGGCTTCACGACATAATCATCCGCCCCTATGCCAAGTCCCAGTACCTTGTCCTTGACCTCACCTCGAGCGGTAAGCATGAGTATTGGAACAGGCGCAATTTCTCGCATTTTCTTGCAAACCTGCCATCCGTCCATGTCCGGCATCATAATGTCTAATAAAACAACGTCATGCGTTTGACTCCTAAAAGCCTTCAAACCTTCACTTCCGTTAGATGATTCGGTTACATGGAATCCTTCGTTACTTAAATAAATGCGAAGAAGATTTCGCATATTCCACTCGTCATCGATCACAAGCACTCTTAACTGACTCACGCCTATTCCCCTACCTTAGTGAAGTCGTTGTCCCTACATCAGCATAACAAACATGAGAACAAGATGCATATTCTTCTGATCCATTTGATTCATTTTTCTATTTTCAAGCACCTCAGACTCTGATCTGCTTACCGAATCTTGTTCCAGCACAAGCAACCAGCTCCAATCCATGCTGATCCCTCTTCTCTGGATGTCTTGAGTATAGCCCTTAATTGTGTGGTTTTTATGAGGAAATTCTTATAATTAAAATTTGTGGTAACTTCATACTTTCCACAAGATTGTGACCTATAATGCGTCTTATTAATAATAGAAGGAGGGAATACGTCATGAATAAAGCTTTGCTTGGAAAGACAATGCTGGGTATATTTGTGCTCAGTAGCATCTTGGCTGGTTGTTCAACAGCTAAAGACGTTAAATCTACAGCAGCTTTATCTAAAGAAACCACGTCTAAAGCAGTATCATTAAAACAAACGGTTAAGCCCACTGAATTAAATGGTGAACTGGCAACCTTGACGGCCGAGGCCAGCAACCTGGAAGTAGAAAAAGGAACGTCCCTCCCGGTTTGGACGTTCAATAACTCAGTGCCAGGCCCGCAAATCCAAATTAAAAAAGGAAAAACCGTAAACATTACCGTGAAAAATCAGTTAACAGTGCCCATCTCCTTGCATATCCATGGATACCCTTTACCTTTTAAAATGGATGGTGTTCCGGGGATCACGCAGAATGCGATTGCTCCAGGCAAGAGTTTTACTTATACCTTTGAAGCGACGGTTCCCGGCACGTACTGGTATCATTCTCATCAAGACAGCGTCAATCAGATCGATAAGGGGCTTTATGGTTCCTTTGTTGTAGAAGATGATCTGGTGAAAGCGGATCGGGATTATACGTTAATGCTAGATGAATGGATGAGTTCAAGCTCGGAAAGTGGTCATGAAGGCATGATGAACATGAGCATGGACATGAACATGCCCGGCATGGATCATTCCTCAACCACAACCGACTCAAGTGGCCAAAGTGAACAACATACCTCTACTCAGCCGGGACATGATATGAGTATGTATGATCTCTATACGATAAACGGCCAAACTTATAATAGCTTGCAGCCGCTGCAAGTCACCCAAGGAGACACCGTTCGTCTACGCTTGATTAACGCCGGGTATTTGAGTCATTCGCTTCATTTGCATGGACATCGTTACCGTATCATTGCTACCGATGGCAATCCTGTCTCTGATCCGAAGTGGGTTAAGGACAAGCTTCTTTCGATTGCCCCCGGTGAACGGGTGGATATTGAATTTCAGGCCGATAACCCGGGAACGTGGTACCTGGAAGAGCACGGTTCCAGCCCAAGGATTTCGAACATGAAGCAGCGTATTCAATACACCAATGAGCAGGGAACAAATGATCAACCCGATCCATTAACGAAACTGCCTACAGTAGATCTGACAAACTACGGAAAATCGCAAAAAGGACGGTTTTCGTTGAATGATGTGTATGATGTAAGTTACACCATGAACCTGGGAACCCGTGAACAGCAGGGAAAACAGGAATATACGATCAATAACAAGGTGTATCCCGACACGGAGCCGCTTTCTGTACAAACTGGAGATAAGGTGAAAGTTCGTTTTGTAAATACATCTGCCAACGATGACCATCCTATGCATCTGCACGGTCACACGTTTCAAGTCCTAAGCAAAAACGGAATTCCACTTAAAGGTTCCCCCGTATATAAGGACACTTTAAATGTTAAACCTGGAGAAGAATATATCGTAGCGTTTACAGCCAATAACCCCGGTGATTGGATGTTTCACTGTCACGACTTACATCATGCCTCTGCTGGTATGGTGACGGACCTGAAATATAATGATTTTCAAAATACGTTCCAACCTGATCCGAACTTGAACAACACTCCTGAATAGTTCCTCAATAAAGCAAATTTTTGCCCAGTACAAAAGCCAGACTTCCTTATCCAGGAAATCTGGCTTTTCATTCAGGCAGCTTTTTTCTATATCATTCCTGTTTATGCCAAAGGAAAGGACAAACGAAAGACGGTCCCTTGTCCCATTGCACTCTCTACCTCAATCGTCCCTCCTTGCAACTGCACTAATTTTTGGACAATGGCAAGGCCAAGTCCCGTACCTCCAAGCTCACGCGAACGGGACTTTTCCACCCTGTAAAACCGTTCAAAAATGTAAGGAAGCTCATCTGGAGGAATTCCTGACCCTGAATCGGAGATCATAATAACCCCGAATCCATTCTCTTGCTGTAAAGTAAGTTTGATCGTCCCCTCTCTTGTATAACGTATGGCATTATCAAGCAAGTTTAAAAGCACCTGTTCCAAGCGGACAGGGTCGACAAGACATCGTGGTATCGTTTCCAGAGCGGATACCAATTGTAATCTCTTTTGCTCCGCTTTTATTCTTACCTTATTTACCGACTTTTCAATAGCTCGCCTTACATCAACGGATTCCAAATGGAATGTAATTTTCCCTTCTTCCATTTTGGCAAGCTCAAACAAATCGTTAATGATCACCGTTAATCGATGAGCCTCATCAGCTATAATGTGTAAATATTGTTGTTTTTCTTCTTCATG
Organism: Paenibacillus sp. Aloe-11; assembly: GCF_000245715.1. Lineage (NCBI taxonomy): Bacteria > Bacillati > Bacillota > Bacilli > Caryophanales > Paenibacillaceae > Paenibacillus > Paenibacillus sp. Aloe-11. The sequence goes on along the minus strand of NZ_JH601052.1, from coordinate 81,379 downwards.
ATCCACGAGTCCATTGGCCAAGACATTCGCATATCCCTTCAAATAAGTGACAGGAGTTCGAAGCTCGTGAGAGACATTCGCAAAAAATTCTGAGCGTGTATCACGATATCGTTTGAGTTCCATGGCCAAGTCATTAATTGCGCCGGACAATGAGCCTACTTCGTCATGGGAACGGACGGGAAGACGTACTTCCAATTCTCCTTTGGCTATGTTACGAGTAGCCGCTTCCATCTCTACTAATGGAGCAGACAGCTTTTTGGCAAGGATAAAAATACAGCCGAGCGCCAGCAGCAGTGTACCAAAGCCTGCAAAGCCGATAAGATAACGAACAGAACGGATCGATTCTATCATATGTTCTAATGAACTCACGACATAAATCCCCTTGATCGCAGGATTTTCCGAACGGTTAACCGGGATACCGTGCAATAAATACAGCTGATCGCCTGCAGTAAACTCCTTTTCAATTCGCTTCCCCTGAAGCAATCGTGTATTTTCCCACACATTCGGCCAAGCCTGAATCTTTTTCTGTTTTGTAGAAGCGGACATGTCAAGAAATTGACCCTGCTCATTCACTAGATAAATGTTAGCCTCGGAGAACTCGGCCATCGTTTCCACAGCATAGATTCGATCACGAAGCATAACGGATAAGTGCAAAGCTAGCTCATTTGCTTCCTCATGTGCTTTTTTCGTATAAAAGTTGCTGAATAGCTGGTTGATAACCATACTAAGCAAGACCAGAATCACAAGAAACAAACTAAACATGGTGAGACTGAGTTTTAAATAAACCTTATTCCATTTCATGCGATCCTCCTTATCCTGCATTCACAAATTGACCACAAAAAACACATGGTTTCTCTATAATTTCTCGTTACTTTAATAATAAGCTTCAACATAATGTTGTAGGGAGGTAAAAGTGTGACTAAAGAAATAATGAATCAGGCCTTACAAGGCAATGTTAACAGATCGGTGCTGGATGCGCATGGCTACACAGAAATCGTTTTTGAATTTCCTAATAACCAAGAGGTAAAGAAATTATTTGTCAAACGGCTTGCAAACTACGAAGTAAAGAACGATCCTTACGATTATGTGACCAATCCGAATTTTAACGGAGTTGTCTACCCCTCTATTCTTTTCGAAATCTTTATGACACCCAAAACAAACATCCTGGTACAAAAATCAGTTAATAACCAGATTCAATTTAAAGACGGTCAGATTATTCAGGAACAGGCTATGATTAAAATGATAGACTTGATCGTTTACCCTAACTTGAAAAGCGCAAGAAACATCCTGCCAGATTCTCTTTTTCAATCCGTTGCAGCGACTTTATCGCTCCAAGATCCAACAAGTGTCCGGCCAGCATTGGATGAAATGTTTCGTCAAGAGCTGTAACACCAAAGCAATCATGCTTGGTAAACAAAGCAGCCAGCCGCCCCATGGTACGAGGAAGGCTGGCTGTTGCGTTATCAGGAGCTATACCCGGTGGTCCATCGGCAAAGAGAACAAGTATATATTGATTACTGCCAACAAAATCATTAGCGCATAATAAGGCAGCAGCTTTTTCCAGGAAGCCCTATTCCCTATGCGATAAACGGTATAAGCTGAACCGACAAGACCCAGTACAATAACAAGATACTGCATAAGCTGTACAGTACCCACAGAAGCCAGTGCCAGGTCTCCAGTTAATGTATAGCCAAACAAATTACCCGTATTGAACCAAATGGCTTTTCCTTCCGTGAACATGTGGAAAAGATTATGCGCCAAGTGACCAGCCAAGTCAAGCGGAATAACGGCGTAACCAAAACGCACGAAATTCTCTTTTACTTTCTCGGATGTTCCTTTGCGGGCAGTTAATTTCGCTGTCCCCCACAGCATGGCGATTGGAATCATCATGGAAACCACAAAAGCAACCGTAAAATTCACCGGGTAGTAGGTAGTTTGCGTAATCTTGCTAATGACTTTTAAAATATCTTGCCAAATTCCTAACATCGTAAGATTCTGTACAAAAACGATTCCCATAATAACCGCTGCCAAAAATGCATGTTCGGCTTTTGGTTTTTTGATTCCCCACAGCTCTGCAGTCGGCGTTCTCGGGGTAATACGGATGGAATTGTTGGGGCATGACTTCACGCAGTTTCCACAAAGGTTGCAATCCGCACTGTCATCCATTGTACGGACAAATTGAAACATGGGACATCCTTCTGTCTTGCCGTCACCTTTAAAACAGGATTGTGTCTTGCAGGTTTTGCAAACGTCAGGTGTTCCCCGAAGCTCCAGCATACCTGAACGGGAATAGTTGCCCGCCAATCCTCCGAGAAAGCAAAGTGTTTTACAAAAGGTCCTTCTTTCGAAAAATACGGAAGTACCGACAACCATCGTCGTTAGAACAAGAAGCAGATATCCGGAACCGCGCGGCGATTCAATGATCCCCCAAATGTGATCGGACCATGTAATCATGATGAAAAAAATATCAATCATCCATATTCCATATTTCTTTAAAAACTTCGGCATCGGCCTTTCACTGCCAACCAGCTTTCGAACAATGTCACTGATTTTACCGAAAGGACAGACTGCGCACCAGAAACGACCCAATACCAGGAAAATAATGGGGATGGCCGGCCACCATAGCACCCACGTTAATGAAGTTCCAAAATTTCGACTGGGGTTGACTGTACCGGCAACCAGCTCATATACAATCACAGAAAATACGATCATAGCCGCCCACTGGAATATTCCGGGATACCATCGGCTTTTAATAAAGGCTTTTACCAACGGAATATCCAACAAATTATATTTCTTTTTTTCAGGTGGGATGCTCACCTGCTGCGTTTTACTTGCCGGGTTGATCATGCTTGAGCACGTCCCTTCTTCAGTAACCATTTACGACAGGCTCCATAGAGAATAAATGCCGTCATTATGCCTGCAAATGTGCTTAATACCGGAATATTTGGAGGTGTCTCTACTACTTCCTCGCCGTGTCCGCCATGTCCGCCGTGTCCACCACTTTCCGCAGATTGATTAGGGTCAACTGAATCTTCACGGGTGCCCATGTCCATATCCATGTTCATGTTCATGTTTTGGTGTTCCTCCATAGTCATGCTATGGGAATTATCCCCATCCATCTGCATATCAGAAGTCATTTCTTCTTTTACCGGGTTCTGTAGCTCTTGTACCGCCTCGTGCCCTGCTTGTCCATGCTCATCGTGTTTTGTCGCCTCATCTGCCAACGCTGTGCTGACAAACGAGAGGAGTCCAATAAGCACAACGATGATTCCGCATCTTTTCATTCATCTCTTCCTTCCTTTACGAGTGCTTTAATCTGAGTTATTGTAAAAAGAAAGTGTGTAGAAACTGTGTAGAAACTGTGTAGAAATTGCGAGAATTACACGAAAACCCAAAAAAAGATGATATTTCAATACATATTCGAATTCCTCTGGCCACATCAAAAAGCCGTCGAACCAGCAGAACCGCTTCATTGTGATGAACGGTCTGCCGTTTCGACGGCTTCCAATTTTGCTGATTCAACGTTGTTTATTCAACCAAATGGCAAGCTACCCAGTGATCTGGACGAGCCTCTCGATAGAGCGGAACCTCTTGGGAGCAACGGTCAAGCGCAAAGGGACAGCGGGTATGGAACTTGCAGCCTGAAGGAGGGTTAACGGGACTCGGGATATCCCCTTTGAGCAAAATGCGTTCCCTTTTCAGCTTCGGTACCGGAATAGGCACAGCGGACAGCAGCGCCTTCGTATACGGATGCAGCGGATTTCCGAACAGCTCATCACGCGAAGCTGTTTCGACCATAGAACCCAGATACATCACTCCAATGCGGGAACACAGATGCTCTACCACACTCAAGTCATGCGAGATAAAAAGATATGTCAGCCCCCGCTCGGCCTGCAATTTGGCAAATAGGTTAATAATTTGCGCCTGGATGGACACATCCAGCGCCGATACCGGCTCATCTGCGATGATCAAGTCCGGCTGAAGTGCCAGCGCCCGGGCAATGCCAATCCGCTGACGCTGGCCTCCCGAAAATTCATGTGGAAAACGGTCGATATGATACTCCGACAAGCCGCACAGCTTGAGCACGTCGAGTACAATGGACCGGACCTCCTCCTTCGTCGCTAGTCCATGATCCAGCAGCGCCTCACCAATCGCGTCGCCGATCCGCACCCGCGGATTCAGCGAGCTGTACGGGTCCTGAAAGATCAGCTGGATTTTAGGACGAAGCTCCTGCATCCCTTTGGCGGACAAGCTGTGCAGGTCGACCCCTTTGTATTTTATAGTGCCATCCGTTTTGTCCGTCAACCTGACAATCGTGCGGCCCACCGTGCTTTTACCGCTCCCCGACTCGCCCACCAGGCCAAAGGTTTCTCCTTGACGGATGGTAAAGCTGATATCGTCCACCGCCCGCACATGCCCTGAGGTGCGGTTCATCAACCCGGATTTGACCGGAAAGTACGTTTTTAAGCGGTCTATTTCCAATAATGACTCAGCCATGCACAACCGCCTCCTCATATAACCAGCAGGCTGCCTTCTGCTGAGCTGAAACTTCTTTTAATATAGGCTCCTTCACCCGACAAATGTCCATGCAATGCCCGCAGCGGTCATGAAAGTAGCAGGAAGACGTCAGCTCCAGTGGATTGGGCACCTGTCCAGGGATGGAATACAGCTCCTTTTGGCGCTGATTCAGCACCGGCTTGGATTTGAGCAAGCCTTGTGTGTAAGGATGCTGGGGGTGATTGAACAGCTGCACCACTTCGCCTTCCTCGACAATCTTGCCCGCATACATCACAATGACGTAATCAGCCATTTCCGCGACAACACCCAGATCATGAGTGATTAGCATGAGCGACATATGGGATTGGGCTTTAAATTCACGCAGCATATCAAGAATTTGCGCTTGTATCGTTACATCCAGCGCCGTGGTTGGCTCATCTGCGATTAGCAGCTTGGGGCCGCAGGACACCGCAATAGCGATCATGATGCGCTGCAACATTCCTCCGCTCAGTTCATGCGGATAGCTTTTCAAAATCTGCTCCGGCCGGGACATGCCGACCTGCTCGATCAGCTCCAGTGCCCGCTTGCGTGCTTCCTTGCGCCCCAGCTTCAAATGCTCCATTAGTGGCTCAGACAATTGTTCACCTATCGTCAAGACCGGATTCAATGAAGACATCGGCTCCTGAAAAATCATAGATATGTCATGCCCGCGAATCGTGCGCATCTCATTTCTGCCAAGCTCCAGCAAATCAGTACCCTCAAAACGGATGCTTCCGCCCGCCACTTTACCTCCTGGACTCTGGATCAAGCCCATGATCGACATCGCAGTAATGCTTTTGCCACAGCCCGATTCACCGACAATGCACACCGTTTCCCCCGGCTTCACGTGAAAGCTGATATCATCCACCGCTTTAACGGTTCCTTCTTCTGTATAAAAATGAGTGCTTAAATGCTCAATCGAAAGTAAATTGTTCATGGTGTATGATCACCTACCTCTTATGTTTCGGGTCAAGTACATCCCGCAGCCCGTCACCAAAAATATTAATAGCGATGACTGTAGCGAAAATCGACAAGCCTGGCGGTATCCACAACCACGGACGCTGCTGAAAATCCAGCACATTGTTGGCCGCATCAATCATATTGCCCCAGGTCGGTGTCGTGGGCAGCACGCCAAGCCCAAAGAAGCTGAGCACAGATTCACTCAGGATGGCTCCGCCGATGTTCAATGTAGCGATCACGATCAGCAACGGCAAAATATTCGGCAGCAGATGCTTGAACAGCTTACGACGATTGGATAATCCCAGCACGGTGGCAGCCTGCATAAATTCACGCTCCCGCAAGCTAAGCATCTGACCTCTTACCATCCGTGCAATCCCCGGCCAGTTGACCAGACTCAGCATCAGCATGACAATGTACATCCGCTGATCGGGCGGAACCTTCCAGTCAGACAGCAGTGCGCCCATAATAAAGAGCAGCGGCAAACTGGGAATCGTCAGCAGCAAATCAGCAACACGCATAATGATCTGATCGGCGATTCCGCGAAAATATGCAGATACGACCCCCAGCGTAGCCCCCAAAACGACGGACAGCACCATAGAAGCCAGGCCCACCGTCAGAGAAATTTGCCCTGCCTGCATCACACGGGTCAGCACATCCCTTCCCAGCTTGTCTGTTCCCAGCCAGTGATGGATGTTCGGCCCCTTGTTCATCATCAATATATTGGTTTTGTTATCGGCATAGGGTGAAAATAACGGGCCGATAAAACAGAGCAAAAACATAAATACCACGACGAGCAGCCCAACCATAGCCAGCTTGTTTCGAAACAGCTGCCTGAGCGCTTGCTGCCACATCGAGGATTTGGCAGCTGTCCGCAGTCTGCCGCTGCTTTGGCTCAAATTTCTGCTAACAGATGACATTCCATAGCCCCTCCTTACACTTTTACACGCGGATCAGCGATGCGATACAAAATATCGGACAGCAGCGTGCCAATGACGCTCAATATGGCAATCAGCATCGTGAAGCCCATGAGCAGCGGATAATCCCGAAGCGAAAAGGATTGCATATACAGCTGGCCGATGCCCGGCCAGTTAAAAATCTTTTCAATAATAAGTGATCCGCCAAACAGCGCCGGCAATTCAAAACCAACGAGCGTAATCGCAGGCAGCAATGCATTTCTCAATGCGTGCGTAAAGAGTACTTTTCTTTCCTTTAAGCCCTTGGCACGGGCCGTGCGAATATAATCCTGCTGAATCACGTCGATCATATTGCTGCGGAAGTAGCGGGTCAGCGAGCCCAGCCCCAGCAGCGTCATCACGATCACCGGCAAGGTCATATGCTGGAGAACCTCCTTGACATACTCCATGCCTGTAGCGTTACTGCCTGTATTGAGCATGCCGCCCGGTGGCAACCACTTTAGATCAACCGCTGCAATTTTAATCAGATACAGCCCGATAAAAAAAGATGGAACGGACATCGCGGCGAAAATCAGCACCATAACCAAAGTATCGAACCAAGAATATTGCTTGTAAGCAGCAATCACACCAATAATGACGGCGATCAACCAGGTCAGGAAGGTCGATACAATGGCCAACAAGAACGAGTTCCAGATATACTCATTAAACAGAGTCAGCACCGGCTTCTGCTGGGCAAGCGAATAGCCGAAATTGCCATGCAGCGCATTTCCCAGCCAATTTCCATAGCGTTCAAGAATAGGCTTGTTCAGGCCGTAGATTTCTCTCAGCTCCGCCTTTCTCTCCGGTGACAGCTTCAGATTGCCGCTAATGAAATCTCCCGGTGTCATGGCGTACAGGAAAAAAATCATCATCGAAGCGGCCAACAAAATAATAATCATGTACGTCAGTCTTTTCGTTAAAAACGAGCTCATGACAGACTCCTTTCAATTCAGGCTCAGGCTGCTCGATCACAATCCCCATTTGGGAAGCCCCTTGATCCGAACCTGGGGTTCTTCACAAGGGGCCCACATGCCTACCTTATTTGAGAGACCATTCGAACAGATTACCAGCCAAGCCAATGAACGGGCTGACCTTTACATGCTCCATCCGACCATTGTAGGCATACACCGTCTTCTTGTAATTGGTGAAAATGACAGGCAGCTCATCATTCAACAGCACATATAATTCTTTATATACTTTCTTGCGCTCTTCAATATTCGTCGTAGACAAGCCTTTTTCATATAGCTCTTTAACCTTTGGATTGTTATATCCCTTGATTTCTCCATTGACGAATTGTTCGATTCCATCAGATGGATCTGTCAGCATACCTGTCGAGAAGGCGGCCAGATCATAATCCTTCCCTTCTACTTTGGCAACCATGGCATTAAAATCTGCAAAGATCTCCGGCTGCAAATCTACACCAATCGCCTTGTAATTCTCCGCCGCAAGCGCAATAAAAGTGTCTGTCTCCGGACGCTTGGAGGTCAGCAGGTGAATAGACAGCTTTTCGCCGTTTTTCTCACGGATACCATCACTACCTTCTACCCAGCCCGCTTCATCGAGCAGCTTTTTTGCTTTTTCCGGGTCATAGTTATAAGGGTTGATTCCGTCTGTTGTGTAGGACCAGAATATAGGAGAAGCTGGGATGTTGGCTACCGCCCCTGCTCCCTGAGCCGCGTCGACATAAATGCTTTTGCGATCCAGTCCATAGGTCAACGCTTGGCGAACCCTTTTATCCTTCAGCTTTTCATTTTCCAGGTTGACCTGCAAATATCCGTAGGTGCTCGGGGTGTAGGGTAAAATGTTCAAAAAGCCAAGCCCTTTCAGCTTGTCGATATTTTCTTGTGTTGCTGTGAAGGAAGCAAAGTCGGTATCGCCCGTTTCAATAAACTGCCAAGCATCGCCTTCCGCTGTCTTATAAATGAAGTGCTGCGTTTTCGGCTTGCCTTTGAAGAAGTAGTCATTGGCCACCAGACGAACCTCTTGCCCTGGTAAGAACTTTTCCAGCTTGTAAGCTCCGTTGCCCAGAGGACTGCCATGCAGGTTTTTAAAATAATCCAGCTGTCCGAATTTGTAATCCTTTCCATAGTAGGCCTTGGACAGTACATTGTCACCGAGAATGGACAGAGCCAGCGCATTTGGTTTTTCCAGCGTCGCAGAAATGGTCTGCGGATCAATCACCTTGATCCCGTCGATTTGTTTTGCTTTGCCTTCCGTATAGGCTTTGCCGCCTTTAATGTTCAGCTTTCGGATTTGGCTGTCGCCAGGATAGGCCTTGTCATAGATCAACGTCCAGGTAAAAGCGACATCCTCTGCTGTCAAAGGGGAGCCATCGCTGAATTTGGTACCTGGAACCAAATGGAATGTATACGTCAGATTATCCTTGGAAATATCCCAGCTCTTCGCCAGATTAGGCAGTGGAAGCCCCTTCTCGTCTACCGTAACCAGCGGAGTCCACAACTGCGAAATGACGTTGCCGTCATAACCGCTCTGATTAAAATACGGCGTGAACACGCCTGCCGGATCGGTCAGACCAACAATAATCGTGTCGTCTCTTTTTTGGGACACTTCTGGCAACTTGGACAGATCAGAGGCCTTTACCAGACTTGTTAAAGGTTGTGCTGTAGCAGCCTGCTGCGTGTTCTCATTATTCTGCGTATTAGCATGGCTAGCGCTATCCGTTTCCCCGCTAGAGCAAGCAGCTAATAAAGCAGAGCTTGCCAGAAGTAGACTGCTAAGTAGAATAATTCCCTTTTTCAAAATAATCCCCCCGAGTTAATTTAGTAAATTCCGATAGAACAAGTTGTGATTAATAAGATAAATCTCATTATAGGAATCTATTCCGGTTCTGTAAAGAGAGAACTCCATTTTTTATGTAAAAAAATAGACGTCAACTCATCTGGATTCCAAATGACCTGCGTCTATTTGTTTAAAGTGTTAAAGTCCACCTGTGTGGGCAGCCTATTTTCGCTCCATATAGCCCAGGATACTCCCATGCATTTCATCCACGGCTGAAAGCCTCGCGCTGTAACCGAGCAATGTTTCGCCATCAAAATGAGCATGGATGAAGCCAGCGGCACGGAGCTTGAATATATGGTCATGCGTGATTCCCTTGGACAGCTTTAGATGACGGACAATTTCAATAAAGGTTCGCGGAGACTGGCTTTGGTACAAATATTTTAAAATCTTAAGCCTGCTCTTTTCCCCCAAGCTTCGAATCATACGGTATTCCTGTGGGGATAAAAAGTCTTCCTCTTGAACATAAATCCCCGCCGAATAATGACACAGCAGGAGCGATCCAAACCGGTAAATGATATTAATGGGTTGAAAATGGTATTGTGGCACCAGCAACACCCGCGTTAGTCCCTCGGAAGGCTCAAACCGAAAGCCACTGGTTGTACGATCCACCCATTCCATAGAGCTATATACATCCTTCTCCTTATTTCTCCGTTCAGCTTCCTGCTCCAGCCCGCTTAAAATCTTCGTATCCACATGGCGAAAATACTCCTCATACCAGCCGGATAGTAGCCGCAAAGCAAGCCTGCGAAGCCTCTCCATATCGTCAGGCAGCGGGATACCATAGGCTGATGCCTGATCATTCAATTCCTGTGCAGTCCGGCTCTCCAAACGATCTACAACCTCAGCAATATCCCCTTGATCTGTAAGCATGCAGACAAGTCCATAAATGACCTTCCAATCTGCATTGATTTCCATGGGCTCCAGCAATCCGGTCAAGCCTGGAGATAGCGTTCCTCGCACCTGCTCCGCCCATGCAGAAGATAAATCAGTCTTCTTGTAAGCCTTGCGGCAAATAAAGGTGTGCAGGCTGCTGAGCAGCTCAAACACCGGTCCATATGCTACATGTACATCATAAGGAGCATCCACGTCGTGACTCATCGCTCTCTGTCCTCTTTTCTTTCATGTCTAACGTTCATTATACATATTATCGTACACACGTTCATTCTCAATAATCCATGCATACAAATATGAACGATGCTGGCCACATATATCAAGATACAAAAAAAGCCTGATATCATCAGACTCCAACTGTTCAGCTATGAATTAAAAAGGTTGTCTGCTGCATATTGCAAGAGACAACCCTTTGAAATAATAATGTGATGCTTAAAGCTTGTTCGCTGCGACTTTCCACTCTAAAATCCCTGTGGATGCCGAGCCTTGGGATACCATTTCAATTCTTAATTTCGTTGTTTTTACAGGCGTAAAAGTGGTCGTATTATATTGATCTGCCGCAGTGCCCAATCCTTTGGCCTGCTTGACATTGGACCAGCCTCGACCGTTCCAGTACTTAATTTTGTAAGACTTGGGAACATCAATGCCACCCCCGTCTTTGAACCAATATACATCGGTTTGGGATACCGTATGCTCTTGATCAAAATCATATTGAACCCACTGTGTTCCTGTTTCAGGCCAGTTTCCATACACAGCATGACTTCTGTCATTGGAACTGGTGGGATCAAAGCCGTCATTGAGTGCGCTCACATTTTCCCAAGGCGAAGTATAGGATGTGCTGGACTTTGCAGCTCGCGCAATGTTCACGTTTTCATCAGGTGATGTATCGATGGGACCCTCGTCGCCGTTAGTCACGCTTGGAAAACGGGAAGTATCTTTTTTGAGCTGACTCCAGGTATAACGCAGCATCCAGATATCCCAGTCCGTGATATGATCGGAATTGCCGGCCCACATAATGGTGTTCGTTGGGAAGCCACCTGGTGGACGCTCGTGTTCTTCATAAAAATCGTTTAATCCAAAGCCATGTCCAATTTCATGTTCGGTAATCTCAATCTCATCAGCGTTCACCGTGTTCAGAACGTATTCATCATTCATACGTTGTCCCCAGTCACCGCCGGCTCCCCCACCGAAATTTTCTGTAGCCCAAAGGTACATATCAAAACGTTTATCCAATCCATCCGGATACGAATAGTTCGGGTCCGAAAAATGCTCAAATCGGGATATTTCATTAGGCGCAACCGGAAGTGCAGCAGGAATTCCCGGTTGTTCGGAAGCTAACACATCTGTAATGGTATCCGTATAAATGACCTCGTCAGGCTGCTTGTCCAGCAGCAATGAAGGATTGGCAACAGCCCAGCCTACCACTTTTACTTTAATATTCTTGTAGGGCCAGCCATCATATCCCTGGAGATGCTCTGTCCAATGGTTCATCTGACGATCTAGCATTCTAGCAATATCCTGGCGTTGCTTCAGTGTAACAGGCTTGGAAGATTGCCAACGCACTACATAGTTTAGCGTTCCTTTTCCCGCAAAAATTTGATCAAAAATCAAATTTTTACGGTTAGTCGAGCCTTCGGTCAGCATTCTATTCTTCCAAACCCACTCCACTGATGATTTGAGATAAGCTGGCATATCAGCCAATGTCGAATCACCCGTTGCCGCAACCACGGCATTCTCATTTATATGCGCATCCGCAGATACAAAGCTAGCATTTCCCATCAGTAAGGAGCTAGCAATCACCACAGAAAATGAAGCCGCCATCATTCCTTTTTTCTTCAACATTCGTTTCCCTCCATATCATTTCAAAATATTACTTAATTAATTAGCCGCGACTTTCCACTCTAAAATCCCTGTGGATGCCGAACCTTGGGATACCATTTCAATCCTTAATTTCGTTGTTTTTACAGGCGTAAAAGTGGTCGTATTATATTGATCTGCCGCAGTTCCCAATCCTTTGGCCTGCTTGACATTGGACCAGCTTCGACCGTTCCAGTACTTAATCTTGTAAGACTTGGGAACATCAATGCCACCCCCGTCTTTGAACCAATATACATCGGTTTGGGATACCGTATGCTCTTGATCAAAATCATATTGAACCCATTGTGTTCCCGTTTCAGGCCAGTTTCCGTACACGGCATGACTTCTGTCATTGGAGCTGGTAGGATCAAAGCCGTCATTGAGTGCGCTCACATTTTCCCAAGGCGAAGTATAGGAAGTGCTGGCCTTGGCAGCTCGTGCAATGTTTACGTTTTCATCAGGTGATGTATCAATCGGCCCCTCATGATCTCTAGGCGTATTTGGGAAACGGGAAGTATCTTTTTTGAGCTGGCTCCAGGTATAACGCAGCATCCAGATATCCCAGTCTGTGATATGGTCGGAATCACCAGCCCACATAATGGTGTTGGTTGGGAAGCCACCCGGTGGACGCTCGTGTTCTTCATAAAAATCAGTTAAGCCAAAGCCATGTCCAATTTCATGTTCCGTGATGTGAATCTCATCCGCATTCAAGGTGCTAAAAAGATAATCATCATTCACACGTTGGCCCCAATCCTGACCGGTACCTCCTACAAAATTTTCAGTTACCCACAAATACATATCAAAGCGTTTATCATATCCACCTGGATACGAATAGTTCGGGTCCCAATAGTGCTCATATCTGGACAAGGCTGCAGGCGCAACCGGGAGTACAGCGGGAATTTCCGGTTTTTCGGAAGCTAACTCATCTCTAGTTGTTTCCGTATATACGACCTCGTCCGGCTGCTTGTCCAATAGCAATGAAGGATCAGCTACAGCCCAGCCTACCACTTTTACTTTAATCTCCTTGTAGGGCCAGCCATCATATCCCTGGAGATGCTCTGTCCAATGGTTCATCTGACGACCTAGCATTCTAGCAATATCCTGGCGCTGTTGCAGCGTAACCGGCTTGGAAGATTGCCAGCGTACAACATAATTAAGAGTCCCTTTTCCCGCATCAATTTGATCGAAAATCGTGTTGTTGCGAGCCGTCGAGCCTTCGGTCAGCATTCTATTCTTCCAAACCCACTCCACCGATGATTTGAGATAAGCTGGCATATCAGCCAGTGTCGAATCACCCGTTGCAGCAGCCACCGCACTCCTGTTTTCTGAAGAAGCCGCGGATAGCATCGTAGCATTTCCCATCAGTAATGAACTGGCGATCACGACTGAAAAAGAAGCCATCATCATTCCTTTTCTGCTCAACATGCATAGACCTCCATATTTATTTGAATGAATACGGTAGATTGCCTGGAACAATTAACTCTATCACATCACCTCTTTTGCGTATTTATGTATTGATCTATAAGATCAACGATAATCTATCAATCCTCCTTGTCGTTTTTTGTAAATAATCACAAACTATATTATCACTGGAATATTGCATCGTCAATATTTTCCTTAATGATTTAAATTAGGTATTTTGATCGTATATTGGAACGATATCATCGCTTCTTATGCAAAAAACAGGTATTTTATAAAAAATGAAAAACCGCTCCTTCACTAAAATCAATTCATCACAGAATTTGATTTTGGAAGAAACGGTCCTGTTGATCAGCTTTTCTGCGCTATTCCAAGAATCTTTTATCGGTTAGGAAAACGAGAAGTATCCTTCTTGACCTGACTCCAGGTATAGCGCAACATCCAGGTATCCCATTCTGTTATTTTGGAAGAATTTCCTGCCCACATAATTGTGGGTGTCGGGAACCCGCCAGGTGGACGGTCATTTTCTTCATAGAAATCAGGCAGGCCAAATCCATGACCCATTTCATGCTCTGTGATATGGACTTCATCAGCGTTCAGGGTGCTCAGGATATAATCATCAGACATGCGTTGTCCCCAGTCACCACCGGCCCCACCGCCGAAATTAGCCGTTCCCCACAGATACATATCAAACCGCTTGTCCAATCCGCCGGGATAAGCATAGTTGGGATCATTAAAATGTTCAAATCGGGACAGTGCGTCAGGCGCAACTGGGAGTTTAGCAGGAATGCTTGGATTTGATTTGCTTAAATCATCTATAATGGTATCCGTGTAAACGATTTCATTAGATTGTTTGTTAAGGATTTGTGACGGGTTCGCAACAGCCCAGCCTACGATTTTGACAGTAATATTGTTATAAGGCCAGCCATCATACCCTTTCAGCTGCTTGTTCCAGTTATTGACTTGACGGCTCAGCATAGAAGCCATATCTTTGCGCTGCTGAAGAGTGATATTTTTGGGAGATTGCCAGCGGACAACATAATTTAACGTCCCTTTTCCCGCATAAATCTGATCAAAAATCAAGTTTTTACGGTTGGTTGAGCCTTCCTTAACCATTCTATTCTTCCAAACCCATTCTACCGATGGCTTAAATTTTGCAGGTATATCGGCAGCGGCCAAGCTAATGCTCGTGGACTCAATATCGGAAGCGCTTTCCAAATCAGGGGCCGCTGAGCCTATATTAGCCCCGCCAACCAGTAAAGAAGCTGCCACTACCAATGAAAAAGAAGCCATCATCATTCCTTTTTTCTTCGGCATTTCTTCAACCTCCATCACCTGTGATTTTTTGATAATCATACTTGGAAATAACAACCCTATTATTCTCGTATACTATTTCACCCACTCTCAATTTGAATAAAATAACATTTTTATAGTATCACTGGAATAACAAATCGTCAATTAAAAAAACCCCTCTTTGCAAAGAGGGGACAAATATCGAAGGAGTAGACTCTCCTCCCTACTCTATGGATACCAATGCCGATTCTGCCAGTGATGCCAGCAGCTTCGCCGTTCCCGGCAGTGCGCGTTCGTCCAGGTCAAAAGCCGGATGATGCCATTCCTGGCTGCCCGAAGTGCCAACAAAAACGAACACACCGGGGATACTTTTCTGGTAAAGCCCAAAATCCTCGCTCGCCGAAGACGGCACGGGGCGAACAACCTCCAGGCCGGCAGCGCTGGCTGCCTGCTCCGCAATGACAGCCAGCGGCCCGTCATTCAGCACAGGCGGCGGACCTTCAATCCAGCGGATGGTCGCTTTCGTGGAAAAAGCATCGGCAACACCTTTGACGACCTGCTCGAAGCGCTCAGCCACCTGTGCACGCACGTTTTCGTCAAATGTCCGAATGGTGCCGTCCAGATAGGCACGGTCCGGGATGATGTTCCAGGCGTTGCCACTGTGCAGCTTCGTAACACTAATCACTGCGCTGTCCAGCGAGTTGACGTTGCGGCTCACAATCGATTGCAGGGCCGTAATGATATGTGATGAAACCACAATCGGATCAATCCCTGCATGTGGAACGGCTGCATGCGTGCTCAGCCCCTCCACCTCAATGTAAAAGCCGTCCGCCGCTGCCATTAGCGGACCTTCCTTGATCCCGACTGTGCCTACTGGCAAGTCCGGCTTATTATGCAGGCCGAATATGGCCTGCACGCCTGCCAGTGCACCGCTGTCCAGCACTTGGGCTGCGCCCTTGGCCTTTTCCTCGGCTGGCTGAAACACCAGCCGAACCGTACCTTTCAGCTCCTGTTCCCGCTGTTTTAACAATACAGCAGCCCCGAAGAGGGAAGCTGTATGAAAATCATGCCCACAGGCATGCATTTTGCCCGGATGCACCGAGGCATAGACCAATCCCGTCTCCTCCTGAATCGGCAGCGCATCAATATCCGCTCGAAGCGCCACAAGCGGCCCCTCCTGCTGCCCGCCGATTTCTGCCACCAGTCCGGTGCGCAGTGGCACATCCAGAATGGCTATGTTCTGTTCTTCCAGCAGACGGCGGATATAGGCGGTCGTTTCAACTTCCTCATTCGACAGCTCGGGATTTTGATGAAGATGGCGACGAATGTCCACCAGCTTCTGCTCCAAAACCTGCTCCTTGGTCCCGATTGATTCGCTCATTCCTATTCCTCCTTCGTGAATCCAGAATAGTGGCAGCCTTTTCAAG
>NZ_JH601052.1:26121-65231 GCF_000245715.1 Paenibacillus sp. Aloe-11 | reverse complement strand
AAAAGCCGATAGCAGCTAGGATTGTACAAGCGATCCGGCAAAGGCTTCATGCAGCAGCTCGAATGAGCGCACGCGCTTTTCAATATCCCGTATTCCCGTCGTTACGATCAGCTCGTCAGCCTGATATTTTGCTTGAATTTCCGTCAACAAAGCATAAATTTCGTCTTTATTGCCTTTGTTAATTTGCGCTTCCGTAACTTCAATCGTATACTCTTCACCCGATTGCTTGCCGAATTCCTCTGCACTTTCCAGCGTTCCCACCGTCGCCGTTTTTCCACTGGCCAGAAGAATCTTGTACAGCTTATGCTCGCCTGCCAAGGCCGCAGCCTCCTCGGAGGTGTCAGCTACAATAACGGACAGTGCAAAAAGAACCTTTGGTTCACGTCCAAAGCTATAATCGAATGACTCCCGATACGTGCGGAATGCATCCAATGCCACCTGCTCACTGCTATTGATAAATTGCGAGAAAACATAAGGCAACCCCAAACGTGCGGCAATGCCAGCACTGTCTGTGCTTGTACCCAAAACGTAAATTTCCGCCGGTGTTTCCGGAATCGGATTCGCCTGTAGTCCGGCTAGCGGCCCTTCTTCAGACGGGATATTATGAATGTAACGACTTACTTCATCAATTTTTTCTTCCAGAGAAGGCGCACCATGCACGTTACGCTGTAATGCCTGTGTGGACTTTGGTAATCCACCCGGTGCACGCCCAATGCCCAAATCTACGCGACCCGGCGCAAGAGATGCCAGCACATTGAAGTTTTCGGCCACTTTATACGGGCTGTAATGCTGAAGCATCACCCCGCCAGAGCCGATTTTAATATGCTCGGTACGTGCCAGCAAATGGGAAATGAGTACCTCTGGCGAAGAGCCCGCGACCTGCTCGGAATCATGATGCTCTGATACCCAAAAGCGTGAAAACCCTAATTCCTCTACACGCTGTGCCAGTTTAATCGTATTGCGAAGCGCCTGTGCTGCTATTTCTCCCTCGCCTATAGGGCTTTGATCCAACACTCCGATTTTAATACTCATATCTCCCTCTCCCGTCTATATTGAGTAATTATATTCTGGTGTAATCCGTTTCAGGAATTGCTTGGTCCGTTCTTCTTTGGGGTGGTTAAAAATATCGTCCGGTGTGCCTTCCTCGATGACATGACCGCCATCCATAAATACCACATGATTGGAAACATCTCGCGCAAAGCCCATTTCATGCGTAACGACAATCATCGTAATGCCTTCCTTCGCGATCTTGCGAATCACCGACAGCACCTCGCCCACCAGTTCAGGGTCCAGCGCCGAGGTCGGTTCATCGAACAAAATCACTTCCGGGTTCAGCGCCAAAGCACGCGCAATGCCGACACGCTGCTGCTGTCCACCGGATAGCTGGCTCGGATAATGATTCAGCTTCTCGCCCAGACCGACCTTTTCCAGCACTTCGATGCTGATTTTTTTCGCTTCCTCCGGCTTCACCTTGCGGACGACGACAAGTCCCTCCATGACGTTTTCCAGCGCCGTTTTGTGCTTGAACAAGTTGTATTGCTGAAAGACCATGGCCGTCTTTTGCCGTAAAGCCAGAACATCCTTTTTCGCAGGCCGCTTGCAGTTTACCGTAAAATCACCGATGCTGACTTCTCCATCATTCGGCTTTTCCAGATAATTGATGCAGCGCAGCAAGGTCGTTTTGCCAGAACCGCTCGGGCCCAGAATAACGACGACCTCGCCTTTGTTCACGGTCAAATCAATGCCTTTGAGCACCTCATGCTTGCCGAACGATTTCGTTATATTTTGCAGACGGATCATGATGCTCTACCTCCATGAAACACATTGATTTTTTTCTCTACCAACCCGGATATTCGCTCAATCAGCACCGTCAACCCCCAGAAGAGCAGAGCGGCCGCAATATATACCTCTAAATATTTCCAGTTCGTAGATGCCAGAATTTCAGCCTGTGCCTGGATTTCTGTCACCGAAACCGTGAAGGCCAAGGTGGAGCCATGAAGCATCCCAATCACAGAATTCGTCAGGTTCGGCAAGCTCACCACGAACGCCTGCGGAAATACGATTCGTCTCAGCACTTGCCACGTCGTCATGCCGACCGCATAGGCTGCTTCGATCTGCCCCCGGTTCACCGATTGAATACCGGAACGGACGACCTCAGACATATACGCGCCACTGGTAATGGAAAATGAAATGAGTGCAAATACCATATAGGGAACGTCTTTGGAATGAAACGACCAGCCAAAATGCTTCGCTCCCGCATCAATCAACAAAGGCAAGCTGAAATAAATAAGCAGCAAATGCATCAGCATCGGTGTACCCCGGATAAAGGTCACATAACCGTGCGAAATCTGGGATAACACAGGCACCTTATAAATTCGGGCCAGCGCCGTTATAATTCCGATGACCAGCCCTGCCAGTACGGAAACCACCGTAATGATTAACGTGTTGGGCAGCGCGGAGAACAACCCCAAAAAGGCGGTATACATAAATCCAAAATCCAGACTCATATGCCTTTGCCCCCTTTGCTGAGACGTGGACTCCTCAGGTGCCGCACCACAAAGCCTTTTCGTTGTTCAGGCTCTTTCCTGGCGGTATCCCGATGTTCATGTCGGAGAAGCACATTTTCCAGCACCTTGAACAATTTTTGTAAAATCAGACTGATCACCAGATAAATCAGAGACAGTGCAATATAGGTTTCAACAAAATGCTGGGTAGCCGAGCCTAATGTCTGTGATTTCCCTGTCATCTCCATCGCTCCGATGGTAAACGCCAGCGAAGTATCCTTCAGATTGCCAATCACCAAATTGGAAAATACCGGAACCACGACAGCCAGCGCTTGCGGCAAAATAATGCGTGTAAAGGTCTGATATCCGGTCATGCCGACCGACTGTGCTGCCTCGATCTGTCCACGGTCTACGGCTCCCACACCTGACCGGATAATCTCCGAAATAAATGCCCCGCTGTTGAGCGCGTAGGTCGCTATGGCAAACCACAGCACATCCCATCTGGAGGAGTTGATATCAACCAGCTTCAGCAGCTCCGGCAAGCCGTAATACACCAGAAACAGCTGGATTAAAATAGGCGTTCCGCGAAAAAAGGAAACATACACCTGAGAAACACGCTTGAGAAAAGGAATGTTATACATGCGAGGCAGCGCAACCAACAGACCGATCATTAGCCCCAATACGAGCGAGCTTGCCACTATAAACAACGTGATGTGCAAATAAGACAGCATTTTCGGAATAAAGCTAAAAACATAGTCAATGTTGAACTCTCTGCTCATATACCTGCCTCCTTCCTATACATCAGCGGTCAGAATACACGGAGTACCCTGACCGCTGAACATTCAAACCTATCCTTATTTCTTGCTGCTGCCTTCCTTTTTCACATCTTCCAGAGACTTGGTAAAGTCCTCTCCGAGCCACTTAACGCTCAGCTTTGACAGCGTGCCGTCGTCCTTGACTTCCTGAATCGCTTTGTCCAGATCGTCCGCCAGACCCTGCTCATTTTTGTTCAGTACATACAATACATCCGATTGAGTCAAAGGATCACCGACGGTTTTCAGAGCTACTTCTCCTTTTTCATCCGTGTTAAAACGGTTCGCAAAATCTGTCGTAATGGTAGCATCTATACGGCCGCTCGTAATTTGCTGCACCGTATCATTGGCTGCACCGCTCGTATACACAATGTTCAAGGCGTTCCCGTGAGTTTTGTTGTACTCCTTTAGCACATAGGCCGCATTACTGGTTGGGCTGGTAAGTACCTTTTTCCCTTTCAAATCATCAATCGAATGGACTGTATTGTTATCCTTTGCTACGGCAACTCTGTTCAGGAAAATACTATACGGATTTTTGTTGAACAGATATTTGGCTTCGCGCTCCGGGTTCTTTTCCATTTGATGAGATACCATGTCGATTTTACCGGCATCCAGACTCAGCAGCAGATTGCCGAAGTCCATTGTTTTGAATTCAAATTCGTATTGAGGCAGGCGCTTGTCCAGTTCCTTGATCAGCTCCACATCAAAGCCTGTTAGATTTCCGTTTTCGTCAATAAAGCATACATTTTTGAATTGAGTACCCGTGCCTACGATAATTTTCTTCACATCTCCATTTGAGCCTGACGCGCTAGACGCGTTACCTGAGGATCCGCAGCCTGCTATCACCAGGATCATCGCCACAACAGACAATAATGCAAACCACTTCTTCATATGAATCCCCCTCGTCTCTTGGTATATCAGCAGTTTGCGACATACATGCTAGCTACAATATTTAGTAGTTAATAATTCCTATAAGCTTAATTGGTTTTTAGATGTGACTAATTTAACACCTGGAATCATATACGTCAATCCACCAGGTAATAGAACTTTTCTATAGCAAAACAGCCTCGCGGAAGCCATCTGTCAACGCATCTGCAAAATCCGATGTCACTGCACAGTCTTCTTTGGTTGCCACAATGCTAATCTGCATAGATACACTAGCCACCTCAGGCACATGAATGCGGAACAATTTCTTATCCTTCACTTCACGACTTACACAGACATCCGGCAAAAAGGCAATGCCCGCTTCTTCCAATACCAGCTTTTTGGCCGTAACCACATTATCTACCTGAAAAGCAATATCCGGCGGCTGCTCCAGTGATTCAAAAGCCCGATGAATTCTCATCCAATCTAAAGACCCACATTCAAAAAACACCAGTGTTTCATGTTGAATATCCTGAATGCTGGCCTTGCCTGTCTTCATAAACGGATGACCCTCGTATACATACAGAGAAATAGGATCTTCATAAAAAGCAAGCGTACGAATGGATGGGTGCATTACTTTACGGACAAAACTAATGTCTACCTCACGGTTCAACAGCTTTTGTACCAGTTGATCCGTCGTAGCCGTCACAATTTTGTAGTTAACCTCCGGATAGCGGGCGCGCAGCTGCTTTAAAATTTCAGGAATGATATAGTTCGACACCGATATCGTGCAGCCAATTCGAATTTGCTGAGGAGCTTTCTTGCGCTGTTGAAGCTTTTGCTTTCCTTTTTGCAGTACCTGTAGCATCTGCTCCGCATAAGGAAGAAACTTCCGTCCATCCTCCGTGAGAACAGTTTGCTTGCTTTGGCGGTCAAACAGCTTGCATTCCAGCTCGCGCTCCAGCGTCTGAATCCGTGCTGTGACAGAGGGCTGTGACAAGAACAACGCTTCTGCCGCCTTGTTAAAACTACCATAGTGATTCACGTATACAAAGGCTTCCATATTCTCGATATTCATACGCAAGTCCTCCAGTGAGCTTATATACATTTATCCAATGTGTTAACTCGGTTTTTTTGTATCATAAAACTCACTGAACGACCTGTCAATGGACATATTGAAAATATCTATCACTTTAATAGCCCATTCAGCTCTTTCACAGAACGGTCCAACCGTACAACCAATTCTTCGGACAACCCGTATGCTCCATCCGGCAGCCGTTCAACCCACTGATCCAACGCATACACACCGCCAAGAATATGTCTTCCGCCCAGCGCGTTGAGAACTGGCTTCAAGGCATAGTCTATGACCAGCAGGTGAGCCAACGTGCCACCGATAAATAAAGGAAGTACAGGTTTGCCTCTCAGTCCCTCCTGTGGAACCAAATCCAAAAATATCTTCAACAGGCCGGAATAGGCGGCTTTGTACACGGGAGAAGCTACGATGATGGCATCTGCTGCTGCAATCAGCGCAAGTGCTTCAGTAACAGCAGGACTGTTAAAGTTGGCCTTCACCAGGTCCTCGGCTGGCAAGTCAGCCACATTCAGCAAGGTGGTCTCCGCTCCGGCCTGCTGCAATTGCTCGGTCGTATAGTTAATCAAGCCATATAGACGGGATTGTGTAGACGGACTGCCTGACAGGATGACAACCTTGGACATATTTCTACCTCCTTCTATTATGCGTCTACCTTCACTTTGGATCTGGCCGCTGTGTAACGGTTCTCTGGAATCGGTACGCCCAGGTTTTCACGCAGCGTGCTAAATTCATAATCCTGACGGTAAATGCCGCGTTCCTGCAAAATAGGCACAACCAGATTTACAAAGTCATGCAGACCCGATGGCACATCAGAGCCGATAATAAATCCGTCTGCCCCTTTTCTTTCAAACCACTCCTGCACCCGATCCGCCACCTGCTCAGCAGTCCCGATAAAAGAGGTTCTCGGTGTAGCCGAACGCAATGCAACCTCGCGCAGAGTCAGATTTTGCTCTTTGGCTGTCCGTTTGATTTTATCTGTACCGCTGCGGAACGCATTGCTGCCAATACCATCAAGCTCAGGGAATGGCTCATCCAGCGGATATTGTGAGAAATCATGATGATCGAAGAAACGTCCCAAATATTTTAACGCGGCCTCAATCGTCACCAGATTGGTAATCTCCTCATACTTCCGTTCCGCTTCTTCCGTCGTGCTGCCAATAATCGGTGAAATGCCCGGTAAAATGACGATATCCTCTTCCGATCTGCCATAGCGGACCGCTCGTTCCTTCACATCACGATAAAACTGCTGTGCTTCCTCCAATGTTTCATGTCCCGTAAACACAGCGTCCGCTTCCTTCGCAGCCAGGTTTTTACCATCCTCTGAAGAACCTGCCTGGAAAATAACCGGCTGTCCCTGCTTGGAACGCCCAATATTCAATGGACCCTGCACAGAGAAGAACTCACCTTTATGATTCAGCGTATGCAGCTTTTCAGGGTCAAAGAATACGCCGGTTTCCTTATCACGAATGAACGCATCCTCTTCCCATGAATCCCACAGCCCTTTGGTTACCTGCAAATATTCATCGGCAATCTTATAGCGCTGCGGATGCGACGGATGCTCGCCTTTGTTAAAATTAAGAGCAGAGCCTTCCAGCGGAGAAGTTACCACATTCCAGCCTGCACGACCGCCACTGATATGATCAATGGAAGAAAACTGGCGTGCTACCGTAAACGGTTCGCTATAGGAAGTCGACAGTGTACCAACCAATCCGATATGCTTCGTCACCCCGGCCAAAGCGGACAAAATCGTAATGGGTTCAAAACGGTTTAGAAAGTGAGGAATGGATTTTTCATTAATAAACAGGCCATCTGCGATAAATACAAGATCAAACTTGCCTTCCTCTGCCTTTTGCGCCTGTGTTTTATAAAATTCAAAATTAACACTCGCGTCCGCAGGCACTTCAGGGTGACGCCAAGTCGTCATGCTTCCCCCAACACCGTGAATAATCGCACCAAATTTAATTTGTCTATTCTTAGCCATGAACTCTTCCACCTTTCTTGAAAATAATGATTTCCCGTCGGCTTATACCGCTTGATTGTAACTTTCCAGCACTTTAGCCAGCTCTTCCAGATCCGGGTTGAGCAGGGCTTCATATTTGTTATCCCCACCCACCTCTACCACAGGGACATAACGAATACCATATTTGGTCTCCAGCACGTCACGCAGCGCATCATTTCCGTCTACTTGAATATTTTCATACGGCTGATTTTGGGATTCCAGGTACGATTTGATCTCTCCACAAAAATGACAGCCGGTTTTACTCCACAGAACAACTTTAGGTTTGGACGACATACACATACCTCCGTGAACTTAATGTTTATAATCCCGATGAATTAAATAAGAATTATATTTATAATGTATCCTGCTCCCCCCTTTCCGTCAATCGCTCGGCTAATAGACATCGACAATGCAACGATAGAAAATTTTAATATGCTTTAAACGGTTTATCTAGATTAAAGTGCTCGCGTTTAAACTGATCCTGGTGCGGATATGCTTGGAATATTAGCGCACTTGCGGCAAAACGAAATGAAATGAGGTGGAGCAAATGCAGGATTGGGCCGAGGTTGCTACACGCACATTAATGGCTGTCGCTGTATTATTTTTAATTGCTAAAATTCTCGGAAAACGTCAGGTATCCCAGCTTTCCGTGTTCGAATATATAACCGGAATCACGATAGGGAATCTGGCCGCTACCATTCCTATGGAGCGAGAAAATACTTGGTACTTAGGCTTTATAGCCTTGGCAGTTTGGGTCCTGACAACATTTGTCATTGAAATATTGCAAATTAAAAGCAAGAAAATCAGAGATTTTACCGATGGAAAGACCACTACTCTGATCAAAGACGGCAAAATTTTAGAGGATAATATGAGAAAGGAACGGCTTACACTAGATGAGCTCATGGAGCAGCTGCGGGGTAAAAATGCATTCAAGGTATCTGACGTGGAATTTGCGATTATGGAGACCAGTGGTGAGATCAACGTGCTGCTGACCAAAGACAAGCAGCCGGTGACCCTTAAGGACCTCAATATGCTGCAGCTGCCGGAGAAGGAACCAACAGCCATTATTATGGATGGACAAGTTATGGAGCAGCAAATGGCCTACATAGGAATTACGCAACAATGGCTGGATGCAAAGCTGAAAGAAAAAAGTCTGACGGTCAAAGACGTATTTTTCGCACAGGTGGACCAGCAAGGGGAGCTGTACATTGACCAATACAGCGATAACGTACAGATGTCCAAGGCACAGGACTCTAATCAAGCCGTGCTGACGCTGCTGCAGCAATGTACAACCGAGCTGCAAAAGCTGGCCTTGAGTTCCAGTGAACAGCAAAGAAAGCAGCTGTATGAGCTATGCTCACACAACTTGAAGGAAGCTATCCAGGAAATGCAGCCGGTAAATTCGTCTAAATCCTGAGCTTATACGTATATGACATAACAATATAAGTATGGGAACCAAAAGGGAGCGTATTATCAGCCGTTTACGGCTTTGAAGACGCTCCCTTTAGCCTGTCATGATTTCATCTATGTCTACAGTAATCATTTTGAATGCCAGCATTTTTTTTGGAGGGCCGGGTCATCGACATTTTATGATTACTGTAGCGCGCTGAACCTATTTACTGAACCTATTTACACTGTAAAAAAATAATCTCGTTCTACCTTACTCACTCTTAAACCAAATGTTCTATACCACTCGGATTTCCCTTTCTCCTGTGCTACCTTGTGCAGCTCATTATGTTTCCAATTTTTTATAGCGTCCAAGGACTCCCAATAGGAAACTGTGATGCCTACTCCATTTTGGTCGCGAACACTTTCCATGCCCAGAAAACCCGGTTGTTCAGCAGCCAGTTTCTCCATTTTGTCTCCCATCACTCCGTATCCGCCATCTCCTTCAGTACGTTCAGAAGTAAAGATAGCAGCATAATAAGGGGGCTGTGGCGTTTTTGCAATTGAACTCATAGGTACCTCCCAGAGATTAAATGGTTATCAGCTTTTTCTTAAGTAAGGATTTTGCAAAATCCTCAAATTCGATTATAACCACAAAACTGAGATAAAAAAAATGAATATATATGATACTATGTATGAATATATTTCATTCAATCTAGGAGGACACATGAACTTGTTGAAATATAAGGTCTTTCTTAGCGTAGTAGAAACGGGAAGCTTCACCAAAGCAGGAGAGACTCTCAATCTTACACAATCCGCAATTAGCCATGCTATTTCCGGTTTGGAACATGAATTGGGCCTGACTCTTCTGATTAGAGGACGTTCAGGCATCAAATTGACCAGTAATGGACAACACCTGATGATGCATTTCAGAGAGATCGTACAAATGAACGAGAGGCTCTATCAAGAGGTCGCTCTAATCAAAGGACTTGAAACCGGAACTGTCAAGATAGGTACGTTCTCAAGCGTTTCCATTCAATGGTTGCCCGGTATTATCCAAAAATTTAACGAGCAGTTTCCATTTATTGAACTGAAATTACTTGACGGCCACTACCATGAAATTGAGAAGTGGATAGCTAGCGGTGAAGCTGATTTCGGCTTCGTTAATTTGCCTGCTTTAGACGTACTGGAAGTACTGCCACTTCGAAAAGAAAGAATGCTGTGCCTACTGCCATCGAATCATATGCTTCGGGAGCAGACAGCCATACGTGTGGATCAACTCCGCGATGAACCCTTCATTATGCCTGCTTCCGGCTGCGATGTCGATGTACGAAGAATTTTTTCACAGCACAAGCTTGCTCCGAAAATCAAATATGAACTGGAAGATGATCATGCCATTATGGCAATGGTGCAAAATGGCTTGGGCGTGAGTATTCTTCCGGAAATGATTTTATCTCAAAATCCTTATGAACTTTGTATTCGACCTTTGGATGGGCCCTATTCACGTTCTATTGGTATCGCTGCGGCTTCTTTAAAGAATATGGCTCCTGCCGCCAAAAAGTGTATGAACTTTATTACGGAATGGATTCGCTAATATCTATTCGCTATATCTATACATCCTGTTTCATTCAGAGACGAATTATTATTGCCCGTCTGGCCACGGCAGAGGATTTTCAAAATCAGACCAATCCATGTTCATCTCCGTATCGTTCAGCAGACATTGATCCAGTTCCTCTTCCAGGTCCGATTGCTCCATTCCGATACCGATCATGACAATTTCGTTCATGCGGTCCCCCCATTGCTCGTCCCAATTGTCCAGAGCTTCTGGGTCGGCTGCGACGATCTCCTGCCGTTCTTCTTCCGACAACGCGGCAAGCCAGCTTCCCGCTGGTCCAAACTGAATAGATGGACCGGCCTGGCTAATGCTCGCTGCCCAATCCTGAGGTGTCGCAATCCAGACCAAACCTTTGGCGCGCACGACCTCCTGCGGCCAATAGCTCATAAATTCAGCCAGTCTGGCAGGATGAAACGGTCTTCTGCGGCGATACACAAAGGAGTGAATACCATATTCGTCCGTTTCCGGGGTATGACTATCCAGCTCCAGCTCTCGAATCCATCCAGCCGATTGACTGGCCTTGTCAAAATCAAAAAGCCCTGTATTCAAAATGTCCGAAGGAGCGACCTGTCCCTTAGTAGTACGAATGATTTTGGCTTCAGGCTGTAATTTGCGCAGCACACCCTCCAGCTTGTCCAGCTCGGCAGGCTGAACCAGATCGCATTTATTCAGAATGAGTACATCACACGTTTCAATCTGGTCAATTAGCAGATCCGAGACATCACGCATGTCGTCTTCTCCAGTAGCCTGCCTACGATCCAGCAGTGTTTCCCCTGATTCAAAATCATGCCAGAAGCGGTTCGCATCGACCACGGTCACCATGCAATCCAGTTTTGCCAAGGAGGATAAATCAATGCCCGTTGCTTCATCGGCGTACGTAAAGGTTTGAGCGATGGGCACAGGCTCACTAATTCCTGTCGATTCAATTAAAATATAATCAAATTCGCCCTGTTCGGCCAGCTTCTTGACCTCCAGCAATAAATCCTCACGCAATGTGCAGCATATACAGCCATTGGACAGCTCAACCAGTTTTTCTTCAGTTCTGGACAAGCCTCCTTCTTTTTTAACCAATTCGGCATCTATATTTACTTCACTCATGTCATTAACGATCACCGCTACTTTCATTCCGTCCCGATTGTTTAATACATGATTTAAAATCGTCGTTTTCCCTGCACCCAAATATCCGCTCAGCACAGTTACCGGCATTGCTTTTTTATTCATTGACAGTATGCTCCCTTTGCTATTTGTTTGTTATGTCATATTTTCAAATCGTAATAATTACTATTAACGTCGGCATTCAGTAATATACAGCATCCCTTTTGCCTTGTCAACGACGAAGAATGTCTTGAAATAAATGATCAAACATTATTATTATGGGTAATAACAATATTTAAAGAATAAGGTGAATGTGTTGCGATCCATTTGGCTAGGTGTGTTGGCTGCTTTGTTTTTTGCTTTTACATTTGTTCTCAATCGGTCTATGGAGCTGTCTGGCGGGAGCTGGATTTGGAGTGCTTCATTGCGGTATGTATTTATGGTTCCTATTTTACTCGTCATTGTTATGAGCCAGCAGAAGCTTAAGCCTCTTTGGATCGTCATGAAGGAACGACCGGGAACATGGCTGTTATGGAGCTTCATCGGATTTGGCTTATTTTATGCTCCATTATGCTTCGCATCGGCTTATTCGCCGGGTTGGTTGATTGCGGGTACTTGGCAAGTTACCATTATTTCCGGTTCTCTGCTTGTCCCGTTATTTACAGAGGTTGTACAAACGGAGAACGGGCCAGTAGAGGTGCGCGGAAAAATCCCCATTCAAGGACTTATGATGTCTCTGATTATTTTAGTTGGAATCCTTCTCATGCAAGTCGAGCAGTCACAATCGATTTCTACACAAGATTTTTTGTTCGGCTTCCTGCCGGTCATCATTGCCTCCTTCGCATATCCATTAGGTAACCGCAAAATGATGGAGGTTTGTGCAGGACGGTTAGATGCCTATCAACGTGTGCTCGGGATGACTTTAGCCAGCTTGCCTTTCTGGTTATTGCTTTCGCTATACGGAGTGTTCAGTGCGGGAATGCCAAGTAAGGATCAGACGATACAGTCTGCTCTGGTGGCTGTGTTTTCAGGAGTGATCGCGACGGTTCTATTTTTTAAAGCAACGGATCAGGTGCGCGGAAATATGCAAAAGCTGGCGACCGTTGAAGCAACACAATCTCTGGAAGTGCTGTTCGCATTAATGGGGGAACTGATCTTTTTATCCATCCCAATTCCGTCACTTCTATCATGGCTAGGTATGTTCGTCGTCATCCTCGGTATGGTTCTGCACAGCTATGTTGCACACTATAAGAAACCGGATCAACGATTGGTATCCAAAAAGATAGACAACGCTTAACACAGGACAAAAAAACACCTCGCTTGTTTGGGATCATGGAAGAAAAAATATCGCACAACTCTTGCGCAATGTTATGCCCATTTGCAGAGTTGTGCGATTGGTGTTGAACCGCTATGTTCGAGTGCCTCTCTTAAACCTCCTGAAGTGTTCGAGGCCAAGTGGTGATAGTGAGTCGCAGATCATTAGATATCAAGCGCTGCATGATATCCTTGATATATTGCAGTCGTGATAGTAGATGCCTTGACACAATCTCCGATTTGTGAAACATAAGGTGCACAATCAATTAACTCATCTACTACGTTTCTTCTTGCTCGTTGTCCAAGCGCACAAATGACTGAAGTACCTGGAACAAGATGTTCTTCACCATTTTGATCAGCGCAAACAACACCTTCTTGTGTAACACATAGCCCTTTAAATCCTAAATGAACTTGAATGTTATTCTTTTCGATTTCTTTTAGCATAATTGGACGATGTCTAATATTAGCATCTGGAGCCAACTCTGTTCTCATCTCTACCAGATGAACAGTCTTACCTTCCTGGGCAAAGTGAATTGCTGCTTCACAACCTGCCAGTCCGCCTCCCAAAACGACTACGCTGTCGCTGACCCTATCCTTCTCCAGATAGTAGTTATTAACAATGACTACGTTATCACCATTCAATCCTGGAATCGGAGGAACAAGTGGTGCGGAGCCGACTGCTATAATTAACGCATCCACATTTTCTTTCTCTGCATACCCTTTAGTAACAGATGTGTTCAAACGAATCTCAACACCGGCGTCCTTGGCCAGTTTTCCGAGAGTAACACCTAACTCATACATCTCATATTTAAAAGGAATCGCCTGTTCTCCCCTCAATATACCGCCTACCTCGTCAGACTTCTCACAAAGAATCACTTTATGTCCGCGTTTAGCTGCAGTAAGGGCTGCATAAAGTCCGCCTGGGCCTCCGCCGGCTATTAGAACCTTGCGTGGATTAGGGGAAGGATATATTTCTGTTCCATCCATTTCACGACCAATTAATGGGTTAACCGTACAACGTCTTGTGGATGTTTCTGCACGTTCTGCCATACAGGTGAAGCATCTCAGACATTTAATAATGTCCTCATCGCGGTTGCTCATCACCTTTTTGGGAAGCTCTGGATCAGCCAGCAGTGCGCGAGCCATTTCAACAACATCCGCCTGACCGCTGGCAATGATTTCTTCCATTTGAGCAGGGTCATTTAATCCGCCAACCGTTGCAACCGGAACACTTACATGCTTCTTGATCTCTGCTGCAAGATAAACATTACTTCCATGAGGCAAGAACATCGAAGGGTGTGTGATACCAAATCCTGTCTGATAAGTTCCGGCAGATACATGGAGCAAGTCGACTCTTGATTCGATTAATTTAGCAATTTCTATACCTTCTGTCAGATCATAGCCGCCTTCAAATAACTCTGAACCACTCATTCTAAACTCGATTGGGAAGCCGGGACCCACAGCTTTACGGACACTGTCAAGAACCTCCTCTGCAAAACGCACCCTGTTTTCCAAAGATCCGCCATACTTGTCTGTTCTGTGGTTGAAATAAGGAGAAAAAAACTGATTGATCAACCATCCATGCCCGCCATGAACCATAATCATTTCAAAACCTGCTCTCTTGGCAAGTCCGGCACATCTACCATAAGCTGCTACGATATCAGCAATTCGTTCTTGCGTAAGTTCCTTTACTTCTCTGCCGTCTGGACGTACTCCGGGACTGGGTCCCCACTGTGCAAGTCCTTGTTTCTTATTTTTGTCAGTCAGATAAGTTCCTGCATACTGTCCAGAATGAGATAATTCCACACTGGCAATTGCCCCGTGACGACGAATAGCATCTGCAGTATAAGTAAAACTAGCAAGAGAATCTACTGTCTCCAGATCCAGATGGTACATATGGGAAGCTTCCGTTTCGGGATGAACCACAACTTCACTGACCGTAACTGACGCAGCACCGCCTTTTGCTCTTAATTCATAAAAAGCTGTGGATTTGGGTCCAATAGTGCAGTCAGCTGTAATATCTGTACCTCCCATAGGAGCGCCAAACATCCTATTTCTGAAAGTCACATTTCCAATGGTGATTGGTTTACATAGGTTTGGATATTTTCTTTGCATGAGTTCTTTCTCCTTATCTGTATTTATTGCTTTTTGACGTTTAATTGGTAGCTTTCTGATTTATATCTACAGCCATCTTCTGATTCTTTCGGGCAGCCAACTTATATACAAATGTTAGAACAAGTCCGGTTATGCCAAGAACGGCCGCAATGACAAAGGCTCTCTGATAACTATGATCTGAGCTGTAAACATTACTCATAATTGATGGGCCGAAGTATCCTGCTACTGCAAATCCAATAAACATAATTCCATAATTCACACTATTATTTTTCACCCCAAACTGATCGGCAGTAAATCCAGGAAATACCCCCATCAGTGCGCCAAAGCATAAACCAATCACTGAAATGCCAGTATAGAATGTTAACACACTGCCTTCGCCTGAAAAATAAAGTATTGTGAGTCCTATTACCGAAAAGACTGATGAAAAAGCCAGGGTATTGACTCGACCGATTTTGTCTGAAATATAGCCTGCAACGATTCGTCCGCCAGTGTTAAACAACGCCAATACGGAAACAACTGTCGTAGCAGCTGCCGCAGACATGCCAATCATTTTCTGAGCTATAGGAGAAGCTTGCGATGTACACATGAGTCCAGCAAAAGCTCCACACATTAACAACAAGATCATGATATAAAACAGAGGATTTGCAAGCATGCCCTTCCAGTCTTTGTCGTTCTGAATAGAACGTCCAACATTGACAGCCTTTGGTGTCCAACCTGCAGGGACAAAATCAGATGGACATTTCTCAATGAAGAAAGAAGCAGCACATACAATAATAAGAAATGCTATACCGATTATAATGAATGCTGATGTCACACCAGACTTACTGATTAAACCATTGGCAATAGGAGGTATAATAACCGAGCTTATTCCATAAGCAGCCGTTGTTATACCGCCAACTAATCCTCGTTTGTCAGGGAAAAACTTTATAGAGTTGCTAATTGTGCATCCGTAAACCATTCCTGTTCCAAGGCCAAGCACGATACCATAAGCAAATACCAGATAGCCTACAGATGTTGCAAATCCTGATAAAATCATACCTCCTCCAAATAGCAGGCCCCCTACAAAGATCACTTTCTTGGGTCCGAACCGATCATTAATCCAGCCACCTGAAATCATCGTGATAGGACCTACTGAATTTGTAATCGTAAATGCTATGGCCAAATTCCCCGGTGTTAAACTAAGTCCTGTGACGCTACTCAAATATTCTGCCATTGGGGCAGAAAATACACTCCACGCATAGATTGATCCAATACATAAATTGATAAAGCAGCTTGCAATTAGGATAATCCATCTCTTTTCTGTAAGTTCCACTAAGATCCTCTTCTCCCTCGTTGTTGTATTGTGAAATCATTCACATAATCCGAGTTTAATATTAACACGCGCTTTTTATTATATCAAGAGAAACATGTATATAATTATATGTTTTATTGAATATGTTTAATCAAATATGTTTTTGTTCATATATCAATCTTATGGTGGACTCGGTAAATATGTTATACTTAACAAATAAACGACGAAAATGTATAGGAAGAGAGCCTTATGAGAACTTTAAAATATGCCATCCTAGGCTTGTTAAATAAAGAACCTATGACTGGTTATGATATAGGTAAAGAATTCGGTAAGGATTTAGGCGAATTTTGGACTGCGAAGCACAGTCAGATCTATCCGGAATTAAAAAAACTGCTTAATGAGGGACTTATCGTCTACGAAATTCAAATTAGCGGAGAAGTTTTAGAAAAAAAGTTGTATTCGATTACGGAGAAAGGCAAAGAAGATTTTTTACAATGGTTAAAAAAAGCAGAGCCTATTGAACCCACTCCCAAAGATGTGTTTAGGCTGAAAATGTATTTTTCTAATAATCTGGATGTAACAACTCGATTGTATCTGTTGGAGCATCAGCTGCTTCAACATAAAGATAGGCTGGAGCATTTACGCAAAAATAAAGAACGCTATGAAACGATTCCTCCTCTGGATAGTGATAATTTTGGCGATTATCTTGTATTAGATGGTGCTATTTTACGCGAAACTGTAACCATACAATGGCTGGAGAATTATATTTCTTACTGCAAAAAACAGCAATAATATAACAATATTTAAAAAAGCAGCAGGCCCAGGATATTATTCCTGGTCTGCTGCTTCTTTGCGATTCGCTTCTTTTCACCCAACACTCATTGTCTTTGCTTCCACTGATGCTAATTTGACTGGAAAGATGCTAAATTACCAAGCGTAGGCTTCCGGCGCAGGTTTGCCCGGGCCGGGGAAAATCTCGTTCAGCCTGGCAAGCACATCGTCAGTCAATTTGACCTCAGGCACCCGCAAAGCATCTTCCAGCTGTTCCAAGGTCCGCGGGCCGATAATTGGAGCGGTTACAGCCGGATGGGACAGCACCCAAGCCAGTGCTATCACGTCCTCCTTCTCGCTCAGCTCGCGGGACAATGCTGCAAATTGCTCCAGCTTGGCACGGTTCTGTTCCACCTTTTCCTTGGCCCGTGCACTACGGGAGCCTGTACCTGCCAATGCATTACGTCCCAGCAGTCCACCTGCCAACGGGCTCCAAGGGATCACACCCAGTCCCAATGCTTGAGCTGCCGGCAATACTTCCAGCTCGGCAGAGCGTTCATTCAGATTGTACAGATGCTGCTCGGATACAAG
This sequence comes from Paenibacillus sp. Aloe-11, assembly GCF_000245715.1. Classification (NCBI taxonomy): domain Bacteria; kingdom Bacillati; phylum Bacillota; class Bacilli; order Caryophanales; family Paenibacillaceae; genus Paenibacillus; species Paenibacillus sp. Aloe-11. The sequence goes on along the minus strand of NZ_JH601052.1, from coordinate 47,781 downwards.
ACCAAGAAAACGTCTTGCCTTCGCTTCGGCCTGCGCTACAGCGATGTGCCAGCCCGCAAAGTTACTGGAGCCGATATAATCCACTTGTCCCCGATCCACAACAGATTCGAACACACCCCATAGCTCATCCCAGGACACATTCCGGTCAATGTGGTGCATTTGATACAGCTCGATATGATCGGTTTGCAAACGTTTCAGAGAAGCATCCAGATGACGGCGAATTTTGTAAGCAGACAAGCCTGATCCTGCGTTTGGTCCGTCATTTTCATTTTTCATGTCCCCGTATACCTTTGTCGCCAGCACAACCTTCTCACGTCTTCCGCCACCCTGCTGGAACCAGCGCCCGATAATTTCCTCTGTCCAGCCTTTGCGGTCACGCCCATATACATTGGCTGTATCAAAGAAGTTAATGCCCGCATCCAATGCGGCATCCATGATTTTAAACGCTTCCTTTTCTTCGGTTTCCGGTCCGAAATTCATCGTGCCCAGACATAACCGACTAACCTTCAAGCCTGACTTGCCCAAGTATGAATACTCCACACTGCCTCCCGCCTTTGCCTAAGGATTTATAAATTCCACAAAAATTGCATAAAAAAAGACCATACCCATTTCATTCACCAGAAAAAACCACTTTGAAACATTCCAAAATGCATTTTTTAGGTTGGATAGCGCATGCAAAAAAGGCCTCACGCACTGCCGAAGCCGCAAACGCGAGGCATCTCCCCTCATACTACCCGTCGAATGTTAAAAGGAAAGTGACTTCACGGTGGCTGCCAGCGGAGCGCCTCTTCACCCACCGTAACTCACTCTTTTTTCACAATCAAGGAATCAATTTCGTTTCTTTCGCGCGCTCGGCCATTTTTTTCGTATACTTGCTGAGCGGCTTCTTAAGCACCAATCCAAACAGGAAGCACACTCCGATAAATACAAACAGCATCACTACATCTCGTGTTACCGTTGAAGGCAGCATCCCTCCTACCGTTTCCCGCAGCAGACTAACCGCATAGGTAAATGGGACGAACGGATTCAGCGCCTGAAAGAAGGGTGTGCTCGTCGCAATCGGGAATGTTCCGCCTGAACTGGAAAATTGAAGCACCAGCAGGATAACCGCCAAACCCTTGCCAATATTGCCGAACACAGAAACCAATGTATAGGTCATGGCTGTAAACACCAGACTGATCAGCATAGACGACAATACAAATGCTACTTTGGCATCCACATACGCCCCGAGCAGGAACAAATCACCAAGGGACACGCTCAGCGCCTGAAATATACCAATCGTAGAGAACGTCATAAGCCGTCCGAAATACACCTGGTAGCTTTTATATTGGCCTTCCGGGTCCTCCACATCTACCCTGAACATCGAGACCAGCAGCATCGCACCCACCCAGATCGATAATGTCGTGTAAAAAGGGGACATCGCAGAGCCATAGTTCGGGATCGGGTATATTCGCTCCTGCTTCAGCAATACCGGACTGCCGAGAAAATCGCTTTCCTTCTTCACATCCCCCTTGAGCAGCGCAATGGCTCGTCCCAGTGCATTTTCGCCTCTCAGTTTACGAATCGTGTCTGCCGCGTGGCGTATGGAATCCTCGGCAGCTGGAAGATCTGTTCTCACAAAATTAGCGACTTGATGTACCGCTTTTTCTGCCTCGGGGAACTTGTTTTCAATCAGGTCAGCCATTTTGACAAACTGTTGTTCCGCCTTCGGCAAATCATTGCGTACAAATTCCGCTGCCTGATGGATTTTACCTTTAACCGCAGGCAAATCGTTATTTACAAAGTCTGCCGCTTTGTTGACAGCAGTTGTGAACTCGCCCATGCGTCCCTGAATCGTTGTAGCCGCTTCATGCAGCTTCTGACGATATTGCGGCAAATCCTGCTGGAGACGAGCCAGCTCTTGCTGACCGAATTCTGCAGCAGCCTGTGCATCATTTAATATCTTTTCCATATTCGGCAGCTGCTCTTGAGCGGTATTCAGCACATTGGCGGAATTACGTGCAACGGTTTTGATTTGATCCAGCGCCTTTTGAATGGCGGGCGCATACTCCGTATCATAATTGCTCAAAATGCTGTCAATTCCGCTACTAACCTCTCCGGCCAGACGATCAGCGTCATCGAGCAAATTTTGTGCAGGCTTCTCGCCACGCTGTATGGCATCTCCAATGCTTGTGACCGTGCTGTTCAAGCGGCCAAGACGATCCTTCAGCCCGCCCACGCGGGAAATGAGCGAATTCAGAGGCTGACTCGGCAAATATCCGTTCACACGGTTCAGCAGTTGGGAAATATGATCCAGCACCCCCACAGCAGTCGCCAGTCTTCCGCTAACCCGATTCGCCGCAGCCTGTGCTGCTTTAGGATCAAAATCCACCCCACGAATGATGCCTGTAATCTCGGAAACTTCATTCGCAATTTGCTGAACCAACTGCAGGTCCTCTTTGACCAGCGTTCCAATGGAGTCGAGTGCCCCCTCGTTTTTGTCCAGAAAATCAAGTAAGCCACTCGTAAAATCCTTACCTGTATCCGCGATTTTCTGCACCTCCGGCAGTGCTTTCTGTGCAGCATGAATGACCTTAAGAGCCGTTTGCGTGTCCTCCAAGGCAATGGCCAACGCGCTTTCCACCTTGCCAAAGTTTTGATCCAGCTCGACAATCCGGTCTCCGGCCTTTTGAATGTCCGGCAGCCTTTTTTGGATATCCAGAATAACCGCTGCTACCTTATCTAGCTCAGGCAGATTTTTGTCAATTTTAAGCACCAGCTCGCCAGCACGGTTAATTTCAGGAATCTTCTCCTTCAGGGCAATGATCTTTTGTCCCTGCACCTTGATTTTAGGCAAATTTTGCTCCAATTCAATCGCCTGTTTACCTAATCTATCGATATCCGGCAGACGATTGTTCAGCTCCAGCACCCGGTTCTCAATGTTGCGAATGGTAGGCAGCTCCTCTTCCAGCTTCACCCCGGCTTCCTTTAACTTGGTCAACACGGCCTGACTGGCCGTTTCAATAAAGTTTTGGCTAATCTGGTTCGTCAGAGAGGTGGCCCCCGAGGAGGTGATTTTTGGAGCCACCGCATTGATTTTTTCGTTTACCGCGTAATCAATCTCCGGCTTTTGTGGATTTTCCGTAAGCACGCTCGTAATTTTCTGCGAAAAATCCTTGGGGATGAGCAGGCTGGCATAATAATCACCGTTCAGAACACCTCTTCGCGCCTCTGCTTCATTCACAAACGTCCAGCCCAGTTTCTTGTTATTGTGAAGGTTATTTAAAACCTCGTCCCCGATATTGATTTTTTTCCCGTTGACCTCAGCACCCTGGTCCTGGCTCGTGACTGCAATTTTAATACCCGATGTATTCGCGTACGGGTCCCACATCGCTTTCAAATTCACCCATGCATAAACGGAAGGCAAAAGAATAATGCCAATGATTAATAAAGTCCCGGTCGATACTTTGAATACATTTCTCCAGTCTGTCAAGTAGATGTGCCAAATCTTCCGCAACCTCACCACTCCTTGTATGTACATTAACCTATCGTCCAGTGTTGTATGCAACGTATTGTAAACGATTTGAGTGGATGAAGCCAATTACAAAAGAAGCCCCTCAAGCCTAATTTTCAGGCTCAAGGAGCTTCTTAATCACCTACGTTATCCATTTTTTAGCAATCTAGCCGCCGAAAAGGCTGTACCATGACGCAATTTCCGTTTCTCCAGCCGTTTGTGCAGTGAACGGTTATACAAGACCTGAATGACAAAATACGAGATAATGCCTAGTACCACACCGAAAATCGACATTCCGATCAGAATGTGCAGCCCTCCGTGCAGCAAGTCTCTGAATACAGACCAGTTGCCATGAAACAGCTCCATAAAAGAATGCTCGTGAAGTCGACCGCCTCTGACGTGTACCGGATAATGAGATGGGTAAATCCAGGCTCCAAGCTGCTTGGCGAACGGCATCAGCACAATCGGTAAAAAGGTCAGCTTGCCTACTACATTGCCCACGATTGCCGCAGGCATCGAACCGCCGGACAGCCGAACAATGGGATAAAACACAAGGTAAATCAGAGATGCCGTGGAAATCACAATCATCTCCAGCCCGAAGCCAATGGCAAAGCCCAAGGAGATTTTTTTGACGCCACCAGGTGCACGCAACAGCTTGATAAAATTCAGACGAATCGCCCGCCATATATTTTGGAACATATTATATTTCTTCTTCGATTTATGAGGTTTGAGCCTGTTCGGATTGAGCTTGATCAATAGGAGGACTCCTTTAACAGTATGTTTATACTGTCATTATAACCCTCAGCGGTCGAAAAGCAATCCTATTCCGCCTGTTTCGCTTTTTTAGGACAAGATTCGCCTGTTGACATCGTTTTGAGAGGTGCAATGTCCCAAATTTCCGCTGCGTACTGCTGAATTGTACAATCACTGGAAAATTTGCCGGAGTGGGCCATATTCACAATAGCACGCCGCGTCCACTCGGACGGATTCCGGTACACTTGCTCCACATGAACCTGGGTATCCACATAGGCTGCGAAGTCCTTGAGCACAAAGTATTCATCATTATGATCAATCAGGGATTGATAAATGGCCTCAAATTCTCGTTCATGCCGTGTAAAAGGAGCATCGTTCACCAGTTGATCCAGCACTTCGCGCAGTCTTTCGTCACTGTTGGCTGTTTTACGCGCCGAATATTGGCCGTCCTGAACATACGCCTCAATCTGATCCACCTTTAAGCCAAAAATGAACATGTTGGCATCGCCTACCATTTCATGCATTTCAACATTGGCTCCATCCAATGTGCCCAGGGTGAGTGCACCGTTCATCATAAATTTCATATTTCCTGTGCCTGAAGCTTCCTTGCCTGCCGTAGAGATCTGCTCACTGACATCCGCTGCAGGAATAATCAGCTCCGCCAGCGAAACTGAATAATTTTCGAGAAAAACCACTTTCAGCTTGTCCCTGACATCCACATCCCGATTGATCGTATCGGCCACATTGTTAATCAATTTAATTGTCTGCTTGGCAAGAAAATAGCCCGGAGCTGCTTTAGCCCCGAAAATAAACGTGCGTGGCACCATATCCAGCGAAGAATTATTTTTGAGCTGGTTATACAGATGCATCACATGCAAAATGTTAAGCAACTGTCGCTTGTAGCCATGCAGCCGTTTGACTTGTACATCAAAAATGGAGGATGTATCCAGTCGAACGCCGTGTTTCTCAAACACATGCTCGGCAAGCCTGATTTTATTATTTCGCTTAATCTTCTGAATCCGCTCTTGGAACGACTCGTTCCCACTGTAACGAAGCAGGTCGATGAGCTCACGTGGACGTGTTCGCCAGCGTGTACCGATCGTCTCATCATACAAGTTTGCCAGCTCAGGGTTCGCGTGCATCAGCCAGCGACGATGAGCAATTCCGTTCGTTTTATTGTTAAAACGACCAGGGTATAGCTCGTGAAACGACTTCATTTCACGTTCCTTCAAAATTTGTGTGTGCAACGCCGCTACCCCGTTGACGCTGTAGCTGCCAACGATAGCCAAATGGGCCATGCGGATTTGTTCACCGTGAATAATCGCCAGCTGACCAATTTTGATGTCCTGACCTGGATAACGCTCCAGCAGCATAGCGCAATAACGCTTGTTAATCTCTTCAATGATTAAACAAATTCGAGGAAGCAGCTCCCGCACCATATTGACAGGCCATTGCTCCAAGGCCTCGCTCAATATCGTATGATTGGTATACGAAACCGTCCGTGTCGTAATATCCCATGCTTCGTCCCAGCCCAAGCCCTTTACGTCCATTAGAATTCGCATCAGTTCGGGAATGACCAGCGTTGGATGTGTATCGTTAATGTGCAGCGCAATTTTGTCAGGCAACTGGCTGTACGGTAAACGAAGCTTCTCGAACGTACGCAAAATACTTTGCAAGCCGGCCGAGCACAGAAAGTACTGCTGCTTCAAGCGAAGCAGCTTGCCCTCATAATTGGAATCATCCGGGTAGAGAAAGGCCGAAATGGACTCCACCGAGCGGTTATAGTCGAGAAAGCGGTAGTAGCCACCCTCGCCCCGAATCGGCCCCCGAACGGGGTCGAGCGCTGATTCCGCGCTCCAAATCCGCAGCGTGTTCACCTGCGTGTGTCCATAGCCCACCAGCGGAATATCATACGGAACGGCCCAGACCGTTTCGGCATCTTGAGTCTCGAATAGGAGACGGCCATCCTGTTCACGAGTCTCCACCCGTCCCCAAAAGTGAACCTCGACCTTCTTGTCAGGACGGCGCTCCTCCCAGACATTGCCCTTTTGCAGCCAGTAATCCGGCAGTTCCACCTGATTTCCGTCTACAATACGCTGCTCAAACAGACCGTACTTATATCGGATACCGCAGCCATGTCCTGCATAGCCGAGGGATGCCAGCGAATCCATGAAGCAAGCAGCCAGACGACCGAGACCACCATTTCCCAGCCCGGCGTCTGCCTCCTGCTCTTCGATTTCTTCCAAGTCCCAGCCCAGTTCTCCCAGCGCTTGCCGGACCATGTCCAATACACCCAAATTCAGCAAATTGCTGCCCAGCAGACGGCCTATCAAAAACTCCAGTGAAAAGTAATAGACCTGCTTCTCTTGTCCTTCTTTATAGGCTTGATTCGTTTCCGCCCATTTCTTGCCGACCTGTTCGCGGATCATACCGCCCAAAACCTTGTATACGTCTTCCGCCTGAGCTTCCTGCATCGGTTTGCCCAGCCTTCCGACCAGTTGCTCTCGAAAAGCCTGCTTAAAAGCTTCTTTATTGCTGAACAAAGGTGTACCCTCCTGTATTTCGGTTTTAAATGCACAATATATCCCTTTAAATGATGCTTAAATGACGCTGTTCTTGGCAATGACATAGGGAGCCCTAATGTCTCCAATCAAAGTCCGTTCCGGTGAAAGCTCCACATCCTTATCCAAAATCACATTCTGGACAATGGCGCCTTTACGAATCGTGCATTTTTGCATAATGATCGAGTTGCTTACCCACGCGCCCTCCTCTATCCGTACCCCGCGAAAAAGAATGCTATTCTCAACCTTACCCCCAATCGTGCAGCCATTGGCGACAAGTGAATGCTCCACCTCGGCGCTGTGAGTGAAGCGGGTCGGGGCTTCGTACTTGATTTTGGTATGCACCGCCTGATCCTGGAACAGCGCTTGATACTGCTGCTGATCCAGCAGCTTCATGCTATTTTTATAGTAACTCTCGATGGAATTAATGACCGCATGATACCCTTCATAAGGGTACGCATAAATGCGTAGTCCGCTCGGATTTTTCTGAATCGCATCCCGGAAGAAATGGTTATCCTGATGGGCAATGCAATGCTTCACCTGATCCAGATACAAGCTTTTGTCTATTACGAACATTTCCAGATAAATATTATGATGATCCTGCTCCTGATGAATACCGGTCACTCGCCCGTCCTCGGCAATCTCCAGCCGTACGCAAGGCGCATGCTCAGCTTCTAGCTGCTCTATCGCTTTGTAGACGAGGGTAACGTCTGCATTCTTTTCCCGATGATAACGGTATACATCCTCAATATCTACCTTGTTCACATGCTGCGTTCCTGCGTGTACAATAACTTGCCCTGCTGAGCGATGAAAAAAGTCCAGGTTGTTGTGCACATGCTGCAAATCCCCGCGTGAACCATCCGTCGGATCATTCCAGTCCGGCGGCAAAATAAACAGCCCGCCTCGTCTGCGGTCCAAATCCCAGGGCCGTCCTTCACCCAGATGATCCAGCAGCGAACGGTATTTGCGACGGACGAACAGTGCAATATCATACACCCCTGCATGCATCATGTTGGATAAGGTAAAATCAATGAGCCGATATCGACTGGCAAAGGGAACTGCGGCCCCGCACCGGAAATAGGTCAACTCCTTCAACTGATCCAGTTCGTGATCCAGGTTGATAACTCCAATGAGTCGGCTCATAGCGGACACCGTCCTTATCCGGTTTATATTCGTGCATGAAGCTTGCATTCCTGATCGAACAAAATAATCTCATTCGGGCTATTCTCAGATCCGATGACCATATTGTCATCAATCATCATGTTTTCGTTCACGATAGCTCGATGAATACGAACATTGCGTCCAATTTTTACATTCGGCATGATGACGGATTCGGTAATAATGCTGCCTCCGCCCACTTCGACTCCATAAAATAGCACGGAATGCCTTACTTCTCCGTCCACCATGCAGCCCTCATTGACGATGCTATTTTTCAGGATTGCTCGTTGGGTGATGTACTGAGCCGGTTGGTTGGGACTGCGGGTATAGATGCGCCAGAAAGGGTCATTCAAATCCAAAGGCGGGTCCTGAGCCAGTAGATCCATGTTAGCCTCCCACAAGCTTTGAATCGTACCCACATCCTTCCAGTACCCGGCAAACGGATAGGCATACAGCGACCGTCCATGCTGGAGCAGCATCGGAATGATGTCCTTGCCAAAATCATGCGAGGATTCAGAGTCGCTTGCGCTCTCCAGCAGATAGCGACGCAGTACCTCCCATTTGAATAAATAAATGCCCATCGAGGCCAGTGTACTTTTCGGCTGTTCCGGCTTCTCCTCAAAGTCGTATATTTTCAGGTCATCATCCGTGTTCAGGATCCCGAACCGTTTGGCTTCCTGAATCGTGACGTTGATGACAGAAATCGTGCAGTCTGCTCCCTTTTTCTTGTGATAGTCGAGCATGCGACTGTAGTCCATTTTATAGATGTGATCGCCTGACAAAATCAGTACATGCTCCGGGTCATATTGATCCAAAAAATGCAGGTTACGGTAAATCGCATCCGCTGTACCTCTATACCAGTTATTCCCGTTTTCTTTTTCATGCGGAGGCAACACAAAAACTCCACCATCCAGGCGATCCAAATCCCAGTCGCTGCCTACGCCGATGTAGGAATGGAGCACCAACGGTTCGTACTGGGTCAATACGCCAACCGTGTCGATACCAGAATGGGCGCAATTACTAAGGGGGAAATCAATGATGCGGTAGGTTCCTCCAAAAAATACAGCCGGTTTGGCAAGTGTCCGGGTCAGTCCTTTGAGTCTTTTGCCCTGTCCGCCGGCAAGCAGCATGGCCACCACTTCCTTCTTTCTCATCACAAAGACCTCCCTGTCATGTGCATCTGAAGCAATTGCGGCAGGATATTGGGATCATATCCATTAAACGTGAATAGACACTCGTAATCATTTCATTGTCGATGGAACGGGTAAGATTTCATGGAAAGGGTAAAATCATAGTTATGCGGAACGAGCGCAGGGAAGCACTAAATTGTAAAATCTCGTTCAGCATTTCACATTAAAGAGGTGCTATTCATAAAAAATAAAAAATGGGTGGCAGCCGCATTGGGAATGGGTGTTACGTATCTGATGAGAAATAAAGGGGCATGCGATAAAAAAACGAGCCTCTCTGAGTGGATTTATTCAGGGAGGCTTTGCTCTGTCCAAGGCCGTATCGGTAGACGGTCAGGCATTCTCCTTGCGTTTTTCTACTTCCATGATATGTTCGACGGTAAAGGTTCGATGCTTCCATTCGGAGGAACGGTAGGCTTGCAGAAGCCCTGAGGTATGAATTTGCTCTTTGGCCACCTCCTTAAAGGTATGTGTAATCCCCACCTTGCTTTTAAAAGGAAAAAAGGACAGCCCCACCGTCTGATCGGATAACCATTCGGCCCGAACCCGTCCGCCTTCATGGCGAACAGCCGGGAAGCTCAAACCATCAGCAAACCATTCATAATCTGCCGCAGGCGTCCCTGGCTCCCGGCTGCACAAAAACAGACTCAATTCGTCGCAGAACAACATTCTGCGCACATCCGTACGCACCTGATGATCGAAGGTGACGCCACCCGCCAGCTCCTGTTTGAGCCTGTGTCGCCGCTGTTCCTCCGCCTCCTGATAAGCTCGCGTAAGCTGCTTGTCCTGAGCATTTTCATGCTCGCTCCGTCCGACCAGCTCCTTGTACATCAAGCTACACAGCAGCGCGGCATACGAATTCACTTGCTCGACTTCATCAATCCCAAGATGATAAAACACAAAACGAGGACTGAGCGGAAAATCAATAAACGTATAAGGTGCAGAAACATGATCATTCCAGAAAGGAGCAGCATCCAACTTAATCCAACCCCGGTCATGCTCCTTGGCTGCATATACAAAATCCTGCTTATGCCGCCTATTCTTGAAGGCACTCTCTTCCCATTGTGAAGCCAGTTCACCTGAAATGTGGGCATGGTCATGCTGCGTTGTCATTACATAAGCTTGGTCCGTTTCATAAATAACCATATGCTCTCCCCTTCCGTTTGGCGATTCATCTGATATGTGTACAAACTTTCTGATCGAAGGACATGGTTATACTTACATTTATTATATCAGGATAAGGGTAAAAAGGCAGTGAAGTTTTAAAGGCTCACAAATACAATATCTTCTAAAGAATTTACGAAAAAGACTATCAGATGGTACGATAAGACTATATGATATTCCAATCATTACCTATGTACATAGATCAGGAGGATTGCAAGATGGAAGAATTAGTTCGTTCGATTCAAAAACAGGTTCGAATCAAAAGAGTTGCTTGCTGGGCGGGGATCATCATGTTCGGGCTTTGCACGTTAGTTGGCTTTGCAACACAAGAATGGTTTATGACGCTCCTTTCGCTTGGGCTGACCGTTCTGGCGGTCTATGGATTAACCCAGATGAGTGGTATGACGAAGTATGCCTCGGAGTATCAGCCGGGAAAAGGGTTCCGCTACTATCGCCGTACGGTTCAACAAAAACTGCGTTATCTTACTTGGGGGCAATGTTTTTTGGCCGTATTTATCATCCTGCTTTTCTTCTTGCGGAACGGCGGGCTCATCCCTTTTCTCATGGCCGTTTTTGGTATAATAACCATTCAGTTCAGCATTAAGAAACGGATTAAAAATCATCAGGAACCCGATGCTGCTGAATTGGATGATTTTGTACGCATGGGGATTGTTGCTACGCATGAACAGATTATTGGTGTATACAAAGATTTTGTTCATCTAACCCATACGTTTCGGGGAAACCAGATTATTATCGTGACAGATAAACGCCTGATTTCTGTATTTGTGGAAGAACACGGACGTGCGTTAAAAACCGAGATGCTGCTTGCGGGTATACACAAAGTACGAGCCATCGGCACGGGCTTTCAGGGCCAAGGTTTATTGCTGTCCGTAAGCAACCGTGACCATAACGAACTCCATATTCATATGGTCGGGAAAAGTATATTCTTTTCTCCAGAGCAGTTTATCGGTTCCTTATTGCGGGCACTGGATGCAGCACTAAAAAGCGGGACATACCCTACAACAGAAGCATTCCCAGCTTACCAACAAACACGGATTTCATTGCACCCCTCAGAACAAGGTCTCCTGCATAAGCCCACAACGGCTTAAATAAACGCCAAATAGCAAGTAAGCCCTGATCATGATGAGCTTGCTTGCTATTTGGTGTACCTTCCTGTTCTACTTTACTTCTACCTATTAATGATTGGCTCCATGATAGAATACCGAAATGAGGTCATGACTTGTAACAAACACCAGCAAGCTAAACAGACTGAGCGACAGAGACGGTGAAATCAATTTTTTCATCCTTTAACACTCCTTTTAAAATAGTTATATATTGGTCTTGCTGTGTTGCTGTAGCTTGGGTTCGGAAAATCTCAAATATAGCGGTACATTTTCTAAACTCATGCTCATGTTCCATACCCAGGGTATCTGACAGCATGAGGGATTGCAGAATATAATCCAATGCAGCTGTAACTTGTTGCTGCTTGATATAGTAGAGAGCCAGTTGATAGCAGAAGCGGAAATAGTAAGATACATTCACAGGCTCTTCTAAATACTTGAAATCATCAATTTGCTCGGCAAATGATTGAAGTATAGTCTCTAAAGGGTAATCATGCCTGTATGCCCCTTCTACGATGGAAAGAAGCCCCGGTAACAGCTCTTCCGGATTGTCTTGAAGAAATTGAACGTATTCCTGCAGCACTTCAGCATGGCCGGACAAAATATCAAGGGCGTACAGGTTGGCTTTGGCAGCATGGCGATAATATTCAACCTCTGCTTCCCCCTGCTGATCAAGGCCATTAAACCAGCCCAATTCCGCGTATTTTTCGATACAATCCCGAGCGGCTTCATATTTGCCCTGTTTTTGGAAGGCCATGCCTTTCATAAGATGACTGTAGCCGTAGTAATACACTAGCGGCCGTTTGTTATGTATGAGTTGTATAGGCTTCTTGCGCGCTTTATAAAGCTGCAGCTCCTGATACTTTTGGCTGGCATGGTTATACAGATGATCACATAAAGCAATCATGTCAGCTCCGTCTGCAAATGAAAATGACAGCTTAATCATGTTAACAAGTGTGTCCAGATCTGTGATATGGGAGTGAACGAGATCATCCACCTTCCCCACCTCCTTGTCCGACTTTTAGTACTCATCAAACAAAAGCATGATCTACGTTCCAGCTAAAATATAACTTAATTACGTATTTATTACGTAATTAAGTTATACCATAAAATCAAGTGTGTGGCAACAAAATTATGATAATATATTCCAGTTATGAACGGAGGTGAATGTCCTTCGTTTACTGGTTCCACTCCATATGAAGCAAAGGAAATGCCCGACCTGATCCATCCAGTTCGGATCGCCCTGTTTGGACAAAGCCGAGATGCTTGTAAAATGCATGCGCTTTCTCATTTTGCTCATTTACGTCCACTTTGAGGTGTGTACCTTTTATTTTCCCGGCATGTTGGATGAGCCGACTGCCTATGCCCTGCCCATGCAACTCAGGATCGACAAATAGCATCTCTATTTTGGGCCCGTCCAGCCCGATAAACCCTGTTGGACCTTGACTTTCATTCCATTCCATCCAAATTTCGACTTCTCTAAGGGCGCCATTGCGCACGATATGATGATAAAATTGAATATCCTCTTCCTCTAAAAAAGTGTGTGTCCGGCGTACAGCCCGGTGCCAAATATCTACGAGCTGATCATGATTTTCTTCCCGATAAGCAATAATTGCATTTTGCACTGTATTTCCTCCTATTCTGACGCGGTTCGGTGTGTTTCCCCTAAATTCTAGCACGCCTATTTAGAGATATACAGCGTAAAAAGGGAAGCGGTATAAATTCCGCCTCCCAATGTGTTCCAAGCTTCTACAACGTCACGCCGTTTTTAAAAATAGCAAGCTCCCTGAAATTGTTTTTCTCGTTGTTTACCCAGGTTCCGCTGGCTACATCGACAATGTAGTCCACAAAGTTACGGAGCGCATCTTCCATACTGACATCCTCCACCAACGAACCGGCGTTGTAGTCGATCCAATGGGGCTTAGCCTGATAGAGCGGCGAGTTGGTCGATACCTTCATCGTCGGAACAAAGGAGCCAAAAGGCGTACCGCGTCCGGTTGTGAAAATAACGAGCTGACAGCCCGCTGCTGCGAGTGCCGAAGAAGCAACCAGATCGTTCCCCGGTGCGCTGAGCAGGTTGAGTCCTTTGGTCTTGAGACGCTCCCCGTACTGAATAACATCCGTAACCGTGGAAGAACCGGATTTTTGCGTACAGCCTAGTGATTTATCCTCCAGTGTCGTGATGCCCCCTGCTTTATTGCCAGGTGACGGATTTTCGTATACCGGCTGCTTGTAATCCAGAAAATATTGCTTAAAATCGTTAATCAGATGTACGATCTTTCCGAATACTTGCTCATCGGCAGCACGCTCCATTAAAATGGTCTCCGCGCCGAACATTTCAGGCACCTCAGTCAGCACCGTCGTTCCACCCTGCGCTGCCATATAATCCGACAGCCGTCCGAGCAGTGGATTGGCAGTTATGCCCGACAGGCCGTCAGAGCCGCCGCATTTCAAGCCAATGTTCAGCTCGGATAAAGGTACAGGCTCACGCCGATCTTCCTGCACGGCCGCAAAAATTTCATGCAGCAGCCGTACCCCTTCCTCCACCTCGTCCGATACTTCCTGAGACAACAAAAATTTTACCCGCTCCGGATCATATTCACCGATAGCTTCCTTAAATTCCTTCATTTCGTTGTTCTCGCAGCCCAAACCAAGCACAAGCACACCGCCCGCGTTCGCGTGCTTTACGGCATCCATTAAAATCGTGCGTGTATGCGCATGATCGTCACCCAGTTGGGAACAACCATAGTTATGCTTGAGGACAAGCGCATTTTCAAAAGGCGAAATATCGCCTACTTCCTGCTTGAAGCGGTTCAAAATAAGCTCGGCAATCCCGTTTACACAACCGACTGTTGGAACAATCCACAACTCATTGCGAATTCCCACACGACTGTCCTTACGCCGAAAGCCTTGAAACGTCCGACTCTCCTGTTCATATAAAAGGGGCGCTGGCTTAGGATTGTAGGTGTACTCCTCCACGCCCGTCAGATTTGTTTTCGTATTATGCGTATGCACATGCTGCCCGGCCTGAATGGGCTGAGTAGCATGACCGATAGGATATCCGTATTTCAGGACGTGCTCACCTTCGGGTATGTTCTGCAGCGCAATTTTATGCCCGCGCGCCACATCGTCGACCAGTTCCACGCGTTGATCTTTTTGCGTTCCCCACGCCAGCGTCTCTCCCCGCTTATAATCACGCAAAGCGACAGCCACATTATCTTGATCATGGATTTGAATGAATTCCAGCATTCCGGTTTCCTCCTTGCTTATGCTCTGGGGGCACTGTTCCCGGTTAGAGATTCCAGCGTCTCCTTTATTCCTCTGCTTGTCATTTCATACACATGGTTTGCCGTCTGTTCGGCCAGCCCCTCGATCTGGTTCAGGTCTTGACCCCACCATGTCTGCTTGCCAAGTACCTGTTCGGTCAATTGCTTCGCCCCGGCAAGGGTTCCATCATATCTACTCCACAGCTCACCAAATGCGCCCAATACTTCCGATTCGTCTGCCAGGGCGATCGGCTCGCCGTTTCTGTCTCCCCGGTAAAATACGAGTAAGGAAGCCAGCGAAAATACCATTTTGGCGGGCAGTGCCTTATGCTGCTTCACATACTGGAGCAAGGACGGCAAATTCCGTGTCTTGAACTTGGACACCGAATTGAGAGCGATGCTCATGACATAATGATTCACATATGGATTACGGAAACGTTCAATAACAGCGTCGGCATATAGATTCAATTCTGCTTCCGGGGAGTCCAGTGTTGGAATAATTTCTTCTCGAATCAGCGACTGAATGAAAGCGCCCATGACATCATGCTCGACCGCCTGCCCCACCGTATCCAGACCATATAAATAAGAGACAGGTGTAAGCGCCGTATGCGCCCCATTCAAAATGCGCACCTTACGTGTACGGTAGGGTGCCATATCGTCAACAATCAGCACATTCAGTCCTGCCAAATGAGCTGGCAATTCTTCCTTCAGCCACTGCGGTCCTTCAATGACCCACAGATGATACTGCTCTCCTACAACAACCAAATCGTCCTTGTAGCCCAATTCTGCTTGAATTTCATGAATCCGGTCTCTGGGATAACCAGGTACAATCCGGTCCACCAAGCTGTTGCAGAACGTATTGGCTTCCTTCAGCCATGCTGTAAATGCAGCCCCAAGCCCCCATTGATCAGCATATTTCAGCACAATCTCCTTGAGCGCATCACCATTGCGGTCGATCAGCTCGCACGGAATGATCACCAGTCCCTTGCTCTGATCGCCTCCGAAAAATTGAAAGCGCTTGTACAGTAAAGCGGCCAGCTTGCCTGGAAAGCTCTTTTGCGGACGATCTTCCAGCCGGTCCTCTGGCACATAAGCGATCCCTGCTTCCGTCGTGTTTGATACGACAAAGCGCAGCTCAGGCTTTTGGGATAACGCCTCATATTCAGCGAAGTCTGAGGTGTACGGATTGAGCCCACGGGCTACACACTCCACTACGGTATGCTCCTTCATGGCTTGCCCGTCCTTAATCCCTTCGAGAATGACCGTATACAGGCCCTCCTGCTCGTTAAGCTTCTCCACCATGCCTCCCGGCTGCGGTTGTACGATCACAACACCCGTTTTCCATTCTGCCTGCTTATTCATTTTGTCGAATTGCCAGTCTACAAATGCACGCAGGAAGTTGCCTTCCCCGAATTGCAGCACCCTCTCAGGATACGGTTCTGTTACAATAAAGCTTTTTCTGTTTAATTGGTCTAATTCATCTACTTGTTTCATCCGGAGTAACCTCCCATTATTACCATTATGATTGCAAGATTATTTTATCACAATGCACACGTGAACAAAATAGTTTTCTCAATATTTTTAGATTTTATAAATATTAATGACAATAATATGAACACGTGAACATAAGGGGTTGTATACCAATCCGCAGTCTAATGCCCCTCTTACTGCTGTTTCGCCCCTGATCCAAGACGGTTAAGGCTAACTGTCACCCTCTCCCGCCGACTTGTTCTGAGATACACTTCAGGAGAATAGATGCAAGAAGGCACGGGCAGGATAAAGTTACTTAATAAACAAGGGCCAGGCAGGAGGAACTACTATGAAGACAATCGCAGATACTATTGTACAAGTTTTGGTCAACGCAGGGGTCAAACGGATTTATGGCATCGTTGGAGATTCTTTAAATAATATGGTCGATTCCATTCGCAGGAGTGGCCAAATTGAATGGATTCATGTCAGACACGAAGAGGTGGCCGCCTTTGCAGCCGGGGCGGATGCCGATCTTAGCGGAAGCATTGCTGTCTGTGCCGGCAGCAGCGGTCCCGGAAACCTGCATTTGATTAATGGATTGTATGATTGCCACCGCAATCGGGTGCCTGTACTCGCTATTGCAGCCCATATTCCCAGTGACGAGATCGGAAGTGAATACTTTCAGGCTACACATCCCGAACGTCTTTTTGGAGAATGCAGTCACTTCTGTGAGGTTATTATGACACCGCGGCAGGTTCCGAGAACCGTAACTATGGCCATTCAACAGGCCGTGTCTCGTTCAGGTGTCTCCGTCATTGTCCTTCCCGGCGATGTAGCAGCTTTGGAGGCGGGAAAGGTCTCCGTCCCCGAACACATCTACCATCCCACTGCACCTGTAGTGCATCCGTCACCTTCCGAAATTTCCCGGCTGACCGAGTATTTGAATAAAGGCGAGCGTATTACTTTATTATGCGGAGCAGGCTGCGCACAATCTCACGAATTGCTCATGCAGCTATGCGACAAGCTAAAATCACCTATGGTATCCGCTCTGCGAGGCAAGGAATATCTGGAATATAACAATCCTTATTATGCAGGCTTGACCGGACTGATCGGATACTCTTCCGGGTATCATGCGATGATGGATTGTGATGTCCTGCTCATGCTCGGAACCGATTTTCCTTACAGACAATTTTATCCCGAGGATGCGATTGTGCTGCAGGTGGATATTGAGCCTTCCCACCTCGGCAGACGCACTCCTCTAACCTATGGTTTATGCGGAGATGTAAAAGCAACGCTGGAGATGCTCCTTCCTCATTTGACGTCCGAGCATGATAACCAGCATCTGGAAAAATCAGTCTCCCGCTATGCCAAGGTCCGCAAGGAGCTGGATGAACTGGCGGCTGGCAAGCCGGGACATATCCCGATCCATCCGCAATATCTCACCAAGGTCATTAGTGATGCCGCTCAAGCCAATGCCATTTTCACCTGCGATGTCGGTACGCCGACGGTGTGGGCAGCCCGTTATTTGCAGATGAACGGCCAGCGGCGGCTTATCGGTTCCTTCAACCATGGAACGATGGCAAACGCACTGCCGCAAGCAATTGGTGCACAGGCCACTGAGCCTGCACGGCAGGTCATTTCCCTCTCGGGCGATGGCGGACTCACGATGCTGATGGGCGATCTGCTAACCCTTAAACAGCATCAATTGCCTGTTAAAGTCATTGTATTCAATAATGGCGCCCTCGGTTTTGTCGAGCTGGAAATGAAAGCGGCCGGGTTCCTGGAAAGTGGTACTGAGCTGGTTAACCCTGATTTTGGTGCTGTAGCGCAAGCCATGGGACTCAAGGGCATCCGGGTTGAAGATCCATCTATGCTGGAGGGTGCCATTCAGCAAGCATTGGCCTATAATGGCCCTGTTGTGGTGGATGTGGTGGTCAACCGTCAGGAGCTATCCATGCCGCCTAAAATTAATCTTAAACAAGCACAAGGCTTTACGCTGTGGATGATGAAAGCGGTGCTGAACGGGCGCGGTGATGAGATTGTTGAACTGGCGAAAACCAATCTCTTACGTTAAGTACCTGCAAAATTAGCACGATTTTAGGCAAAAAAGGGCAGGAACAGTGCTTGATGCACTGAACCTGCCCTTTTGCGGCCTGCCTGTTTTCAGAATGATATTCAGCCTGGTCTCTTAGCCGCCGATTTCCGCTTCATAAGCTCAGTCTCCATAAATATAAGCTCACCCTCGTTCGACGGTGACTGAATCCGTTCCAGAATGCATTCAGCTCCGCGCGCGCTAATCTGCTCGATCGGTCTTTTGACCGTCGTTAACGGCGGGGTTGTATACATGGAGAAGCCAATATCGTCAAAGCCAATAACAGATACGTCCTCAGGTACCTTCAAGCCGTTTTCAAATACTGCATTCATCGCACCGATGGCCATATCATCGTTAGAGCAAAATACCGCAGTCGGCGGCTCCGGCAAGGAAAGCAGCTGCTTCATCGCCTGGCTTCCGCTTTCGGTGTCATAATGCCCCTGGACGATGTATTCGTGTCGGATCGGCTTTCCCTTATCAATCAGCGCGTTCATGAAACCTTCGCGGCGTTGCTGGGTAGACTTGAAGCCTTCCACCCCTTCGATGATTGCGATGCGTTCATGTCCACTTTCAATGAGAAAAGAAACCGCCGCATAGGACCCTTCTTTATCATTGGAAATCACATTCACGATGCCAGCTCCGGACACCTGCCGATTCAGTACAACAAGCGGGATGCCCTGGCCGAGCACATGATAAATAAACGGGTTGTCCGCTTCGCTTTGACTCATCAGAATAATGCCATCAAAGCGTTTGCGGTGAATGGCTGAAAAATCGGTATAATCGTCAATTCCTCGCACAAACAAATTGTAATCCACCCCGATGACACGATTCACTCCACGGATGGTATCCGCAAAAAAACTGGAGCTGGTGCCTTGTGAAATACTGGTGAAAAACAGGCCAATTGTATGCGAGCGCTGGAGAACAAGGCTTTTGGCGTTAAAGTTTGGAATATAATTCAGTTGCTCTGCCAATTCCATAATTTTGCGTTTCGTATCTTCTTTAATCAGCGGGCTATTGTTAAGCGCCCGGGAGACGGTTGTATGGGAAACATTCGCTAATTTGGCAATGTCTTTAATGGTAGCTGCCATATACGTATCCTTTCTTTAGTGAGGCTCTAAAAAATTATATACTCACCATACCACAGGAGCCGCCCGGAAAAGAAGACTTTCACAAATTATACGCGGTTTTCCGCATGTCGACGCTGCAAGTCTTGAACCATTTCTGCATGTTTGCTGTCAGTCAGCTTATACATTTTACCGATGACCAGCATCGCCAATGCCAGGGCAACAGCCGGATAGAGACAAAGCAATGCCTTGATCCCGAGCAGTGTTCCAGAGGACTGAACCACATTCGGAACATATCCGATGAACGCCAGTCCGATACCAGATAGAAAGCCGGACAAGGATTGAGCCAGCTTGCGCGAAAAATTGAATAGTGAGTACGTAATCCCTTCCTTCCGCTCCCCGGATGACCATTCGCCGTAGTCAATGATATCGGAGACAAATGCCCAGGTAACTCCGTTAGGAATACTAATACCAATGAACGAAATACTGGCCAGAATTGTGAAAATATATACATTGGAAGGCATAAAAAAGTTGATGGAATCGGCAATGACACTAACCAGCATCCCGAGCATGGCTGTTTTTCGTTTACCAAAACGCCGCACCAGCTTGGGCAGGAACAACACACCCAGCAGCGACGAACCGATAATAATAAAATTCATATAAGCCATTAGCTCTACATGCCCCAAATTATATTCGGCAAAATAGACCAGCAGTGCGGACTTGATATTGTACGCGGATATGGTGAAAATCGTCATCAAAACAAGTACCAGCAAAGGCTTGTTAGTCGTAAAGGTGTGCACAATAACGCCTAAAGACAGCTTTTCCTTGGGTCCGGACTGACTAATAATGCGTTCTTTCGTTCCGCGGTAACATATGATGAAAGCGATCACGCCGATGAGTGACATGATTCCCATCACAACCGGATAGCCAACATGATGGTTAGGAAACAGCAAAATCAGCGGCATAACAACGACACTGGTTACAAATAATGCGCCTAGTGAGCCCGCCTGGCGGAAAGAAGACAACGAGGCACGCTGAATGGTATCCTGCGTAATGGCTGCACCTAGTGAACCATATGGAATATTAACAATAGAATAGCCAATCCCCCAGATCATATAGGACGCATAAGCGTAAATGAGTTTGCCTGTGGGTGAAATATTGGGCGAAATAAAGGTAAGAATCGTAAGAATCGCAAGGATAACGCTTCCAATGATGAGAAAAGGTCTGAATTTTCCACGTGAACCAATATGCTTGCGGTAATCAACAAAGGACCCGACAACCGGATCACATATGGCGGCAAACAGCTTGCTGACCAAAAAGATGCCGGCGGCTGCTCCCGCTGAAACACCTGCCACATCCGTAAAAAATTTCAGCAGATACAGCTGCCCCAAATCAAACATGAATCCGTTACCAAAGTCACCCATACCGTACGAAATCTTTTCTTTCAGGCTAATGTGCTCACCTGCTTTGTTGTCAGCTTGAACGCTCTGCTGTACGATAGGTACTCCCATACCTGCACACTCCTCTTTATTTGTGATTTTATTCACATAAATGTTTGATATCTATCCTGTTGTCAACCGCTCTTACCAGGTCATTTGAAGCAGCTTCCTGGCAAGAGCATCTTTTTTATGGAATACATAAGCTATTGCCTTGACATAAAAGTGTCACTTGCTATGAACAACGGTGGGGAAATTAAAATATTGCTCGGCGTTATTGTAGCAAATATTTTGTACCATGGCTCCGAGCAGCTCCAAATCCTCAGGCGCCTTGCCTTCCTGAACCCACGTTCCGATCAGATCGCAGAGTATGCGTCGGAAATATTCGTGGCGTGTGTAGGACAGGAAGCTGCGAGAATCTGTTAGCATCCCGATAAAACGGGACAGCACCCCTTGGTTGGCCAGCAGCTTCATCTGCTCCTGCATGCCTTCGATGTGGTCGTTAAACCACCATGCAGTCCCAAACTGAATTTTGCCCACGGTGCCACCGGATTGGAAGCAGCCCGCAAGACTTGCCAGCACTGGATAATCAACCGGATTAAGCGAGTACAAAATGGTTCTTGGCAATCCTCCTGCCAGCTCCTGCGCGTCCAGCAATGCCGCCAGCGAGCGGGCAAAGGAGCCGTCATTTACGGAGTCGTAGCCGGTATCCGGTCCCAGATGGCGGAACATAGCGGTATTATTGTTACGCAGCGCGTGAATATGGTATTGCATCGCCCAGCCAAGCTCTGCATACTGCTTACCGAGGAATACCAGCACATATGATTTGTATTTCGCTTCCTCTAACGGAGTCACACGACCTTCCTTTAGTGCCTTGCCGAATATGGCAGGCGCC